>JBEKDI010000121.1:0-15348 GCA_050014435.1 Verrucomicrobiota bacterium | reverse complement strand
CTGGACCTCTTCGAGGCCGTTGAGCCAGGGGAGGATTTGAGAGGCGGGTTGGGAGCGGTCGAGGCGCTCGTTCAAGAGGTCGCGGATGGAGCGGGGCAGATGGGCGATTTTGCCGTTGCGGGTGTTCATAATTTGGGTTGGCTCGCTGTTTCAGTTTTTCATCATGGCCATATTTAGGAGATACTCAGGATACAACAATAACATAGATATTGTTTGAAACAACAATTATTTTAAACTAATTTTGTAATCGGGCGGGCACTGGGGCGACAGGCTTTCGGTGAGGGGATGGGAAGAATGGGACGGCTATGGAGGCTTCAGACTCGGCAGCGGGTTCTCAGGCGAATTTGACGCGGGTTTGAATGTGCTCGTAAGAGTTTGATATTCAACCCTTTCAGGGTTGTGGAACTTAAACGATGTTACCCAGGGTAGCCCTCTCGGAATCGGGCAACCCTGGGCTGAATGACGCAATGCCTTCGGGATTGATAAGAAGGGACCATACGAAACATTGATGTACAAGCCCTGGCTATTCCACCGAAAACAGGGAGGAGCCTGTATCCCCCCATCTTCAGACTTGCCTATCAATCCTGCCGGTCAGGCCGGATGACGCCGGCTTTCCATTCAATCACCGCTGCGCTCATTTGTTCGGCGAAATGCCAGTGTTTTTTGACATGTCGCGGCACGCTGCCTGGCGAGGTGCCAAGCAGATCGGTGGTGACCAGGATTTCCCCGTCGCAATCCGGGCCGGCCCCGATACCGATGGTGGGGATGGGGATTTTGGCGGTGATTTCGCGGGCCACTGGCGAGGTGACCAATTCGAGCACGATGGCGAAGGCGCCCGCTTCAGACAGGGCGAGAGCGTCGGCCAACAAGTCGGATCGTTCCTGCGGGGTTTTTCCTTTGATGCGGTAACCGCCTTCCACCACTACATTCTGCGGGAGCATTCCCAAATGTCCGAGGAAAGGTATGCCGGCGGCGATGATGGCCCGCACTTGAGACAGGATGTTGCGTCCGCCTTCGGCCTTGACGGCTTCGGCCCCTGCGGCCAGCAAGCGGCGGCTGTTCTTTAGGGCCGCCTCCACGGTGAGGCAACTGTTGAAGGGCATATCGGCGGCCAGCAAGGCTGCGGGTTTGGCGCGGGCGGCGGACCGGATGTGATGTTCCATGTCCTCCATTGTGACGTGCGTTGTGTCCGGATAGCCCAGGACAACCATGCCGAGCGAATCCCCCACCAGCAGCAACGGAACGCCCGCCGCATCCAGCCATTGCGCCATGGCAAAATCGTAGGCGGTCAGCGCGGCGATGCGTTCCCGTCCTTTCATGGCGCGAATGATTTCGGCCGTGATCTTCCGCGCGTTCATCGAAGCAACTCTTCCCGGCGCACAATCTGCAGCAATTCCTGCGGCGTGACCGTGGCGGTGCCGAGTTTGCCCACCACAATGCCCGCGGCGTAATTGGAGAAAATCGCCGCCTCGAGGGGCGACGCCCCCGCCACAATCGCCAGCGTAAAGGAGGCGATGACCGTGTCCCCCGCGCCGGACACATCAAAAACCTCGCGGGCCATGGTCGGGATATGGAACGGCTCTTGATCGCGCTGACACAAGAGCATTCCCTGGTCTCCCAAGGTGACGAGCAGCAGCGCCGGCTGATGGTCAGCCAGCAATTTATCCGCCACCCGCAACAGCGCCGCGTCCTGCTCAGGCGCTCCCGCCCGGGCATCGTCCAGCACGCCGGCCAGTTCAAAAGCCTCCTTGCGATTGGGCGTGAGCAGGGAGACGCCCGCAAGATCGAGAAGATGCGAGGGCTTGGGGTCCACGCTGAGCCAGACGGCGCGCCGCCGGCAAAGCGCCTTCACCTCGTCGAGCACCTGCTGGGTAATGACGCCCTTGGCGTAATCGCACAAGATCACCGCATCCGCCGTTTTAAGGCCGTGTTCCAGTTCAGCCAGCAGGCGGCATGTGGTGGCCTCGTCAATATTGGATCGGCTCTCACGATCAACCCGCACCACTTGCTGGCGATGGGCAATGATGCGCGTTTTGATGCTGGTCGTTCGATTCCTGCACTTGAGAAGTCCGTTGCAGCCGATGCGATCATGCTTGAGGACTTCTTTCAAGCGCGCGGCGGACTCATCGTGCCCGATCGCGCCCAGCAGTTCGGTATCGATCTGCAAATCAGCCAGATTGTGCGCGACGTTGCCCGCGCCGCCCGGAACGTAGCTTTCGCGGTCGAAATCAATCACCGGCACGGGGGCTTCGGGCGAAATGCGCCCCACCGTCCCCCAAAGAAAATGGTCCAGCATGACATCGCCCAGGACTAAAATGCGGGCGCGGCCGGCTGCTTTCAGTAATTGGCCGATGCGCGCGCTGGAAAGTCTTCGCGGCGCGGTCGGGTTCGAAGTTTGTAGTTTATGTTTCAATGGAATCGAGTTGTTAGACTAACTCAAAAATGCTGTCAATGGACTCGTCGCGTCCGCCCCGGTCTGGGCAGCGCCCAATCCGACTTCAAAAGCATCGCGTCCGGCTTGGACTGCCGCCTGAAAGGCGCGCGCCATCCGGCAAGGATCATTGGCCACCGCAATCGCGGTGTTCACCAGGACCGCGTCCGCCCCCATTTCCATCGCTTCGGCGGCGTGACTGGGCGCGCCGATGCCGGCATCGACAACCACCGGCACGGTGGCTTGCTCGATAATGATCCGAATCTGTCCGCGCGTTTCCAAACCGCGATTGGAGCCGATGGGCGACCCGAGCGGCATGACGGTGGCGGCGCCCACGTCCTGCAAGCGCTTGGCCAGCACCGGGTCGGCATTGATGTAGGGCAGCACCGTGAAGCCTTCCTTGACAAGGATTTCCGTGGCGGCCAGGGTTTCCACCGGGTCCGGCAGTAGATAACGAGGGTCGGGATGAATTTCCAATTTGACCCAATTGGGCAACCCCGCCGCCACCGCCAATCGGGCAAGGCGGACAGCTTCGGCGGCGTTCATGGCCCCGCTGGTATTGGGCAGCAACAGATACTTTTTCGGATCGATGAATTCCAGGATATTGGCGAAAGGGTCCCCCTGCCCGGTCAGGTCCGCCCGGCGCAGCGCCACGGTGACGATGGACGCGCCGCTGGCCGCCAGCGCGTCGCGCATCAATTCGGGCGAGGCAAATTTTCCGGTCCCAACCAGAAGCCTCGAGGGAAACGTCCTCCCGGCAATCGTTAATGTCTTGGATTCCACGTTCAACCGAACAAGTCTGAACAATCCCGATCAAAGGGGAAAGTGCAAAATTCCCCTAAAAACCCGTTGTCAAACTGGCTGGGATTTCCTTGACAAATCAGGATGTCTGTGTCGTGATTCACCCTATCAATTAGAACTGAAGTGCGGATTCTTTAGCAAAATTACTGATGCGGTTCCAAGGGTGAAATGAAGAATACACTTGCCAAGATATTTGCGTGCCTTCTCTGTTTTCTTTTGACGAAAGCGGGCGCGCAAAATGTTTCCGACCTGCTGCATCAAGGCATGTCGTTGCAACGTGCCGTCATTCCTCTTTACCCCATCGGCTCCTTCAAACCCTCCATTATCGTTCGCGTGGACCGGGCGTTCATGGACTACCAGCACAAAGGATTCTTCCGCATTGGATTTCTTCCCATCGGCGTCCTGGACGGCGTGACCATTGAAGCGCGGGACACAGCCGCCCCATTCGCCAGCCTGGCCTGCCTGCGGCGTTGGCTGGGAAGCAAGGCCGGCCAGCGGATTGAAATGCGCCGGGTCAAATTCCTGATCTCTCCCGGCAAAAGCCTGGAAGCCGGCCTGGCGCGCTGTGGGGCTGGCGACCGCTGGGAATTGCTTGGCGGCGTCCGTTTCGTCTCCGGCGATGGCGAAGTCCAGGCGCCGCAGGCCACCCTGGAGCTGGCCGGGCCGCGAGGCGCCCAAGTGATCCTCGAAACCACGCCGCGCACGACCAACACCTTTCTTGCGTCCGCCCTGACTTTCAATGATTCCCGTCGTCCACGCCTCACCGAACCGAGTCCATCCAAATGAAGGGCAAGATTCCAAGTGGGAGATCCTGAAGCAATGCAAACATTTATGGAAGCAAACAGAACATTATTTGGAATCAACAAAGCCAAAATAACGACTCTCATAACATCAGCGCTTGTCGTATGCGCCGGTCAGGCTCAAAACTTAATTACTGATCCAAACTTTGAGTTAAACTCGCCCGCATGGACATTTGCCGGTGATTCAGGACGCGTCTCTGAAGATGGAGAGGATCCTACTTACAATTCAGATTTTGCTGCTTTTGTAAATGTTAACAATACCGGCGTGGTAAGCCAATCAGTCACTACGGTGCCAGGGCAGTCATATTTAATTGACTTCTGGATTGCCAACAATGGTTTTAGCAGCCCGGACTCAAGCGTTTCCGTCTCTTTTGGAGATACCGTCGGATTCACTCAGACTGCTGGAAATGCACCGGTTTGGACCTATTCGGAGGGGAGTTTCACCGCTATTGCGAATAGTACCACAACTGTTTTTGCGTTTTCGGGCAACCTCGATGGTGGCACATTTTTCCTGGATGACGTTTCGGTTTACGACACGCAATCCCAATTCGGTTACATGACAAATGCCGGCGGCACCACCATCACCATAACCAACTACAGCGGGCCAGGCGGCATTGTGACCATTCCAACCAACATCAGTGGCCTGAACGTCACCGGAATTGGACAGGAGGCTCTATTAGACAATAACAATCTGACCAGCGTCACCATTCCGGGCAGCGTCACCAATATCGAAAGTGGGGCGTTCGAATATTGCAGCGTCCTGACAAACGTCATATTCGGCACAGTCGGCACAAACCTTACCACCATTGGTCAGTATGCGTTTTCTGACTGCTTCAGTCTGGCCAGCGCCACCATTCCGGGCAGTGTCGCCAGCATCGGGAACGATGCGTTCGATGAATGCATCAGCCTGACCAGCCTCTCGCTCGGAAACGGCATCACTAACCTCGGAGTGTTTGCGTTCGCCATGTGCGGCCTGACCAACGTCACGGTTCCGGGCAGCGTCATCTCCTTCCAAGAAGGCGTGTTCGATCAATGCAGCAGCCTGGCCAGCGCCACAATCGGCAACGGCGTCACCAACATCGCGATCTATGGTTTCTATCTCTGCCCCAAACTGGCCACCATCACTATTCCCGGCAGCGTCACCAGCATCGGGGATTATGCGTTCGATGGCTGCACCAATCTGACCAGTTTGCACTTCGAGGGTAACGCCCCCGCCGCCGATAACACTATATTCAGCGGTGACAGCGGTGTGATTTCTTATTACCTGCCTGGCGCCGCCGGCTGGAGCAACACTTTTGCCACCTTCCCGGCTGTGGAGGAAGTGCAATCCCAATTCGGTTATATGCTGAATCCTGACGGCGTCACCATCACCATAACCAATTACACCGGGCTGGGCGGCGCTGTGAATTTTCCGACGAACATCAACGGCCTGACCGTCACAGGCATTGGCGATGGTGAGGACATAGTCTTCGGCGCCGTCACAGTGACCAGCGTCACGATCCCCGGCACCGTCACGGCCATCGGGGATTATGCTTTCGAAAGAGTCGGCCTGACCAGCGTCACGATCCCCAACAGCGTCACCAGCATTGGAAATGAGGCGTTCTATGATTGCACGAGCCTGGCCGGCATCACGATCGGTAATGGCGTCACCCTCATGGGAGAATTCGCCTTCGGAGACTGCCCGAGACTGGGCAGCGTCACTATCTCAAACGGCGTGACCACCATTGGAGTCGAGTCGTTCTATCTCTGCACTAACCTGACCAGCATCACGATTCCTTCCAGTGTCGCCAGCATTCAGGAATATGCATTCTATGATTGTTCAAACCTGACCAGCATCTATTTCCAAGGCAACGCCCCCAGCCCTGATACGACTGTTTTCGCAAATGACAACAGCGCGACCGTCTATTATTTGTCTGGCAACACTGGCTTTGGTTCCTCTTACGACAATCGTCCGACTGCAACCTACGGCGCGGCCCAGCCATTCATTGTCACCCCACCGGCCAACGCGCCACCGACACAGGTTGGCCTTCCTGCCACATTTACCGTCGTTGCTTCCGGCAGCCCGCCTTTGAGCTATCAGTGGCAGCTCAACAACTTTCCCCTTTCCACAGGGGGCGATTTTTCCGGTGTGCACTCCCCAATCTTGACGGTGAGCCCAGTGGCTTTGGCGGACGCCGGCACTTATTCGGTGACGGTTTCCAATTCTCACGGTTTCACGAACAGTTCCACAGCAGTCTTGTCCGTTGTTCCAGACTCCACCGCGACGCAGTATTTCGAGGCTGGCACCAATTACGTGGCCGCCGGCGATTTTGCCCTGGCCAACCTCAGTTTTGCCAACGCGTTGAGCCTTTCGCCAAACAACGCCACCGATATTTTCTTCCTGGCGGCAAGCGGGTTGTTGAGCCTGCCGGAACAGCCGGCGGGGAGCAATTTCCTCAGTCATATCGGCATCGGCAGCGCCGGGCGCGATATTTTCAACTGGCAGGCCACCGAGCCGACCAACTCGAGCGGCCACTTGGAGGTTCCGGCAGCAACGCCGCCGCTTAACGCCGATGAATTCGGCGCCCAACTCCGCACCAATGTTCTGCCCGCCATCATCACCGCCCAGAACAATCTGGCCCAGATCACCGACCAAAGCTTCACTGTCAATCTAACGACCAATGAAACGCACGCTGGCGCGGTCACCGTGGACTGGGGCGACGTCCAGATGCTGCGCGCGATGTGCGACTTTGCCGAACTATTTATTTACACCACCTACTCGTGGAATCTTAACGTCCAATTAAGCACCGCCTCCAACTTCTTTGGCACCGACGGCGATTTTGAGGCGTTTCTGACCAATTATCCGAGCGTTCTTACCACCGCCTCGACGGCTGATCTGCCGGCGGCCGAGGGGGCCTTCACCAGCGCCATCAACGAGTATTTTTCCGCCTCGCAATTCATTCGCAGTCGTCCGGAGGGCGAAGTGCGCCTCTTCAACTTGAAAGCCGACGACCTGACAACAGAACTGAAATTTCGCCAGGACCTGAGCAACCTTCTCGCCTCGTTGAATGTTCCGACGGCTCTCGGCACAAAAAACCCCGGCACCCTGATTTCGATGCAGGCGTTCTTCAGCGGATCCTTTGACCTCCGCTCTTTTTTGCCTGAGTTTCAAGGCAACGACTTCGTCTGGAACACCTTCCCGGACACGACTTTTGGCGGCTTTGTCAGCGGGCTGACTGAGAGCCAGCTTGGCAAGGGCTTCCTGAAACGTCCATTTCACTCGGAAGGCGTCCTGGACCTCACGGGCACTTCGCTCTCCGTCCTCTATAACTTTACCAATTCTTCTGATCAATCCGGCGTCGTGCAAGGCCCCGACGGCAATTTCTATGGCACAACGATCGCCACAGGCGCCTTGCCGCCGTTTTTGGAGCAATCTCAAACCCACTACGGCTTTGGGTCCATCTTCCAGGTGACAACGAATGGCCAATTCAGCACCCTCTACCCCTTTGGCACACAGCCCTCGGATGGCGCCTCCCCAAATGCGTTGGTCCTTGGGAGCGATGGGAATCTTTACGGGACCACCCAGACTAACGGCGTTAACTTTAGCGGCACTTTCTTCAAAATCACCATCTCCGGCCAATTTACCAATTTATACAACTTTGGCACCGTCGCCGACCACCATGCCAGCACTCCTGTTGCCGCGCTGGTGGAGGGTAACGACGGCAACTTCTACGGCACAACACTTAACGGTGGCGATAATCACGCCGGGACCATTTTTGTCATTTCCGCCAGCGGCGCTCTCACGAATCTATATTCGTTCAACGGCGCCAGCGACGGCAGTTTCCCGGCGGCGCCACTGGCGCAAGGCAGCGATGGGAACTTCTACGGCACGACGGGCTCTGGAGGGGTTGTTGGCACTGGCGCCGGCTATGGCACGATCTTCGAGATCAATCCATCGCAGCCGGGTCAAATCCAGGTCCTTTACACATTTGGCACGCAGCAGGACGAGTTTGGCGACCCGTTGGATGGCGCCATGCCCAACGGCGTGGTTCAGGGCGTGGATGGCTTTTTCTACGGCACGACCCAAGTCGGCGGCGCCTACAATAACTATATTGCGGGAAATGGCGGCATCTGGCCCTACTTCAATCAGGCCGGCGGCGGCACTCTGTTCCGATTCTCGCCCACCAACGCCAACTCATTTGCCACGCTGCTCTCATTCGATGAAAACCTTCCCGATGGATATAATCCTGTTGGTTCGCTCCTTCCCGGGCCAGACGGCTCGTTCTACGGTGTCGCTTCCACCGGCGGGGCCAATAATCGCGGCGCCCTCTTCATCTTCAATCCCACGAACGGCGCCGCAACCAACTTTGTCTGGCTGACCGCGTCTTCCGGCGGCTACGGCAACAACCTCATGTCGGCCATTAATTATGACACTTACTACCATGCCAATCCTCTCGCTCTCCCTTCGCTCCTGACGCGGGGTCTTGACGGCAATTTGTATGGCACGACCACCGACGACGGGACTAATGGAGACGGGACCGTTTACAAACTGGCCCTGAGTGGACCCTTTAGCCTGGTTACGCTGACCACCCCAGCCAATGGCGACATTTTCACAGCCCCGGCCTCCTTCTCCTTGGGCGCCACCGTTGCCTCCGCCCCAACCAACACGACGGTCAGCTTCTACAACGGGACCAATTTCCTCGGCACATCACTAACGCCCCCTTACGGCAAACCGCTCAGCGGCCTTGGCGAAGGGGCTTATGCCTTCTTCGCCGTGGCCACCAATGCCAACGGCTTTTCCAGCTCATCCGCTGTGTCCTATGTCACGGTAAATAATCCGGGGACATCCTTGATTGACTTTGACCCCCTGGCTGACATCGGGCCGGAGGTCGGCGGCTCTGCCCTCTCCGAATACTTGGCGCAATACGGCGTCACTGTGACCAACAACAGTTCGGGGACGACAGTAGTGGCGGAAAACCAGTCCGCCGTGGCTGGCGGAGGTTTTGTGCTCACCTCCTCGCAGCCAAATATCCTGACACAAGCCGGTTCCGGTGGCCCGGTGAGTTTTACCGCGGGCTTTGGCGCCTTGCTCTCGCAATTCAGTTTCACCCGGCCGGAGTTGCTGGCCAATCCGTCGGTTTCACACCCAGCCTGGCAGGTGACCGTTTTTGATCCCTTTGGCGACGAGTTGGACTCGGCGCAGGAACCGCTGATCTTCAGCACCACCAACGTGCCGGCGAAGACCTACACCCTCGGTGGCGGCAGCATTGCCAGCGCTGAATTCAGTTCGGAGGGCAATGGCCTGACCACCTTCAACGCCATGTTGCTGGACGATTTTGTTCTAACCGCGGGCAATTCCAGCGATTTGCCTCCTTCAGTCCGCATCACCAGTCCGACCAATGGCCAGGTCTTTACGACATCCGCGGATGTCCCCATCACCGTCGAGACGTCGCCCGGAACGGGGACGGCAACAACCGTGCTTTTCCACGATGGCGGCAGCTTCCTGACCAATACCGTCAATCGGTTTTCCCTCGAGTGGCAGGACGTGCCCAATGGCGTCCATGTCTTGACTGCGGTCGCTAACAACAACTCCGGCCTGACCAGCACCTCCGCCCCCGTCACGTTCACGCTCGCCACCGGCTTCGCCATCGTGACGCCGCCCATGAGCCAGACGATCCCGCTGGGTGGAACGGCCGTCTTCAGTGTCACAACCACCGGAACCGGCGTCACCTACCAATGGCTGCTCAATGGCGTCGAAATTGCCGGAGCGACGCATTCGTCCTACGCCGTCAGCAACGCTGCGCTCGGCGCGGCGGGAAACTACACCGTGGCGGCCGTCAACAGCTTTGGCCAGCCGATCACGAGCGCGCCGGCGGTGCTCACCGTGTTGGGGCCGCCGACCGTCAGCCCGATCACGGAAGTGCTCACCAACGGCAACTTCGTCTTGAGTGTGGTCGTCAGCGATCTGACAACGAACTTCTATACCAAATGGCTGCTCAACGGCAACGGCATCGCGGGAACGACGACCAGTTACCCGGCAGGGACCGTGACCAATTACTACACCAACATCGATGCGGCGTTTAATTCCGGAAACTACGAGGTGGTGGCGGCCAATGTCGTGGCATCCACAAACAGTCTGCCCCTCCCGGTGAATCTGGGCCCCACCAATGTCATCACGACAAATAATAGTTTCGCCAACAGTCTGACCATTGATCCTCTGGGAGGGCCGCCGGCATTTCCGGTCGCGGGCATTAATAACAGTTTCAGTTCCGGACCATCGATCATCGCGGGTAAACCGGCTGGCGGATTCCTTTGGTACAATTGGACGCCCACCAATAATGGCGTCATCTTCCTCACCACCCGCGGCAGCACTTTCGACACCCTGCTGGGCATTTACACCAATGACGGCGTCGAGCCGTCGGTGGCCGAGGACGACGACTCGGGCGGGTACTTCACCAGCTTGGTTTCCTTCAACTTCCAGAGCAATGTTACTTACCAAATTGTGGTGGCGGGATATCAAGGCGCCACTGGCAATGTGGTATTGGAGCTTTCCCCCGCCACCAATGCCGGTTTGCCCGGCCCCGCCAACGGCTACACTATCGGCCCCGCCGAGCCTGTGATTACACAACAACCCAGCAACCAGCTCGTCTATGTGGACCACACCGTCACCCTTAGCGTGACAGCCACCAACGCCACCGGATACCAGTGGTACTTTGCCAATGTCCCCGTGGCGGGCGGAACCGCCAGCACCTTGGTCATAAATGATTTCCCGGCGAACGCGGTGGGGAACTACTTCGTGCAGCTGTCCAATGCCGTGGACTCCGTCCAAAGCGAAATTGCGAGCGTCGAGCTTCTAAACCCGGTGCAAACGACCGGCACCCCGACCAATCTGATGGTGGACAAGTTTGGCGACGCGGCGGACCTGACCGGCGTCGCCATGCCGCAGCATTACCGGCAACAAACCGAGACCGGAGGATACACCCTCTCGCAATCCTTCAGCACGGTGGGGGCGACGAAGGAGGAGGGGGAACCCAGCACTGCCGGCCAGCCGGGCGGGGCTTCCTACTGGTACACTTACACCGCGCCGATCAACGGCACGCTCGAATTCGATACCGCGGGCAGCACCTTTAACACTATGCTGGCCGTCTATGTCGGCCCCGGCACCAGCTTCAGCTCTCTGACCAACGTCGGCGCAGCCTATACCACCAATTATCTTGAGCAAGGCCAGCCCGAAGTGGTGATTTCCAACGCGGTGTCCGGCACCAAATACTATGTCTCCATCGACGGCTACCTCGGCGTCAGCGGTTCCGCCTGCCTCAACATTGCCGTCAATCCGGCAAACGGGCTTGTCCCCACCAACGTGGTCCCCATGACCAACACCACCCCCGTTGTGACCATCACCTCCCCGGTTAATAATTACTTGACAACAAATTCCACCATCAATGTTCGGGGCACGGTCAAAGGCGGCGGCGGCCTGGCGCCGGAGGTTTCGGTCGTGCAATTGACCGTCAACACCAACCCTGTCGTACAAGCCCCCCGGCAACTGGCGCAGAAAACCGTCAACTGGTTCACCAACGTGGCGCTGGTTCCAGGGGCCAACCTGATCACCGCCCAAAGCATTTACGCCCCAAACACCAACACCGCCTTCGCCACCATCCCCGCAACCTGCACGGTCTTTTATGTCACAAGCCTGCCATCGTCGAAGGACAAGTCGAAACTGACCCTGCTGACCTATCCGCCTGGCACGGGTAAAATCACCGGCCAAGCCGACAACGCCGACTTGGAAATCAACAAGGTCTATGCCGTAAAAGCCGCCCCTGTCGGCAACTGGGTCTTCACCAATTGGACCATGATCAGCGGGACCAATACCAACAGCCTGGGCACCCAGCCTGCCCTTGCGTTCCTCATGTCCACCAACTTGGTTTTGCAGGCCAACTTCGTCACTAATCCCTTCACCGCCTGGGCCGGCGCCTACAACGGGCTGTTCTCCCCGGTCAGCGGCGTGACCGAGGCCAGTTCCGGCTTCTTCACCGCCACGATTCCTTCATCCAGTCACGGCGCCTACAGCGCAAAATTGTTGCTGGATGGCGGCTCCTATCCGTTAAGCGGCACCTTTGACCTTTCCTTGCAAGCTTCAGCAATATTGGCGCGCACCGGCAAGCCGCCTCTCACGGTCGTGTTGCAATTGGCCAACAATCAAATATTCGGCAGAGTCAGCGGGAACGCGACCAATGCCTGGTTCTCCGAGCTTCACGCCGATCGCGCCCAATTCAACTCCAAATCAGACCCGGCGACCGACTACACCGGCAAATACACCCTCGTGATTCCCCCCGGCAGCCCCGTGCCCACCAACGAACCGGGCGGCTACGGCTACGCCACACTCGCCACCACGCCGGCTGGCGTTGTATCCCTCAGCGGCAGTCTGGCCGACAACACTGCCTTCAGCCAATCCGTCCCTGTTGCCACCAACGGAAGCGTGCCTCTCTACGCCTCGCTTTACTCCAAGACGGGCTCCTTCCAAGGCTGGCTGACCCTGACCAACTTCACCAATCATCTGGCACAGACCATCGTCGGCGCCAACCTGGCCTGGATCAAACCCGCCACCTCGCATGGCGGCGGCTTTACCAACACCAACATCTCCGTCCTTGGCTCGCTCTACCTTCCACCGACGGGAGGTTCGAGCGGCTTGGATTTGACCAACGGCACCCTCATCATCAGCAACAGCAACTCGGGCGATGTCTTGACCTACAGCAACCTGTCCATTGTCAATGATAAACTCGCCAACCAGACCGCCACCGGCAACCCACCCAATTTGCTGGAAGGGGCCCTCACCCCCGCCACCGGCGTCTTCACCGCAACCTTCCGCCCCAACGGGGCCACTGCCAACACCGTGGCCAAAGGCGTCGTCCTGCAAGACGGTTCGCTGACAAACGCCGCCGGCTGGTTCTTCGACGGTGGCGAATCCGGCTCCTTCCTCCTGCTCCAACAGTGACGGGCCCGCGAATCAGCTTTTGGACACGAGGCAGTTCGAGCGCGGACCGCCGTATACCCTTCCCTCTCCGCTCCCATCAGATGGGAGGGGAGAGGGCCAGGGTGAGGTGAGGGTCTTTCCCTGGATTTTCCATGCGCCTTTGGGTCATAGCGCCTGCGTTAACAATCCCAACGGGATTGAAGCCTTCAGCCCAGGGTTGCGACAAAGGAGCTTGTTCAAGAAGTAGGAGACGACGTGAGGAGTCTCTGATCAATGAGCTTGCGAAGAGACCCCATTCCCTGGATTTTTCTTGCGCCTTCGGGTCATAACGCCGGCGTTGACAATCCCAACGGGATTGCAGCCTTCAGCCCAGGGTTGCGACAAAGGAGCTACCCTGGGTGAAAATCCAGAGAAGGCACAACCCGGAATGGGCCTGCGCGAAAAATCGGACACAGGTAAAGAGAGACATGGAAAGAAAAAGCAATTATGAATACACCTGTGATCCAATCCAAGAAGACCCGAAAGAAGTTTGACAAGACCTTTAAACAACATGCTGTTGAGCTCTGGCTCAACAGCGGCAAAGCGGCCACGGAAGTGGCCGCGGAGTTGGGGGTTCATGCCCAAAGGCTCAGTGCCTGGAGGACGCGCTTCGCGCCGCCGCCCCCAGGGGGGAAGGGGGCGGCGGCGCGAAGCGCCGAGCAACTGGAAGTCGAGAACGCCGGTCTGCGGCGCGAGAACGACTATCTGCGCCAACAGCGGGACATTTTAAAAAAAACTTTGGGCATCCTCTCCGAACCCCCGTCGAACGTTTTCAACGGATTGACGCGATGAAAACCGAGCATCCCATTCGTTCGCTCTGCGAAGCCCTGGAAGTGTCTTCCAGCGGTTATTACGACTGGGTCAACCGTCAGGCCCAACCCAGCCCGCGCACCCGGGAAAATGCGCGCCTGGCTCTTCTGATTGTCCAGATCCATCAGGAGAGCCGCCAGACCTACGGCAGCCCTCGCATGCAAGTGGCCTTGGAAAAGGCCGGCCACGCTTATGGTCGGCATCGCATCGCCCGGTTAATGCGCCTCCAAGGCCTCTGTGGACGCGCCAAAGGCCGGTTTCGCGTCTGCACCACCGACAGCAACCACGACCAGCCCATTGCCCCCAACCGCCTGCCGGACCTGCCCGCTCCCAGCGCCCCCAACCAGGTCTGGCTCGGGGACATCACTTATGTGGCCACGGAGGAAGGTTGGCTCTATCTGGCTGGCATCATGGACCTTTACAGCCGCCGGCTCACCGGCTGGGCCATGAGTGAACGCATCGACACCGAATTGATCCTGGCCGCTTGGGGTATGGCTTTGACTCATCGCCAGCCGCCCGCGGGTCTGGTCTTTCATTCCGACCGCGGCGTGCAATACGCCAGTCACGACTACCGTCATGCGTTGCAAAACTCACAGGCCCTGGCCTCCATGAGCCGCAAAGGCAACTGCTACGACAATGCCGCCATGGAATCCTTTTGGAGCACGCTTAAACAGGAACTGATCTACCGCCGCCACTTCAAAACCCGAGATCAGGCCCGGCAAGCCATCTTTGACTTCATAGAAGTGTTTTATAATCGCCGACGCCTGCACAGCTCGCTCGGCTACCGTTCGCCCATTGACTTCGAAACCCAAAACAATTAACTAATGACGTACACAACTTCTGTGTCCGTTTTTTCGTGGCAAGCGCAGAAAGGGTTGAAGCCGGTTCAAAACGCATTTCCTCTTCCTAAAAAACCAACGAGAAATTGCTGGGCAATCCGAATCAAACAGATATTCTTCCGTCATGCCCGAAGAAGATCCACCTCCGCAGGAAAGCCTTGACCGTTCGCCAAGACCATAAAGGCAATCTCGCAAATGAAAGCCCAACCCATGGGAAGACCTTTAACCTTCGGTGATTTCGTGGCGGGCGTTTACAATACTTGGGGCAAACGCAAGGCTAAAGGTGTTATCCAACTCGCCATCAAATCGCATGTGATTGAGTTTCGCGGCACGGAACGGTTTGTGGTTTCTTGAAGTCTCTCAGTCCTAGAATCTTTGTGTTCATGTTTTCAATTTTCGTTGGCGTCCATCAAGTCCAGTTTGTGTGGTTTCTGAAGTTTCTGATACCCCGCAGGGTTCATTCTTCGGGGGGCTGCAGCTGGCATTGGTTTGATCGCCCATGCCCAAGCGCTCACTGACCCAACGCAACGACACCGTCGTGCGCTGGCGCGCGAATGCACTAGTGTCCAAATTAGCTTCTGAAAAAAGCTGAAAAGGGCCTCCGTTTCTGATGAAGATGAGGGTGAAATTGAAACCACAACCCATCATCCACGGAGGTCCCAAATGATTCGAACCGGC
>JBEKDI010000120.1:0-15838 GCA_050014435.1 Verrucomicrobiota bacterium | reverse complement strand
GACGCAAAGCGGCTCTCGACCTCCGGCTGCACGATCCCTCCCTCCCCGACCACCCGGACAGCAAGGTCAACCAGGCCGTCGCCCAAGTTGAGCGCATCTGGCGCGACACCATCCACAACCGCTCCGCCCAGCTTGTCTTTTGCGATCTGTCCGTTCCCACCGGCGGCAGGGGATTTTCGGTTTATGAAGATATGCGTGACAAACTCATCGCGCGCGGCATTCCTCCTTCCGAAATCCAGTTCATCCAGGACCACGACAGCGACGCCGCCAAGCTGCAATTATTCCGCGATGTCCGGGCCGGCAAGGTCCGCATTCTCTTCGGAAGCACTCAGAAGATGGGGACGGGCGCAAACGTCCAGGAGCGCCTGATCGCCTTGCATCACCTGATGTCGAGCAGCGCGAGGGCCGCATCCTGCGCCAGGGGAACACCAACCCCGAGGTGCGGGTCTTTCGCTATGTCACCGAGCAGTCCTTTGACGCCTACATGTGGCAGACCCTCGAAACCAAGGCCCGGTTCATCGGGCAGGTGATGACGGGCGAGAACGACCTTCGCCGAATCGAGGACATTGACGGAGCCGCCCTCACTTACGCCGAGGTCAAAGCCATCGCCTCCGGCAACCCGCTCGTGATCGAGAAGGCCCGCGTGGACGCGGAACTGGCCCGCCTGGGACGCTTGCGTTGCGGGCACGAGGAGACCCGGTTCAAGTTGCGCAGCCGCGTCCGCCACCTCACGGACGAGATTCCGGTGATGGAGCGCCGGCACGAAGCGGCGCGGCGCGACCTCGCCGCCCGCCAGGACACCAGCGGAGAAAACTTCATCGCTGTCATTGATGGACAAGACATCCGCGACCGGGGCATTGCCGGGGAATTGTTGCACCGCCACGCTGAACGCATTCGGGGATCGCGGGCGGAGCGCGAAGTCGGCAGCATCGCCGGGTTCAATCTGCTCGTGTCGGACAATTTGCTCCGAGGCCCCGAAATCGTCCTCAAGCGCGAGGGGGCTTACGCCGCCAGGGTCACGGACACCGCGCTGGGGACGATTCGTTCAGTCGAACACACCATCCAACACCTTGATGAGACGGCCGCCACCCTCGCGCAAAACATCCTCGACACCCGCAAGCGCCTCACGGATACACAGGCCCAGGCTGGAGCGCCGTTTGAATACGCCGAACGCCTTGCCACCCTCGCGTGTCGCCAGCAGCAGATCGAGGACGAACTTGATCTCAGCAAAAGCCAGGCGCCAAGCGGGCTTGACGGGAAACCGGACGAGGCTCCCCCCGAAGGCGACATGCCAGCCGCACCGGAACCGGATAGCCCCCAAATGCTACATGACGGCGACCCGGCTACCGACCCCGACGTCGCAAGCACATGGTACCCGTTCGACAATCTGGCATTCTGATCCATATCCATGTTTATCGCATCATTCCCATGGCGACCTCAATGGGGCTGCTGCCCGAGGAACACCATTCGTGCCGCCCACGCGGCGCTGGGTTGGGGTACGGGCCTTGCCTACGCCGACGCCAGCAGCCCCTTCAACAACCGGCTTTGCCAAGCCGCCGTCCCACGCCCTGCCCGCCGCTGGCCGGCTGAGCCAGCCCTCCAGCCCACATTGTAGTGTCCCGCCGCAAGTCCATCGTTACGGTGTCAAGGTAACGGTAATCCTGACAACATGGACTTTGTTCAATTCTTGGCGGAAAACTTGGAAACGATGAACGTCATTTGTGAACAAGCAAACTTGTTCGAGTCGCTGATTTACGACCGCTCAAAGGCGGTTTTCGAGTATTTTGGACTGCCGTATGAGGCGGAAGGCCGGAGGGGTGAGGCTATCGTATGGAAAGTTACCACGAGTTGGCCTGCCCCGTCGGAACATCCGTGGTCGATTGGTCAAAATGGAACTGCAACGCCTTAACATAGTACAAGGCAGGCAACCCGATAACCTGCTGAGGTAGTGGCAGACATTCCTCAATCCTCCTCTTTCTGTCCCACACATTAGTTCTTTCAAGAAAAATGACGTCTGCCGCCATGACAGTTAGTTCTTTGATTGAAAAGTGAGTTGGGCAGTCCTGACATTCTGGCGGGTGACTTTTATACCAAACTGGATCACCGAGAATCACCTGACATATTGCCGGTCTGTTAGAAACCGCGTAAAAGGTGCCTGCTATGACGATACCACCGATTGGTGAAGTCAGGGGACAGTTCGTTGCGTAAACGGCTCCGGCCTGGTCCAGGATGATCCAAGGAGAATCAACATACCACGAATGTGGGTCAGAATCATTAGCAATGTAATATGCTGCAACCGCCCAAGGCAAGCTTGGCGGTGCCACCGGCAAAGGTGCGCTGCTAGACCAATTAGAGAATTTACACGAACTATGTGGGTCCTCGGTTTCTGCACGAATCAGACTGATAGGGACAATCCACTTATGTTCCGAGGCAGACACACTCCCCTGCTTCTCCCCAGCGTTTTTCGGTGACGCTAATGCGGGACTATTATTTGACAGCAACAAGTCTTTATTGCTAGAGGCCATCGTGACCGTGCCTGGACTTGCCTGTGTGCCCGAAAGAGGCACTCCACCAGTCTTTGTGGAATTAACAGAGGCGACTTTAGCATTGTAATAAATCGCTACGCTCGTTAAGATACCAACGCCAAGAAATACCCTAATCGCCTTCAGCCGCTGCAAATAATCTGTTTTTCCTATGGCGTTCAACCCAGAAGCGAGATCCGCACACAGACTTGGGCCAAGCACTCCCTCTGTCGCCTTCACAGTTTCAACAAAAGCAATCCCGACAAATGCCGGTACGATCACTTTCCAAGACCCAGCCCGCAGAGATATAATCCCGATTCCATTCTCTTTCGCGAAATTTTCAGCACCCTCTTCGATGCCGCCACATATCACGATCTTCCCAATGGTTCTATCGCCGCCAATATCTGCTAATAGGCTGTGAAATCCTAAGAGCATTTGACGGGACACGCTGGAATCCCAGCATTTGCATTCATAAATCCACACTGCTGATGGTTCATCCTGGCCACGTTCAAACACTTCTATGGATATGTCGGTTTTATACTCATTTTTTCCCGACTTCGAAAAGTATGACTTTCCCTTGTAAATTCGAGCGCTCGCCGGGTCAATCCCCAGGTCGTGGTCATTTAGCATCCTGTCCAGAATCCTATATACCCTGTTCTCAAAACGAGAACCTTTCTTTGCTGTGTTCATCGGTGGGAACATTTTACTGCCTCGTAACCCTGTCGTCAAGTAGCCGCCCAGGGGTTCATCAAGGATTCTGGCAATGAAGCCAGAATCAAAACCTCACCGGCCTGCGCACAGTGGGTGGGTTCCTGCATATAAATCCTGCGATCCCTGATTGTTACACAGGTCGCGCAAACTAAGCAGGTTGTGGCGACAGTCAATGTTTCCGAGATTGCACGCTTTTCCAAACCTCAGAAACTTTAGCTTGTTATTACAGCAAATCAGGGTCTCTAAGTGTGGCAATGTCGAAACATCTAATGTGCCAAGCAGGTTATGGGAGCAGTCCAGATATTCGATTTCTTCAAGCCCAGGAAACGGTAACTCGGACGATAAATGTAGAGTACGCAGCCCGTTGAATGCACAGTACAGGCGTTTCAAGCCTGGATTGCTGCGAGTACAAATGTCTGTAAGCTTATTGTTTGAACAATCTAACAATTCTATTTTGCCTTTCATTTTTGGATTTCCATATTTGTCATAAACAGGGTTCACGGCGCATGACCACAGGACAATTTCAGGGAATCTCACAGCGAACGACTTCGTATTCTTCCCATCAGCGCACAGGACTCTCGGTTTCAGATCGTCGTATCCCAGATACTTAAGCGCGACGGCCCCGGTCGTGCTTCGAATCCGAATCCTGTATCTTTGCTTTTCGGTCAGCCGGGTTCGGAGTATAATAGCTGGAATGGGGTGTATATGAGACATCTAATTATCTTGGCATAGAAGAAGTATATGTATCACAACTTAATATAGTCAAGCATAATATGGTATGATTTTAATTTCTGGTTATGTCTGGCATCGCGCCCCCCCCCGCGTGTCCATATTACATGTCCCCCGTCGCGCGAGACAGCCAGGTTTCAATTCCCCTGGCAGACTACGCCTTGAAACCTGTCAGACTCGCACTCCCCCTGAAAACGCTCCTTTGGCAAATTTCAAAAGCCGCCGTTCCTCTCCGCTCTTTGGTCTGACCGCTGATCCGCGCCTCCTTTCCCCACGCGGGCGGTCAGCCCAAACGCTCCGATACACAGCTTTTGAAATTTCCAACCGAGCGAAGGCGTGATGCGCGTCCGTCACGATTCATGCCCGCCCCCGATCCCGGCATGAATCGCGCCCGCCGTGCCGCTCCGCGCCAATAGTTGATCAAATAGCCCCCCCGGTGGCATGTCCCTTTTGCCCGCCGCGAAAACCGCCCCCTTCTTCCCGGTCAGGTTGTGTTTCTTCGCCTTTTTTACGCACGCCATCACCCCACCGTTTGCTGCTCGCTTGTCCGACACCAAGCCGGGATTGGGAGCGAGATCAAAAACCGCGCCAGCGTCTCCCTTTTGCCCTTTCGCCACTGTCACGGTTTTAGCTTTCGCTGGGTTTTCAATGCGCTTCGCGTACGGCCTCGCTGTCTCCCAAACAGGTGAAGCGAGCAGCAAACGGCAGGGTGACGGACAGCGGTTTCAAAAAAAAGCTATGAAAACAACACATAACAGAGTTGAAGCGTCAGCACCGGCGAATGTCCGGCCATCGTCGGTTTCAAAATCAGCGAAGTCAGCCCAACTGCCAAGAGTTGATTTTGCCAAGCGCAACGCCAACCGCCAGTTGCCCACGGCGGAAGTTTTGAACCTGCTGGAAAACGAAGCCCCGCTACTTTTGCGCATGGTGCAGATTGTCGGCAAATGGGTTTGGATTCAGTTCCCGGAGAGGCAACCACGGGAAGTGACCAGCATTTTGGCCCAGGTTGGCTTTCATTGGAACAAACGCCGCCAACTTTGGCAGCACCCTTGCGGGATTGAATCCGAAGCGGGAACAGGGGATTACGACCCGCGCAAGCGTTACGGTTGCCAAGCTGCCATTGCCTAACCGGAAGGAGAAGCCACACCATGAACGAAAACACCCCTACCCTTCCCGGCTTGGAGAACATCGTCAAACCGTTTCGGTTTGAATCCCAACCCTACGAATACAAGGTGACGCCGTTGCGGGAGTGTCCCACCCCGGAGAATCTGCAAATGTGTGACACGCCCGACAAAGCAGCCGAATATTGGCAGCGTCATATTGCGACCCATCCGCAATTTAACCCGGAATGCGAATGCTTGGTTGTTTTGATCCTCAACACCCGCCGCCGCGTGAAAGGTCATTATCTGGTGACTATCGGCACAATGGATACCCTTCTTGTGCATCCTCGTGAAGTTTTCAGATTGGCAATCACCGTCTCAGCCGCCGCCCTCGTGTTGATGCACAACCACCCCAGCGGGGACTCTACGCCATCCGAAGCCGACATTAAAGTAACCCGCGACCTAATCCGTGCCGGGCAGCTTTTGAAAATCGAAGTTCTTGACCACGTTGTTATCGGCAAGCCGAACCATACCAGTCTCCGCGAACTTGGATATTTTGCCTAACCCTATGAAAACAAAAAGCACCACAAAACATTTGAATAACCCAAGCCAGACCGAGCTTTTCGGCTTAATCTGGCGACCCTTCAAATACTCGTTCCGGCTCCGCACAGGCGATGTCATCCGTTATGCCGACAGGCTTTGCCAAGCAAATGTCCCGTGACCGCCGCCTTGAATTGATTCAAGAGGCAATGCCCGATTGAAAACCCAAAACCCCAGGAAACACTATGACTGCAAAAGACCTGAAAGAAATTCTCGCTGACGTGCCCGATCACTGGACTGTCGTTGTCGAACAACCCGAAGGCGACCGTTACCAGACCCAGGGCGCACGAGGCGACGAGGCAAAGGGCGAATTGTTGATTGAGCTTTGAACCCGCAATAACACCGGACGAGGATTAAAATCCTAAAAAATCGCGCCCCGCTCTTACGCGGGGCATTTTTCTTTATTGGGGACTCGCGCCGTCCCCAAACCCCGGCGATGGGCTTTACTCCAGCCCAGACCCGCGCGAGAGGGCAAGCCCTCTCGACTCCGATTACAGCCTTTTCTTCCCCGCCGCTTTTGCCTTTGCCCACCGTGCCCTCGCGGCTGCCGCAATCTTCGCCCGCCCAGCGGCGCTCATTTTCCGCCGCTTTTTTGGCGCGGCTTCGCCGCCTTTGATTTTCGCCCACCGTGCCCGTTGTGCTGCCGCGATGGCTGCTCGTGCCGCCCTGGACATCCTGCGGCGCTTTTGCCCATTGGGCGCAGTAGGAGCGCCGCCTGAAATGCCAGCAAGCTCCACCTCCAGCCTTTCAATTTCCTCTTTGATTGAAATCACCTTCCGCAACTGTGTGGCAGTCAAATTTTGAAGTGTTGTCATACTTCTCGCAGCTTGCCTTGCGACCGCCCTTTCCGTCAAGAAAACACCCGCGAAAAATTACTTGCCATTGCCGCAACCCTGTCAAGAATCGCCAACAAGCCCTTCATGCGTTGCCACAACCAAGCACATGAGAAACCAACCCACTCCCGCAAACCCCAAAAACAAACCCGTTCACCAAATCCGGCACGGCGCCATCAGCGCCAGCATTTGGCGACAGGAAACCGACAAAGGCCCGATGTTCAATGTGACCTTCCAACGGTCATACAAAGACGGGCCTGATTGGAAGACCTCGCAGAGCTTTGGCCGGAACAACCTGCTTGTTTTGGGCCTGATTGCCGCCCGCGCCTTCGAGTGGATCGGCAACCAGCCCCGAACACCCAAACTATAGCCAGTGCTTCTGGACTCTGGGACGCAACTTATCGCCGAAGGGCCAAATAGACTCCGATTGCCGTCAAGATCAGAATTGCTACGGTCAACCAGAAATTCGGAACAACCGACCAATGTGGTTTCCCGAGTTCATCCAGCCGTCGAGAAATTTCATTATGCCTTCGATTGGCGGCCTCTTCAGCCGCCACCCGTGATTCATCCGCTTGGCGGCTCTTTAACAATCCCAGGTAAATCGGCCGCAATGCGTCACGCCGTTCTGCCGGTTGATCGCTGAAAAGCCGGTCTATTGCGTAAGCGAAATCCGCCCCGTTCCAATTCTTTGTCTCTTGGATGATGTCGCCTTCCTGGGTTGGCCAGGAGTAAAACTGAACAATTCGCTGGATTTCTATTTCGCTTGTCTTTCGTTCGCTCATAGTTGATTTCGTAGTTCTCAGAGTCTTATACGAATCGGCCAAACGAATCTTGCAGCCCGCGAACCTGACGGAACGCGGGCTTTTTTATTCCGGCCCACCCACCCCCAATGCTGGCCTCCTCCACTTGACCCAGGTGGCTTGCGCCTTTTCGCGGCTTTCGACCGCCGCTGGCGTTCCCTTTCATGGCCGCGCACGCTTACGCTGAGTAGTGTCAGGTTGCCGCAGCCAACCTGATTTCGTCTTTTTGGCCTGTCATTCATCGGCCTTTTTGCCCTCCTTCGGGTCTTTGCTCTGTCGTCCTCGCAGCTTCGCTTTCGTTCAGGGGCACACTTCGTGACGCGTACCCTGAAGGGAACCCCGCTTGCCGCCCTCACTCGCTCGCTTTTTTGCGAAGGACGATAGACCCAAAACCCATCAGTTGAACAAAAAACATCCATATGAATACAGATCCAAAAAACAGTGAAATCAGTTCAGGAGCGATGCCCCATCCCCATCAGTTGGGTACGGACACCAACCCACGCACGGCACGCCAGAAGACGCTTGCACGCATCACTTACGAACGCTGGCTTCTGAAATATCGCCCAATCAGAAACCCCTTCGACTCAAACGCATCTTTCGACGGCTGCATGTTCGAGACTTACGGCGCAGACCTCCAGTTTGTTTGCGCCCAGCATCCCCGCAGGATTTGGACGCTCGTTCAATGCGACGGAGAACTTCGGATTTGCGAGGGATTTCATTTCGTCAATCGCATTGGCTATTTCATAACCGAAGTTGCAGCCCCCGAAGGTCGCTATTTTTCAATCAAAGCAGACTAGATTTTCCAACCATGAAAACAGATACCAACACACCAACCAGTTCAGCGGCCAATGCCCACGACGGGCAGACAGCCGCCGACACCAAAAAGAAATACGAGGTTACGCTGTTCTGGACACAGCACAACATCGGGGAAGTTATCATCGAAGCCGATTCATTGGCAGAAGCCGAGGAGATGGCAGACGAAATTGAATCCGACGAAATTGACGATTGGAATCCGACGGATGGCGAAATCTGGGTTGATTCTGTTGAACCAATCGAAGGAGGGCAGGACAATGAATAACGCCACTTCTGAAATCCACCTTGCCGAAAATCTCGGCTCGATGCAGAACGCCCATTTTTTGAGAAACCATCTTGGAATCGGCGTGTCGAGAACTCACTTCGTTGCCGGAGGATTGCATATAGAACTCTCCACTTTGGCGCATCAGGCCGGGTTAAAAGACGTGCGTTCATCCGGGAAGAATCGTTTCTGCGGCTCATTCAGAATCAAAGTCAGTTCCACGATGCCGACGGCAGCCTCTACGACGCAATACTTGCGATGCGGGAGGGCAAGACAATGAATAATTGTGCCACAGCCCCTGCCGTTGCCTCGCCACGCCTCACGCCCGCCGAGGAAGGAGATCGGGCGGCGTGGCGCGAGGCAAACGGCTATCACCCCGACCCCGTTATGGACAACCTTGACCGCTTCACCAATCGGATGCTGCACGGCGATTGTTTGCAGCTTTTGCGTTGTCTCCCCGACGATTGCGCCGACATGGTATTGACCGACCCGCCTTATCTGGTGCGATACAAGGACAGAAGCGGACGGACTGTTGCCAACGACGACAACACACGCTGGATGTTCCCGGCCTTTGCTGAAATGTTCCGCGTCCTCAAGCCAAACTCCTATTGCGTCAGCTTTTACGGCTGGAGCAAGGCCGACCGCTTTTTGTCGGTCTGGAGGGAGTGCGGCTTTTACCCCGTCGGCCATTTCGTCTGGGTCAAACGCTACGCCTCATGCGTGCGGCACAACCAAATGAAACACGAACAGGCGTATTTGCTGGCAAAGGGAAATCCCACACCCCCCAAACGCCCGCCCGCCGATGTTCTTCCGTGGAAATACACAGGCAATAAACTCCACCCGACGCAAAAGCCCGTTTGCAGCCTCACGCCGCTAATCGAAGCATACTCCCGTCCATACGACCTGATTCTGGACCCGTTTGCCGGGTCAGGCAGCACTGGCGTTGCGGCGATGCTTTCCCGGCGTCGTTGCCTGCTCATTGAAAAGGACGCGGCTTATTGTCGGGCGGCCAGCACACGGTTGGACAGGCTGCCCTATCACCTAACCAAAAAATAAATCTCACCATGAATACACAACCCAACAAACCAACCCGTTCAGCGACCAATGCCCACGAGGGGCAGACCGCCGCTGACACCAACCCCGGAGCTTTCCTCGCGGAATTTTTTGCTCATAGCAGGAAAATGCACCTAGTTAGTGGTGAACAAGTGAGAATCCCGCTTGGAGTATCTCAATCGGCGGGAGTCGCGTGCCCGTTGTTTTTGTCAAAGAGGGTCTATTTCGAACTTGTCGAAACCCGTTCAAATGACCAAAACAAGGACGCCAAACTTCACGAGATTATGGTAGCGCTTGACCGTGCGCACAAAAAAGCATCGCCCGGAACCGTTTGGTTTCCCGTGTCTTATCCGGTAGCCAATCCACCTCGATGCGTGGCGTGCAACGAGCCTCTGAGTCTTGTGGCAGTCATCGGCCCGGTTTCTCTCGATGACCCGCAACCCGCGATTACATTAGTGTACACCGACCGCAATTCCGCCCCCTTCCACATTCCAGTTGACGGAGACTGAACCCCGGCAATTCAAATCCCCCGGCACACGCCGGGGAGATTTGAATTGCCACGAATCGCAAACCCTTCTTAGAAAACCCAAAAATGGAAAAACAAACCCACAAACCCACCCGCTCGACGGCCAACGTCCACAACGTACAAACCGCCGCCGACACCACCACACCAAATCCATGGGATAGGGCGAAAAAAATCAAAGTCTTGCGAAGTGCTCCCGGCTATCCATTAGCCGACCTTGAGCCAGGAGTGAAATTCTTTGTGCTCATGCTGGAGCAGCTTGGAGCGACAACGCTATATTCCTGTGAAGGACACCCCCGAGGATTCTATGTCATGTTTACCGCACCCTATGAAACCGCGTTGCACGTAAGCGCGTGCGGTTATTTCACGGTGGAAATTTGCAGACATGTCATGTGGACAATGCGCCTGTCTGAGCGTCAGCGGATTCACTCTCATAGACGGAAGGCGCAATTACTCCGCCGGGCAGCCACAGAATGGGAATACCAACTGGGGAAACTGAAAGTGCCCATGCAACCTGCAAAGTGAACAGAAAGGCCAGCCCTTGCACGGCGGGTTTTCCGACACCGCCCACCCTCCCCCGATGCTCGCCCCCTCCACACACCCAGGGGACTGCGCCTTTCAACTCCCCCTTCACCATCGCCAATTTAATAGTTTACTCTGAAAACTGTTTAACAGTTCACACGGTAAATTGTTTAACGACCACCCGTTTAACTGTTTTCACGATTCACAGTTAAAAGTGTTGACTGTTTTCTTGTTTAACTATTGAACAGTTAAACCATGAAGCAGAAACCAAACCCGCTGGCCGGACTTGTGGATGCCATGATAGACCACGACAATCGGCTGGCCCATACCGAGCCGAAACCCGTATCGGCCCAAATCCAACCAGCCGTCACCGTCACCAAGCGGACGGTAATGCCTGTGCAGACCGTTGCCACGGTTGACAAACCAAACAGGGTGGGGGAGAAAATCTTTTGTGCCGCCCGCTACACTAGGGGCCAGATCACCAAGATTGACCAGATTATCCTTCTGACCCACAAGGAACGCGGCGTGCGGCTCACCCAAAGCGATGTCTTGAAGCTGGCCGTTGACCGATTGCCCGAAGCCCCGCTGGAGGAAGGGGAAGTAGCGGAGATTCTCACCGCAAGCGGGAGAAAACAGTTAAACAAGCAGGCTGTTTAACTGTTTAACGAAAGCAGGATGTCCCTGGCAACCTCGATGGCCGCAATCCGGCTGTTTGGCTGGAGCGCCTTCCAGCCGTTCAAATGGGCGCGGGGATACGCCCGCAGAAATGTCAGGTAGTGGCCCAGGAGAGGGAAGGGAATTGCTGCCGCCACTCGCGGCATTTCGTTAAATTCATAGGTGTGCGGAACCACCCTGTTAAACAGTAAAACTGTTTTACCGGCGCGGAGGCTCTTGATAATCCGGCTTGTGGCAAGGGTGGTGGATAAATCCGGGGCGTCAGGAGTCGTGACCAGCACCAGCAAGTCTGCTGTTTTAATCGTTTCAATCGTTGCCGGGTGTTCCAAATTCGGCGCGGTATCCACCACCACAATGTCTTTGCCAACGCTGCCCTGTGGGATGCCAAGACGGATTGCCGCCGAGGTTGCGTTACCCTGTGGGTCCCGGTCGTCAATGGAAACGGACTTCCCGGCGTCCAGCAATGCCGCCGCGAACAACAGCGAGCAGGTTGTTTTTCCCACGCCGCCCTTGCCGTTCACAAACGCAATCCGCACCGCCATTTGGCAAGATTAAGGCTTGCGCGGCATCGTGTCAAATATATGATTGCCAGTCGAAGGCTCTGCATGAAACCAACACCAGCAACCGACAAGCGCAAAGCCCATCTTCACTTTCCCGATGGACGAGTCGAGCGATTCGACGACCAGAAATTGGCTTACGCGGTTTGGCTCGCATTGCCAAAGGGTGTTCGCGCTGCTTTTCGCGGAGCGAACGACACAAGGCCAGTTTACACCTGGGATTGCGTTGACGCGCCCTGACCACCTGGATTCAAAACGGCTATCAGGTTTGGAAAGGTAGGGGCTTTCATCTTGACTCATCGCCAATTCGGATAGAGAACAAAAACTCTCCATGTCCGAACCTTTCACACCCGCGATCCTTCAACCCGGCGACGCCATCCTGTATTTTAGCCATGATTTTGGGAGTTGGCTTATCGCCCTCAAAACCTGGACGAAGGTTGCCCACGTCGAAATCTACCGGGGCAATCAAATAAGCTATGGAAGCCGCCTCGAAAGCGGCGTAAACGCCTATCCGCTGCGGCTCGACGGCGTTGCCGCCGTCATGCGGCCCAAACAGCCCCTTGATTTGGCGGCGGCTGACGCTTGGTTTGAAGCGAATGCGCGGGGCCATCCGTATGACTGGCTTGGTTTGCTTTGCTTCGCTCTCGCCAGCAGGAAAGGGGAAAGGCACAAATTTTTTTGCAGCGAGCTGGCAACCCATTGCTACCGCGCCGCTGGCCTTGTCCCTTTTGATCCCCGCTGGCCCGCAGTCCGCGTGCCGCCGAGCTTCTTTTTGGTTTCACCGGCCTTTGAGACAGTCTGGACGGATCACGATTGGTTCTAATCCAATTCCATTTCTAGCTCGTGTTCTGCTTCCGCCTCCTCCATCTGCCGCAAAGTTTCGGCAGCCTCCTGTTCTGAAATCGGATATGCCATGTCCAGCGCCTTGTCCATTCCCTCGCGCAACTCCGGCTCAATTTCTAATTTCGCCGCATCCGTTTTGCCGAGGCTCTCCGAAATCTTCATTTCGTTGCTCTCGCCACTCTCTGCTTGAAATTCCGCCGCCTCCTCACTCTCCATGTCGCCGCGCAACATTTCCGTCGCCATCGGCCGTTCGCGCCGCCGCGACACGTTTTCCTCCAGCAACTCAAGATCATCCACGTAGAGTTTCACGCCCTTGCGCCCCCGCGACGTGGAAACATAAAACTGTTTCAAGTCGCTGGCGCAGGAGGACAATTGCGCCGACTGCGCCACGAACACCCAATCCACCGTTTTGCCCTGTGCGGCGTGAGAAGTGAGCGTGTAACCGTAATCCAGATGTTTGAAGTCCCGGTCGATTTTCCAGCCGTTTTCCAAAACAATCCTGCCGTCATGGTCGAAATAATCCACTGTGTAAACGCTTTTATTGTTGAGCGGATGCTTGTCGGCAGTACGCCCGTTGCCGGTGATACGCAACCGGTCCCCCTCGCAAATCTCCATTTTGGCGCGTTCATAAACGCTGAAAGTTTCCGGCTCAGAAAGGGGCAATGCCCTGATGTTTGAGTTATAGCCGTCTTTGCAACGCACCCTGACAATGCCCTCACGCACCCCTATGACCTCCACCTGCTCGCCCAGGGCAAAGCCATTCACATGGCCGTTAATTTGCACAACCTGCCCCCGTTTGTATTGGTCCGAATCGCTCTTTTGCGCGTCAGTCCATGACAAATTCCGCAGGACATCCCACTCCTTGCCGTTCTTGAGCACATTCTTTTCCTTGAGCGCATCGCGGATGCCTTCCGTGACATCGGCGCATTCGGCGTGAGTTGGCGCGACGACCAGCGCCGTATTCCCGTGTTCAATGGCGGAAATGTAATCCCTGGCGAGCGCGATTTTCCGCTCATCCAGCGTCATTTCAAAAACCCAATCCAATTCTTTGAGCGTCTTAATCGCCGCCGGTATGTCCCCCGCATACACCTGCTCCACAAACCGCTTGTGGATTCCCTTTTGCCGTTGGATCTTCGTGACTTCCGCCACTTCCATTTTGCCCTCTTTTCGCAGGTGATCGAACGCCTGGCCGCGTTCAACGGGATGATGCTGCCCAGTGTCACCAACCAGCACCAGCCGCGCCCCGAGCTTATTCGCCAGGTCAAGCAGCCTGTCAGCGTCACGCGTCGAGAGCAACCCGGCCTCATCCACCAGCCAAACCGCCCCCCGTGCTTCGCGTTGAAGCCGCTCGCTCCTGAGCAGTTTGGCGACCGTCTCCGCGTTATCGAATCCCTCTTTTCGCAACACGTCGCGGGCGGCTTCCGACGTTGGCGCGAGGGCGATAAGCTTGTTCATTCCCGACTGGATGCCGCGCCGCACTTCGTGCAGCAGGGTTGTCTTCCCAACCCCGGCCCGGCCCGCAATCCCGGTAATCCAATCCGTTGAATTGAGAACGTGCATCACTGCGGTTTGTTGCTCGTCGCTGAGCTTTTTGTCCTCAATCCGCCAGAATTCATTCATCGGTTCGCATTTCCCTTTCCCGGCAATGCAGCGACCGGCAATCCGCTTTTCTTCCGCCAGAACCTGTTCAGTCGTCACGAACAGACTGCCGTTCCATTCGCGCCGGATAAGCGGGGCTTCAGCGATGGCCGCTTTGATGCCCTCAATACTTGTCCTGTGGATGCACCAATTTCGGGACGCTTCCGCGAACAGTTGCTTTTCCGTGACCACGCTGGCGCGTTCAAAAGTATGTTCAATCGCCAGCGCCACCGCCCGCCGCTCATCTTCCGTGACTTTGACGGGTTTATTGACTGATTGAATTGGCTTTGTTTTTTGATTCATAGATTGACGGCGGCCTGCCGTGCCGCTTTTCATCTCCTTTTTTGTCCCAAGGAAATCCGAACTTGCGCCAATTTCCTTTGTTTTGCCCGCTGGCAGGGTTTCCCTTGTTCCAAATGCCTTTGAGCTTGTGTCGCCTTCAATTGCCCTGCCGGTCATTTGCTGGCCCAGTTCAACCGCCAGAGACCGCTGCAAAAGCATTTTATTGGCATCCAAAGCCTTTATTTCCTCTGGCAGCAGGTTGTCCCACCAGAAAGGCTCAAGCTCCGATATGAGCAGGCTTTTGGACTTTCTTTCCCGTGTCAGGGCGGCGATTTTCGCCTTTTCCACGGGATCGGTGATGCCACGCTTCTCAGCGTATTCCTCAATGGTTTTGGTCCGGCGGCTGAATTTCTCAATCAGATCGCGTGAAATTCCGGCGATCTCGAAGGCATCCTTTGTCGGCACGATTTCCAACCCCAGCGCTTTTAGATTCGCCGCCAGCCGCATAGCGGCGGCCCGGTCGTAATAATCCGCCTCATCATTGATGAGGCCCATTTGAAGTGCCTTCCATTTCTTTTCAACATCATCCCAGGTGGCGTTGAACACATAGCAATGACTGTGGAGATGGGGATCAGGTATGCCGCCTTCCGGCCTTGCCGTCAGGTGGATGATTTCCGCCCACGCGAGAACGCCGGTCTTGCGATCCCCGTCCTTCCGCCCCTTGGCGCGGACGCGGGTTGCCGCCATTTCCTGCATTTCCAGCAGGGTGTCCAGTTGGGCTTGCCGCAAAGCCCGGATGATGCGTTCGTCCTTTGTCCACGCATAAAGGAGCGAAACGGACTTCGGGACATTGAAATTGCAGTCGAAACCCGGCCGCCGGTCAGCCCGCATCCGGGGGGTGAGTTTTTCGCCGGTGACCGGGTGCCGGTTGCTGGCCAGCCGGGCGAAGGCTTCATCCGTTACCCGCCCGCTCAGGCCGAGCATTTCGGCGCCCTTGCCGCCCCAGCATCCGGCGAATTCCTGCCCATCACTGGAATAGTATTCCGCTTCGGATTTGTTTCCAGTGTGGTAATGAATTGTTTCTTTGACTGATTTTGAGGTGTGTATCCGAAGAATCATGTATCCTGTCTTGAGAACTACTACCCCATCTTGAGAACCAAATTTTGTGGAATTTCCGACTCAAAACCATTGTGAATAACCCTGTCAACAACCATTCTCTTTCCAACATCAGAAAAAAACTCAAATTTCCGGTCAGACATCTCCCCTAAGCACAGCTTAGGGCGGGAACAACGGGCGAAATCCTGAACAAATTTCGTGTTCAAGGCCGGGTCAGCGGAGGTTTTTGGGTGTGTCGCAAGTCGCCTTCAAAAAGGCC
>JBEKDI010000119.1:0-15595 GCA_050014435.1 Verrucomicrobiota bacterium | reverse complement strand
GGTGCCAGCCTTGGGCACATGGAAGCCGCGCCCCAGCCCGGCGACCTGGTTTCACTGGAGAAACTGGAAGAGCATCACATCCGCAAAGTCCTGGAACGCACGGGATGTGTCGCGGAAGCGGCCCGGGTCCTCGGCATCGACCAAGCCACCATTTATCGCAAGCGCAAGCGGATGGAATTGGAACCCGCCCGGGAACTCCATCTTGTTTAGGGAATGGAAGACGGTTGGCAGATGTTTTGGCAATTTGCGAAATAACGCGTAATTATCGCGCATTTTGCGACGAATGTCGCGCGGGAATAGAGCGTTTGTCTTCTTTCATGCCATCCGTGAGTCACTCCCTAAAAAAATTAAAATAAAAAGTAGGGAATAGCATGGAGAACCATTGACTTTCGCGTGGAAAATGACACTATAAGAGTATTTGATACGATGCATAACTTCAATCTTACGCGCATAGTCAGGCTACCCGCATCCCGCTCTTGCAGGGAAACAAGACTGACTTCGCGCCGGCAAGAATAGAATCAACCTTACTCACTCCATGAAGAATTACAACCATACCCACAATAACCGGCAGGCAACCCGGGAGGCCCAGGACATCCAGGAAGAGGCCCTTCTGCCGCGCTTTGCTCCGACGGAAGTCATCGACGGCGACGCCAGCAGCCGGCAATTGCTCAAGGCGCTGATCGCATTGAAAAAGGGTGACTTTACGGTGCGCCTGCCCCTTGATTGGAACGGAACGGCGGGAAAAATAGCGGACGCGTTTAACGATGTCATCGAGCGCAACGAAAGAATGGCGCAGGAGTTGGAGCGCTTGAGCCGCGTCGTCGGCAAGGAGGGAAAAATCAACCAGCGCGCCTCCGTCGGCGAAGTGACCGGTTCCTGGGCGGATGCGGTTGCCTCGGTCAACACGCTGATCGGCGACTTGGTGCATCCCACCAGTGAAACCGCCCGTGTCATTGGCGCGGTGGCCAAGGGCGACCTCTCCCAGACCATGGCCCTTGAAATCGAAGGGCGCCCGCTCGAAGGTGAATTTCTTCGCACCGCCAAAACCGTCAACACGATGGTCAACCAGCTCAGCTCATTTGCCTCCGAAGTCACGCGCGTAGCCCGCGAAGTGGGCACGGAGGGAAAACTGGGCGGACAAGCCAAGGTCAAAGGCGTGGCCGGCACCTGGAAGGACTTGACCGATTCCGTCAACTCCATGGCAGGCAACCTGACCGGCCAGGTGCGCAACATCGCGGCCGTGACGACTGCCGTGGCCAACGGCGACCTTTCCAAGAAGATCACGGTCGATGTCAAAGGCGAAATTCTCGAACTCAAAGACACCATCAACACCATGGTGGACCAGCTACGCTCCTTTGCCTCCGAAGTCACGCGCGTGGCCCGCGAAGTGGGCACGGAGGGAAAACTGGGCGGACAGGCCGAGGTCAAAGGCGTGGCCGGCACCTGGAAGGATTTGACGGATAACGTCAACTCCATGGCGCGCAACCTGACCGGCCAGGTGCGCAACATCGCGGCGGTCACGACCGCCGTGGCCAACGGCGATCTTTCCAAAAAAATCACGGTCGATGTCAAAGGCGAAATTCTCGAACTGAAAAACACCATCAACACGATGGTCGATCAACTCAGTTCCTTCGCCTCCGAAGTGACCCGCGTGGCCCGTGAAGTGGGCACGGAAGGAAAACTGGGCGGACAGGCCGACGTGAAAGGCGTCGCCGGCACCTGGAAGGACTTGACTGATTCCGTCAATTCCATGGCCGGAAACCTGACCGGCCAGGTGCGCAACATCGCGGCGGTGACGACCGCCGTGGCCAATGGCGACCTTTCCAAAAAGATCACCGTCGATGTGCGCGGCGAAATCCTGGAATTGAAGGACACGATCAATACGATGGTGGACCAGCTCCGCTCCTTCGCCTCCGAAGTCACGCGCGTGGCCCGCGAAGTGGGCACGGAAGGGAAACTCGGCGGGCAGGCCGACGTGAAAGGCGTCGCCGGCACCTGGAAGGACTTGACGGACAATGTCAACCTAATGGCCGGCAACCTCACGGCCCAAGTCCGCAACATCGCCACCGTGACCAGCGCCATCGCCAACGGGGATTTGTCGAAAAAAATCACGGTCGATGTCAAAGGTGAAATCCTGGAAATGAAAAACACCCTCAACACGCTGGTGGACCAATTGAGTTCCTTCGCCTCCGAAGTGACGCGCGTGGCCCGCGAAGTCGGCACCGAGGGGAAACTAGGCGGACAAGCTGAAGTCAAAGGCGTAGCCGGCACTTGGAAGGACCTGACCGATTCCGTCAATTCCATGGCCGGCAATCTGACTGCCCAGGTCCGTAATATTGCCGAGGTGACCACCGCCGTGGCCAATGGCGACCTTTCGAAAAAAATCACAGTCGATGTCAAAGGTGAAATCCTCGAATTGAAAATCACTATCAACACCATGGTGGACCAACTCAGCTCCTTTGCTGCGGAAGTGACGCGCGTGGCCCGCGAGGTGGGCACCGAAGGCGAACTCGGCGGGCAGGCGGAAGTCAAAGGCGTGGCCGGGACGTGGAAAGACTTGACCGATTCCGTCAATTCCATGGCCGGCAATCTCACTTCGCAAGTCCGCAACATCGCGGCGGTGACGACCGCCGTGGCCAACGGCGACCTCTCCAAGAAGATCACCGTCGATGTCCGCGGCGAAATCCTGGAACTCAAGGACACCATCAACACGATGGTGGACCAATTGAACTCCTTCGCCTCCGAAGTGACGCGTGTGGCCCGCGAAGTCGGCACGGAAGGAAAACTGGGCGGGCAGGCCGATGTGAAGGGTGTCGGCGGCACTTGGAAAGACCTGACCGATAACGTCAATTTCATGGCCGGCAACCTGACTTCGCAGGTGCGAAACATCGCCGCCGTTACAACGGCCGTGGCCAAAGGCGACTTGTCAAAGAAAATCACGGTCGATGTCAAAGGGGAAATTCTGGAGTTAAAAAACACCATCAACACGATGGTCGATCAACTCAGCTCCTTCGCGGCGGAAGTGACGCGCGTGGCCCGCGAAGTCGGCACGGAGGGCAAACTGGGCGGTCAAGCTGACGTGCGCGGCGTGGCCGGAACGTGGAAAGATCTGACCGATTCGGTGAACTCCATGGCCGGCAATCTGACCGACCAGGTGCGCAACATCGCGGCGGTGACGACCGCCGTGGCCAACGGTGACCTCTCCAAGAAGATTACCGTCGATGTCAAAGGCGAAATCCTTGAATTGAAGAACACCATTAACACGATGGTGGACCAATTGAACTCCTTCGCCTCCGAGGTCACGCGCGTGGCTCGCGAAGTGGGCACGGAAGGAAAACTCGGCGGACAAGCCGACGTGCGCGGCGTGGCCGGCACCTGGAAGGATTTGACCGACTCGGTGAATTCCATGGCCGGCAACCTGACCGGCCAGGTGCGCAACATCGCGGCGGTGACGACTGCCGTGGCCAACGGTGACCTTTCCAAGAAGATCACCGTCGATGTGCGCGGCGAAATTCTGGAACTCAAGGATACGATCAACACCATGGTGGACCAACTCAGCTCCTTCGCGGCGGAAGTCACCCGCGTGGCCCGTGAAGTCGGCACGGAAGGAAAGCTTGGCGGCCAGGCCGATGTGAAGGGCGTTGCTGGAACTTGGAAGGACCTGACGGACAACGTCAATTTCATGGCCGGCAATCTCACCTCACAAGTGCGCAACATCGCCGCCGTGACGACCGCCGTGGCCAATGGCGACCTCTCCAAGAAAATCACGGTCGATGTCAAAGGGGAAATTCTCGAGCTGAAAAACACCATCAACACAATGGTTGATCAACTCAGTTCCTTCGCTTCGGAAGTGACGCGCGTGGCCCGCGAAGTCGGCACGGAGGGAAAGCTGGGCGGACAGGCCGAGGTCATGGGCGTTGGTGGCACTTGGAAGGACCTGACGGATAACGTCAATTTCATGGCCGGCAATCTCACCTCACAAGTGCGCAACATCGCGGCGGTAACGACCGCCGTGGCCAATGGCGACCTTTCCAAGAAAATCACCGTCGATGTCCGCGGCGAAATCCTGGAACTGAAGGACACGATCAATACCATGGTGGACCAACTTCGCTCCTTCGCCTCCGAAGTCACGCGCGTGGCCCGCGAAGTGGGCACAGAAGGAAAACTGGGCGGACAAGCCGACGTGAAAGGCGTCGCCGGCACGTGGAAGGACTTAACAGACAACGTGAACCTGATGGCGGGCAACCTGACGAACCAGGTGCGCGGCATTGCCGTCGTGGTGACGGCGGTGGCCAACGGGAACCTGAAACGCAAGTTGACCGTCGAAGCCAAAGGTGAAATTGCCGAACTAGCCGATACGATCAACAACATGACCGACACGTTGGCCACGTTTGCCGACCAGGTCACCTCGGTGGCGCGCGAAGTGGGTGTCGAGGGCAAACTGGGCGGACAAGCCAGCGTGCCGGGCGCTGCGGGAACCTGGAAGGATTTGACTGACAATGTCAACCAACTCGCCGCCAATCTCACCACCCAGGTGCGCGCCATTGCGGAAGTGGCCACGGCGGTGACCAAGGGCGACTTGACGCGGTCCATCACCGTGGAAGCGCTGGGTGAAGTCGCCGCCTTGAAGGACAATATTAACGAAATGATCCGCAATCTGAAGGACACGACCTTAAAAAACAGCGAGCAGGACTGGCTTAAAACGAACCTGGCCAAGTTTTCCCGCATGTTGCAAGGGCAGAAAGACCTGCTCACGGTGGGCAGGCTCATTCTTTCAGAACTGGCGCCCGTGGTTTCAGCCCAACAAGGCGTGTTCTACACCATGGATTCCGGCAAGGATAATGATCCTTATTTGAAGCTTCTGGCCAGCTACGCCCACCGCGAGCGCAAACACGGCGACAACCGCTTCAAGCTGGGCGAAGGCCTGGTCGGCCAGTGCGCCTTGGAAAAGGAGAAAATCCTCCTGAGCAAAGTCCCGCCGGATTACATTACCATCGGATCCGGCTTGGGCGAAGCGTCTCCGCTGAATGTCCTGGTTCTTCCAGTCGTGTTTGAAGGCCAGGTCAAGGCCGTCATCGAACTGGCCTCCTTCGATCGCTTCAGTCCGGCGCACCAGGCCTTTCTCGATCAATTGACGGAGAGTATCGGCATCGTGCTCAACACCATCGAGGCCAACACCCGCACCGAAGATTTGCTCAAGCAATCGCAGTCCCTGGCCAAGGAACTGCAAAGCCAGCAACAGGAACTGCAGCAGACCAACCAGCAGCTCGGGGAAAAGGCCAAGTTGCTGGCGGACCAAAACGTGGAAGTGGAGCGCAAAAACAGCGAAGTGGAACAGGCGCGCCAGGCCCTCGAGGAAAAAGCCACGCAATTGGCCCTCACGTCGAAGTATAAATCCGAATTCCTGGCCAACATGTCCCACGAGTTGCGCACGCCCTTGAACAGCCTGTTGATCCTCTCGGACGAACTTTCCAAGAACAAGGACGAGAACCTCACCGGCAAACAAGTCGAATTTGCCAAGACCATCCATGCCTCCGGCAACGATTTGCTCTCATTGATCAATGACATCCTGGATCTCTCCAAAATCGAATCAGGCACGGTTATTGTTGATGTGGGCGACGTGGCCTTGCGGGAGTTGCAGGATTATGTGGAGCGCACCTTCCGCCACGTGGCGGACGCCAAAAAGCTCGCCTTCGAGGTTGACCGCGCTCCCAACCTGCCCCGCACCATCCAAACGGATGCCAAGCGTCTGCAACAGATACTCAAGAACCTTCTTTCCAATGCCTTTAAGTTCACCGAGAAGGGCAAAGTCGCCCTTTCCGTGTCCTCCGTCACCGAAGGCTGGAACACCGAAATCGAAACCCTCAACCGCGCCAAATCAGTTCTGGCCTTTGCCGTCACGGACACGGGCATCGGCATACCTGCCGACAAGCAACAAATCATTTTCGAGGCCTTCCAACAGGCGGATGGAAGCACCAGCCGCAAATACGGCGGCACGGGTCTGGGTCTGGCCATCAGCCGCGAAATCGCCCGCCTGCTGGGCGGGGAAATTCGCCTCACCAGTGTTCCGGACGAAGGCAGCATTTTCATCCTGTATCTCCCGCAAAACTATGCTCCCGTCAAACCTGCCAAACGTCCGGCCACACTGGTCGCGCCGGTCCCGGACGCGATTGTCGCGTCCGACGACCTCGGGTTCCCCGGCGCAGCGCGCGAATCGGTGGCTGAACCGGTGGAGCAATTCGAGGACGACAGCGCTGTCATTCAGCCGGGCGACAAGACCTTGTTGATCGTGGAAAACGACACCGGGTTTGCGCAGTTCCTCCTCGAAGTGGCCCACGAAAACGGCTTTAAGGGCATTATCGCCCCGCGCGGGGCTGACGCCCTCTCCCTGGCGCGCGAGCGCAAATTCGATGCCATCACCCTGGACATCAACCTGTCGGACATCGACGGCTGGCGGGTGCTGGCCCGGTTGAAGGACGACAGCGAGACCCGCCATATTCCGGTTCATATCATTACCACCGAGGAAGAGCGGCTGCGCGGCTTGCGCATGGGCGCCATCGGCGCGTTGATCAAACCGCTCAAATCAAAGGAATTGCTTCAGGAAGTCTTCGGCCGGATTGACGCGACCATTAAGCCGCATACGCGACATTTGCTGGTGTTGACCAGGGATGAAACACGCCGCAATGCCTTGATTGAGTTGGTGCGCGACGAGGGCATCCTCATTGATTCCGCCGGGCCTGGCCAGGAAGCCCTGGTCAAACTGAAGGACCACCACTTCGACGCTGCGGTGATCGAACTGGATGCGGGCGACTCGACTGACTTTGATTTCTTCGAGGAGATCAAAAAGGACCCGCATCTGGAGGACATTCCCGTGATCGCCTATGTCACCAGGGATTTATCCAAAAAGGATGAAGCCCATATAAAACGACTCAGCCAGACGATGAACCTCAAGGAGGTCCGCTCCTCGGGACGCCTCCTGGATGAGATTGCCTTGTTCCTCCACAGCGAGATCAACCAGATGCCGGAAGCCAGGAAAAGCGGTATTCAAAAGCTGCACGAAACCGAGGCCATCCTCAGAGACAAGAAGATTTTGATCGTCGATGATGACATCCGCAATATCTTCGCCATGACAAGCCTGCTGGAGCGATATGGAATGCAAATCCTCTCCGCCGAAACCGGCAAACTGGCGTTGGAGAAACTGCAAAGCATCCCGGACATTCATGTGGTGCTGACGGACATCATGATGCCTGACATGGACGGCTATGACACCATGCGGGCCATCCGGAAATTTGCCAGATTCCGGACTCTCCCCGTCATCGCGCTCACGGCCAAGGCCATGAAAGGCGACCGCGAGAAGTGCATCGATGCGGGGGCTTCGGATTACATTGCCAAGCCGGTGGACAGCGCCGAACTTCTGTCCATGCTGCGCCTGTGGCTTTACCGCTGATAGGTCATGATTACCACCCAGCCTTCCGCCATGGACGGCGTTGAAACCGTCATCGGGGAGCCCCCCGCCGTCGAGCCTGCGGCGGGCGCTCGTTCGCCGGAAGACAAAGCCGGCATTCTGCTGGTCGATGACCGCCACGACAAATGCATGGCCATGGAGGCCATTCTGGCCGGACTGGGCCAGAATATCGTCACGGCCCATTCCGGCAACGAGGCCCTGCGCCTGTTGTTGGAACAGGAATTTGCCGTCATCCTTTTGGATGTCAATATGCCGGGGCTGGATGGGTTTGAAACTGCTTTCCTGATCCGGCAGCGCAAAAGTCTGGAACATACCCCGATTATTTTCACCACTGCCGTTAGCGACACTGAAACGCACGTCTCGCGAGGGTATTCCTTGGGCGCGGTGGACTACATTCTCACGCCCGTGTGGCCTGAGGTGCTGCGCACCAAAGTTTCGGTTTTTGTCGAATTATTCAAGAAAAACCAGCAATTAATACGCCAGGCCGAAGTGCTGCGCCGGGCCCACGACGAATTGGAAAACCGCGTCAAAAACCGCACCGTCCAACTGGCCGTCGCCAATGAATCCCTGCGCAGGGAAATTGCCGAACGCGAGCGTGTCGAGGAAGCTATCCGCCATATCAACGCCGGATTGGAGCAGCGGGTATTGGATCGCACGGCTGAATTGGCCGCCGCCAACCGCGAACTGGAGGCCTTCACCTATTCGGTCGCGCACGACTTGCAAGCCCCCTTGCGCAACATCCAGAGTTACGTTCAACTGCTGGAGGAGGAATGGGCCGCCAAAATGCCGCCGGAACCCGGCCAGTACTTGCAGCGCATCGCCGCGCGCACGAAGTACCTGACGCAGTTGATCTCCGGTTTGCTCAACTTGTCCATCATTGGGAAACAAGAGCTGAAACGGCAGCAGGTCGGGCTCAAGGAGATCGTCGAGGATGTGGTCGCTTCGCTTAAGTCGGATATGCCTGACCGCTGCATTCAATGGAAGATCCAGGATCTGCCCGCAGCGCCTTGCGATCCTTATTTAATCAGGCAGGTCTTCATCAATTTGCTCTGCAATGCCGTCAAATATACCCGGCCGCGTGACCTGGCCGTCATTGAGGTCGGCCAGACGAAGGTGGGTGCTGAAACAGCGGTCTTTGTCCGCGATAATGGCGTCGGCTTCGATATGATGTATGCGGATAAACTCTTCGGGCTCTTTCAGCGCCTCCATCCCGTCGCGGAATTTGAGGGCACAGGCATCGGTCTGGCCATGGTGGAGCGGATCATTCGCAAGCATGGCGGGCGCATTTGGGCCCAGGCCGCCGAACAGAAGGGCGCCACGTTTTATTTTACAATCGGCCATGGGCGCGTCGCTTCCGGATGAATCGCAATCCCTTTCACCTTCGAGGCGCCAATGACAACAAAAACGCATTCAGTTCTCCTGGTGGATGATTCCGACGACGACCGGCTCTTCATTCGAAGAGCGTTGCGCAGAAACCCGGGGTTTGTGGTGGTGGCCGAGGTGTGCGATGGCGACGCCGCCATTTCCTATCTGGCCGGGCACGGCGATTTCAGCAACCGGGAAAAATTTCCATATCCCGACCTGGTTTTGCTCGATTTGAAAATGCCGAAGAAGACAGGTCATGAGGTCCTGGAGTGGCTCCAATCTCATCGGCCTGAGAATTTGCGTGTCGTGGTTCTCTCCGGCTCCTTTCTTCCCGGGGACATTGCCCGCAGCCGGGAGCTGGGAGCGGACGCCTATTTCAAGAAAGTGCCATTGGAAGAGGAGCAGCAATCCATGATCGCGGCGTTGGAAAAATTGCTGGAAAATCGGGAATCGCCCGCAAGCTACGCCACCAGTTCGGCCTAAAAAGGGGGGGGCGGCGCCGGACCGATAAACGGCGGCAACGATTGCTGGCGCGTTTCCACCTAAGTCAATTGGCCCATCGACACTTTGCCAATCGCCACGGGGTCGGTTTATCCTCTTTGATGGAGTTCCCCCAGCGGCGTGAGCCAAAGCCAAATCCAGGGAGAAAGCAATCGATCAGGCAGGTTGAGCCGGCGGCAGTCGGACTTGTCGCCTCTCGCAGATTTGTTAGGATGCAAACGATGATCACAGCCGTCCCACTCATTTGCATCACGATTGTGTTGTTGGTGTTGCCCTTTCGGGTTGGAGCTGAGGAATTCACCAATGCCCTCCACGCTTACCTGCAACAACGCATTAAAGCGGAAAAAATAAACGGTTGTATCGTGGTCGGTGTTGTGGATGATCACGGGAGCAGCATTGTCAGCCAGGGAAAATTGGATAACGGCACTGACCAGGAAGCCAATGGCGACACCGTTTTCGCGCTCCATTCCGCCACCGGTACCTTTATGGCATTGTTGCTTCAAGAAATGATTGAACGCGGGGAAATGAAGCTGGATGATCCGGTGGCAAAGTATCTGCCCAAAACCGTCAAAGTGCCGACTTATCAGGGCCAGGAAATCACCTTGCGCCATCTGGTGAAGGAAACTTCCGGGCTGCCGTGGTTCTATGACAAGCTTGATCCTGCGCGCGCGGACGACCCGGTGGCGGATTTTACCGTCGACAAGATGGACGCCTTCGTATCCGGCTGTCAATTGACCTGTGCCCCGGGAACGAAACATCTCCATGGCGGTGTGGATAAGGGATTGCTCGGGCAGGCTATGGCATTGAAAGGCGGTACAAACTATGAATCGCTTATGGTGGAATGCATTCTCCGCCCTTTGCGGATGGACAACACCCGGTTCACGTTGACACCCGAACTGAAATCCCGCCTCGCCAGCGAACACAGCGAGTTTGGCTATGCGAGGCCACTCTTGGATTGGGGAGCTGTCACGCCGGGCTTCGGCCTGGTCTCGACGGCCAGTGACATGTTAAAATTCCTGTCCGCCTTGGCTCTGAGGCCCTGCCCACTGACACCGCTCATGCAAGAAAGCATGACCAACCTCAGTTTTGCTCCCGATATAGAGGGGATGTTCCATACCGGCGGAGGTGGCTTCGGCGGCAATGTGTATGCCGCTTACGACAAGATGCGGCATCGCGGCGTCGTCATCTTGTCCACAATGGATAATATCGAACTGGGCAGTCTTTTACTGGAAAGCGAGTGGCAATCGGACCGACGGCCAACCGCGACCGACATTAACCGCCAAGTTTACAACTCATATGCCGGGCGTTACCGACGGTCACCCGATTTTGCGCTGGGGTATTCGTGGTACGCCAATATTTCCCGCTGGTGCCCAAAGCGGCCATTTGTATTCCGGCCGGTCTTTGCCTGGCGGTGCTTCTCTGGCGCGCTGCCAGATCCCCTGGACGATGGCTTATCCTGGGCTGCGCAGTCCTTGTTTGTGGGCTTTTGTTGCTGCTCGTCGTGCTGATATCGGCCCGCATCTTTTGCCAGCGTTTCCAGCCTGGCATCAGCATATACCCCGAAGAGGACCGGCTCATTGCCCAGGCCACGGGACTAAATTTGTGTCCAATGGAGGAATTTAAACTCACACGAGCATGGGGAAGTCAATCAAACCCGATCGATGTCTTATTCCCCCGTGCGCCCGTCGAATTGGTGCCGGAATCGGAAAACCGCTTTTTTGAAAGGTTGAGCGGCGTTCCCATGGACTTTTCCCGGAATGCACAGGGCAAAGTAACCGGCTTGTCCATGTTCTATCGAGGTGAAATGTTTTCTTACCAGAAAGTTTCTGATGAAATCCCAAAGGCTCTCGAACTGCCGAAGCGGCCTATGGCCATCAAGTTGGACACAGCGCACCTTGACGCCTGTGTTGGCCACTACGAGTTTGCGTCGAACGCCGCGTTTCCCACCGGCATGAAACTGACGGTCTGGCGTGAAGGAGATCATTTGAAACAACAAGCTTTTGGCCCGCCTCTTATGCCCATCGCCATCGCCATTTACCCCGAATCCGACACGGCTTTTTTCGGTGCTAAATTCTATACGGTGCAAATGGCCTTCCACAAGAATGACAAAGGAGGGGTGACGGCTGTCGTTTCTCATGTAGGGGGACTTCCGGATTCCGAGGGAAAGAAATTCAAAAATTAATCTGAAAGTCAGCATGGGGCATGGCCGCATACTTCGGCGCACCACTGTTCGATCCTGTGCTTAATGGAATCACGCACTTCGCGCGTCTTCTGGAGAACCTCCGCGTGACTGCCTCGGAGACTGGACGGATCTGGAAAACCCCAGTGAAGCCGCTGGGCAATTCCCGGAAAAATCGGGCATCGCTCCGCGCTGGCCTCATCACAAACTGTGATCACATAGAAAAATGGGCTTCGTCAGATGACTTGGGCCTCGCACTCCGGGCAAAGGGCCGGCGTGAATTCCGCCTGCGTATGTGCCTGAAGGAAGGACTCGATTTGGTTCCAATCGCCGCGGTCATCCCGAATCTTTTTGCAAGAGGCGCAGATCGGCACCAAACCCCGCAATGTCTTGACCCGCGCCAGGGCGCGCGAAAGTTCCTGGATTAAAAGCAGCCGCTCCTGCTCTTCCTGCTTCCTTTGGGTGATGTCGCGCTCAATCGCTGAAACCCCGATGATCTTTCCCTGGCTGTCCCTGATGGGCGACCGGGTCACCGATACCGGAATTACCGCCCCTTCTTTGGGAAGATGAATCGTCTCATACCGGTCCACCTGTTGTTCTCTCAGGATGCGCGTAAAATGTTCCGGCGATTCTTCCACCCGGTTCGGCGGCGTCAGCATCAGTATCGAACGTCCCCGGGCTTCCGCCGCGGCATATCCGTAGAGGCGCGTCGCCCCCTCGTTCCAGCTCACGATGTTGCCTTTCAAGTCCGTGCCGATGATGGCGTCCTCCGTGGACTCCACGATCGATCCCAGATAGCCGCTGATCAGTTCGTAATGCATCCGGTCGGTTACGTCCAAAGTGAACCAGCGGGAGCGGACAAACTTGCCGTCGTCCCACAGCGCGTTGGCGCAGATCAGCCCTTCCTTGACAGCGCCGTCCCGGCAGCGCAGCCGGGCCGGGTAATCGACGAGCGATTCCCCCCCGCGCAATTGCTGGAGGGCATCCTCCGCAACTTCAACGTCATAAAAAAATTCAGCCACGGAATGCCCTAGGCAATCCTCCGGCGCGCACCCCAGCAGCTTCAGTTCCGCCGCGTTGATCCGCAAAATGGTCCCATCCGCCGCAGCCCAGTGCAGGCTGATGGGGGCGTTTTCGAAAAAGTCGTTCAGATCATGTTGGCTCCGCCGCAGGGCCTTTTCAGCCTGGCGCAGGATCCGGCGGTTGGAGGCTTCCACCAATTCGCGTTCAAGGGAAGGAACCAGGCGAGCCAAGCCATTCTTCATCACGTAGTCGCTCGCTCCCGCCTTCATCGCCTTGACGGCTGTTTCCTCCCCGATGACCCCCGAGACGATGATAAATGGAGTGTCGCACTGCCGCTGTTTGATTAATTGCAAGGCTTCAAAGCTGGTAAAGCCCGGCATGGAATGGTCGCAGATGATCACGTCCCAGAGCTGCCGATCCAAGGCGGAAGCCAGGGCGGCCAGCGTCTGCACCCGCTCGAATTCCGGGTTAAAGCCGCCGCGAGCCAGCTCCTGCACGGTGAAGAAAGCGTCATCCTCGGAATCCTCAACGATCAGGATCCGCAAGAGCTTGGGCATGTTCAAAACTTTCCGCTTTATGAGATGGCAACCAAGCTGTCACAGCTTCCAAACGGATTCGGGCACCTGGCTGCGGCGCGCGGATCATCCCGCCATTGGCCGTCCACCAGGAATTTGTAGCGGTACTGACCCGGGGGCAGCTTCACCGTGGTGCGCCAGGCGCCCCGCTCCGCTTTGCGTAGTCGGATGGGGGTTTTCTCCCAACCGGTAAAGTCGCCAGCCAGCAACACCTCCTTGGCTAAACTGGCGTCCAGTTCGAAATTGACTTCTTTTACTTCGTTGCGCCCGTCAAACGACTGTGTCGTGGTGCGCGTGGCAGTTTCTGGCCGGGCGTCAAGGGCGTTTCGGAAAGCCCTGCTCTTGCCAGATGAAACAGTTTGTGTGTTCATGCGATGCTAAAGTTTTGACAGTTGTTTATAACGTTCTGCCGTGCAGATTCCTGCCGGCCGACCGGGTTATCCGCAGGAATAATGCCACGTAACAGGAATTCCGCTTGGCCCTCAACATCAATTATTTACCCCATTGGCACACGAAACCATTGCGCTTCTTTTTTGCAGATTGCTTAACCAGCCCCCGCATTCCGCAAAGGCCAAAATTACTGCAAAAAGAATCACCATTCATTTCGATCCATGCAAATTGCGCTTTTTCATTCCCCCCTTCTGCGGGAAAGCAAGGCAAAGCGAGGATGGCATGGTTTAAGCAAAGAGAGGAAAGTGCTATGCTTGAAACACTTGCCATCGTCTTGATTATCCTCTGGCTGTTGGGAATGATTTCCTCATACACCCTCGGAGGGTTCGTCCATGTCCTGTTGGTAGTGGCCGTGATCATGATTATCGTGCGCCTGATTCAAGGCAGACGAATCTGAAACGCGTCGGGTTCTGCTTCTTCGAAAATATCATCGCAAGTTGTTTGACTAGAACAACTTACACCTCTGCCGCCTCTCGTTTAGGAACGGTTGGACGATTGGGGATGTCCGTGCTATTCTGCTGTGTTGTTCTGTTTTCTGGAAATTTTGGATTTTTTTAGGATTTTTCGTGGAAATCTAAATTATGGTACAAAGCTCTCAGACGGTTCCCACCGCCGAAGCGGGCGTTGCCATGCCCGTTACGGTCGGCACCGCCGCAGATTGCCTTCTGGTCGCGGATGACGACGAAACCCATATCCACCAGCTCCGCGCCATGCTCGGTCGGCTCGGTTTCGAGATCCTCCCGGCAACCAGCGGAACTGAGGCCCTCAACTACCTGGCCGCACGCTCTCCCGACCTCATCCTCCTCAACCTTGTCATGCGCGGCATGGACGGATTCGAGCTCTGCAAACGTATCCAGGAAAATAAGGAGTGGGCCGACATCCCCATCATTTTCTTTTCGCCGGCCAACGACAAAAATCTGCTCGTGCGCGCCCTGGAAAGCGGGGGCGCGGATTACCTGGCCCAACCCTTTGACAAGTCCGAATTACTGTCCCGTATCCGCACCCATCTCATGCTTAAAACGGCGCGCGACCACCTCAAGCAATTGGCGCAGGAGAAGGAGGAACTGCTGGGCATGATTTCACACTACCTCCAGAACAACCTTGCCGGCATAAACATGAGCGCCCGCCTTTTGCTGGACCACGCCAACGGTGATTCAAAACTGCGCTTTATGGCGGAGAACATCTGGACTTCCAGCAACCAGATGCGGGTCTTCATCAAGGCGCTGCTCGCCAACGCCGCCGCCGACCGCGGCTTTAAAATCCATCTCGAATCGGTTAACTTTTCCGAGGCCGCCGGCCGCGCCCTGCGCCAATATGAGGACGCTGCCCGCGCCAAGGAGCTTGTCCTGCACCATGCTCCACTCCAGGATGGCGCCCTCATTCAAGCCGATCCCGCCGCGTTGGACCAGGTGTTTGACAACCTGATTTCCAACGCCATCAAATTCTCGCCGCCTCACAAGAAGATTCTTGTTTCCTTGCAACGCGGCCCTGCCTATCTCGAATGCCGCATCCGGGATGAAGGGCCCGGCTTCACGGAAGAAGACAAGACCCGCATGTTCCACCGCTACTCCCGTCTCTCCGCCCGCCCCACTGGCGGCGAGCCTTCCTCCGGCCTGGGCCTCAGCATCGCAAAAAAACTGATGCAGGCCATGCATGGCGATTTGACCTGTCAGAGCCTTCCCGGGCAGGGCGCCACCTTCATCCTCCGCTTCCCCATCGCCCACGCCATTACCTGATAGCTCATGGATTTTCTGGTCATAGACGACGACAAAACATTCCGCGATGCCGCCTGTGGTCTCATCGAACACGAGGGCCATTTCGCCCAGCCCGCCTCCACCGGCGAAGCGGCCCTGGCCAACCTCAAGGAAAACGAGTTTGACGCAGTGCTCCTGGATGTCAAACTCGGCCAGGAATCCGGCCTGGACTTGCTCCCGCAGATCCTCCGCAGTTATCCCAATGTGCCCATCATCGTTTTCACCGCTCATAGCACTGTCCATATCGCCGTCGAAGCCATGCGCCGCGGCGCCCTCGATTTCC
>JBEKDI010000118.1:0-15702 GCA_050014435.1 Verrucomicrobiota bacterium | reverse complement strand
GACGGCCACGGATTCGGCCTGCACAGCGGGGCACTGGCGGCGTCGGAGTTGGGCGGAACGCTGACCGCCCACAGCGATGGGGTCGGCCGGGGCGCCACCTTCACCTTGGAATTGCCCCTGCAGACCCCAAATAGCGCCTTTTAATCACAGGTTTCCCGTCCAGGAGCACCAACGCCTCCGGGTCAGAGATTAATCTTTAAACCTCGGGCTTGTCGCAGCACTATTACCCCAACGCGATGAGAGCCAAAAACGTTATCTTGGGAGTCACCGGCTCGATTGCCGCTTACAAAGCGGCCGATTTGGCCAGTGCCCTGGTCAAGGCCGGCTGCGAAGTGCATGTCGTGATGACCCCGGACGCGCTCCGCTTTGTGACGGCGCTTCCTTTCAAGACCCTGTCGCGCCACCCGGTGGTGACGGATCTTTACGACGAGGCCGAGGGCTGGAAACCGTCCCACATTCAATTGGCCGACCAGGCCGACATGCTCCTGATCGCCCCGGCCACCGCCAACACTCTTGCCAAGCTCGCCTGCGGTCTGGCTGGCGACGCCTTGGGCTGCATCGCGCTGGCCCTCAATACCGACGCCAAGATGCTCATTGCTCCCGCCATGAACGGCAAAATGTGGCTGCATCCCGCCACCCAGGCCAACGTCGCCATCCTCAAGCAGCGCGGCGCTCAATTCATCGGTCCGGAGAAGGGCCTGTTATCCTGCGGTTACGAAGGCATCGGACGCCTTTGGCCGGTGGAGGACATAGCCAGGAGGGCTATTGGTGTATTACGGTGAATCCTGGAGATAAGACGACTGCGGCGCAAGGCGGCACGATTCAAAAACTGACACGCCTGCTGGCTGCCCCGACCATCGAGCCAAGCCAGCGCGCCGCCCGCATCCACGCAGTTGAGAAGGACATTGTTCTTCCTCTCAGATTATTGATCCTTGGCATCCTGACCTATTACTTCTTTTTCTCCGGATGGTTCATTACCGAGGAGGCGACCAAGATGCAGCAGACCCCCAAGCCCCGCCCCCATGCCGTGGCCAAGGCCAAAACGGATCTGGAAAACCCTTTGGCCAATTCGAACGTCTCACCATCACGAACAAATGCCGCAGCCAAGGCAAGGACCAATCTGGATAATCCCCCCGAATTTGAGGACTGGAGTCTCCGCCATGCCACCACTATCAAAGCGTGCTTTGTGGGCTACGCCATTCTCAACGTCATCGCCGGTGTCATCCTTGTCTGGATCCCGCAACTGACGCTGAAAAAAATCCAAACGATCGTCTTTTCCATCGGCGTGCTGGACGCGCTCTTGATGGGCACCCTGACTTTTCTCTACAAAGGTTTTGACAGTAATCTTTATTGGGTTTTTTTCGTGTTGATCGTGCATAATGCCCTGGCCATTCCAGTCGCGCTCCCCCAAATTCTTCTGAACTTGTTAGTCAGCGCGGCCTTTTTGGCCGGCGGATTGTACGATCAATGGATCATCGTCCCTGTTGACAGAGTGCAGTACGGCGACGAGGCAGCTTCCAGATACGAGAATTCGGCCGAGCGCTTGACCGCTCTGGTGGCGTGGGCCTTGTGCTGTTACGGCATCCAGGTTCTGTTCGAAAAACAAAAGCGCGCCGAAGCTGAAGCCACCGAATTTGCGGTCCGCCAGGAGCGTCTCCAGACCGCCGGGCGCCTTGCCGCCGACATCGCCCATAATATCAAAAACCCCCTCGGCATCATCACTAATGCCGCCTTCTGCCTGCAACGCGCCGTGCGCGACCGCGCCATGGCCCCCGAGGAACAAGGCCAGAACATCGATGAACAAGTCGCAATCATCCGCGAGGAAGTCGAGCACGCCGATCGCATCATCACCGAGCTGATGGGCTACGCCCAACTGGCCGAGGGGACGGTCGAGCGCCTGGAGGTGGCAGATGAGGTGGACAATGCCATTCTGCAAGTCTTCCCCCCCGCCGCAAAATACAAGGTTGAAATCGTCAAGGATTACGAAACGTCCCTGCCGTCCCTGCTGATGCAGAAAAGGCACCTTTCCAGCGTGCTGGTCAACCTCCTGCAAAACGCCCGCGAAGCCATGCATGGCGTGGGCAAGATTGTCATCTCGGTCCGCTACGGAAAAGACGATTCGGCCGTCATTTCCATCTCAGACAACGGTCCCGGCATCGCCCCGGACAAGATCGACAAGATTTTTGAGGCCCACTTCAGCACCCGCGAAAAAGGAACCGGCCTGGGCCTGGCCATCGTGAAACACAACACCGAGATTTACGGGGGGGTCGTCACCGTGCATTCTGAGCTTGGAAAAGGCACGCGCTTCACCTTAGAATTCCCGGCAAGAATATTGATGAGGTTATCCAAATGAACTGGCCCCTTCCTCCGCTCTTGGTGGTTGATGACGAAAAGAACATGCGTCTTTCGTTGAAGGGTATCCTCTCGGGCGAGGGCTACGAGCTGGAATTGGTTGAATCGGCCGAGGACGCCATCGCCACCCTTGAGAAGAAGACGTTCTTCATGGTCATAACAGACGGGCGTCTGGGCGGCATGAGCGGGTATCAGTTGCTCGACGTCGCTTCCAAACGCTGGCCCAACACCCCCTGCCTCATGATCACCGCCTACGCCACCCCCAAACTGGCGGTCGAGGCCATCAAGGCCGGGGCCATCGATTACTTGGCCAAACCGTTCGCCCCCGAGGAACTTCTGCACGCCGTGTCCCGTTGCGCCGAGCGCCACCGGCTCCTCAGTGAAAACGCCGCCTTGCGCGCCCACGTCGCCGAACCTTACCGCCTTGACGAAATGATCGGCGAATCGCCCCGCATGCAGGAGTTGCGCCAGTTGATCGAAAAATTCGGCCCGACCAATGCCACCGTCCTGATCCTCGGTGAGAGCGGCACGGGCAAGGAACTCATTGCCGGCTCCCTGCACACTTTGAGCCAGCGGCGGCAGAACAATTACATCCGCATCAATTGCGCCGCCATCCCGGAGAACCTCCTGGAAAGCGAACTGTTCGGCCACGAAAAAGGCGCCTTCACCGGCGCCATCAAGCAAAAACTCGGCCGCGTCGAGGAGGCCCACAACGGCACCATCTTCCTCGATGAAATCGGCGACATGAGCCGCCCTCTCCAGGCCAAACTGCTTCGCTTTCTCGAGGACGGCACTTACACCCGCGTGGGCGGCAACGAGGAACTGCACGTGGACGTCCGCCTCATCGCCGCCACCAATCGCGATATCCATGAAGCCATCCGCCAAAACAATTTCCGCGAGGATTTATACCATCGTCTCAACGTCGTTCAATTTCGCCCGCCGTCCCTGCGCGAGCGCGGCAACGACATCCTCATCCTGGCCGAGAGTTTTCTAAACCAGTTCAACGGCACGATGGCCAAACACATTCGCGGCTTGTCCGCGGCGGCGAAGAACAAATTGCTGGGCCATAACTGGCCGGGCAACGTCCGCGAATTGCGCAACGTCATCGAACGCGCCGTCATTTTGGAATCATCCACCGAAATTCAGCCTGCCAGCCTGCCGGATTTCCAATTCGAAGGCCGCCTGCGCAAAATCGAGCCGGGCATCGTGGCCGGCAACAAGTCTCTCGACGAGTTGCAGGCCGATTTCGAACGCCACCTCATCATGTCCACTCTGGAACAGTGCCACTACAACATCTCCCGCACGGCCGAGCAGCTTAAAATCAGCCGGCACGCTTTGCGCTACCGCATGCAGCGCCTCAATATCGTTCCGGACACCGACGAAGAAGACACCACGCCCCCGGCCTAAAAACAATCTGGAGGGTCCGCCAGCATGACTCCACAGAGCCGCAACATCACCCGCAAAAGCGCCTCCAATCTGGCCCTGGCCTTCGTCCTGCTGCCCAAAGCCAAACGCGACGCCATGTCCGCCCTCTATGCCTTTTGCCGTGAAGTGGATGACGTCGCGGACAACGAATCTGTCGCGCCCGATAAACGCCGGGCCGGCCTCGCCGGTTGGCGCGACGACGTCCGGCGGGCCTGTGACGGCCTTGCCCCCGGGTTTGCCGTCAACCGCGAACTCCAGCCCGTCATTGCCCAATATCATCTGCCCTTCGCCCATTTCGACGAGCTGATTCGCGGCGTGGAAATGGATTTGGACATCAATCGTTACCAGACCTACGACGAGCTCGAGCAATACTGCTACCGTGTCGCCTCGGTCGTCGGCCTGCTCAGCGTCGAAATCTTCGGCTACAAAGACCCCGCCTGCCGCGACTATGCCGTTTATCTCGGTAAAGCTTTGCAGTTGACAAACATTCTGCGCGACGTCGGCGCCGATGCCGGGCGGGGCCGCATCTACCTGCCGCTCAACGAGTTGGAGCGCTGCCGGGTTTCCCAGGAGGAAATCCTGCGCGGCGTCTGGTCCGAACGCTTCGAGCAACTCGCCCGCGGCGCGGCCCAACAGGCCCGCAAGTTCTACACCCTCGCCCACCAAACCCTCCCCGCCGGCGACCGCCGCGCCATGGCCGCCGCCGAGCTGATGGGTTCGGTTTATTGGCGGTTATTACGCATTTTGGAACACCGCCGTTTTCAGGTCTTCGGGCCGCGCCCCGCGCGCCTGGGCAGGGGCCGGAAAGCCCTGCTCATCCTCCGCACTTGGTGCCGCCTGTTCCTGGGCGTGGCCATGCCCAACTATGGCATCCCCTGAAGCCAGACGCCGCCTGATCGTTAATGCGGACGATTTCGGCCGTTCCCATGCCATCAACCAGGCCGTCATCCGCGCTCATCGCGAAGGCGTCCTCACCACCGCCAGCCTCATGGTCAATGAAGCTGCTGCCGACGAAGCGGTCGCCCTGGCGCGCGAGAACCCCGCCTTGGGCGTCGGTCTGCATCTCGCCCTGGTGTGCGGCCGGTCCGCCTTGCCGCCGTCAGCCATTCCCAACCTTGTCGATTCTCAATCCCAATTCTCCACCCGCCCGATCGCCGCCGGGTTAAGCTATTTCTTCTCCGCGCACTGCCGGGCGCAATTGCGCGATGAAATCACCGCCCAATTCGAAAAATTCCGCGCCTATGCGCTGCCCCTAGACCATGTCAACGGCCATTTGCACATGCATCTCCATCCGGCTGTTTTCAAGATTCTCTGTGACGCCGCCGGCCCTTGGGGCATCCGCGCCATGCGTCTCACCCGGGATCCGCTCCTTCTCAACGCCCGGATCGCCTCCGGCCATTGGTTCTATCGCCTCAGCCACGCCGCCATCTATCAAGTTCTTTCCGCCCGAGCCGCCCCGCGGCTGCGGCGCGACAACATCCTCCATACCCGCGCCGTGTTCGGCTTGTTGCAGAACGCCCGCGTGAATGCCGGCTATATCGCAAAGCTTCTCCCCCTCCTGCCTTCGGGAGATTCCGAGCTTTACTCCCATCCCTCTCTCGATCAATTTATGAACGAATTTGATGCGCTTGTTAACCCCTCAACCCGCGCCTTGGTGCGGCAACTGGGCATCCAGTTGATCCGTTACCAGGACCTTTGAATCATGGCCAAAATTCTTCTCATCCTCATCGTCGCCGCCATCGTTGAATCCATCGGCGTCGCCATTCTCAGCGCCGGCCTGAAAGAGGTCAACGCGCGTGACGGAAATCTTCCGTCCGCTAAAATCGCCCGGGTCATTATGGACGGCGCGTGCAACAGCAAGGTGCTTCTCGGCACCGCCCTGGAAGCCGTCTTCTACGGAGCCTTGCTTTATATGCTCGCCGTCTGCGATGTCAGCTTCGTCTGGCCCCTGACCTCCCTTGGTTTTATTGTCACGACCCTGGCGGCCCAGTTCCTCCTTCACGAACACGTCAGTCTCGGGCGCTGGACCGGAGTGCTGTTCATCGCGCTGGGAGCATTCCTCATCAGCCAAAGCGAAGCCGCGAAAAAATCCAATGCGCCTCCAGCCGCCGCCGTCGCTTCAACACCGTTCCGCCCGCAGTAAATCCTCCAACACCGCGCCCAGTTTTCGCGCCGCGCCCAGCGTCTGGCGCTGGAACTCGATCAGCTTCGGAATCCGGCCCGGCCGGCTCAACACAGCCCCAAGCAGCTTCAAATAATTGATCCTGTCCTCCGACGTCATCAGCGCGTTGAAATCCAGCGGCAGGTCCTGCGTCGCGTCGTCCGAAATGACCCGCACCGTCGCGCTCGGAACATGACACTCCCGGCAAATCGTGCGGATCACCGACGATTCCATTTCCACCACGTCGGCCCCCGTTTCCTTCCACAGCGCCCCTTTTTCCTCCGCCGTGATGGCCACGCGCCGATGACAGTGGAATTTTGCCGGCACCGCTCCCAAACCCTCCAATTCCGGCCCAAATCCCGCGTCGAAATCCTGGTCATAAACCACCGTCCCGCACTTCAACGCCGGGTTTAATCCCCCGGCGAATCCCGCCGTGATGACCCGTTCGGGCTGCATCCGGGCGATGGCTTTGCGCGCGTTTTCCGCCGCGTTTTTGCGGCCGATTCCCGTCAGCCATACCTGGAAGGTCGTGGCCAATGGCAGATCGCCGCCGGACCGATGCGGCGCAAAAAACTTCATCTCCTCCTCCACCGCAAAGCAAACCAGCACGCCGACCGGCGGCCTGGCCACCGACCCCACCGGCCCGCGGAAATAATGGCGCCGCTCCAGAAGGGCCGTCCACGCCAGCGAAGCCTGCTTCGCCAGCCGGCCCACCGGTCCGGATTCATTGTTGTCACTCGCCATACTCGCGTTAGTTTTTTCTTCCGCCTGCCGCTTTCAGCCTTCAGCCTTCTTCTTTCTGCCTTTACTTTACAGCCGCCAGGCGTTTCTGCCAAATATTGTACAAAGCCAGCGTCGCCTGCACGTCCCTCATGCAATACTCCCCGATCTCGCGCCCCTTTCCCTCCGCCACCATCCGGCCCACGTCCATGCCCGTGACACCGTGGCTCTTGGGAGATTCGATGCCAAATGCCTTGCAGTAAAAATCGAGGTTAAACCGCCGCGCCGCCCCGTCCCGCCCGCTGATGTTGTAAAAGGTCAATTGCTCCAGCAGATCGCAATGCGGTTCCACCTGGTAACGGTAGCCCAGCCAATCCTTGCGCGATACCTCGACCTTCAGCAACGCCGACCGCAAATAAATGAATGGCACATCGAAGCCCCGTCCGTTGAAGGTGATGACCGAATCATAATGCACCGCCACCTCCCAAAATTCGGTCAGCAAAACCGCTTCATCCGGGCAGGGCAAGAATTCCACCGCGCCGTCCTGCGCGCCTTTTGCGTCGTCGCTATCCTCCGCCAAAAACAGGACCTTTCCCCGCAAACTGTCCGCATTGAGCATGGCGATGCACACCACCTGTCCGGTCAGCGGCCAGAGACTGAATTGCCGGTGAATCTCCTCGCGCCGCGCCGCTTGCGCCGCCGGATCCGTCAGATTGGCCGCTTCGCGAAATAAATATTCCTGCTGCACTGCGTCGAATTGTTCCAGTGGCAACGCCGAGGTTTCTATGTCAAAGATAAGTTTGGCCATTCGGCCCAATGCTAAGACCACCCCGTCGGGTTGGCCAGCCCGATCTCAGGAAATTAGCATAGCTCCAATGCATCCCATTCCTCCCATATGCTTTGTGTGGGCCCCTCGTACGCGCGGCATCAGGTCCGCATTGCTTCTGGCAGGGACGACCTGCCGGTCGTCCGCTTTTTTCCACACTGCTTCATGAACCAGCCGTGGAATTTTCATCCCCTCGCCGCGCGTCAGCGGGGAGAGGGGCCGCCAGCCTTGAGAATCGCCAGGCATTCCATCATCGCCCGGCCATTGTGATAGCCGCCCTTCCAAATCTGCGCCTTGTCCCCCGCGACACTGCCGTCAGGCTGCACCGTTTCAAACCACTCGCCATTCTTCCAATCCGTCTGATGCTGATCAATCCACTCGTAAGTCCTTTCAAAGATCTCCAGGGCCTTGGCCTCGTGCGTCAGGCGATACATGTAAAGAGACGCCACACACGTTTCCGCCTGCGCCCACCAACTCTTGCTCACATCGGACGCCGGCTGATTAAACCCGCCGCTGGTGAAGACCCCGCCCCGCTCATGGTCATAGCCGTACATCAGCGAGTAATCAAACAAGGATCGGTAAGTGTCAAGCAGAGGATAATTCGAAATTCCCGCCGCGTCGCAAGCGTCGTTCAACAGCCAGATGTTCTCCAGATCATGCCCGTAGGAGACGCGGGCATGGCCGTCGGTGAGAATCGGCTCCCAATTGCGCGCATACTTGTCCGTGCAGGCGCCCAGCCCTTTGCGCAGCACCGTGCTGCTCTGGATTTCAATCAACTCCAGCAGCCGCTCCCGGGCCAGACTCGATTTGCAGGCCCGGTAATAAGTCGTCAGGGCCTCCAGCAAATGCAGGTGCGTGTTCATCAACTTGCGGTCCGGCTCGCCCATGTAAGTGTTCCCCCCCGGGCCAGGCGTCCAATCCTCGTTGAACCATTCCAGATAGCCGCCGTAAGTTTTGTCGTGCGACTTGGCCTCCAAAACGTTGAAAAGCTGATTCGCCAAGTCCAACGCCTCCTGTTTCCCCGAAGCCAGATAATACTCCGACAACCCGTACAAAGCGAAGGCCTGCCCGTACAGATGCTTGCCGCGCATGAGCTTCTCCTGGCCCGTGATATCCACCTCCCAGTAAAAACCGCCGTTCTGCTGGTCCCACATCTTGTCCTTCAGAAACCGAAACCCCGAATCCGCCGCCGCCAGATATTCCTTCCCGCTGTATCCTTCCCGAGCGTAATGCGAATAAAGCCACACCATCCGGCTCTGCGTCACAATCATCTTGAGCGGCGCGCCGGCCTTGAGTTTCCCCTCGATGTCATGATTCAGAATGTAGCCGCCATTCTTCTCATCCATCGTTTTCGGATACCAGAACCCCATGATATTCTGCGTCAGATTCGACTCAATCCTGGGCCGGTAAACCGCCGCCACCCCCGCCAAATCCTGCCCGCGAACCGGCCCCGCCAGGAAAGAAAGCAAGCCGGCCAGCAGGCCGGTGGTGAGGTGGATGTGCAAGTGGAAAAAAGACACGCCTTCCTGACAATTGAGAGTTTTCATTAGACTCAATTGTCAATCGTCAATTGTCAATTGTCAATTACTTCGAATGGCAAGCAGTTCGTGGCGGGTGCGGTAGAATAGGGTTCCGTCCGAAATGGCCGCCGTCGAAAGACAGGTTTCGTTGAGGGTATTCGTCGCCGCGACGGAGAAGCTTCCATTGGCCGGCATCACATAGACATTTCCAACCTCGCTCGTAAAATATACGTTCTTACCGTCGGACACAGGCGAAGCGGTAAATCCTTCCGACCCATTGCCGAGGCGTTCGCTGTAGCGGATCGCGCCGGACTTGGCGTCGAAACAGGTCACGATTCCGTTATCCACGCAGCCGTAAAGAAAGTCTCCGACAACAATCGGCGTTTGCATGTAGTTTCCCTTGTTCTTTTGCTGCCAGGCCACGCCGGCGTTGGCCGCTCCCGCTCCTGTCGCCGTGAGGTCGCCTTGTGCATCAAGCCGCACAGCGCGCATCGGGCGTTGCCTCCCATGGCCGCTGGTGAAAAGGGCTTGGTCTGGATTGATTTCCGGTCTGGATTTATGTCCCCGAACCCTTTGAGGACGAAGGCGGGCCAGGGGAATGTTTGTCAAAAAATAAGCCGGAAAGAGCCTCTGGATTTCATTCCCATGACAAAATTCTTTTAAATATTTATTGACGAAGCAATATCTTAACTGTATAGTTCGTCTAATGAATTGCCCATTGAGGCCATGTTGGGCGGGAAGGATTGAACGGAAAAGCAGCCCCGAACTTTCGGGGTTCCGCCGAACTCATTTCTCTGCCATCCTTCAGCCCGGCCTGAATTGTCCACTCAAAATGGCCGCCTTGACGTTTCAGGCTGATTCCGGGTGATTAAAAGTAATTAAAAGCAAAAAAAGAAAAAAAGAATCATGGAAACCGTAAAAGCCGCAAATTGGTTTCTTGCCCTTTTTCGATTGGAACCTGTTGCCGGTCAAGAATCTCATCCTTTCCACTTTGCCTGCAAACCTCTAAAGTCGCCGGACAAATGACGGATACCGTGAAACTGTTGCGAGAGCTGATCGCCCTGCCGAGCATCAACCCAGCCTTCCGTTCCCCCGACGATGTCCGCGCCGGGGAAGGCCGGGTGGCTGATTTCGTTGCTGTCACGGCGGCCAGGGCGGGCTTGGACATTCATTTTCAAAAAGTTCTGCCGGGCCGGTCCAATTTACTGGCGACCCTTTCTCCTTCGGGCAAAGTCAAACAACGCCTCCTTCTGGCTCCGCACCTCGATACCGTGGATGTGGTTTCCGAGAAACAGTTTGTGCCGCGGTCTGCCAGCGGCCGCATCTATGGCCGGGGCGCATGCGATGACAAAGGTGCAGTCGCCGCCATGCTCACCGCCTTAAGCCGACTGGCACGGCAAGGACGACGGCCCGCCGCGACGGAAATTGTTTTCGCCGGATTGATGGATGAAGAAAATGCCCAAGCCGGTTCCCGCGCGCTGGCCGCCAGCGGTTTCCGGGCGGACCTCGCTATCGTCGGCGAACCGACCCGCCTGCAAATTGTCACCGCCCACAAAGGCAGCCTTTGGCTTCGCCTGGAGACGCACGGAAAAGCCGCCCACGGCTCCTGCCCGCACCTGGGCAAAAACGCCCTCCACGAAATGGCCCGGATCGTTGATCTTTTGGAATCCGCTTATGCCCGGCAATTGCAGCTACGGCGCCATCCGTTGCTCGGCATCCCGACGATCAACATCGGCTTCATCCAGGGCGGCACCCAGCCCAACATCGTCCCCGCCTTGTGCGTGGCCCGCGCCGACCGGCGCACACTCCCCGGCGAGACGGAACGGTCGGTTCTCGCCGAAATGAATGCCTGGCTGCGCCGCCACGGCTTGCTCGCCACCTTGACCAGCGAGAAAATTTCCCATTGCCCGCCCCTGGAAACGGACCCGAGATTGCCTCTGGTGCAACAATTCCTGCGCATCGCCCGACAGAAAAAACCGGCGGGAGTGAATTATTTTTGCGACGCCGCTGTCCTGGCTCAAGGCGGCATTCCCAGCATCGTGTTCGGCCCCGGCGATATTGCCCAAGCCCATACCGCCGACGAATGGATCTCGCAGAAATCGCTTGAAGCCGCCGCCGCGCTCCTTCTTAAGTTCCTGCGGACGCTGCCGTGAATTAATCTGATGAGTTCGAACAGCAAATCCGCCTTTTTCCGGCAGAGCAGTTGGTTGGTCATCGCCACCAATGTCGGCGGCGTGTGCATGATGGCCGTTCATACCGTGGCCAGCAAAATGGGCAGGCAGGAATACTCCACCTTTGTCAGCCTGCTCCGATTGATGCTCATCCTGGGTGTTCCAGCGGCCGCCCTCCAGACCATTTTCGCGCGGCAGGCCGCCACCGTGACGAACGAAAGGCAGGAGGAACAATTGCGCGCCACCACCCGCGCCATTTTGACCTGGACGTTCCTGGTCTGGCTGGTCTGCGGCGCGGCCGTGCTCGCCGCCACCGGTCCGCTGTCCCGATTGTTGGCGATATCCAATCCCGCCTCCCTTTATTTCACTGTCCTGATCACCTTGACAGGATTGTGGATACCCATCGGCAAAGGGTTGTTGCAAGGCAAGCATCTTTTTGGCGAATTGGGCTGGTTGCAAATCAGCGATGGAGTGGGCCGCTTCTCGGTCATGCTGCTGGTGATCTTCGTGTTGGCCGGGAAAGCCGCCGGCGGCATGTTCGCCGCCGTGGTCGGACAGGTGATCACGCTGGTCATAGGCGCCTGGATGACGCGTAAGCTCTGGCAGGCGCGCCCGGCGGTTGCCTTCCTTTGGAAGGCCTGGCTGAGTCATGCGTTGCCTCTGACCTTCGGGCTAGGCACCGTTCTGGTCATGTCTAGTATTGACATGCTGTTTGTTCAGGGCCTTTTTCCAGACAAGAGCCAGACCGCCCTCTATGGCGGGGCCATGCTGACCGGTTTCGCCATCAATCAATTCATCGCCCCGGTGGCGCTGGTCATGTTTGCGCGTGTGGCCAAAAGCGTGGCCCGGGAGGAAAGCTCCGATTCCCTCGGCATGACTCTGGCGGCAACCATTCTTTTCGGCTCCATGGCGGCGGTCGGCTGCACGCTGTTCCCCAAGCTGCCGTTGCGCTTCATGTATTTTAGCAATCGCGCCATGTGGGACGCCGCCCCGCTGGTCCCTTGGTTTGCCTGGGCCTTGCTCCCGTTGACCGTGTCCTATGTTTTGGTGCAAAACATCCTCGCCCGCGGCCGGTTCCAAGCCGTGCCGTGGCTTATGGTGGTGCCGGCGCTTTACTCGGCCGCCTTGTGCCTCCAGGCTCCCAGCCTTCTCGACATGAAACCGTTCGACGCCTTTATTCGCGTCATTCAGACATTGGGCGGGGCTGGTCTTCTGCTTTGCGCTCTGGCGGCCTGGTTTTCCCGCGCTCCCGCCACTGCCGTTTCGGGTCGGGGATCGGCTTCGGCGCGTGCAGTTTCCGATAAACCCAGTTCTCCAGTGGCTTAAAGAGTTTGCGCAGCGGCGCAAAAGGCGAATAAATCCAGCGCAAACGAATCACGGAAAGCAGCATGGTTAGCGAAGTCCTGCCCAACGCCACCTTGGACCCGATTTTGTCCGTCCATTCCGTGGGCACTTCCAGCACGCTGAAACCCTCGCGCTTGAGTATGTAAAGAAGATTAATGTCGAATGCCATGTCCGCAATGAACAATGAAGAATGGATCTTCTCCACCGCCGCCCGCCGAATCACCTTCGCGCCGCATTGCGTGTCTTTGATGTTCATCCAGAAGAGCAGTTGCACGATGGCGTGGAAAGTCCGGCTGGCGAATCGCCGCTGGCCCGATTGCATCTGGTGCAGGACGGCTCCGGGAATCCAGCGCGAGCCGATGACGCAATCGGCCTCCCCCGCATGGCGCGCCAAATCAGCGAAAGCCGCCGGGCCGGTTGCTCCATCGGCATCCACATAGCCGATCACGTCCGCCAGTGGCGCCAGGCGCAGCCCTTCGATCAGGGCCCCGCCCTTGTGGATCGGCTCCTCAAACACCACGGCGATGACTTCGTTGTGCTGGGCGTTGACCTTTTGAACCACGCCGAGCGTATTGTCCGTACAGCCGTTCAGCACCACCACTAATTGAAATTTCCCCTCGTAATTCTTCCGGAAATACTCCGCGTATGACAACAGGACAGGCCCGATCCGATGCTCTTCGTTATGAGCCGGAATCAATAGCAAGACGCTGGGAAAAACCTGCTTCACGCGCCCTACTTACCCAAGCCGCGCGGTAAAGTCGAGAGGAAGGTGGCTGCTTTTACCTGGAGGGCATGAAACGCCCTTTGCCGCGATGGCGCCCGCCGCCGCCGCCTTTCGAGTTGCGGGTGGCTCGTTGCTCGATGCTTTGATACACATCGAAACCATGGCCGATCTGACCCTGGGGACGCTCGTCAATCGGCCGCGCCTCGGTGACGGCGATGTTTCGTCCGTCCAACGAATGGCTGTGCAGCGACAGCGCGGCGGCGGCCAACTCCGGAGTGGCCATGGTCACATAGGCCCGGCCGTTGGAGCGGCCCGTGGCCGGATCAAGAACCAACTTCACTTCCACGACCTGCCCTTTTTGCGAAAATAAAGCCCGAAGACTTGCGTCGGTAATGCCGGGGGCAAGATTTTCCACATATAGTCTATTGTTCATATTCCTTTTACCTTCTGATGCGTTCCCGGCCATTGGAGCCTGGATAATTACGGAAAGCCTGCACACAACATTCCCCACTCTCGCGGAAATGCAACCACTATTTCTTTTAATTCGCTCGGCCTTGCCCCGGCTTTAGCGGCCCGTCGGGAAAATCGTGACCACCGTGTCACGAATACATTCGTCGCCCATTTGCGTATTGTCGGAACGGAACATGGTCTCGATCGATTCCCAGTAATCCTTCCGCAACTCCGTGCGATGCAACAGGCCCTCCTGGCTGATCCGATGAATCGCTGCGATGTCGGCCGGCCTGGCTTCGGTCGTTCGCGACAAAACACCCTGGGCCGGAGCGGCTGGAACCACTGCGTCCTTGGGTTTGACAACCGCCATTTGCTTTTGCGCTTCCGGCCGCGAAACGAATTGGCCCGCCGGCGGCGGGGCATTCGTCTCTCCAGTTGCGTTCAATACCCACAGAATCAACACACAGGTTAGCACCAAAACGTTTTTCATAACTCACCTCCGTTTTGCAGCACTCCCTGCCTCGAAAACGACCCCGCATACAGTATCGTCCGGTTTTAGGCAATGTCAATTTGGCCCCGAGTTGAGTTCAGTCGAACCGCGGCGATTCAAATTCCATCCCGTGCTCGGCGGCGACAGCCTTGTGCGTGACCTTGCCGTTCATCACGTTGATGCCGCCAACCAACTCCGGTTGTTTCCGGCAGGCTTCGGCCAATCCCCAATCGGCCAGCAATTCAAAATAGCGATACGTCACATTGGTCAGCGCCTGCGTTGCCGTTCGAGCGTAGGCGCCGGGCATGTTGGTCACGCAATAATGAGTCACCCCTTCCTCCACATAAACGGGATGGTCATGCGTGGTGGACCGCGAAGTCTCGGCGCAGCCTCCTTGATCGATGGCGATGTCCACCAGCACACTGCCCGGCCGCATCTTGCGCAACATTTCGCGGCTGATCAAATTGGGGGCCTTGGCGCCGGGCAGGAGCACTGCGCCAATCAACAGATCCACCGTCGGCAGCAAATCCACCAAATGCGCTTCGCTGGAGAAGAGCGTGTGCGCAGTGTGCAGGGTGATGTCAAGAAAGCGCATCCGTTCCAAGTCCACCTCCAAGATCGTCACATCGGCCCCAAGTCCGGTGGCCATGCGGGCGGCATTGATGCCGCTGGCGCCGCCTCCCAACACGACAACGCGCCCCGGCAAAACGCCCGGCACGCCGCCCAGCAATACCCCGCTTCCACCGTTGTGCTTCGCCAAAAAATATCCCCCCACCAGGATCGACATGCGCCCCGCGATCTCGCTCATCGGCTCCAGCAACGGCAGCCGCCGATGCACTTCGATTGTTTCGTAGGCAATGCCCGTTACCCCGGACTTCACCAGCGCCTCGGTCAGCGACCGGCTGGCGGCCAGGTGAAGATAAGTGAAAAGAATCTGGCCGGGATGCAAAAGCGGATACTCCGATTCCTGCGGCTCCTTGACCTTGACGATCATTTCGGCCTTCTCGAAAACGGCCTTGTGATCGGAAGTCATTTCCGCGCCGGCGCTTTCGTAATCAGCATCCGGATAACCCGAGCCGGCCCCGGCGGAACGCTCCACCACCACTTGATGGCCGCGCTTGCACAACTGGTACACCGCCGACGGCAGCAAAGCCACGCGGTGTTCCTGAAGTTTAATCTCTTTGGGAACGCCGATAATCATGGGTCAATGATAAGGCTCAATGCTCAAGGCTAAAGGCTAAAGTAAAAGAGTGGAATTTTTTCTAACCGGCGCTTGCTCAAAAAATCCTGTTTTAAAACACACTCCGAGCGCCGTTTGACCATTCAGAAGATGCTGTCACACAAAGCGTTACAATTCCCTGTCGTTTTAGTCTTGCTTATTGAAACACATTTCTGTTTAACTGGACAGTGGAACGTTCATGCAGCCTTTTCCAGTTCAAGGATTTCAGCGTAGCCGCAGCGGGCGGGGCTGATTTTGGTTGCGAGGAATTTCTTGAGGGTAACGCTTTCGGGTGAACGA
>JBEKDI010000117.1:0-16028 GCA_050014435.1 Verrucomicrobiota bacterium | reverse complement strand
CCTGACCTTCGCCACCACGACAACGGAAGACAACGCCAAAACCCGCGCCAGTTGGGGCTGGGGCGAAGTAATGGCTTCCGCATTCATCCTGGCCTGCATCCTAGGCGCCTATCTGTATTTTAGGAGATAGCTGTCACGGAAATAATGACAAATTACGGGAAGATGGTAGCCAAAGACTCAAATCGAGTTGGAATGCCAGGCTGGCTCATCGAGTGACAGGCTTCAGTTTCCTGAGAAGCTGCGGCAGGTTGAGGGTGTTGGCATTATGGACCAGATGGATTACGGTCGTTTCGTCCCCACAATCGGTAATATCCGGTCCCGCGGCAAGCTCCCAGCCATGCCGGCTGCCCCCGATAAACAGGATGTCGGGGCTGGCGTTGGTCGCTTCCATTTCCGCGCGCCAGGATCGTCTCTCAAAACCATAGATCAATGTTCTCGGATAATCCGGGAACATCATCTCGCCGGCCAGGCAGTAGAAGGAGGCATCGGCATAAGTGCAGTTGTTTGGCGGCAATGCAACAATCAGGTTTGATTTGTTCCTGCAAAGAGCGTCAATCCTGGCACAGGCCCGTTCAATATCATCAACGCGACGCAATTCAACCACCGCCTGCGGGGCGGCCTCTTCCCTTTTCAGGATCGTGCCAATAGTTGACATTTTGACCGAGAACGTCGCAATGGCAACGATCAGCAGCCAGAAGGAAAACGCCTTTGGTTTCTTGATCAAATCAGCAAAAAACGAGAAGCCAGTTCCCAACAGCAGGGGCTCCGCCAAAAACATGCGGGAGCTGGCATAATTGACCCAATTGCTTCCATCCTCGATTTTGGGAAGTCCCAGCGAGTACACGATGAGCGCCACGGAGGCGAGCAGTGCGACCGCCTCCGGCAGGCGGCGCTTGCAGGCAAGAATAACCATGTTCGCGACCAGCAGCGGCAACGCCAGGATTCCGTAAGGCCAAAAAACCGGGCATAACCATGCAAAATGACTGTCAAAGTGCTTCAAGCTTCGGACAAGAATTTCAGGACGAAAAACCAGCATTGCCGGGCTTAGTGCATGAATGGGCGCATGTTTTGCATAGTAAATCGCCACAAGATTGTTCAGCACCACGAATGGCATAACCCCGAGGATGGGATAAAGCCAGGCCCGCCATGACCGCGCGTCATGAAGCTGCATCGCAAGAATCAGAGCTATAAAAACCGGCAGCGAATTGGGATTCAGGACGAAGGCCAGTCCGGCTACGGAACCGGCCAAAAGAAAGCGCAGGGCGGAACGTTTCAAGCGGTAAATGACGGGAAAGAGCGCCACAAGAAATAGACCTGTGACAAAACCGCGGGAAGCCGTTGTTAACATGCCAAACTCGGTCGGGAGCAACACCGGGATGGAGGCAAAAGCACAGGCGGCCGCCAAATCGCGCCGCCTGTAGTAAATTGCGAACGCCAGATAGGGCGCCACCGCCAGCACTGAAGTCACCACCGGAAAGGCAAACCAAGGCGCGATTCCCAGGCGCAAAAAGGGCGCGGCCAGCAATGATTCCAGCATATAGCTGTAATTTTGGCCGTACACGCAGGGTTCATGGAATATGCCGTGAGAATAATCTCTTCCACCCACCCAAAAAATGACCTGGTCACTGTCCGTGAACACAAATCCAAACCTCATCAGAAGGTGGAGGCGGTCGATGATTGCCAGGGAAAAAGTCAGCCAAAATATCGCGTTGCCGGGCAAAGAATTGAGGCGCCTTTCCGAGGCGGTGAAGCAGGGCAGTTTCATAATGCTGCCCATCATGCGACAATTATGGCGAATCGGGAGCGCATCTGTGTTTGCAAGTGGATAACAGATTGATCGGTCTGTCCAGCTTTCCTAAACACACTTCGAATGGCGTGGCTTTTCATCCGCCAAGCAGCAATCGCAGATGGGGAAAACACCCCATATCATTTGCCTGGGATCAAGCGCATTCTATTGGCGGTAATCATCGCCCCCAGGGGCGATGTAATTTTGATGGGCCTGATCGACAGGCGCGCCGGAACTAAATTCTGTCCGGCCTGGCTCGATTCCGCCGGACAAACTGGCAGACGCCAAGGAGGACTTATTGTTGCAGGCAGGATAACTGCACGAATCGGGACCTGAAACTAGAACAACATGCAAACTCTGCCATTGCGATTTCAAAACTGGATGGCCGGGAATACGCGTTTGCGTCCAGGCGTCGGCGAGGCGCCATTGCGGGCCGAGTTGTTCAGTGTTGATCAATTGGCGCGCCATGCCAAAGCTCTCGCGGCCAGTCATCAGGTGGTCACCCGGCAGGGTTCCAACCGCCTGTTGGCCCGGTTAAGCCAAAACGAGGACATACTAAGAACCTTCAACCGCGCATCCCTGGCCGTAAATCCCAGCCGGACCATCACTCCCGCCGCCGAATGGCTGCTCGACAACTTCTACCTCATCGAAGAGCAGATTCAACTGGCCCGGCGGCATCTGCCCCGGGGTTACAGCCGGGAATTACCCCGCCTTGTGAACAGCGCCTCCGCCGGGCTTCCACGCGTTTACGACATTGGGATCGAATTGATCTCGCATGTGGATGCGCAGATTGATCCGGAACCGCTCCGCGCCTTTATCGCCACCTACCAAACAGTGGAGCCCCTGAATCTGGGCGAGTTGTGGGCGATTCCAATCATGTTGCGCCTGGGGTTGATTGAAAACCTCCAACGCGTCACCAGCCGGCTCAACATCGGCCGGGAGGATCGCGATCTTGCGGACTTGTGGGTGGATCGATTGCAGGACATGGCGGAAAAGAATCCGTCTCACCTTGTGGTGGTGGTGGCGGACATGGCGAAATCCGATGTGCCCATCTCCAGTTCGTTCGTGGCGGAGTTTTGCCAGCGTTTGTCGCGCCAAAGTCCGGTGCTGCATCTGGCGCGCAGTTGGCTCGAACAGCGGCTGGTCGAACACGGATTGTCCATCGAGCAGCTCGTCCAACTGGAGAGTCAAAATCAGGCCGCCGATCAGGTCTCCGTCAGCCACAGCATTTCCAGTCTTCGCTTTTTGAGCGCCATGGATTGGAAGGAGTTTGTGGAACACCTGAGTCTGGTCGAGGAGGTTTTGCGGAAGGACCCGGCCGCCGTTTACAGCAAGATGGATTTTGCGACCCGCGATCGCTATCGTCATTCGGTCGAGTTTTTTGCCCGGCACAGCCGATTCTCAGAAGCGCACGTCGCGCAACGCGCCATACAACTGGCAGCAGACAGCGCCGTGCTAAAGGGGCGCAAAGACCGGACCGCCCATGTGGGCTTCTATCTGATCGACAAGGGCCAGTCCATGCTGGGGCGCATCACGAAGGTGAGGTGGCCCTGGCGAACGGTCGTCGAACGGGGCATCCACCGTTTTCCGCTGACATTTTATGCGGGCGGAATTGGCGCGCTCACCTTGCTGGCCACATTCTGGTTTTTACAACAGACCCGAACGCACGGAGTGCCGGTATGGGAACTCGTTTTCTTCACCTTCGTTTTCCTCCTCTGCATCAGCCAATTGGCCGTAGCGCTGATGAACTGGCTCTGCACTTTGCTGGTGAAACCCCACCTGCTCCCACGCCTGGATTTTTCCGCCGGCATCGCTTCAGATTGCCGCACGATGGTGGTCGTTCCCACGATGCTCACGAGTCTGCAAGGCGTTGATCGCCTCATCGAAACCCTGGAGATTCACCATCTGGCGAATCGGGATCAATACCTTTGCTTCGCCCTCCTTACGGATTTTCGAGATGCACCGGAGGAATCTCTACCTGGAGACCAGGTGTTGCTGCAGCGGGCACGGGCCGGAATCGAAACGCTGAACCAAAAGTATCCTTCCGGGAACCACACCTTCTTTTTCTTGTTTCATCGGCCGCGCCGTTGGAATGCCGGAGAAGGATTGTGGATGGGCCACGAGCGCAAGCGCGGAAAGCTCAACGAGTTTAACGCCCTCCTCCGCAGTGGTTCCAGCGAATGTTTTTCCGAGATTGCGGGGGAGACCGCGATCCTGCCGGACATCCGGTACGTCATCACGCTCGACACCGACACCCTGCTTCCGCGCGATGCCGCCCGCCAGCTTGCCGGAACGATGGCCCATCCGTTGAACCGGCCGGAGTTCGATGCCGCGCGCGGAATTGTCGCCGAAGGCTACAGCATTCTGCAACCGCGCATCGGCGTCAGTCTGCCGAGCGCGCGGCAATCCTGGTTCGTCCGGTTATTTGCCGGCGACGCGGGCATTGATCCTTACACCCGGGAAGTGTCCGACGTGTATCAGGATGTTTTCCGGGAAGGCTCGTTCATCGGCAAGGGAATTTACGATGTTGATGCTTTCCAAGAAGCGGTCAACGGCCGCTTCCCGGAGAATACCGTGCTCAGCCACGACCTGTTGGAAGCATGCCATGCCCGCTCCGCCCTGGTCAGCGACGTGGAATTTTACGAAGAATATCCATCCCGTTACAACGTGGACATTGATCGGCGTCATCGTTGGATTCGCGGCGATTGGCAGATCACGCAATGGCTCCTGCCGCGGGTTCCCGGTTCTGACGCTCGTCGCATTGCCAATCCGCTTTCCTATTTGTCCCAGTGGAAGATTTTCGACAATTTGAGACGCAGTCTCGTGCCAGTGGCGCTGGTGACCCTCCTGCTGGGCTCGTGGCTGCTCGTACCCGGCCTGAGCGGACTGGCATCGCTGCTGGTCATTGCGATCATCGCGCTCCCTGGTTCGTTGGCGACGCTGGTCAACGCGCTTCGCAAGCCAGCCGAATTGCCCTGGGTGATGCATCTGCAGGGAGTGGCCGGGTCGTACGGCCGGCAGCTCGGCCAGATTGCTCTCACCCTGGCATTTCTACCCTACGACGCCTTCGTCAGCCTGGACGCAATTGGCAGGACGTTGCTGCGAGTGCTGGTGACGCACAAACGACTCCTCGAATGGAAAACATCGAGTGATTCCGAACGGGCGACCGGCACCGGCCTAGCTGGCTTTTATTCCACCATGTGGATTGCGCCCATTGTCGCACTTGCGACGGGATTCTTCCTGGCAACAACGCAGCCGGCCCAATTGTCGTTGGCCCTGCCGATGCTGGGACTCTGGCTCGCCGCTCCGTGGATCGCCTGGTGGATCAGCCAGCCCATAGAATCCGCAACTCTGGATTTGACGGAGGAACAATTGAACTTTCTGAGATTCACCGCCCGCAAGACATGGCATTTTTTTGAAACTTTTGTCACTGCGCAGGAGAATTGGCTGCCTCCGGATAATTTTCAGGAAGTGCCCGTCCCGACGGTTGCCTCGCGAACCTCGCCCACGAATATCGGCCTGGCCCTGCTCGCCAATCTGGCCGCCCGGGATTTGGGCTATCTTTCGGCGGGCGGTTTGATTCAACGAACACAGGACACCTTCGCCACCATGCAGCGGCTCGAGTGGTATCGCGGGCACCTCTACAATTGGTATGAAACGAAAACGCTGCGACCGCTGCTCCCGCTCTATATATCGAGTGTTGACAGTGGCAACCTGGCGGGGCATTTGCTGACGCTGGGCTCCGGTTTGAGGGAACAGGCCGGGCAAAAAATATTCACGCCCCAAGTTTTTGCCGGTCTGCGCGACACCGTGGGGGTCCTCATGAATTTGGCCCCTGCAAACACCTTGCTGGCAAAACTCGACGAAGAATTGGAAAAGGCTCCATCCAGTCTGCGTGCGGCGTTTGCCTTGCTGGAAACAGCGGCGGACAAGGCGGCGGAAATCTCCGCGAGTCTGGAGAATGAAGACGAAGAACGCAATGGATGGGCCCAAACTCTGAAGAGCAATTGCGAGGAGCACTTGGAGGAATTGCGGTTTCTCGCACCGTGGCTGGTTTTACCAATTCCAAACATTGGCGGTCAGCTTGAGGAAATGCTGGCCCGGCTCGACCAGGCGCAAACCTTGCAAGAGGTCGCGAATTTCGAGCAATCGTTGTGTCCTTTGATTGACGGTGAAGGCGCCGGCTTCACTGAACTCTCGCGCTGCTGGCGTGCAGCCAGCGACCATGCCCGGCAGCGCCTTCGCGTATTGGAAGGCCTGGCCGCGCAAACCGACAAAATGGCCGCGATGGATTTTACTTTTCTTTTCGATCCCGCGAGGAATTTGCTTTCCATCGGGTTCAATGTCTCTGAACGCAGGTGTGACACCAGTTTCTATGATCTGCTGGCCTCGGAGGCGCGGTTATGCAGCTATGTTGCCATCGCTTTGGGGCAGGTTCCGCAGAAGCAATGGTTCTCCATGAGCCGTCTCCTCATCGCTTCGCGGGGCGAGCCGGTACTCGTTTCGTGGAGCGGCTCGATGTTTGAATACCTGATGCCGCTGCTGGTCATGCCCAACTACGAGAGCACATTGCTCGACCACACCTGCCGGGCGGCGGTGCAGCAGCAAATCGATTACGGAAAACTGCGCGGCGTGCCCTGGGGCATTTCGGAATCGGGTTACAATCGGACTGATGTTCAACTGAACTACCAATACCGCGCTTTCGGCGTGCCGGGGCTGGGTTTGAAGCGAGGATTGGCCGATGACCTGGTGATTGCTCCATATGCCTCCGTCATGGCGTTGATGGTTGCGCCGGTTGCAGCTTGCCAAAACTTGCAACGGCTGGCGCTGGAAGGCCGCTCCGGTGCTTACGGTTTCTACGAAGCAGTGGATTACACGGCGACGCGTCTGCCACCAGGCGAAACAAGCGCCACGATTCGATCCTTCATGACGCACCATCAAGGAATGTGCTTGCTGGCGCTGGTCAATCTATTGCGGGACTACCCCATGCAACGTCGCTTCATGGCCTGTCCGTTGCTTCAGGCGGCGGACTTGCTGTTGCAGGAGCGTGTGCCCAAGACCGCAGCGAGCGTGCTTTCCGAAGATCTGAAGTTGGAGGAATCGCGGCCGCTGGCCGGAAGCGGCGATGCCGTCATGCGTATTTTTACCAATCCGACATCACCAGCGCCCGAGGTTCATCTATTGTCCAACGGCCGCTATCATGTTGTCATCAGCAGCGCCGGTGGCGGCTACAGTCGCTGGCGTGATCTGGCAGTCACGCGCTGGCGCGAGGATTCCACGCGAGATTGCTGGGGGACATTTGTTTATCTGCGCGATCTGGCGACGGGAGATTTTTGGTCCACCGCCTATCAACCCACCCTGCGCGCGACGAAGGGATATGAAGCCATTTTCACCCAGGCGCGCGCGGAATTTCGGCAGCGCCATGCCGGCCTCGAGATCCACACCGAGATCAGTGTGTCGCCGGAAGACGACGTGGAATTGCGGCGCATCACGATCACCAATCGTTCAGCCGTGTCGCGCATCATTGAACTAACCAGCTATGCCGAAGTGGTGCTGGCGGTTCCTGCGGCGGACGCGGCGCACCCGGCCTTCAGCAATCTCTTCGTGCAAACAGAATTCGCTCCTAAATCTTCCGCCATACTCTGCACCCGCCGGGCTCGTTCTCTGGAGGAAAAACCGCCGTGGTTGTTGCACCTGATGGTGGGGCAGGGGGGGCAACAGGGGGAGATTTCCTGCGAAACTGATCGCTCCCGGTTCATTGGACGGGGAGGGACACCGGCCAGCCCTGCTGCCATGCAGCGTGTTTCGCCTCTGTCCAATACCGTCGGGTCTGTGCTGGATCCGATCATTTCGCTGCGGCGCACGGTGACTTTGCCTCCACACGAAACCGCCGTGATCGACTTGGTTCTTGGTGTGACGGAAAACCGGGAAGCAGCGCTGGCGTATGTGGAGAAATATCAAAGCGCCCGTATGGCGGACCGCATCTTCGCTCTGGCCTGGACCCACAGTCAGGTGACTTTGCGCCAGATCAATGCCACGGAAGCGGAAGCCCAGGTTTACGGACGGCTGGCCAGTGCGTTGATTTATGCCGATCCCGCCCGCCGGGCCAGCCCTGGAGTGCTGCGCAACAACCGGCGCGGACAAAGCGGCCTTTGGAGCTACGGCATCTCCGGCGACGCGCCGATCGTCCTGCTCCGCATCAGCGACACGGAGAAGATCGAGATCGTCCGGCAGCTTATCCAGGCGCACTCCTATTGGCGCATGAAGGGGCTGACCGTTGACCTCGTCATTGTAAACGAGGACGTTTCAGTTTACCGCCAGTCCTTGCACGACCGGATCACCGGTCTGATCTCGTCCGGCATTGAAGCGCAAATGCTGGACAAACCCGGCGGCATCTTCGTCCGGCGCCTCGAACAAATTCCCAACGATGACCGGGTGCTGCTTCAATCCGCGGCTCGAATTGTATTGGACGACGAAAAGGGAACTTTGAGCGAGCAACTGGAACATCGGAGTGTTTTGGATCCATGGATCCCAGCCCTGACGCCGACGCGTTCCGAATCTGCCGACCAGCCCGAGGCTCTCCCGCAACGCGAGTTGAATTATTCAAATGGCTTTGGCGGCTTTACTCGCGATGGCCATGAATATGTCATCACGCTTCAGCCCGGCCAGATGACGCCGGCGCCGTGGGTCAACGTGCTGGCCAATCCCTTTTTCGGGACGGTTATTTCCGAAAGCGGCTCTGCTTACACTTGGGTGGAGAATTCTCATGAATTTCGACTGACGCCCTGGAGCGACGATCCCGTCCAGGACACCACGGGGGAGGCGTTTTACATTCGCGATGATCAGACCGGACAGTTTTGGTCGCCGACACCATCGCCTGCGCGCGGCGCCACGCCCCATGTCATTCGTCATGGCTTTGGCTATACCGTGTTCGAGCATACCGAAAACGGCATTGCCTCCGAATTATGGGTCTATGTGGCAATGGACGCCCCGGTGAAATTCACAGTATTGAAATTGCGCAATCTTTCGGGGCGTCCACGACGCTTGTCCATAACCAGTTACGCGGAATGGGTCATGGGTGACTTGCGGCACAATAACCTTCTGCATGTGCAAACCGAAGTGGACCTCAAGACGGGCGCGCTGCTGGCGCGCAATTACTATAACACCGAATTCCCCGAACGCATTGCATTCCTTGACGTGAATGACTCAACGCGCACCCTCACCGGAGACCGGAAGGAGTTCATTGGGCGAAACGGAAGCTTGTCACGGCCGGCGGCGTTGAATCGCGCCCGCCTCTCCGGCAAAGTCGGCGCGGGCCTCGATCCATGTGGCGCGATGCAAGTCACCTTCGATTTGGAGGACGGTCAGGAGCGGGAAACGAGTTTCCGTCTCGGTGTTGGCCGCAATCCGACCGACGTGCAAAAACTGATCCAACGCTATCGTGGTGTGGATGCCAGCCGTGTTGCGCTCGAAGGCGTATGGACCTATTGGAATCGAACCCTCGGCGCGGTGAATGTGGACACTCCCGATTCATCCGTTAATGTCATGGCCAATGGCTGGCTTTTGTATCAGACCTTGAGTTGCCGGCTCTGGGGCCGCACCGGGTTTTATCAATCCGGCGGCGCATACGGATTCCGCGATCAGTTGCAGGATGTGATGGCGCTGGTGCATGCCGAACCCGCCCTCACCCGCGAGCATTTGCTCCGCGCTGCCGCGCGCCAATTCCGGGAGGGCGATGCGCAACATTGGTGGCATCCACCGGCGGGACGCGGCGTGCGGACGCATTGTTCTGACGACTTTCTGTGGTTGCCTTATGCCACCTGCCGTTACGTTTCGTGTGTCGCGGACACCGGCGTGCTTGACGAAAAGGTTTCCTTCCTGGAAGCCCGACCAGTCAAGCCCGAGGAGGAGTCTTACTATGATTTGCCAAACCGCTCCGAAGAAGCGGCCACACTTTACCAACATTGTGTGCGCGCCATCGAGCGCGGACTCAAATTCGGCGCACACGGCCTGCCGCTGATGGGATGCGGCGATTGGAATGATGGCATGAATCTGATTGGAAAAGACGGACGTGGCGAAAGTGTGTGGCTGGCTTTCTTCCTACATGATGTGCTGACACAGTTTGCCGGTTTGGCGCGCTCGCGCAACGATGTCCATTTTGCCGATCGCTGCGCCACTCAAGCGCAACAACTGCAACAGCACATCGAGCAACATGCTTGGGATGGGCAATGGTATCGCCGCGCTTACTTCGACAACGGTGAACCGCTCGGATCCCAGACCAACCCGGAATGCCAAATTGATTCCATACCGCAAAGCTGGTCGGTGATCAGCGGCGCCGGCGATCCGCGGCGTTCCTGTCAGGCGATGAACGCCGTCGCGCAGCGCTTGGTCCGCCCCGAGGCCGAATTGATTCAGTTATTCGATCCGCCTTTTGACAAGTCTTCCCTGAACCCCGGCTACGTCAAAGGCTACATTCCGGGAGTGCGTGAGAACGGCGGCCAATACACCCACGCCGGGGTTTGGACCGCAATGGCCTTTGCCCTCATGGGTGAAAACGAACGTGCCTGGGAGCTGTTTGCGCTGCTCAATCCCATCTCCCACAGCGCAACGCCCAAACAAATTGCCACCTACAAGGTGGAACCTTACGTCATCGCCGCGGATATTTATGCCGTGACGCCGCACACGGGCCGTGGCGGCTGGACGTGGTACACTGGATCTGCCGGCTGGATGTATCGGCTGCTCATCGAAACATTGCTGGGTGTGAACCTCGAGGGGGATCAACTGCGTCTGACTCCCCGCCTTGCGAAAAGCTGGACAACCTATAAAATCCACTACCGTTACCGCCAGACCGTTTATCACATCATTATTACGCGGCTTGTCGAGGCTTGGGCCGTCTCGAATCAACTCTTCCTCGACGGAATTGAACTTGCCTCGGAAACAGTGCCCTTGGTGGATGACCACGGTGAGCACTCCGTCGAATTGAAGGTCTCGAGTCCGGCGAGTGTGCCGGTAAACCAAAGCGAGGTCCTATCTGGCGTATGAGGAATCCGGGATGAGGTGGTTGCGCCACGACGCCAAACCTGCGGGCCTGGAAATCAGCAAAGTAGGGTTCCCGTCCGATGGGGGGGTAGTGCTGGATTACGATACTTTTTAGCATATCCGGTGGGTTATTGCATCACGAACGATGTCGGTCGCCTGGTTTCCTGAAAGTTCTTTGTGTTCGAGAAGGGCCTGCGCAATTGCTTCCACCGCTGCCGCGTATGGTGGTTCGTTTAACAGCACTCGTGTTTCTCGAAACAATTCTTCAAGCACGGTCTCACGTTCTCCCTGCATCGGAATAGGCACGATTTTCTTAATCAAACGCACTGCATCAAGCCGGTCATATGTCGAGTGATGTGCTCGAACAGATTCCGGGCAAAACTGCGTTTGAGCCACCTCGCCAGCCAGATTCATTATTACTTGATCGGATAAATAGCGTGCCCGCTCAGGCGTGTTTTCCCAAATCACACCCCTTTTTGTCAAAATTCGCTGAGACGGCCCTTCGGCCTTGGTCACACCACCCTTGCCGTCACCCTGTCCTGTGATTGAAATGAGCAGGAGCCGGTGCTTAAAATGGTAAAAAGCAACGGCGTGGCCCGCCTCGTGGTAGGCACAGCCCTCGATGTAATAGTCATCTTCGGATGGCTGGAGCGGTTTCATTAAAAAGTTGTGGCAAGCCTAATCCGCCGCCTCTTGAAACCCTAGCCGGTTTCCTCAAAACCGCAACTGCATGAAGCCGCACTGTTGCCGCCCGCCTCGATATTGCCAATGCTGCATGGTAACTCGTTTCTGGACTGCCCACCTTGACGCCGGGAACCGTTGGGTATGCGCTTCGATCACTCATAACCATTCCCCAATGGGTTTCAGGACGGGTTTGACATCTTCCCTTTCGCTTGGCGTCATGACCTTCAAAATCGTGAGCAAACCATCCACGTAGGTTTCGGCCCTTCTTACCGCCGCATCTGGTGGTTCCTTTTGGGCTTGCTGTCCCTTCGTTGCTGGCGCCGTCGCCGGGGTTGCGTCTGGTGTTGGTGCCGATGATGGCATCTGCCGGGCCGCAGCCAACTCCGCCCGCATTTCTGGTGTTGGCGGTGAATCCTGTGGCACTTCCCCCGGCTCGATCTCAGGAATGATGCCCACCAAAATGTAAGCCTGGCGCAACGATTTGCAGTCCTTCAAATTAATCACATGTGATGAATTTGCCATGCGCATATAGCGGTTCAAAGTCGGCTGGCTGCATTTTTTGCAATGCTTGGCCACCCACTCCATCCAACGGCCATGCCCGCACAACTTCTTCGCCTTCAACGCCGCCTGCCCGCACAGCACAGCCTCCGCAATCGTGGCCGTCCCGATGCCTTGCGCCTTTACCAGCAATTGCTCCGTGGTGTCGTAAGTGTCGCGGATGGTCTTGGCCAGCTTGTGCAATTGCTGCTCAACCTCAATCGTTTGTTTGCTCATAGTGCGTCATCAAAATTGAATCCGCTGGCTGGCACCCCGACCACACAGCCGGGGAAAGAAGTCGGGATTCTATGGCGATCCCGTCCAACCAGCGGAAGTATCATTGAAAAATTGAGTTTGGCCGGCGCTCGCGCCCGGCAGCCACGGCAGGCTTTCCCTTCCGCGTCACATCAACGGGGAGAGGTTCCTGGACGCTCTCCACCGGGCCGGAGTCCGCACTTGTTGAAGCCGGGAGCCGGGGCCGGGCGATAACCGGGGGCGCAACGGCCTTCCCGCTTTCCGGCAGTATCGGGCCACCCAGGACACGACTCCGCGCATTCAGCAACTCGCGCATTTGCGGGCGTCGCTGAGAACTCGGCTGCGCAACAACAGGAGGTGGGTTCAGCCAAAATTCGATGCCGTCAACACTGTAATGCCCCATCCGCTCCATGCGACCAAAGTGCGCGGCGATATTATCCAAATCCTTGAGAAACCGGAAGGGAAACTTCTGCAAAGAAGTGGCCTCATGTTTGCAGCCCGCACCAGCAAAAAACGCCTCCTCGTGTTCGACGGTTTGGCGAAGCCGTTCCTCTCCGAAAGCTCTGGCCTTCTCAATCAAAGCCAGACAGCCCAGTTTGATCGGTTCCATTTCGGCGGCATCGGCGGCTTTTTTGGTGAGCCTTGCGTTGAGGTTGGACTCCCCGGAAGTCTGCGCCAGTCTGTCCGACTTTCTCAGTGAGTCCGCACGGGTGGATTCATTGACACGATAGTCGGCGGTGAGCCGTAGTTCCGCCGCGATAGCCTTGGGTTCGCTGGCTCGAAAGTCTTCCGGGATATGGGTTAAGTCGTTCATATTTTCAATGGCCGTCAGTTTAAGCGTTTTCTTGCTGCGTCAGTTTCAAGGCAGTTCTGCAAGCCGCCGTCCAGTCGGTGGGTTTCAACTTTTCGGCTCTCATGGGTGCTACCGGCTCAAGGTCTGATGCCGCCGCCTTCAAGTGCGCATCGTGGTGCATATCTGCCATCCGCTTGCCATGCCTGAGACGAGGGGTTTCCCCGTTCTCGCGGATATAGGTGCCATGGACGGCAATGTCAGCGCGACAAAGGGCACTGCAGCCGGTGCCATTGCCCAACGGCGCGACTCCAGAGGCGATGTCGTCATCGTCCTCGCAGACGGCCACCGGGGGTGGCGTGGCGAGGGCCTGCGCAACTGGGGGCTTTGCAATAGCCGGACTGTGCGAAGATGGACGCGCAATAGTGTCCAGCACTTCGCTATGCAAAATCATCCGCGTAAGGTTTTCGCACGCATCATGTTGGTCGTGTTGCCCAAGCGCCGGTTCATCGGGGGCAACCGCCCCGGCTTTCCTCAACCCCTCGCGCTTGGTGTCGCACTGGCGGCGAAGATGGTCCACCTTGATTGTGGCCTCGACGGCAAGGTTGATTTTCTCCTGTTGAAACGCATTGATTTTCTTCGTGTCGATCATAAAATTATCCGTGGTTCGTCTGCATGAAAAGGGGGAGTTCGAGCGGGACTCCGGGCGCTTCGGCGTCAAGCAGAATTGTCGCCGTCCAGACTTGGGCGATGAACAGGCAGGGGGGAATGGTGCCGTCGTTATACATGAACGTGTTCCTCCACGTCGCTATCAAGCACTGGCTCCGGGTCGGTCAACAGGCATCGCACTTGGTCAAGATATTTCTCCGAAAAGAGACTCACATTCCGGCGATTTTGCTGAATCATCTCAGCGTCCGGGGAGATTTTTCCCGCCAGAATCGCCGCCCGCACTGTCCGCGGGTGCCTGCCCACCAGGCGGGCCACTTCGCCCATTGGAAAGAATTTTGTCTGTTCGCTGTCCATAAAATAATGATGTCCTGCTGCTAAAGGGGGAACGTCAGTAAGATCGGCGTCCTTATTGACGACATGGCGATGCAACCAACATAACCGCAGCGGTTTGAGGAATAAATCACGCATGAAATATCCAGGTTTGAAATCCTGCCATTTTGGGCTTTTTTTGGGGGTTCACGCCGTCGCCCGGTCAAAATCGGCGTTCAACTGCTTGATTGAGGCCCTGTGTTTTGCCAGTTTGTCCCTATCCTCTGCCGTCAGTTTATCCTTGCCGTGCCAGCCGGTTTCGTCTTTGAACATCCCGGCCCCCTTGCGAATTTCATCCATGCGTTGGTTGATTCTCACCCTGTCTTTGTCGATTTTCCAACGCTCCGGGGAGGGGGGCGCTTTCCCCTTCATTCCTTTACTTGATTCCCTTTGCTTAATTTGGTTGCTCATTGAGGACACAGCCCTCTGGCCTGAATAGACAACAGGGCTGTGTCCTGTTTCGCCCACAGGGCTGTGTCCTGAACCAGCCACAGCATTCGCCGGGAAGTAAACAAGGCCGTTGTGGCGCGGGTCTATGCCGGGGTGCCTTGCGCGGTCGAATTTTTCAACCCGCAAATATCCGCCGTCAATAAGCTGCTGAATCCACGGTTTGAGGGAATGAATTGACCATCGGTATTGAATGGCAAGCCCGCGCCGACCTGGCCAGCAATAGCCCTTTTGGCCAGCCATCCCGTTGAGCACATGCCATAGACGGAATGCACCATCAGAAATCGCCATATCCCCGCGCAATCGCCCGTATAACGCGCCTTGGATGGCTTTGGAGTCTTCCATATTCATCAAGCGCCCTCGCGCAAAGCCCCCCGACGTTCCCGCCAAGGTGAGAGTCGTTGGGAACCCAGGGCCGTGCTCTGCGAAGGGCGCGGCCCTTTTTACTGTGCTTTGCTGGCAACACGGAACCGGGCGTCAAGGGCCGCCTCCAGATCAACGCGCCGGAATCGGACAGTGCGACCGATTTTGAAGTATGGAATCAGTTTCCGGGCCATCCATTCCTGAAGGCCGCGTTGAGAGATGTTTAGATGGGCTGCGGCTTGGGGCTTGTTCAACAAAGGTTCTGCCTGTAGTTGTTCGTTCATACCCTTGCGCGAACGTCAGCGGTAGAAAACGCTTGGCCGTGCCAAAGCCAAAGGTATTAAGTCCCTCCGCCCTAGCTGTGTGTTTATACACGTTTCTACACATGGAAACTGTCCATTAACGCCAAAATCCGCTTAAACGCGCTTTTTGGTGTTGGTTAGGTCGTCCATCGGAAATCCCTTAAATTCAATGATTTACCTCTCAGAATCACCCATAAATGCATTCCCACGTAAAACCCATAGAGGGTTCAACTCCCGCCGCCTCCACCATTTGACGCAAAATACGAACTTTGATCCCTGAATTTATAACCAACTGGGATTAAGTCACTTGCGAACAATGAAATATTCACTTTGTACCACTTGGTTCGTATTCTCGTCGTGAAGATTCCCTTCCGGCCAGACTCGGTATCTCGATCCGGGTCAAACCGCGTGACCGAAATTTGCTTAATGATTAGTTGCATCAGCTCCTTCTGCTCCTGCAGCGGGAGCACTTTAACATTGAAGCCGTCTGCCGTAAACTGTGTCAGCGTGGTATGGCGATCCTTACGTCTCCGAAGATGGGAGGAACACAGAAGATGCGAGGGTGAAATCGCCAATGTCGTCCTCCGGGAGTCAGTTTGAGGCTCCATTTCAAACCGGCGGTTTTGATACATGTTCTCGCCACCGTCCACAATTCGGGAGGCCGCCCTAGCCGTCGCCAGCCGTGAAAAGCCGGACATCATCCTGCTGGACTATACCATGCCCGTCATGGATGGGTTTGAGGTCCTGGCCCGATTGCGCGCCGACCCCGACCTCAAAGCCACGCCAG
>JBEKDI010000116.1:0-16050 GCA_050014435.1 Verrucomicrobiota bacterium | reverse complement strand
CGAACTTCAGCGAAGCGAATCTCGACGCGGTCGGCGACGCGCTTGATTTCTTCGACGATGGCGTCGGGCAGTGGGTAGGAATGTTCCCAGAGCGCGTCAAACTCCTCCTCGACCCAGGCGACGCCTTCGGGCGATTGGTCTTCCCAGAGGATTTCGTAGTTCTGCGCGAAGGCGCTTTTGGTTTCGTTGATGGAGCCGAGGAAGCAGGTCTTGGAGCCGTCCGCCGCCTCAATGACGCCTGCCTTGCCGTGGATGAAGACGCGGTCCTTTGGCACAACTCGGATTTCGACGCGGCCGCTGGTCAGCAAATCATGGAGCTTCCGATAACGATCTTTGTGCAAAAGGGCCTCGACCTCGGCGGGGGCTTCGTTCCAGCGCTCCTTTAAGGCGGTTTCGCGGACGTGCTTGGAAACAGCCACGTCGGCGGCGTCGAGTTCGCTGTTGCAGACGATCTGGACTTTCGGGATGCCGGCGATTTCCTCGCCAACGAGTTCAAAAATCGAACTGCGGAAGTAGCCCGCGATACGGCGGTAGGATTTGGCACCCGCGAGTTTCTTGGACAGGAAAGCGTGATCCAGCCGTTCGCGGCGTGAGGAGAATCGTTTGATTTCGCCCATAGGGTTTGCTGGCTCAACTGCTCCTAGCCGGGCCTGCCCAAATCTCGTTGGCTATCCTTAGCAACTCCCCGGCCCGCACAACGATCTCGAGCCCTCGCCACTTTTCGCGTCCGAGAATCCATCGGTTCATTTCGATGTGGGTGTTCGCGAGCTTTAGCTTTTTCTCTGAAAACGAAATATTGCCCAGCTCGGGGTTGTAGCCAGTAAGGGTGAGGTTCCCGATTGTGTGAAGAAGACGCTGGTGGACCTCTTGTGCGTCCTTTGGACTTACATCAAGCTCGATTTCCCATTCTGGTGTGAGGGTTTGCGGCATAACGTGCTCAATGGTCGCTGTTGCCAGGTCGACAGGCTCCTTGTGCATAAAGGACCGCTCTAATCGACAGAGAATGAAACGGGTCGCGCCGCGACCATACTGAGGTTGGTTCTTGAAAGCATCGGCGAACTCTGTGTCGTTGGGGAAACGACGGCCACCGCCGCCTGATGACATCGAGGTTTGGAGCCAATTCGCGTGGTCACTGGTAGGGAAATTCTTGGCCCACTGGAGGAAGAGTTTGTTGAGCGAGTTCGTTGGTACTCCGCAAACGGCGCGACGAACAACGAACGATTCGACCAGCCCTAAGAACCGCTCCACCTCTGCGTCATCGATAGTGCCGGTCTCCCTTGCGTCAAAGAGGCGGAGTAGAAGTGGATAGGAGGTCGTTACCCTAAGTTCCTTGATGTTTTCCAAGCGGGCGCGAACCGTCGGCTTGGTCTCAAGTTCTGGTTGCAATATCATGGCGTAGAATCTCCCGAACCTGTGCATGTGCTGGACTTCCGCCTCAACCTCCTGGGGCAGGTTCATGTTTTTCAACCTTGCCTTGATGGCCGCGTAGATGCCGCCTCGGTTGATGTCGTCGCCATCCTTCATGGCGTAGTGGCGCAGGAACTCGGGAAGGTTTTCTCCAAGCTGGTTCTCCATGGGACGCCAGCAGCTCAAGTAAACGCGCTCTTGCTCCCCTCCGACTGAAATCGAATGACGAAAACGCATCAAAACGTAGTTTCGGACAAGGTCGGCTTGGTTGAGCGGTTCACCCTTGAAATTCAAGCTTTCGAAGATGAGATATGGGTCATCGGAGTCATCGAGGTTAATCATCACGACCTGTAGTGCATGTTCCAACGTGGTCAGAACCTTGGCGGGCAGAACGGTTTCCCCATTGAGATCATAGCCGGTACACAGCTCTTGTTTGAAGAAGTGGTAGGCTTGGAGAATCAAGCAGTCATTCTCCGGAATCACCTTACTGATCGCGATGGCAAAATAAATTTCCCGGTCTGCTTGCGTCGGGACAAACTTAGGTGTGTCTTCTGGCTCACGGAATTTGTTCGTGAGGTATACTTCCTGGATACGCGCAGCGGAGTTGGCGTCGAGGCTGTCCCGTAATGCGCAAAGTAGGAGTGCCACCGTTGTCAAACGCTGTTGGCCGTCGATGATCAAGAATTTGCTGACGCCCACGGGGACGCTACGTGCCGGTACTGAGACGATGGCCCCCATAAAATGCGTGGATGAGTCTCCAGCATCATATTGGACCATCACGTCGTCCCAAAGAGTCTGCCAGTTGGCTTTCTTCCAAGTGTAAGGGCGCTGGAACAGCGGAATGAGATTTTGCTTTTCTCCGTTGAAATACTGGATGACTTTTGCAGGCGAGGCTTCCATATTTATTCCTTGGGTTTTGTCAATTTGGTCTCATCCGAGTCGCTGGTTTTTCACCAGTTCGCGTAGGACGCGGGCAGCGCTGGCTTCTTCGGGGCGGAGGGTTTCGAGTTTTTTGGCGAGGTAGTCGGCAAGTTCGATGACGCGCTCGCGCTGGGTTTGGTTCGAGTAATAATCCGGCACGTTGAGGGTAAGGTGGGCGAGGACATCGTTGCCGTCCACGTTCTTCGCCAGTTCCATGACGGCGTAGAGGACGGCGCGGAGAATGGATTGGTAGAGTTCCGATCCTTCGCTCATCTCGTTTTTGCCGAACTCGACGGCGCTGCGCAATCGCGCCTCGTTGGCCTTCTGGCTGCCCATGAGGGCGCGAAAATCGCGGACTTTGAACGCCTTGGCGAAGTTCTGGTAGTTGTCCAGTGTTTTGAGCCCTTTGGCTTCCATCTCAATCAACTTGAGGTAAAACTGTTCGGCGCCGGTGAATTCCTTCCAATGGCCCTCGGGAATGCCATGCGGCACAAGGCATTTATTTGCCGTTTCGCGAGCGAACGTGATGAGGCCATCCACAAAAGTTGTCTCGCCTTTGACACGGGGGCGGATGGCCTCGGCGGTCATGTCGCGGCCGTCAATAGTGGCGTATCGGGTGAGTACGCGGAGTGCCGCGGCGTAACCGGCCATCTGGATGTCGGCGTCTTCGAAGACATTCTCGTCACGATAAAGACCCTTGGCATCCTGGTTGAGACCTGTCAGGGCATGAATCTGCCTTTCTACCTCTTCCTGAATTTCCCACGCGAGGTCATCGCGTGTGGTTTTGTGCGTGCCCTGCCTCTTGCGTAAAACAAGCAGCCAAGTGCCTTTCACATTGCTGGCCTCGCGAAGGGCGCTGTCCGTTTCAGTCACTACATACCATACTGCCGTGGCTCGTAGCCCTGATGCCCAAATGATGTTGGCCATGTCGGACCAGATACTCGGCGACTGGTGTGTGAACATTATAACCTGGATGCCGTTGTTGGGCATGCATTCGGTCATTTTCTTGTAGGTGGCCACCATGCCGCGACGGAAATCCTCGTCCTCACCTTTGATGGCAAGGGAGCGTCGGCTATCCCAAACCCATCCAGAAAACTCGGGCGGAGGACTTTTGCGCAGCCACGCTATAAAAAAATCGAGAATTTCTTCGTATTTCACTGCATCCCCGTAGGGTGGATCAGTGATGTAGATATCAGCATTTAAACCTCTCTCCGTCGCCGGTCGGGAAGTGAGCTTCATCGCCCCGGTGACAGGATACGAAGAGAATCTGTCGCTGAAATAGCGCGCGGCGTAGGCGAAACTCTGACAAGCATAATTAAACAGTGTGTTGAGCGCCTGATTATCAAAGGTTTCGGCGACACAGTCCCGAGCCGGATTCCATCGGCTCATTTTGGAATTGCAGTTGAGGAGCGCGGTCAAACCTAGGGCGGTCTGCGCAGTAATTTCGCGCCTTATGAGTCCACCAATGAATAGCATCCGAGGCGTAAAAACATGATTCCAATGCGTCCAACCCCGCGCTCGGATCAAGTCGAGACCTTGGTATCTTGGTGGTCCACCCACCTCAATTCGCATGTCTGGAACCCATCCTTTGGCTTGCCACTCCGAGATGTGCTCTCCGACGAAATCTTCAAGAATCCGCTCGCGCTCCAGATCAGCCGGAGTGGCAGCGCGAAACTCGTAGTCAAAGCCCTTGCCTTTGGGTTTTGGGCGCATCCACTGAACGCAGTAGAGTCGCTCCTGAAACAAATCTTCCTGCTTCGGCCTGTAGTCTTGCTTTTCCCATAGGCGCAAACGGTTGCTAATGGTGCCGTCGGGATTCTGGCGATCTCCGCGCAGAGTTGAAAGTTTAGTTTTGTAGGTGATGCCATCTACTTGATGTATCAAGAACGCTTCGCCGTATTTGCCATCGCGACCAATGGTGCCATTTTCCGCGCAGCCTAATTGTGAGGCGCTGACTCCGCTGCGAACGCGTATATCGTATCGCTTGCGAGCCTCGTCCGGCACAAGCTCGGCAATCGCCCCGCGACTTGTACTCAGTACTCTTGATGGCAAAAGCGGCACGAGCCAGCCGCTCTGGGGGCATCGAACCTCTGCGCAGTAGAGGAAGACCCTGGCCACCCAACCGTTTCCGTCGTTTTCGGCGCCCAAGCTGTCAACCTCCGCCTGGACGCGGCGAACCAGTTTTGACTGTTCCACCGCCAGCTTCTCACGGCTTTGCTGCGAGCCACCAACGATGTTTAGTGCTCCCCATGTCAATAGGCAAGCGATAGGGTTGAGGTCGGAGGCATCCACGTCGCACCCGAGACGGGCAGCCTCGAATGGGATCTGGCCCGAACCGCAAAATGTGTCGGCCACACGAGGACAATGGCCGAAGCGCATGATGCCGAGCTGCTCGACCAGTTCGGCGAAGGAGTGCGCGTTTGTGCCGAGGTGGACGTTCACGGCATCCCAGATATGGACGTGGACAGTGTCCATGACTTCCTCAGGGCGTTTCGCGTCGTCGACGCGTTCACGATATGGCGATTTTGGGAGCATTTGAGTCTCAAGTTGGCGGCGCTCCAACTCTGAGATGTCATCGCGCCACTTGATCTTCACTTTTTGCAATTCTGGTTTCGACCAATCCACGGGCGCAGACTGAGGAAGGAGCATGGGTGGGTCGGAAACGAAGTAATCAGCGACGCGCGCGATGGTGAGTTTTTCTAGGATTTCGCGGGGTTTGTGGCGGTGCGGCCAACGCGCTACGAAGGATTCGTCATCCATCGCCATCAGCTTCTCGAAGATTTCCAGGTCACGCTTGGGATTATCCGTTGTTGGAAGGAGGCAGCCAAGAATGCAGGCCTTATTCAGAATGAGGGGCTTCCGTCCCTTCCAATATGATCCGAGGGCTGTCAGAGTTTTGCCGCTGCCAGCCATCTGCTCCTTGAAAGCCTCGGCGGAGAGCTTCTGGACGGGCAGGAGCCGTTCGATGAGCGCGGGGGCGTCCTTAAGGGCAAAGGGTTTGACGGAATGGCTCATGATTTCTTGGGCTTCCGTGGCCGGAGTGGCTCGGCGGCGGGGGCAAGCCCGCTCTCAATTTCCTTCACGCTGGGAACCAATGCCTGAAGTTCCTTCGGCAGGGACTCGACCAGCCGGGTCACATAATCCGACACGCCGATGGGTTTGTGCAAATCGCGCAGGGCGTATTCGGCGATGATCCGGTTTTTGGCGCGGCAGAGAATCAACCCGATCGAGGGTTGGTCCGCCGGTTTCCGGAACCGGTCGTCCACCGCCGAGAGGTAGAAATTCATTTTCCCCGCAGCTTCCGGGGTGAAATCCCTGGCTTTGAGGTCCACCACCACAAAGCACCTCAGCTTGAGATGATAGAACAGCAGGTCCAGGTAGAAATCCTGGTCACCCACCTCCATGTGAACCTGGCGGCCGACAAGCGCAAAGCCGACGCCGAGTTCGAGCAGGAATTTTTCGACGTGCGCCATCAGGGCGTCTTCAACCGCCCGCTCATTGGCTGCCTCGCGCAGGTTGAGAAAATCGAAGACATAGGGGTCCTTGGTGATTTGCTGGGCGAGGTCGGATTGAGGCGGGGGCAGGGTGGTCTTGAAATTGGTGACCGCGTTGCCCTGCCGGGTGTGCAGGCCGGACTCGATCTGGAGCGCCAGCACGTTCCGCGACCAACCCTGTTCCACGGCTTTGGCGGCGTACCAGAGCCGCACCGCCGGCTTGTCAAGTTTGTCGAGGAGGAGACAGTGGTGCTTCCAGGGCAATTGTGCACCAGGCTGGTGCATAATTGCCGCCACTGTTCGGGAGGATTGTGCAAGGGGCGCTTGCACCATTGCGGACTTGGCTTGGGACGTTTGTGCACCGGGCGGATGCACAATTACTTCCCCGGAGCCGCCCAATTGTACAACCGGCTGTTGCACAATTACGGTTTCCGGCCACGCTTCGGCGAAAGCCCGCATGTATTTGAGATTGCGCGGTGAAAAGCCCTGCTGGCCGGGAAATTCGTTTTGCAGGTCCCGCGAGAGACGGTCAATGACTTTGGCGCCCCAGCCTTCCGCCTTCTGGCGGGCCAGAATCATTCGCCCGATGTCCCAATACAGCACGAGCAGTTCACGATTGGCAGCCAGATGCGCGCGGATTTGCGCGGCATGCACCCTGGCCTTGATTTCGGCGAGCAGGCGTCCGTAGTCGGGTGACAGAGCGGTGGACGGTTTTCGTTTCATGTTTTGGCCGATCCTTGCGAGCTGCCAAACAACGGCAGGCTGAAGAGGTCGCTCTCGACCGGGCGGCGACGCTTGCGGCCATCAGGCGGTTTCTCGCCGTCGGAAAGGGCGAGGAAGAGGGCGCGCCTCCAGCCGCGCTGGGTATCCTCCGGCAGGCCGGCCTCGGCGACGGTCATGGAGAAGAGCCACCAGCGTTCCTCGGGCCGGAGCGCGGCCCACTTGCTGCAAATGACGGGGAGATGGTCGTCGTTGGCCGTCTCGGCGGCCCAGGCGAGGACGCAGAGTTCCTTGCCAAGCAGACGATCCACGAGGTTGGTGCCGCTGTGCCAGCGGCCAGTGGTGACTTTGACGGCCTTGAGCCGGTCGTTGAACTCGCGCCGGGCGATATCCGCGATGCCGGACCAGACAGGGCGGCTGAGGATGGCGCGGTCTTCATCACGGGGGATGCCGCCTTCGAGGCCGCGATAGCCGAAATCCTCCACGATACGGACCGGTTCGGTGCGGACGGCGGGGATTTCCACGCGGAAAAGGTGTGCGCCGAACTTATCGGGCGCACCGAAGTCCACAAACTGGAGCTTCTCGTTCATTGCTCCACGTCGCCAGGGTTGAGTTCCAAGCCGAGTTTATCGGCGAAGTCCTTGAGGTCGTGGCCGGAATTAAAGTGCGCTTTGCGGAAGGTCATGGTGACAGGCGTGTCGGGCGCGAATTTCTCCAGCGTGGTTTTGAGGATGGCCTCAATAAAGGCGGCGTTCACCGGGATTTCGCCGACGAAGAACGTGGCGACCTGAGTGCCATTGCCGACGTTGACAGTGACGTTCTCGAACGTGACGGATTTGTCGGCAGCCTGTTTGAGGGCTTCGAAGGTCTTGGTGCGGGAGTCGAGTTTGCGTCCGGTGCGCGAGACAAGGCGGCCGGGCTTCACGTCCTCCACCTGCACGCCCTTTTTGCCTTTGGCCGGGTAGCGGAACTCGGCTTTTGCCTCAAGGCCACTGGCGTCGGCGAAGACACGCATCAGGACTTCGCTGTCGCCAATTTCGATGGGCTTGTCGTGGAGTATGCCTTCGCGAGGCTCCTCGCCGCCGAGGGTGTAGCGAATCTTGCCGCTGGGCGAGGCGAAGAGTTCAACAGTGCGCTGGCCGCCCTTTTCGACGAGCTTATTGCGGAGGACGATTTTGTTCGACCAGGTGACGACGTCGCCGGTTTCGTATTGGCCGGACGGGTCCACGACGAGGAAGTTTACCCGGAGCGCCTTGGTGGTAAGAAACTGGTCCTTGAGTTGCGGACTTTTCTCGGTGACGGTGGCGTCTTCGGCGAAATGGATGCGGGGGGCCGGGCCGGCATTCTGGGCGTTGACGCGCAGGCGCACCTTGCCCTCATCGTCCGGCTCAGACTCGGCGATGACCTGGACGGCGGTGCGCTTCTTCTTTGGCTTTTTAGTGACGTAGCCGTTGCCGAGGTCTTCCCAGAGGCCGCGATTGCAGGCGATGGATTTGAGCGTGTCGAGGCCTTTGGGCGGCAGCCACGGCATGCCGGCCTGTTCAGTGTAGCGGTCGGCAACGTCGGACCAGCGGGCCTCGTCCTGATTCTCCGGCCAGAGGAGGTCTTGCGCTTTGTCGCGGATGGCATCAAAGTCTTTTTCAACGTCGAGATAGAGTTTAAGCGGGTGTGCAGTCAGCGTCTTCTCGATTTGTTCCTCGCCGTTGAAGGGCTTTTTGGCGTCGCGTGTCGAATCCAGTGGTTTGGCGGCGAGGTCGATTTTTCCAGCGCGGTGACGGGGGAAGAGGACTTTGTCGAACAGGCTCAAGACGGTGGAGTTGAAGTCTTGCTCGTAGGATTGCTGCTTCTTTTCCAGCTCGTCGCGTTGCGGATGGCCCTTGGGGATGCGACCATCGGCCTTTTGCGCGGCGTAAACATGGCGAGCGGCTTTCTCGACGCTTCCCATGGCGGTCTTGTCGCCGGTCAGGACGCAGAGGTTGTTTTTCTGGCTCAGGCCGTCGAAAAACTTCTGCACTTCCTCCGGCGGTATTTTGGAATCCGGGCTGACGATAAGAAGGACGCGGTTTTTGCGAACTTTGTCCGCGACGTCCTCCAGCTTCGGCAGTGGCAGCACTTCTTCGTAAGCGGATTTGCGCGTAGGTTTGAACATGTCACGGAGGCGATGGCGGATGAGGTCGTCCACCTGGTTCTCGGGTGCGTCGTGCGCAAGGCTTTGGAGCAGCTTGGTGAGGTTCTCCTGCCGGTCAAAATAGTAACGGCCCTCCGGTGTGTGGTGGATATACCACGCGGATTCTTCGAGTTGCTGGAAGGCTTCGAGGAACTCGGACGGCTCCCGCAACGGGGACACGAGACATTCGACCATCTCGGCAGTGGTCAGGCCCTTCACGGCGTTGACGGCGGTGGAAAGACTGGCAGTGAGCAGAAGCGAGCCGGCTTGGGTGGCGGCTTCCTTGCCCGTGCTGAGGTCAATGACCTGTGCGTGGGCGGACTGCTGGACATCCCAGAGATCCTTGGCGATCACGTCGCGCATACCGGATATTTCTGTGAGCTTGTCGCGCACCTCCGCGATGGAGAGATCGAAGTGTTGCGGACCAATAAGGAAAATGTCGTTCGCCTTGCGATCCCAGACGGAGCGCAGCAGGCGCGAGACAAGCTCAATCAGGCCGCGGGTCTGCTTGAACTGTTCGTTTTCCTTGAAGAGCGCGATGACGTTCTTCAGGCGTGGGTGGAACGGGTAAGTCGCAACGATTTCGTCGGCGATAGCCTCCGCACCACGATTCGCAACCTTGGATTTGGAGGCTTCCTCCAATTTCTTGCCGTAGGCGTCGGCGATGTCGTCGATCTCGGCCTTGTCGGGAAGCTTTGTGAATAAACGCTTGCGCAGGATATCGTAGATTTCGTTGGCGGCGAGGTCAACGGGGGTGATGTTGCGCTCGGCACGGCCCAACTCCTGCCGGGCATTGTCGAGGGCACGATTGATGAGCGCACCGCCGGACTGATAAGCCGCGAAGAGGTCGGAGATGACAACGCAGACGTTGGCCTTTTTGCCAGCGGCGGTCAGAAGGTTGGCGAACGCACGGGTGGCGATGTCGGCCACGGTGCCCGCGCCGACCGGTCGCGTGGCGAGATCTTCGAAATAGGGCGACATTTCATCCAGCAGGATGAGGATGGGGTCTTTGCCATCGAACAGCTTGAGCCACGCTTTTTCGTCGGGTGCCTTCGGACCGGAGGCCCAGTACTCCTGGAACATGTCGGCCCTGTCAAGTTGCTGGGCGATTTCTCCCCAGAAAAAATGCGGGGGACTGTTGCGGCCGTTAAATGCAGCCACGCGGGCAGTGCCGAACATTTGCGAGTTTGCATCACCGCCACAGTATTTCTTGCGGAGGGCCGGATGTTTGGCGAGCAAGCCGAAGCCGACGAGCAAATGGGTTTTGCCGCCACCCATCGCCTGCTTGAGATGGAACACGGCCTGGTTCGAGACGCTCGCAAGGCGGGCAATGCCCTCGGTCATGAGATCCTGCATGCCCTGCGTGATGAAGGTCTTCTCAAAAAACGTGGTGCCGTCGCCCTCGGTATGAATCAGTTCATCGAGCTGTTCGATCTGGTCGCTGAGCTTTATGGTCAGCGCATTGGGCTGAAGTTTGCAGGCGTCGCGAACTGTTTTCATGCCGATTTATTGAAATGTGCCGAGCACTTTTGGGACTTTTGCATTGTTTGCCCGTTCTTTGGGTGACGGATAATAGAAGTTCATGCGCGAACTTGCATCAAAAAAGATATGGTGGCGGTCAGCACCGTGAGCGTGGCAGACGCGGAGTTGCACCCGGCATGGCACGACCGGCACCTTTGACTTTCAGCATGGCCTTGGCAACCTGCCGGATTCCCTCGTCCGGCACTTTCGTCGGAAGCAGTTGCGCGAAGCGGCCTGTCATTTCGTCTATGCCGGGGCTTTCGGATTCGCCGAGGCCGAAAAACTTTCCGTTGTCGCTACGGATGATGGGCAGGAACCGTTGTTTTTGCCCTTCGCTCTGCGACTCGCCCATGAGAATCACGAACTCGCGCCGGGCAAAGGCCTCGGAGGGTCGTTCGGTCATGTCGAACTTTTCGCCGGGCTTGGCGAACTTGGCCCAGGCCTCCAACGCCATGACGCACGCCGTGGCGGCGTGGGCGATGCAGACAAGCCGGGCATTGATGGCGAAGTCATCCTTTTCGCTATCATCAGCGAGCGATTCGGGCATGAACATGAGCGGACCGTCCGAGCCGATCAGAAACAGCGTTGCCGGCAAGCGGCCGATGTTGCGCATGGAGTGTTCGGCGTAGTGCTCGGCCTGCGCGAGAAGGTCATCGAGCGATTCGAGTTTGTCCGGCGGTTTCACTTCTGCGAGGATTCTGGTTACGAAATGGGATGCAGGCAAGTTCGATCAAGTGGCCGGCATCAGCACACCGGTATTCAACACCTGGCCACTCGCTTGAATAATCCAGAATCTTTATATTGCCTTCCTCCGCGTAAGCAGGCACATGAAGGCAATGGCTGAAACACCAGAAAAGGCAAAACGGACACCGAGTGCAGCATTCATGAAGCCGGTCACGCCGGACGAGATGCTCGCAAAAGTTGTCGGCGACAAACCGCTGCCCCGCACCGAGCTGACGAAACAGCTTTGGGTTTACATCCGCGAGCACGGGTTGCAGGACGCTACAAAGAAGACCCTCATCAACGCCGACGAGAACCTGAAGGCGGTGTTTGACGGCAAGGAGCAGGTCTCCATGTTCGAGATGACCAAATTGGTGTCCGGGCATGTGAGGAAATAATGGCCGGCAGGTTGGGCGCCAGTTTAACGACGGGGGCACCATCTCGGAACCAACACGACCCTGACAAAAGCTGGGTGATGGTGGAAGTGCCTGCATTCTCCGGCCAGGACAACAGTTGCGGTGAGGCCAATTACAGCGATGGCAACAACGATAAGCACGGTTTTCATATACTCTTCAATACGGCCCGGGGGTCGAGATCTTGCAATCAGGCCGGGCATCCAAACGACATTCCCGCAGGAAAAGTGAACCCCATTCGAGGAGAGCGCGTCGGTCGTCCTGCGATCCGCCGATGAGTTCGATCTTGTTGTCGGACTTTTTGACGAGTTGCGCATCACAAAAGGTGGCGATGAGGTCGCCTTCATCACGCACGAGGCCCAGGAGCCGGTTCATTTTCATGCGAGCTAAATACAGTTTGGGGTAGTCGCGGGTGTTGGCGAGTTCCACCCAAGCCCAACGGTTATACGGGAATTCTAGCGAAACGCGATCCCGGCGCGGGGCGAGAACGGTCCAATGGAGTCGATGGTTCCGCAACGGACACCTACCTCCCCGCTGCATATAACTTGAAGTAAAGGCCCCCGCCTCCCGCCACGTCCATCCTATTGTACTTCTTTTAAGCCATTCCAACATCGAGGGGCCTTGTCTGCTGAAAGTAGTACCGTGTTCGTACTTGACATTTAAGCTATTTGCATATAATGTGTACGTGAGGTTAATCACCCAACAGGTCCAGTTAGTCCCCGACGCTATAAAAGCGACCGATGTTCCTCCTGTCTCCGCTTCTACTCTCGCGGCCAATCCAGACACGCGGCGCGAGATCAACCTCACCCGGCTTTCTCCAATGGACACATCCGGAAAGGACTCCTACAACGGTAGCGGACCATGGCGGCTGATTCATTACTCTCTGGGAAAAATTGTAGGGAAGGCTTCAGACGCTGACGGCAAAACTGCCCGGATTAGCTTTGGTTTGAGGGAGGTGGCTGATGTAAAAGGGGATTTGCACGAGGCGGCCAAATCCGCCGCGGCAGAGCCCACCGCCGGACTAAGTCCGAACGAAGTGGAGGTCTCGCCGCCGGCGACATCAATGGCAGGTTCAGCGCCGCGAGACCCCGCCCTCCACACTGCTGACGTCCCGATCACCCATGCCAAGTCGCCTCAGGTCGCCGCTTTGGTTGGTCCGCGTTTCGACCCGATGGACCGGCCAAACCGCCGAAACCGGATGAACCGTTCGGAATTTGTTATCTGCTTTTCATCCCGGAACATCGCCATCGTTGGAGTAACAATTCATAAGATGCTTGGCATTAAGCCTTTACACACACAGTGCGGAGTGTTGGCGAAAGGTAACATCATCCCTTTCGCCTCACGTCCCCTGAGGAACCCAAGCGCCTTTTCCGCGTCAACTTCCACCGCCGCAACCGAAAAAACCGGCCAAACTGAACAAATTGTTATCCGTATTTCATCCGCTCAAGTGAGCGGGTGTTACCAGCAAAACTACATGTTACCAGAACGGAATTGAACTATGGCATCCATACATAAAAAAGCGGGCTGTTGGTATGTTGCGTATACCGACGGCGAAAGAAAGCGACATTTCGTCAACAGTGGAATCTCCCACAGTCCCGTCGGGATCGACTGCAAGAATACCAGGAAGAGGACGAAAGAGAATCGGGACAAGGCGATGATCCAGGCCATTCAAACCGAGCAACTGGCACAGGGCAGCAAACGTATCAGGGTAATGCGCAAGCGCTGTGCCGCCATTATTTCCAGCGCCCGGGACACGGAAGTCGAGCAAAGCGGGGTCACGCTGCGGACGTATTTTGACAGGTGGGTAGCTGAAAAGCTCCCGACAGCGGGCCGGAGCTATGGCAATCAACTGAGGCGCTGCAAATCCGAACTCTACGCGGCATTGGAGACGCGCTCTGATGACCAGATCGTCCAAGTGGACGAGGAGGAAATCACGGAATTTGTAGTCTATCTCAGCAATCAGAAGCTTAGCGGCCAGTCAATTAACAAACGTCTCTACATCCTGGACGAAATGTTCGGAGCAGCGGAGGACGCGGCTTTCGTAGTCGTCAACCCTGTTACGGCAGATCATTTTCAGGATGAGAGTCCCTTTGAGCGCCAGCCTTTGTCAATAGGCCAAATTGAACTCATCCTGACCGCCACAACAATTGTCGATTGGCATACGGTAACCCTTTTCGGCTTTTATTGCGGCATGAGGCTGGGGGATGCGCGGAGCCAAACCTGGGAGGCGGTTGATTTTGAGAAGCGCGTTATCATCTGGATCCCCGAAAAGACCAGGCGCAGGCACCAGCACAAGGCGAAGGTGATAATAACCCCAATTAACGCTGTGCTCTATGCCCATCTCGTTAAAGTGCGTGAAATGGGCGGGGATTCTCCTTGCGTGACGCCAAGCCTGGTCGAACGACCAATCAGCAGTCTGTCGCATGAATTTGTCGATTTTGTCCGTGCCGCCGGGATTGATCCCCTTGAGACCACCCATCCGAATGGTCGTAAGGTTTGCCTCCTAACCAACCACTCGCTGCGCCACGCCTTCGCCACGGAGTTGAAGCGCACCGGCGCGCCGGAAAAGGAGTGGACGATGCTGACGGGGCATTCAGTCAAGTTTAGGCGATGGGGTAGGGAACCGATATCGCTGGTGGCGCGAATGTACAACCATGTGGACGTCGAGGATCTTCGCAAGTGGATCGACCTGCTCCCGGCCCTCAAGTTACCACAACCAACCGGCGCCAGCATCGTTGGTGCGGATGCTCTGACCAATCCCGACAAGGAATAATATGGCCTCAATAAATGGAAAAAGCGACAGCCCATACTGGTGGGCATGGTTTCGAAACGCTGCAGGAAAGCAGTGCAGCAAAAGCACCAAGATACTGCGCGAACCAACCGACTCAAATCTCACGCAAGGCAACCGCGAGGCGGCGATGAGCAAGGCGGAAGAATTCGAGCGCCAGGAGAAAGCAGGAATGCCCGCGGGCACCGCAGCCATGCAAGTATTCTCTCCGCTGATGGGAATTCCCCCCTTCAAGAAGTTCACGCGGGACTGGATTACTGGAGTCGGCGGCGACGTGAAATACCACAACAAGTTGTCTGGCTATTTTGATAAGATCGACGAATTCCTTGGAGACAAAATCGATTGGCAAATCTCCCGGCTGCACCGCCCTGACTTTGCAGGACTGGCGCCATTCATCTCCGAAAAGGGCTATGTCCCCACTACAGTCACTGCGCACCTCAAAACGTTACGCCAGGCGTTCCTGGCCGCCCAACAGCAGGGTTTCGTCCTGGTTAGCCCGATCACTCCGAGAGACTATATCTCCAATCCTTCTCCCAATCTGGCGAAGCGCATGACGATTCTGCAAATCGAGTATTTGGCGAATGCGACCAAAGTGATTGACTGGCGCACCACGATTATCTTCGGCTTTTACTTTGCGATGGATCTGATCGAGGCGGCGAATCAAATGTGGGACAACATAGATTTCGTTGCCAGAACGGTCTCCTGGGTGAGCCATACGCGAGATGGCAAACCTATCCAGATGACGATACCGATGCACCCCTTGGCGGAGAGTCACTTGACCGCCGTGAAAAAGATCGCGGCAACGGATGCGGTCACGCCCTCAATTCACGGTATGAGTGACAGCGCCTTGCGCGCGCATTTCCGGCAGTTGGTGGAGGCCTCAAAACTGCCGTCTGGTTCTGTCAAGTCTCGGCTGAATAAGACACACTTTGACCTTCAGTTTAGCTCTCTCAAACTATCATTCGCGCAGGAGATGGGTCACCCCGGGCTTTTTCGGCTTTCCCGATTCCTGCGAAGCATGTCTGCGCAGGAACTGGAGAAGAAAGTTGCGAGCCTGCCCCATTTTAAGCTCACTCCGCTGCTTCTTCTCGGTGAATCCTGAGAAAGGTGTTGTCGGTGGCATTAGCCCGCTTGGCGTAACCCACGAATTCGTGCCCAACACGAATTCATGAAAATCGAAATCAAGGACAACCCGGCCAACAGCCAAAACCAATCATATCCCGACATGTGGACAGAGATTCCGCCGAACGGAAAGATCTGCGCTTACACCGGACTCAAACATGCGAAACTCTATTCACTGCTCGGAAAGGGTGGAATTGGCCGACCGTATGTCCGTATTGCAAACCTGCGAGAACCTGGCGCCAAACAGGCTAAAACAATCTTTCATCTCGGCGACATGCTCAGATTCCTCGACAACTTGGCGGCGGAACAAGGGTCGGGCCAGCTTTGCAGGCGCTCAGAAGAGGCTCCTGGCGAATCCGGTGAGCAAGCCGTTTGAATTGGCGTCCGACCTTGGCCGAATTCCTGTTGTCCCAGCAGGTCACCCTACCACCGGCGAAAGTAATGCGACCGCCCCGTAAATACCCCCAGCCGGATCGGCGGATCATAGAAAGGATAAACCACCGGGGCCGTGGCGTAACAGACTGGCGCCTCATCCTTTCGAAAACGGCGTCAAACACAGATTTTGAAGCCGGCCCGAGAAAGGGCCGGGCAGTAAAATGAAACAATCAACCAGAAAGAAAAAGCATGTCGAATCTGAACGTCACTGTGCTGATGGGGCGCCTTGTTCGCGACCCCATTATTCGAAACAACGGCTCCAAGATGGGATTCTTTTCCATCGCGAGCAATCGTCGCTACCGCGACAAATCGGATGTCTTCCAAGAGGAAACCGCGTTTGTC
>JBEKDI010000115.1:0-16886 GCA_050014435.1 Verrucomicrobiota bacterium | reverse complement strand
TCACCCGAAAGCGTTACCCTCAAGAAATTCCTCGCAACCAAAATCAGCCCCGCCCGCTGCGGCTACGCTGAAATCCTTGAACTGGAAAAGGCTGCATGAACGTTCCACTGTCCAGTTCATAACAAAAAGAACTGGCTGTTCTTCGGCTCTGAAGAAGCGGGCCAGCGTAGCGCCGTCCTTTACACTCTTATCGAAAACTGCAAGCGACACGGCGTCGAACCTTATAGTTATCTCAAAGACGTGCTGGAGCGCCTGCCCAACACGACCAACCAGGAAGTCGGCCAACTGACGCCGCTCAACTGGCAGAAGGCCCGTCACCAACAAGTCGGACTGGCCGCTTGAGATAGCCGACTCCGCATACCTGCCCCCTCATCGCTTCGTCTCCATTGGCGTGTCAAGGGGGATGCCGCTTCACCGCTTACGTCACAAAAGCCACCTGATCCACTTTTGACCAGTTGTGGAGGCTCCTTGCGAACACGAAAATCGGGGCGCGGAGCCGGCCGGCTCGTCAATCATCCAACCCGCCGGGCACCAGCGGCATTGAGCGGAGGCGAATGTTTGTGGCGTTGAATATGGCGTTGCCGACGGCAGGGGCGATGCAGACGATGGGGGTTTCTCCCGCGCCTGCGGAGGCCACGTCCTTGCGGTCGATTAAAACGACTTCGATTTTGGGAAGGTCGCTGAAGCGCGGGACGCGGTATTCGGAGAGGCGCGGGTTTGTGACCATGCCGTTTTCAAATTCGATGGCCTCGAAGAGCGCGCCGCCCAAGCCCATGACCAACGCACCTTCCACCTGGTTCTTGAGGTGATTGGGATTTACGACCGCGCCGCAATCGAAGGCGCTGACGGCGCGAAGCACCTTGACCTCTCCACTGTCCTTGTCCGCCATGACCTCGACGCATGTCGCAAGGTAAGAGCCTTTTTCCGTGCCGAGAGCCAGGCCGTTGCCACGGCCGCCGCCGCTTTTCGCGCCGCGCCAGCCAAATCGCTCCGCCGCCGCTTCCAGAACGGCGCGCAAGCGGGGCTCCTTCAGGTTTTTGAGGCGAAAGTCCAGTGGATCCATTTTCACCGCGGCGGCGAGATCGTCGATGTGCGATTCGCGCGCGAAGTGGTTGGCGGTCGCGGCCAATGCGCGATAGGAACCCTGCCGCAACGGTGAATTCGAGCCGTGCGATTGGCTGATCTGATTCGGCACGTCGTAGGGGCAGTTAATGCCCGAGCCGCCAGAGTTGTAATTGTGAAATTCCCAGGCCAGGATTGCGCCGTCGTCGCGGACACCGGCGTTGACATCGATCACGCCTGCCGGGCGGAAATAGGCCCAGGTGAATTCTTCCTGTCGTGTCCAGACCAGTTTGACCGGCTTTCCGGCGGCTTTGGCAAGGCGCGCCGCCTCGACTGCAGCTTCGCCGGTATGTTTGCCGCCATAGCCGGCCCCCGTGTCCGGCACGATGACGTGGATGTTGTCCTCGGCGATGGCAAACGCATCGGCCAGTTCCGAGCGGACGCCAAAGGGCCGCTGTGAACCGGTCCAAACGGTCAGTTTGCCGCCGTCCCAAGATGCAACGGCTGCGCGGGGTTCCAAAGGGGTGTGGGCGATGTAGGCGACGGTGTAGGTTGCCTTCAGCTTGTGCGAGGCGGCGCTGAGTCCCTCCTCAATCGAACCGGTATGCCTGCCTTCGCCGCGTCCGCCACTTGTCGCGCCAGCGGTCTTGCGCAGATAATCGAAAAGTTCCGAGCTGGACGGTTGCGGTGTGGCGGTCCATTTGGCCCGAATGGCCTGCAGCGCATGGTCCGCGCTCAATGCGTCCGGTGCTGTGATGCCGATGAAATCGCCATCGCGCACCAGCTTGACGCCGGGCATCGTCTCCGCTGCCGTGGTATCGATGGAATCGAACGACGCGTGAAAAGAAGTGGGGCGCAGCACCCGGCCATGAAGCATTCCGGGCAGGCTCATGTCGGATGAGTATTTGTGTTTGCCGGTAACAAAGTCGCGACCATCGACTTTAGCCACGGATGCGCCGGCAATTTTCCAGTCCGTTGCCGGCGTTGCGGAAGACTCATGCGTAACCGACTTGACCAACTTTTGGCCCTGGGTCAGCTCGCCAAAAGTGACCTCCCCTGCCCCGCCAACCTTGGAGATTTTTCCATCGCCCAAGACGAGCGAGGCGCGATCCGTCTTGAGATGGTCCGCGGCCAGATCCAGCAACGCTTCGCGGGCGGCGGCGGCGATCTTGTGCAAACGCGACGCCATTTGCGGCGTCGTCTGGCTGCCGAAAGTGCCCATGTCGTAGGGAGTCAACTTCGTGTCCGCCATGATCATGTTGATGGAGGCCACAGGCGCGCGCAGTTCTTCGGCGACGGCTTGCGTGAGCGAGGTGCGGATGTTCTGGCCGACTTCCGCTTTGCCGGTGAAGACCGTCACGATGCCGTCCTTGCCCACGTGCAGCCAGGCGTCGATCTCGCTCGGAACCGCGCCGCCGCGTCCGCCGCGCCGCCGCGCGCCGCCAGATTCCTGGGCAAGAGCCGGAGCCGCCACGCATAATACCACCAGACCGCCGCCAAGCCGTTTGAAAAACTCCCGCCGGTCCACCCCAAAATGGCGGGGCCGTTCGAACAGTTCGTAGCGCTCAGGCTCGATGACCAGTTCCTGTGTGACGTTCATTTTGCGTCTCCCGGGGGTTTATTGGCAGCCTGCCTGATGGCTGCGATGATCCGCTGGTAAGTGCCGCAACGGCAAACGTTGCCGTCCATGAAGCGGATGATTTCGGCCTCCGATGGGTTTTTGCGTTTCCGCAAAAGAGCAACGCCGGACAGGATCATTCCGGAAGTGCAATAGCCGCATTGAAAGGCGTCATGGTCGAGAAAGGCCTGCTGCAAGGGATGCATTTGGCCCTCGGGCGCGAGGCCTTCGATGGTGATGACCTTGCGCCGGCCCACGCTGCCGACAGGGACCTGGCACGAGCGGGTTGGCGCGCCATCCAGCAACACGGTGCAAGCGCCGCATTGGCCTTCGCCGCAACCATATTTTGTCCCGGTCAGATTCAGGTCGTCCCGCAAGACGCTCAACAAGGTGCGCTCGCCTTCGACGTCGATGAGGGCGGCTTGGCCGTTGACATTCAACTCTGAGACTTTGGGCATGATGATCTGATTTGCCGCCAGCACCCCTGGCAGAAAATAAAATGGCCCTGACGCGCCGCGAAATCCAGCGCATTTACTCTACTGCGGCGTGAAAATGACGGCTTCAATTTTCTTGGTTCCCCTCTCCCTGTCCCTCTCCCCGCAAAGCGGGGCGAGGGAATGAGATACGCACTGTTCGCGACGCGCGCGAAATAACCTTGCCGCTGCGGGGGATAAAATTATCCTGTTCGAATGATTTCTCGCGCTGAAATTGTTTCCCGATTGCTCGATCCCGGCATCATTCCGGTGATTCGCGCGGACAATGCCAAACATGTGATGCCGGCCTGCGAAGCGCTGCTGGCCGGCGGGTTGACCACTCTCGAAATCACCATGACCACTCCCAACGCCCTGGCGTTGATCCGGGAAGCCAGCCAGCGCTTCGGCCAGCGGGCCACGATCGGCGTGGGCACGGTCATGACGGCGGAGATGTGCCGCGCCGCGACCGAGGCGGGGGCAAGTTTTGTGGTGACACCGGTCACGCGCTTGGAAATTGTGCGGGCGGCCCACGCGGCGGAGCGTGTGATCATTCTCGGCGCTTACACTCCGACGGAGGCGCAGTCGGCCCATGACGCCGGCGCGGATTTGATCAAGATTTTCCCGGCGGAACGGGCGGCCTACATCAAAGCCATCCGGGGACCGATGCCCCACTTGAAGATCGTTCCCACAGGCGGGGTGAATTTGCAGACGGGACCGGAGTTTTTTGCGGCGGGCTGCGTGGCGCTTGGCGTGGGGACCAGTTTGGTTTCGCCGAAGATTCTGCGCGAGGAGCATTGGGCGGAGTTGACGCGCCTGGCGGGAGAATTTGTTGCCATGGCGCGAAAAGCGCCGCGCAAGTGACGCCCAACCCGTCTCACCCTGCCTTGCGGCGGAAGACTTTGTAGGTGGCGGCTTGATCGACGGGCTTGATGACCATTTCATCAATGTTCACATGGGGCGGGCGGCTGGCGATCCATACCAACGTATCGGCAATATCTTCCGGCACGAGCGGATGGACGCCTTCATAGACTTTATCGGCCTTGGCGGTGTCGCCTTTGAAACGCACGGTGGAAAATTCCGTCCTGGCCATGCCGGGATCGAGCGAGGTGATGCGGATGCCCGTTCCGTTCAATTCCAGGCGCAGGGTCTCGGTAATCTTCAGTTCGCCGGCTTTGGCCGCGCAGTAGGCCGCGCCGCCTTCGTAGGCATAACGGCCCGCCACGGAACCAATGTTCAAAATCGAGCTGCCCGCATCTTTGGGCATCAACGGCAGGATGGCCCGCACCATGCGCAACACGCCGAGCACGTTGGTTTGCAGCATGGCTTCCCAATCTTCGTCCTTACCCGCAGCCACCGGGTCCAAGCCGAGCGCCCCGCCCGCGTTGTTGATGAGGACATCGACGACCTTCGTTGTGCCGCGCGCCCATTGGGCAAACTCCTCGACGCTGGCGGTTTTGGTCACGTCCAGCGCGTGGATGGAAGCCTCCTCCGCACCCGCCTTGCGGGCTTCGACGGCGACAGCTTCGAGGCGGTCCAGGCGGCGCGCGCCGAGGAGCAATTTGCAATGCTGCGCGCCAAACGCCCGCGCCGCAGCCGCGCCAAATCCGCTCGATGCGCCGGTGATCAAAATCGATTTGCCAGCCAGTGAGAAAGCCATACTTTACGCACCAGCCTTCAGCCTTTAATGTGGTTTGTCAATGGCGGCAAGAATATCAAAACCGTTGCGCTTCCGTTTCGAGATCGGGCTGGTGGAGCAAGGCCTGAGCCGGATCGCGGGAGTCGATGAAGCCGGACGCGGACCGCTGGCCGGCCCTGTTTTTGCGGCGGCCGTCATTTTCCCCGCCGAATGGATTTTGGGCAAATTGCCCAAACCGCTGAGGAAGGTGAACGATTCCAAACAACTCAGCCCGGAAGTGCGGGAGGAATTATTCGCGGAGTTGACGTCGCGTCCGGAAATCCAATTTGCCGTCGCGCAGGTGCCGGAGCAAATGATCGATCAGATCAACATTCTGCAAGCGACTCATCGCGCGATGAACCTGGCCCTGGCGCAATTGAATCCCGCACCGCACCATGTGCTGGTCGATGGCCTGCCGGTGCCTTCGATGCAATGGCCGCAGACGGCCGTAGTCTCGGGCGACGCCTTGAGCTTTTCCATCGGCGCGGCCAGCATCCTGGCCAAGGTCAGCCGCGACCGGTTGATGGTGCAATTGGACGGGCAGTATCCCGGCTATGGTTTCGCCGATCACAAGGGTTACGGGACGCCCGAGCACGTGGCCGCCATCAAAGCGCGAGGCCCCTGCCCCATCCATCGCCAATCCTTTGCGCCCTTTCGGCTGGAGCAAAGGGATTTGTTCGGCGAGAAGTGAAGTGCTGCGATGACACATTTGATCGATCCCCTCTCCCTGCCCCGCGAAGCGGGAAGAGGGTGGCAGCAGGCCGGGAGAGGGGCTTCTCAATGACCCTGCTCGAACAATTCAAATGGTGGGGCGACAAGAAGGAATTGCCGCAAACCGCGATCCACGGCCAGTTGGGCGAACGGGCGGCGAAGAAGCACCTGCAACAGATCGGACTGAAATTTCTCGTCGCCAATTTCCGTTCCAAGCGCAGCGAGATCGACCTGGTGTTCCGGGACGAGGATTGTCTGGTGTTCGTCGAGGTCAAAACCCGGACGGAGGGGGGCTGGGTGCGTCCCGCCGGGGCGGTGAACCGGCGGAAGCGCCTGTTGTTGACGAAATGCGCCTTTGATTATTTGCGCCTGCTGAAAACCCCGCCGATTAAAATTCGGTTTGACGTTGTGGAGGTGCTGCTGGAGGACGGCGCCGTGGCTGAGATCCGCTATTTGCCCAACACCTTCACCCTGTCCGCGCCGTATCGGTACGGATAACTCGGATAACTTCAGGCAAACTGCGGATGGCGGCGGAGCTTTTCCCACGTTTCCGGGGAGATGCGGGCCTGGCGATAGACGGGTTCCCAGAGCGGTTCGGCACTCTTGGAAAGGCGCGCCCGCCGCAGCCAGGCGGCTGGCAAAGGCTCATCGATCAAATCCAGTGTATTGGCGGCAATGGTGGTTTCCTCCTTCTCCCCCGTGGCATGGCCGATGCCAACGTAGAAGCCCGCCAGCAGCAGGGTCACGCGCAACATCGTGCTCCGGGAATAGGTCGGCATGGCGCACGGACGGCCGGGATCGAGGGCGCGGAATAAATCGGAAAACAGCGGCGCGGTCCACATTTCGGGATTTTTGGCGGGAGAAAAGGCGTCAAACATAATGGCGTGCGGGGCGGGGGCGGGGCCGGGCCGGCGCAAAAATTGAGGGAAATCGCCCATGCACAGCCGCCATGTCACGGATTGCTGCTCATGCTTGAAATCGGCGCGGCCCGTTTCCAACAGCGACTGGACAGCGCTTTCGTAGTGTGCCAGATAACCCAATTCCGCCGCGTGGCGCAGGGCAAATTGCAGCGGCGCGATGGTGCGGTCAAAGCTGATAACATGCAGGGAACAAGGCAAATCGCTGGTGGCGCGCAGGGCGGTGAGAACGTTGGCCGCCGCGCCCAACCCAACGTCCCAAATGACGAACTCGCCGGCCTGCGCCCGCACGCGTTCGCGCAGCTTGAGTTGATTGACGTAGAGCGCCTGGGCTTCGGCGGCGGGACCCACCACGGGGTGGAAGGTTTCGCCTTCCGCAATTGAGTGGATGCTGCACGTGCCGTTGGCCAGCCGGACCAGCTGGTAATCACTGTCAGAGCTTGCAAGAGATTCAGGGGCCATGAGCTTACCGCACGCGGGACATGAGGACGATGCCGGCGCCGCCGAACAAGATGTTGGGCAGCCATGCCGCAAGGACAGGCGGGAGGTAGCCGCCGACCCCCAAACCGATGGAAACGCGTTGCAAGATAAAATAAGCGAAGCAAATGAAAATGCTGCCAGCCACGCCAACGAATACATTGTGCCGACCACTGCGCGCGCCAAAGGGCAATGCGATCAATACCACCGCCAGACAGGTGAAGGGCGCTGCGATGCGACCTTGCAGTTGCGTCATAAGCGAGGGCCACCGCTTTTCCCGGTCCAGATGCGGATGCCAACGGAAGTAGGTGTGAAGTTCGCGGATGGAGAGTTGCGGGCCTTTCGCGGCCTCGGTGGGGGTCAGGGCGCTGACTTTGATTTCGGTTCTAATCGAGACCGGTGTTTCGGAGAAGGGAATGTCAAGAAAAGCGTTACTACTCTGGATTGCGGCGTCGCCCACAGCCCGGTCCCATCTTTCCACGTAGTAAAAGCGCCACAGGTCGTTGGTGTAAATGGCGCGTTTTGCGAATACCATGTGGGTTGAACCGTCGGGTGTTTCCCATGTGACGGTAGGCCCGGCCATTTCGGAAGTGGATCGATTGAAATGGGTTATGTTCCAATGGCGGCGGTCGCCTTCGTTGTGGAAGTCCAGCCTGCCGGTCCAGTTGCGATCCTGGCCGGGATTCTTGCGGCGTTCAAGGATTCCCTTCGATGTGTCGGCCGCGCGCGGCACCCACAGTTCGTTGAGGGCGAAGACCGCCAAGCCGCCAATGATTCCCACTGCCAAATAAGGCAGGGACAACCGCCAGAGGCCGACGCCCGCCGCGCGCATGGCGGTGAGTTCATTGTAACGGCTGTGATTGGTCAGCGCGTAAAGACAGGCCAGCAGCAGCGAAACGGGGATGACCTGGTCGGAGAGAATTTCCGGCAGCGTGACAATGTAGTACTCGACCACATCGAGGAAAAACAAATGTCCCTCCTGGAAACGGTTGATCTCGAAGATCAAATCGAACGCGACGTAGAAGATGAGGAACCCGCCCAGACAATAGGCGAATGGCACCAGCAACTCGCGCAATAAATAACGGTCCAGCAGACGCACAAAATTCCGTTACTTTGGCGGCAAGGCCGAACGGATGAACGTGGCCAGGTCACGTTTCAAAGCGACCAGCGAGGGTTGGTTGACGTACATCATGTGGCCTGCCTCGTAATAGCCCATGCTGACGTTGGCCTGGAGGGCGGGTGGCAGGCCCATGTGATCGAAGGTGTAGCGGGTGGCCAGGTAGGGAGTGGCCATGTCAAAATAGCCGTTGGCCACAAATACCTTTAGGTAGGGATTGTGCGTCATGGTCTGGCGCAATGTCTCGGCCACGTCCAAATAGTGGTTCCTGGCGTCGTTGTAGTCCCAGGGCTGCACCTTGCCTGTCAAGACTTCGTACGGCAGGTCGCTTTCGAATTTGAGTTCGCGCCGGACGTAATCATTGAGCGTGGCAGTGAAAGGCCCCAACACGGAGGTGAAACTCGGATCAAACTCGGGGGAATCTCCCACGGCGTCGAGGTCCGATCCCGTCAAGCGCCCATCGTAGCGTCCGATGATAAGGCGCTCCTTGCGCAACAATTCCTTGAAATAGCGGTGGGCCTGGATGCGCAGATCGGCCCGGTCCACATAGTCCTCGGATAATCCGGTGAGGCGCGCAACTTCCCGCACCACGCGCTGCCGGTCCGGCGCGGAAATGGCCGAGCCTTGCATGAGGGCGCGGCTGTAGTCGCCCAAGGCATACTTCTCCGATTCCAGCAAAGCCTTCGATCTGTCAGCCTGCAAATCCGGCGGCAGCTTTTTATGGAACCAAGCCACGGCGGTTTCCGTGGGCAGGTACATAATAAACGGAAGGTCGTTGCCCGGGTTGAAACTGATGGTGGAAAAGTCCAGGATCGAGGAAACCAGCGCAATGCCGTTGAGGTACATCCCAAAACGGCTTTCCAGGTAGCCCGACAACCCCGCCGCCCGCGTGGTGCCGTAACTTTCGCCGATGAGGAATTTGGGCGAATTCCAGCGTTGGTAGCGCGTGGTGTAGAGGCGGATGAAATCGCCCACGGATTGCAGATCCTGGTCCACCCCGTGGTATTTGGAGGCGTCCCCGACCGGCACGGCCCGCGTAAAACCGGTGCTGACCGGATCGATGAAGACCAGGTCGGATTCATCCAGGAGGGAATACTGGTTGTCAATCAAACGAAACGGAGGCGGCGGGAGGCTGCCGTCCTCCTTCAGAAGGACGCGGCGCGGGCCAAGCACGCCCAGGTGCAGCCAGACCGAAGAGGAACCGGGGCCGCCGTTGAACGTGAATGTGACGGGCCGCTCGCCGGCATTGGTGGCATCCAGCCGGGTATAAGCGACAAAAAAGAACGAAACGTGCGCCTTGCCTTCCTCGTCCTTCATCACCAGCGTGCCCGCGGTTGCGTTATATTTGACTGGAACACTGTTGATCGTGACGGAGTTGGTGGTTTCGGAAAGTTCGTCCTTGGGTTCCTTTTTGTCCGAGGAGGCGCCCTTGGCGCCCTCCGTTTTATCCGCGGCAACGGCTTTGGCAGCGTCTTCTTTCTGCGGCAAAGCATTTGTCGCCTCGTCCTTTTTTAGCGAGTCGGACTTTTGGGAAGCGGATGCAGGGGCGGATTCCTTGTCATCCGCGGCGCGCACGGCGGATGCAGGGCAGCAGAGCGCGGCGACGGCCAGGAGCGGGAGTGAGACAGCGAAGAGCGATCTAAATTTCATGGCAAAATGTTGGTTCTCGTGGCGAAATAGTCAAATATAATAAGCATGGGCCAGCCGCCAGCGTCACGGACGCCCTCCCATGGCGCGGACAAGTGTTTTGACCCTGGCCCGGTCAACCGGATTTTCTATGCGGCCATTCTTTTTGAGGGAACTGCCCACAATCGCGCCATCAATCCACGGAAGATAGTCGCGCGCGTTGTCGGCGTTGAAACCGCTGCCGATAAGGAGCGGCGCTTTGGGGCAGGTCTTGCGCACAGCCTCAACCTCAACCGTCAGGGCCGGTTGCCCGGTGCCGGGGCCAGTGACAATTAACGCGTCGGCCTGCCCGCGTCCCCACGCATCGCGCGCGGCGTCCTGCACCGGCTGATTGCCTAATGGAACAGCGTGTTTGACATGCACATCGGCCAGGATTTGGGTTCGAGGACAAAGATGCGCGCGAACGCGAACTGTTTCCCATGCACGGCCTTGGAGGATCCCCTGATCCGTCAACATTGCGCCGGTGTGAACGTTGACGCGAATGAAGCAGCCATCGCAAGCCGCAGCCAGGCCCAAGGCGGCCCGCGCATCGTTGCGCAGCACATTGAAACCGACGGGCAGACGGATGGCCGCCCGAACCGCCGCGCCGGCCCGGGCCATGGAGGCGATGGTTTCCGGCGCAACGGCCCCGCCGGTGAATGGGATATCCCCGAAGTTCTCGATAATCACCGCCGAAACCCCTCCTTCTTCATAGGCGAGCGCATCCGCAACCGCGCGACTGAGGATATTCGGCAGCCTCCCGTCAAATCGTGGCGATCCAGGCAGCGGCCGCAAATGGACGACGCCGATCAAGACCTTGCCGAGTGACCAATCCAATTTCATAACCGGCGAACGCTACAACAGAGGTTGATGAAAGGCGAGAGCCGATGAAAGGGGATTACGGATACGATAAGATGTTGAGGTGGTGGCAGGAGCCGGAATTGAACCGGCGACACAAGGATTTTCAGTCCTCTGCTCTACCAACTGAGCTATCCTGCCAAACTAAAAAATGTGCGATAGAAGTGCCTTGTTTGCAAGGATTTCCATCGAAACCAAATTCGCATCCGAGAAGGCTTCCTCTTTTCGCTTTTCGGGGTATAGTGTTTTATATAGTGTTTTGACGAAACAGTTCGAAAGTGAACGAATATGAAGGAAGTTGAGAACGCGGCAAAGCCGAGCAGCTTGGGAACACCAAAGCTGGAGTGGGAGCATGTTTTCGACAAGCACGATCCTCCCCGCCGAGTCCGCGGCCTTTGGCGCCGCCGAGCCAGCGGATCCCTTTACGCATACATGAATGCGTCCAACAATGGCCTGCAGTATTTCTATCCACTTCACGCAGATACGGTAGCCAAGGCGGTTACGGCAAGGCAAGCCCTAAAAGAACTCCAAAGAAAGGGTGAGTTGCTGCCCCCTGGGCAGCTGGACATTCCGGGGGATGCCCCCGGCAGCGTTGACAAGGGGTCGTCGGGCATGACGCTTGAGGCGGCTGTGGATGGGTATCAGACTGAGCGCGATGCGCTGGACTTGAAGGATGAAGCAACATGCGACCGGGAAGACAGCGGTTTGGCGTTTTGGGTAGAGAAGTTTGGGAGCATGAAGTTTGCCGATGTCGATGACGCGACCCTGACCGCGTTTGCAGCCTGGCGTAAAATGCAGGTCAATAACAAGAACGCCAAGTTGAAGAAACAGGCAAAAGGGGGGCTTCAAACACGGAAGCCGGCCCACCTCTCCGGACGCACCATCGACTTGAACGTGCTGGCTTTGAACCACGTTCGCAGCTGGGCAAAAAAACAGAAACACCTGCCGAAAGATGCCCCCGACTTGGAATGGCAAAAGCTGGCGAAGCCGCCCGCCAAGGACGAGCTGATCGAGCCGGCGGACATGGATGAGATTTGCAATGCGGCGCTGATCGACCCTGCACTGTTGGAAATGATCGATAAAAAGTACCGTCATCTGCGGGCAGCGCAGTGTGCCAGCGGCCAGAATTTCCACGATTACCTGCGCCTGCTCCAACGGGCCGGAGGACGGGAAAACGAAACGACCAAGCAGCGGTGGTCATACGTCACCTGGTCGAGGATTGCAGAGAAGGAAGAGCGAGTTGGGAATCGGGTCTATAAGCAGGGGGAAAAGATACGCGGTAAACTTTTTTTCCCTGGGGTGAATGCAAAGTCCGGTGGTGGCAAACCTGCCGAGGATCGTTGGGTTATTTTGTCCGACAAGCTTGAGGAACACCTTCAGGCCATGTATTCCCGGCGCGACCCCGATAGTGACTGGATGTTCCCAAGTCGCACAGGTGAAGGGCACGTTTTGCGGTTCAGCAAACAATTGGAGAGAGTGAAACGGCAACTGCGTGAGAAATACATAACAGGGCACCCCACCGAAGTGGATAAGAGCTTTTGGTTTGACAGAATCACTTTTCAATGGTTCAGGCACTACTTCATCTCACATTGCGTCATGGCCCATGTTGACTTTATGACGATCGCCAAGTGGGTTATCGAAGCGGCCGAGCTCTCCCTGCGTCAAATAGGGGGCTCCTGTTCCTCTCTCTAATAGCGCCGGGCCAAAATCGAGTGCCATCGAGCACCGTATGGCATAAAGCAACTGGACGCTGTTTACGCCAGTCCGCGGACGGATGATTAGCACACAATCTGAGGCGAGGGCGCCGATAATTCCGTGGGTTGGCCCGAACGAACAGGCGCAATTTCGGCTTATTCGTTTGACGAGAATATCACCCTTCCGGATTACCGCGATGCCGAGGATCTCGCGCACCAGGCGGTGAAGTATCAGCAGCGCGATGGCTGGTCGCACGGCGACCTGCTCCGCCTCGCTCACCCGAAGGCTCCGTCGACCCAGCACGAATCGGTCTTCCGCTGGTTGCTGGCTGGCGCGGATGCGTTGGGTGAACGCGAAGTGAAGCGCAAGGTCCGCGGTGAAGACCGTGTCGCCAAGTATGGCGCCGTCGGCGCCCTGCCGAAGCTCATCGAAGCCTTCGAGCAGGCCAAGCGCGCTTCCAACGCCGGTGAAATCGTGAAGCTCATCAACGAGTTCGACCTGCCGCGTGAAGCCATCCCAACGCAGTGGCTCAATGAAGTCGTTGTCTGGGAAGCATTGCTCGAACGCATGCCTATGACGGCGATGGTCCGTAACCTCGGCAAGATGACGAGCCTCGGCTTGCTCGGCCCATTCAGCGACGCCAGGAAGCTGATCGTCCGCAAGCTGCGCGATGAAACGGCGCTCAAGCGTGCCCGCATCCACCCGCTGGCGGTCCTTGTGGCGCAGAAGATCTACGCCCAGGGCCACGGTGACAAGGGTGCGCTCAAGTGGTCGCCAGTCTCGGCGGTGGTGGACGCTCTGGACGAAGCGTTTTACGCAACGTTCCAGAACGTCGAACCATGCCGCAAGCCGGTGCTGCTCGCGCTTGACGTGAGTGGCTCGATGGCTTGCTCCATGATCGCCGGTTCGTGCATCTCGGCACGCGAAGCCAGCGCCGCGATGGTGCTGATCACGGCTGCGACGGAACCGGATTGCGAGATCATCGCCTTCTCGGCACCGGGCACGGGTCGTTACGGTGGCATGCACGGCGGCGATGAACCGGGCATCACCCGCGTGAAACTCTCGCCGCGCATGAGACTGGCCGACGTCATCAAGCGCATCGAAGCCATCCCCATGGGTGGAACGGACTGCGCGCTGCCGATGGTGTGGGCTGCGCGCAACAAGCTGAATGTGTCGGCGTTCATCACCTACACGGACAGCGAGACGTGGGCAGGCAACATCCATCCTGCTCAGGCCCTGCGTCAGTATCGCGACGGGTTCGTCGGCGACGCGAAGGCCGTCGTTGTCGGCATGACCTCCAACGGCTTCACCCTCGCCGACCCGAACGACCGCGGGATGTTGGACGTGGTCGGCTTCGACACGACGGTGCCGGCCGTAATCGCGGACTTTGTTCACGAATAGCGAACGGTTCAAGGACGCCAGGAACAACGCGGGCGGAGGTACATGCTTCCGCCCGCAAACCAAGAATCTCAATCGAGCGATTTTCTTGAGAGGCCTATTTCTCTTTCTTTGAAAGCGGCAATCCAAAAACACTATTTAGCCACTTCCGAACAACCAGGTCTTGATTTAAAGCCACTTGTTCTATTAGAGCGGTATCCGATAGATTCTTGCCATAATGTGCAGAGTAAAAATCCCGTAACGTTTTTAGTCCAATTTTCCCTGGAATGGCGTTATGACGCAGTTTCACATCTTGCCACATTACGTCAAACTTGGGTCCGTACTCCTTAGTCACACTTTTCGCATCGATCCTTGGCTCAAGATGCGCTTGGTGCAGAGTTTGGAAACTGCCAAAAGCGTCGTATTTATGTTCATGGAATAATCCATCCCATACCTGTTGCCATGCCTTCCGTTCAGTAGGTTGGATAAAAGCCGCGATTACAGCGGGATACAAAAACACATTCTCTATTTCCTTCCCGATAGTAAACACAGTGTCGATTCCATGCGCGCCCAGTTCCGATTGAATCCTTTTCAAATACTGTTCTGGATAATAATCACGATCTAAAACAACTACGTATCGGACGTCCTTTCCAATGAGCAGGGTGTAGGCTTCCTTATAAAACATCGCCTTGCGGTATTCGCTGAATCCGTGGAGCGGCACGTTGAAGGCCGTCCTTTTTATACCAAAGCCCTGTGCTAAATTCTCAATCCGCTTGAAGTCGGATGTGTCCTCGGTGAATACAATGATCTCACAATCCTCAAATTGTGACGCGATCAGATTGAAGTTGCTTCCAACAGCAGCTCGAATCATCTCCAAATTCACTCGGTCAGACGTTTGCTTGAACTTAAGGTGACTGTTACCCTTCCGGACGTGCAAAATATGACTGACGTTGACATTGTTCATCATTTCTACCGAATGGGTGGCGATAAGCACAGTTCCTCTGTAGTATTGCTTAATGATGGACAACAGGTCGTTCTGCTTCTCCGGGTGGAGGTTTATTTCGGGCTCATCTAGCACCAAGAAGGAAGTGCCCATAAGCCGTACTAAATGCGTAATGATTTGGAACCATACTTGCAACCCTTGGCCAGCCCAAGACATTTCCCTGAGTATTCCACCTTCCCTGTAGAAGCAATCGATTCGGCCATCCGCATATTGATGCTCCGGCTTCTGCAATGCGATGTTGCTCCATGAGTTAGACACGATCTGCCGCACCAACGTGCATTCGTCTTCCGTTAGGAGCTGTAGGAGGTGGTTTCGAAGGTGGCGTGGGGCTAACGAGGTGCTCAAACAAGCCTTCAGATAGCTTTTTTTCTCGATAAATCGTTCCTGTTCATCAAGCGGCCCAAGGGGCGGTATAAATCCGAAGAAGGCATGTGCATCGGCAGGGAGTCGTCCGCTAAAAGTCGCGTAAATGACGTTCTCGGCTGGATCCAGATGGACAGATATTCTTACGCCGCCGTCAAAATATCCGTGAATGTCAGCGCGAACAGCGGCATAGTTGTGGACCATTCTTCTTATTTGCAGGTCTTCCGTGTCCTGCTGCAACAGGCGGTACACGTACTCATCATCTATCACCATCGCTTGTTTTCGATTGTTGGCGACTCGGATTGCGCTGCTGAGCAATTTTAGTGCGGATAAAATGCTCGACTTCCCCTCGTTATTTTTACCAGTGAGCAACAAGCAAACCCCTTCTTCCTCCAGAAAAGGTATGCTGCAGTCCCGAAAAGGTCCAAAGTTCTTCAGATGCAAACTTTTCAGGCGCATGGTTTTCCATTTCTAAACACGTTGCGAGTATTTGTGCTTATTATGGATTCTAAAGCGTCGAGCGCAACACAGTTTTACTGTCTCAAAGTGATTTTGAAACCCTGGTAGCACAGACTAGTCGACGGTCTCCAAAACCTCTCGTTCGGGTGCAACTCCCGGACGGGACTCCATTTCAAGAGGCGCGAAAGGCCATGAGCGCCTTCATCAACTCAGGCAAAACAACCCCAGCCGCACCGACTAGGGCAAAGTGCGCCTGCGCGGTGAAGGGGGTGGGCTGCGGATTGATCTCCACCACCGTCGCGCCGCTTCGCAACGCTTCCGAGGGCAGTGCTGCCGCAGGATATACGACCGTGGAGGTGCCAATGGAGAAAAACACGTCGCGATGCGTGTTCGCCGTCATGGCCTGGCGCATCTCCGATTCGGGCATTGGCTCTTCGAACCAAACCACGTCGGGGCGCAACAATCCGCCACAGGCGGGACATTTCGGCGGGACATCGCCGGTGTCCTTCCAAGTCGAAACGATTGTGCCTTCTTCAGAGCATTTGGTGCGCGTGATGTTGCCGTGCAGTTCGATGACGTTCCGGCTTCCGGCGCGTTGATGCAGTCCATCCACATTCTGAGTGATAAGATGGAAGCGCAGAAAGAGGGTCTGCATTTCTACCAATGCCAGATGGGCTGGGTTTGGCTTTGCACCAGCAACGAGTTTTCTCCGCCACTCATACCACTCCCAAACAAGACGGGGATCGCGTCGGAAGGCGCGCGGCGTGGCCAGTTCCTCTGGGCTGAACTTCGCCCAGAGGCCCGTCTGGGCATCGCGAAATGTTGGGACGCCGCTTTCCGCTGATACGCCCGCACCAGTGAGCACAGTCACGCTTTTGTCGGCGGCAAGGCGTTGAAGCAATTCAGCCGGAATCGTCATGGATGGATGGTTGCGCTTTTTGGAAGATCCGACAACGACGATTGATTCCCATTTCCGCGGGTGTTGAGAGAAACACGCCAGTGGCCGTCCGCAAGGACCTTCCAAACCGGAATGCAGGACGCGATACCCCGATGCCAAACCAATTTGTGCCAGCTTGTCGCTAGTCTCGCGTCGCGGTAGATTTCGTTCATGCCTGAAGTTGAACATGACCCCGCCGCCGCGCTTGAATCCGCTATCCAAGCCAACGATGTCGCGCAGGTCGCCGAAGTGCTCGAGAGATTTCCAGCATTGAAGGAGCGGCTCAATGAAGCGCTTCCGAACGGCGCCTTCGGCACCACGCCTTTGATTGCCGCGGTCCGCCAGAGCAACCGCGAAATGGTGGATCTGCTGCTGCGTTCGGGCGCGGACATCAATGGGCGCAGCCACTGGTGGGCCGGCAGTTTCGGCGTCCTCGATAACGATTGTGGACTGGCCGACTTCCTGATCGGACGCGGCGC
>JBEKDI010000114.1:0-17067 GCA_050014435.1 Verrucomicrobiota bacterium | reverse complement strand
TGGCCAACTACAAGCGGCTCCGAGAGCTGACCGAAAAATGGGTGGGCTTATCCCTCCGTCTGGCCAAAGAAAAACGCCAAAGGACCGCGTAACGTATCGGAGAACGTTTCACTCCTCAGTCTTCAAAGCTTCCATGTGTTTTGTTGATTGGCATAAGTATGTCGCCTGACTGCTGATTCCGATCATTTCGGACACCTGTTCCAATCCAATTCGGACAGTATTCCGGGATATTCGGACAGTTGTCGGAGCGAAGCGACGCTCTGGCTCAATGTTTAAGAGGGTGTCCGAATTGAATCAAGCTTTTCCTCTGGCCGAAGGCCCTTTTCGGAGCCTGAAAGGCGACGCGCCTTGGATATCCGCCATTGCTCAAAAGCGAGCCGTCCGCGCCATCCCCAAATGGGGTGGCGCCGCTGTTGGCCGAAGCGTAGCGAGCCGGCGGCTTGCGGCCTACAGCGTAGCGCATGGGGCCCCATTTGGGGGTGGCCCGGACGGCGGCTGCACTTGACTGAGTTGCCGCAATCTGGTTGGTGGGCTTAGTCCGTAGGAGAATGACGGACGAACCGGGCAGGTCCAGTCTGGTTAGCTAAAGTCTGTTGCAAAAGTGTTTGGCGGGCAAAAGCGCGAAATCTGGCCAGCATTGCTCCTGTTGGTCAACGAAGTCTTGTGAGAAAGCGGTGGTTTGCCGATCATCAGCCGCATGGGGATTGGAGAACGCTGTTCAGGTTTTGGGGACGCCACGAAGCTTTTCCTCGCAATGGCGGCTCTTTTTACTGTCCTTTGCGCGGCGCAGGCAAAAGAGGCGGTGGGTGATTCTGCGCCTGCGTTTCATCCCGGCTTATGGGTGCAAGGCGCGCCTGTGGCAGAACTGGATGGCGATCACGTCTATGTCGTCGAATTCTGGGCCACCTGGTGCGGGCCGTGCCGCGCCTCCATCCCGCACCTGAATTCCCTTTGGCAAACATTCAAGGACAAGAGCGTTGTCGCCATCGGGCAGGATGTTTGGGACAAGGATGAAGCCGTCGCCCCGTTTGTCCAGAAAATGAGCGTGAACATGACATATCGGGTGACGTTGGATGACAAGAGCAGCGATGCCGGCGGCTTCATGGCTTCCCATTGGTGGAAACGCGGCGTCGAGCACCATGGCATACCCCATGCCTTTGTCATCAAGAACCGGCGCATCGCCTGGATTGGGAATCCGATGGATTTGAGCGACAATATGCTTGACAGTATATTGTCCCCGCAGTTCGATTTCGTCAAGGCGGCGGCCGATTATCACAAGGAACAGGACGAGGTCGAGCGGCAGTGGTATCTTCACGACAAGAGGTTTCAATCCGAGGACTTCGACTTCGACCTCCGTTTACAAATCGCTCTCCAGCAAAATAACAGTGCGGCTCGCCAACTCGCCGAAGATTTCGCGGGTAAACATCCATCGGATGCCGAGAGGCTGAACGCGTTGGCCTGGCGTGTAGCCACTCGAAAAGGCGTCGAAAATGGCAATTTGCCGCTGGCCAAGGAGCTGGCCGAACGCGCGAAGCAAGTCGCGAATTCTGAGAACTACAACATTCTGGACACCCTGGCCCGAATTCAATTCCTGAGTGGCGAAAAAGCAACCGCCATTGCCACCGAACAGAAGGCATTGGAGTTGGCCCCGACCGACCGAACGGGGCAACTCAAGAAGATTCTCGCCGCCTATCAAGCAGATCACTTGCCGGACGCGCAGTAGTAACCTTATGGACTCAACATTGGCCAGATTTCTTAATTATTAAAAAGACTCAGGCGTCGGTCTATCTTAGACTTGCTATCCTTCCCCGTCACACAACGGCCCTCACCTTTTGGCGGTCAAGTTCGACAAGCGAGTTCTGTTCGAGCGCGGCGAGGATGGCGGAAAGATGGGCTGCAGCAATTTCATGCCAGCGCCAGATGCTTGCTCATAAGTTTGAGCGATTGCTTGCGCGGCAAATTCGAAACACGCGCGCAAAACCTCGCGTTCCAAATCAGGGAATCTGTGCGAATCCGTGTTTATCCGTGGTTGAGTAATCCCGGCGAGAAAACCTGAAAAAGTGAGAAATGAATATTTACCTTTTGTGCCGTTGCAACCAATTGCCAGTCAACGTGTTCCGATCAAATTGGCGGAAAGGACTCTGCGATTTTTTCGGGGATTTTCGGGGTTTGGAATCCTGCACCTGCCAAATCGTCATTACGGATTTTTATGGGTCATTACGAGTTCGTCATTCGCCATCTTCCTCCGCAGGGCCACGGCTCAAAGGTTGGAGGAACGCTCCTCCCAGATTGCCGTTCGCGGGAACCGTGAAATAACACCCCGCCCCAGCAAGGCTTATTTTTAAGGTGGATTTTTTGCGGAGGCTTAATACACTTTTAGCATGGCAGAGAAAACGATCAGCCAGATCCCGCGCCAGCTACGCGAGCAGTACGAAAAGGGCAAGTCGGCCTTCGACCGGAAGAACTTCGATTACGCCATCGCCATCTTTAACCAGGTCCTGGCGCAGGAGCCGGCCTTTTACGATTGCCGCGAGGCTTTGCGCGCCTCGCAATTCAAGAAAGCGGGCAGTGGCGGCGGCTTTTTCAAAAGAATGCTGAGCGGCGCCGGCAATTCCCCCTTGCTGGCCAAGGGCCAGTTGGCCCTGATGAAGGAGCCGGTGGACGCCTTGAAAATCGCCGAGCAAATCCTCAACAGCGATCCCAACAGCGCGGCGGGCCACAAGCTTTTGGGGGAGGCGGCCATGGCGGCGGACCTGCCCAAGACCGCCATTCTCTCCCTTGAAATCGCCACCAAAGCTTCGCCCAAGGATGAGGACATCAAAAAAAATCTGGCCCGGGCCTACTCGGCGGCGGGCGAAGGAGACAAGGCCGAAGTCATTTATGCCGAATTGATGCGGCTGCACCCGACGGATCTGCGGCTCACCCAGGAATTGAAGGACATTTCCGCCCAAAAAACGCTGAACGAAGGCGGTTACGAGGCGCTGGCGGGCGGCAAGGGTTCATATCGCGATATTTTAAAAGACAAGGACCAGGCCGTGGCCATGGAACAGGAGGGCCGCCAGGTCAAGACGGAGGATTTGGCGTTAAAGGAGATCGCCAAATACGAGGAGCAACTGGCCAAGGAACCCAACAACCTGAAACTGCTCCGCAACGTGGCCGAGCTTTACGCCCAGCAGATGGATTTTGACAAGGCGCTGGAAACCTACCAGAGAATCGTGGACCAGGAGGGCAACACCGACGCTTCGTTGCAAAAAGTCATTGGCGAGACGAAGGTCAGGAAACTCAATCACGCCATCGAGCAACTGGATCCCCAGGCCCCCGGCGCGGCGGAGAAGATCAAGCAGCTTGAAGGCGAGCGGGACGCGTTTTTGCTGGCCGAGTGCGAACAACGAGCCGAAAAATATCCCAACGACTTGCTCATCCGCTTCGATTTGGGGAAACTCTATTTTCAAACCGGGAAAATCAGCGAGGCCATTCGGGAGTTTCAGAAGTCGCAGAACAATCCGAGCAAGCGGCTTCAGTCGCTCAACTACCTTGGCCAATGCTTCGCCCTGCGGGGCATGAACGACATGGCCGCTCGCAAACTGGAAGACGCCATCAAGGAAAAGGCCGTCTTCGACGACGAAAAGAAGGACATGATCTACGCCTTGGGCGGGGTCCTGGACAAAATGGGCAAAAAGGAGGCGGCCATGGACCAGTACAAACTGATTTACGAAGTGGATGCCGGCTTCAAGGACATCGCCAAAAAAGTCGAAGGCTATTATTCCGGCAATTCCTGAGTGGGTTGCTGCTTACCGCCCGCAGCAACAGCCTTTTGGAGGCAGGTTTATCCATTGCCCGGTCAGGTTCCTCGCTAATTTCGGCGAAATAGATTTCGCTCCTACAGAAGAATGCATCCGTCAAAAAACGCCTAATTGATAGATCAGCTCTGAAAAAGGCGGAGGTAACACGGTTGCAAGTCTCGATCTTCAAGGACTTGGCCGATAACACCAAAGGAAACAGACCGGCAACATACGTTTTTTCGAAGCAAGCCCACTGCAATTTGTCGGTCCAGGGGCCGGACTTCCGTGCAATTTACGAGAGGTTCCCCACCGATTTGTGATCCTTTTTAATGCAATTTTCCAGAAATTTTAATCTTCGCGGTTTATTGTGGTATAATGTGAGACGGGGGAGCCCTGGGAAGCAGGGCGCTATGAGCACGCAAACAAACGCCGGCAAGATTATTTGCAGTTTCCTGCCCGGGAATTGTGTCCGCGGGGGCGTCGGCGTCATAACGCTCGTGGTGGCGTTTTGCGGCGCCGGCCCGGGCTGCTTTGGGGAAGGCGGGAATCCAACCGAAGCCGACATCACGCGCGCCATGGCGACACTGCTGGTGCGCTCGCAGTTTTTGCAGCAGCCTCTCGACGACCAGCTCTCTGGCGAGTTCCTGGACCTTTATCTGGACACCCTGGATGGGGCGCATCTGTCGTTTCTTCAATCGGATTTGGACGAATTTGCCCGTTTCCGTCCCGGCTTGGCGGAGAGAACGATACTGGACGGCGACACGCAGCCCGCCCACTTTATTTACGCGCGCTATTTGAAACGACTGGCCCAGGAGGAGGACTTTGCCGCGAAGCTGTTGCATGACGCAAAATTCGACTTCACAGGACATGACGCCTGGCAGGCCGACCGCCGCGATGCCCCGCGGCCGCGCGAGTTGGAGGCGGCCCAAACCCTCTGGCGGGAAGAAGTGCGCGAGGATTATTTGCAGGGGAAGCTCGCCGGCGACCGACCCACGGCCATCGTTGCCACGCTGGCGCGGCATTACCACGGGCGGCTAAAAGCGATGGAGCAGCTGGGCGCGGACGAAGTCCTGGGGATTTACCTCGACGCGCTGGCCCATGTGTACGATCCGCACTCTGATTATTTCGGACGCCTGGACGCGGAGAACTTCAACATTGAAATGAACCTGTCGCTCACCGGCATCGGAGGCACATTGCACACCAGCGGCGGGCATTGTTTCATCACGGACCTTACTCCCGGCGGTCCGGCTGCGCGCAGCGGGCTGGTCAAGCCGGGCGACCGCATTGTGGCAGTGGCGCAGGAGGGAGGAGAGCCTGTGGCCGTCACCGGCATGCCGGCCTGTCGCGTTGTGGAATTGATTCGAGGCCCAAAAGGCTCGACCGTGCGCCTGACCATTATCCCGGCGGGCGCGGGGAAGTCCGCGCCAAAGACCGTGTCGCTGGTGCGTGACGAAGTCAAACTTTCTGAGGCGCAGGCAAGGGCCGTCTTGATAGATTTGCCGCAAAGCAACGGCCAGGCGTTGCGGATCGGCGTCGTGGATCTGCCGTTGTTTTACGGAAAGGGCGACACGGGAGCAGGAGGGGCCGCGGACGACACAGCCCGCCTCCTCAAACGATTGAAACAAGCAGGCATGCGCGGCTTGATTCTGGATTTGCGACGCAACGGGGGTGGATCCCTGGACGAGGCCATCCGGCTCACCGGGTTGTTCATTCCATCAGGGCCTGTGGTGCAAACGCTCGGCCAGGAGGACGAACTGGAGGTCGATATCTCACCGCAACCTGACGCGCTTTACGGCGGGCCGCTGGTGGTGTTGACCAGCCGGCTGAGCGCCTCGGCGTCGGAAATTGTGGCTGGCGCACTGCAAGACTATGGACGTGCTTTGATCGTGGGCGATTCCTCCACGTTTGGGAAAGGCACGGTGCAAACGGTTGTGCCGTTGAAGGCTTTCCTTCATGAACGAGGCCTGGGGGCAGTCAACTTGACCATCGGCAAGTTCTATCGTCCAAGCGGCGATTCCACTCAGCTCAAAGGCGTGGTCCCGGACATCGTGCTGCCTTCGGAAACCGACCTGCCTGACATCGGCGAATCGAGATTACCGAACGCCCTGCCGTGGAGCATTCTGCCGGCGGCGAGCTATACAAATTTCGATCTGGTGCGTCCGGTCCTGGCCGGGTTGCGGGCGAAATCGTCCGCCCGTGTCACCGCCGATCCCGGCTTTCGGCTGGTGCGTGAGGAATTGGAGATGATAGAAAGAGACGAGAAGGCTCAAACACTTTCGCTAAACGAGGCCGAGCGCCGGAAGGAAAAGACGCAGGCTGACCGGATCAGAGCTCAGATGGAGAAGGTTCTGCCGACCAATGCCGCGCGCACGCCTCCGGCCACTTACACCACGCTGGCGGAGGGTGACGCCGCGCCTCCGCCCGGCGCCGCGTCCAGCCCGATCAAACTCAATGCCGGCGGGGACATTGAACTGCGCGAAGCCGAAAATATTCTCGCAGATTACATCCACGCGTTGCCGGCCCCGGCAGCAATGCTCGCCCGCTCCCCGGTCAAACAAGCCGACAACAAATGAATCGACTGCGGCGCACGTTAATGTTTTCTGAAGATTAGATTAAGATGCTTGAAAAAATTTGATAAAATCGCCCTCGGGCGTACGTTGTTTTGGGGAGGGAAAGGCGATCAGGACCGCCCCGGATTGGAGGAGTTGCGAAAATGAAGAGACGCTCTTTGGTAACTGGGATGGCCCTGGCTGCCATCACAGTGACAACGATTGATTTCGGCGCGTACTGCGGCGCTTACGGGCAGGCCACTTCGACGGCAGGCACCAGCCTGACAATGCCTTCCGCCGCACAGGCCCCGGCCCTGCCGTACGGCGCGGACCAGGTGGTCAAAATGTATCAAAGCGGCATCAGCAAGGATGTATTGCTCAATTATGTGAATAACACGGTGCTGCCGTATCACATGAACGCGGAAGACATCATTTACCTGCATAACCTTGGCATGCCGCAAGAGGTCACCCAGACCATGATTCAGCGCGACGGGCAATTGCAGCAGCAGTCCATGCAGAGCTATTCCCAGCCGCCGGCGACAGTGGCGCCAAACAGCGCGGCCACGACGCAACCGATGGTTGTGACTCCTGCAACGCCTGCTCCTGACGTCACGGTAATCGGGGGTTCGGATTATCCGTATATTGATTATGGTTATCCGTACTATGGTTACGCCTGGCCTTATTATGGCGGGTGGCCGTTATGGTACGGCGGATGGGGTTGGGGCGGACGGGGTTGGGGATGGGGCCATGGAGGGTTTGGCCGCGGCGGATTTGGGCATGGCGGAGGATTCCACGGTGGCGGAGGTTTCGGCGGATTCCATGGTGGTGGCGGTCATGGGGGAGGAGGACACCGATAAGCCGGACAAAACGCCTGATCAGGGCGGGGCCTCAGGCAGGGGCGAGTAGATGACCTCAGCTTTGGACGAAGCAGCAATGAGGTTGCCGGAGCCGGTGACAAAGAGGTGAAGGGCATTGACGGTGAAAGTTCCAAAATGCGGCGTGGCGGTGCCGGACTGCTCGTTGATGATCAGCCAGCCATCCGGGAAGGTGACGGTTTGATTCGCCGCGCCGGTCACTACGACAGAATCCCCATCGACGGTCAGCCCTTCCACAGTGGATTTGCCGGTGGCAGGAACGTTGCGGCCCTGCGTGGCCGCCGCGGCTTCGGACTCGACCCACAGGGCTGTGATGTGATGAAGCCCGAGCCTTGCATCCAAATGAGCCAGCGATGATTGCGACCGATTCTTGCTGTCGGCGCCAATGGTCACGGCATCGAGGGCTTTGGCAGTCACGCCGGGAATGGCCGCGGCGTCCTTGTAGAAAGTATGGGCCTCGCCGCCCGTGAGGGGAGCGTCGCCGGAGTCGGCAACCAGCACCGGTGTTGGCGGGGTGGCGCCGGGGCTCGCCGGCGCCGGGGCGACCTGCAAAGCGAACGCCCTCCCGGTATATTTGGTGGTGGTTGTCAGGTTGAAATGTTCCTGCGCCAGCGCTGAAAATGCCGCCAAAGCAGCCAGCACCCCAATCAACTGCCGCATCCCGAGACAAGTGTTCTTCATAAGCTTCATTCAGTCTTGCATATCAAGAAAGCAGGGTCAACACAGGGCATGACGTCAGTGGTTTGTGCTGGTGAGGCGGCCGAGTTGGAATTCCAGGGCGGAATGCTGGATGTGATAATCGTAGCGGGCGTTGGCCTCGCCAATTTGCGCGGAGGTTTGGTTCAATTCCGCCTGGCTCAGTTCAATGATCGAACTGAGTCCGTTTTTGAATCGCGCCTGGGCCAGTTGCAGGGCTTCGTTGGCGTTTTGCAGGAGTTCGCGCGTCAGCGCCAAACGGTCGTAGGCATATTCGAGGTTGAATTTGGTCACCTGCACGTCGCGAATGATGTTGTCTTCCTCTTCGCGCAATATTTCGTCGGCGGCTTTGGCTTGGAATTGTGCTTCCCGGCGACGGGCGGTGTAGAGTCCGCCCGTGTAGATGGGCAAATTTAAATTGACCCCGGCCGCCGCGTAATCGGGACCCAGGTGTGAATTGCGGTCGGGAACCACTCCGGCCGTGCCGAGCGCGTCAAGAGAGGGATAAAGCAATTTGCCCTGGGCCCTGGCAAATTCCCTGGCGGAGTCCCGCTGATAGCGCAACCGCGCCAAATCCGGTCTTTGGGCCAGCGCCTCCAGGATCAACGCCGGCAGGCCATTGGTGATGTTGGCCGGCATAGGCTCGTCGGCCAGCACATAGGTCCGCGGTTCGCGTTCCGCCAGCAAAGTCGCCAGCACGGCAAAGCTTGAGTTGAGGTCGGCCTTGGCCCTGGCCAGCAGGAGGGTCGCCTGGTCGAAATCCACGCTGGCAAAACTCAAGTCGAGGCCGGACTTCAAATTGTTCGTCGCCAGCATCCGGGTTTGTTGCAGGACCAGTTGGCGCGATTTCACGGTCTCCCCGGCCACCTCCAAAACAGATTGCGCGGCCAGGCTGGAAAAGTAGGCATTGTTGACTTCGACCAGAATCTGTTCGCGCGTTGCTTCCAGGTTCATTTCCTCCGCCCGCGTGTGCAATTTGGCGCTCTGGCTCAATTCCGGGGTGCGTCCAAAATCGGTGATGAGCTGGCTGATGGTGACGCCCTCGGCGTCGCGATCGTAAATGAGGGGATTATTCATTGCGCCCGCGGCAATGCGGGTATTGTTCGGGTCGGCCGTGCCGACGGCGGTCGCGCTGCCGTAAATGTTGGGGAAAAAGGCGGACTGAACTTCCTTGGTCTGCTGTCTGGCCGCCAGCGCGGTGAGGTTGGCCACGGAAATCCTGGGATGCTGCGTCAGGGCGATTTGCTGGGCCTCTTGCAACGTCAAATGGCGCGGGGCCTCGGCGGCGCGAGCGAAGCAAATTAAGAAGTAAGAAGTAAGAATTAAGAAACAAAAAAGAGAGTGTTTCCATTGTTTGCTGTGTTTCATGTTTTTCTTAATTCCTCATTTTTGCTTTCCCATGGACCAGCAGATAAGCCGCGGGGACAATGAATACAGTCAACACCACCGAAACCGCCAGGCCGCCGATGATCGCCATGGCCAGCGGCGCGTAGGCCTCACTGCCGGTTCCGAGCTTCAAGGCCATCGGCAGAAGGCCGATCAGCGTGGCGCCCGACGTCATCAACACCGGACGCAGGCGGACGCGGCAGGCCAGCGAAACGGCCTCGCGCACCGGACGGCCTTCACCCCGCAATCGGTTCGTGAATTCCACAATGAGAATGCTGTTGGAGACAACTATTCCCACCATCATCACCACCCCCATCAAGGACATGACGTTGAGCGTCGTTCCAGTCAACCATAGAATAAGGAGGACCCCCGTCAGTCCGGTGGGAATGGCCAGCAGGATAAGGAACGGATCAAGAAACGATTTGAATTGCGCGACAAGGATCAAATAGACCAGAACCGTCGAGAGGATCAGTCCCAGGCCGAAGCTCTGGAAGGAGGATCGCATCGCCTGCACCGTGCCGCGCACATTGATAACCGTGTTGGGGGGCAATGTGATTTTGTCCACAATCTTTTGCACGTCGGCATAGACTTTGTCCACGGCTTCGCCGGCGGGTGAAACATAGACATCGATCACGCGCCGGATTTGGTAATGATCCACTTCGGTGGGGGCGGGGGCGCGGGAAAAATGGACGACGGAGTCGAGGCGCGTCGGTTCTTTGAGATGGGCGGCGCGCAAAGGCATCGAGCCAAGGTCAGCAAGACTTTTCACTTTGTCTTCTGCGTACTGGACGGTGAAAAGATAATTGTTTCCCGTCTTTGGGTCGATCCAATAACTCGGCGCGATCATGCCATCGGAGGTCAACGCGGTAATAAGACTGTCCAGCACCTCTTTGGCGCTCAGGCCCAGCTCGCTGGCCCGCTCGCGGTCGATGTCCACATGCAGCGCCGGGTAATCCACATCCTGCGGCACCAGGACGTCGCTGACACCGGGCAAGGCCCGGGTCTGCCGGGCAATCCGGGCAGCGATATCGTGCGCGGCATGCATATCCATGCTGCTGACCTGGATGTCCAGTGGCGCGGGTATTCCCTGATTGATAACGGCATCGACCAGGCCGCCAGTTTGAAAATACGCGCTCAGTTGGGGCAAATCGTGACGGAGTCGGGCGCGCACGCGGTTCATAAATTCAAAGCTGCTGAGGGCGTGGCCGTCGTTAAGCCCCACCTGGACGATGGCCGTGCTGGGGCAGGAATTGGGATTCAAAATGGCGTTAAAACCCGGCGTGGTGCCGATGTTCGAGACGATGATCTTAAGGTCCTTTTGCGGGACAATTTGACGCACAACATCCTCGACTTGGCCAATCAATTGATCGGTCAGTTCCAAACGAGTGCCCGACGGCGCCTTGACGCTGATGACGAACTGGCTGGGATCAGTGCGGGGAAAGTAAGCCTGCCCGATAAAGGGGTACAGGCCCAGACTGAGAATGAATACACCGCTGATGCCGAGGACCAACGCGACCGGCCGCAGCAAGCCGATTTTTAGAACTCCCTCGTAGCCATCCAGCATCCCGGAGAATTTACGGTTGAACCCATTGTTGAAACGCCGGCCCCAACCTCGCGGTTTGCCACGGAGGTCCGGATCGTCACCGAGTTCCTCATGCGCCTGGTGGCCTTTAATGAGCTTCGCGCAAAACAACGGCACCACGGTCATGGCGACCACATAGGAAGCCAGTAACGAGAACACCACTGAAAGCGCGAGGGCGGTGAACAGGAAGCGACTGACGCCGTAGAGAAAAGTCACCGGAAAAAAAACCACTATGGTGGTCAGCGTCGCCGCCAGCACGGGCAGGGACACTTCCTGCCCGCCGCGTTCGGCGGCGACCCCGGGCGGTTCACCCATTTCCAGATGGCGGAAAATATTCTCCAGCACCACCACCGAATTGTCGATCAGCCGGGAAAAAGCCAGGGCAAGACCGCCCAGAATCATGGCGTTAATGGTGTTGCCGCCCAAGTCCAGGGCGATAAAGGCCGCCAGGGCCGAGAGCGGAATGGAAAGAAAAACCGCCACCGTGGCCCGCAGGCTGCCCAGGAAAACCAGGATCATCAAACCGGTAAGGACGAGGCCGATGCCGCCTTCGTGCAGCAGGGTCTCGATGGCCGTGCGTACGAAAACCGACTGGTCAAACACCACTTCTGTGATCAGCCGCCTGGGGACATCCAGCAAATGGGCGACAACCTTCTTGACACCGTTGACCACCGCGATGGTGTTGGCGTCCCCGCCTTGTTTGACCACGGGGATATAGACGGACGGCTGGCCGTTGATGCGGACCTTGTTGTACTGGATTTGGGCGGCATCTTTCGCCTCGCCGACGTCGCCCACTAGTACCGATGCCTCCCCGACCGTTTTGAGCGGCACCAAGTTGACATCTTTCATGGAATTGATCTGGCTGTTGGCATAGACGCTGTAATCCAGGGGGCCGATTTTGACGTCGCCCGCCGGTAGAATCAGATTGGCTTCGTTTACGGTACGCACCACGTCCATTACGCTCAATTGGTGCGCTTCCAGTTTGAGCGGATCGACGTACACCATGATCTGGCGATAGCGCCCGCCAAACGCCGGCGGCACAGAAGCGCCGGGAATGCCCGCCATCTGATTGCGAATGGTGAATTGGCCCAGGTCGCGTAATTCCGCTTCGCTCAGATTTTTGCCCTTCAGCGTCACAAGGCAGACCGGCAAACTGGACGCGTCGAATTTCATCACCACGGGCGGCAGCGTGCCGGTGGGCAAGTAACGCAATGTGGCCATGGACAAGTTGGCAATGCTGGTCACATCAGAATCCGGATTGGAGCCGGGCTGGAAATAGACTTTGATCAGACTGACGCCGGTGAGCGAACGCGACTCCATATGATCAATTCCGCCCGCCAGCGTAAACATGCGCTCGAATTGGCCGGTAATGTCGTTCTCGATTTGCTCGGGCGGCATTCCGGAGTAAAATGTCGCCACGACCACCACTGGAATATTGATTGACGGAAATAAATCGACGGGCATGCGGATGAGGCTGGTCACGCCCACCACGCCCACCATGAGGCAAACAACGATAATTAAATAAGGATAACGAATGGCAAATCGGGGCATAAGAAGAAATTCAATCTGACGATGGGGCCTCGATGACCTTGGGGGCGACTTTTTCGCCTGCGCTGAATTGCGACCGGCTTCCTATCAATACCAACTCACCCTCTTTCAACCCGGAAACCACTTCGAAACGGTTGGGCGTTTCCAACCCGAGTGTCACTGGCCGCTCTTCGATTTCGTTTTGGCTGTTAATGACATACACGTTGGACATCTGTCCGGGCGGGACCGCTTGGATGGGAATGGAAAGCGCGTGTTCGCGGCGCTCCACCGGAAGGGCGAGATTGACGTACATCCCGGGCACCAGGGTCAAATCCGGATTGGCCACCTCAATTTCCGTGGCCATCGTGCGAGTGTCGAGATTGACCTTCCGGCTTGAGCGCGTGATTTTTCCAGAAAATGGCTTGCCGCCCATTGAGACGATGCTCCCGCTGACCGTGTTGCCGATGGAGATGTCCTTCACATAGTCCTCCGAAACATAAAAATCCAGCCGCAGATGATAATTGTCGGAAATCTCCAGCAGTGGCTGGGTGTTTTCGGTTGCGGTGCCGGCTTCGACGAGCGCGCCGGGATCGACGTAGCGGTGCGTGATGACGCCGTCGAACGGAGCGGTAATCTGCGTATAGCCAACCAGTGTCCGGTACTTGCCCACGTCTGCCTGGGCCGCCCCCACAGCGGCCTCCGCCGCCAAGTCCTTGGCCGTGGCCGTGTCGATGTCCTGCTCCGCGATCAGGTTTGGATGGTCGTGGTTCACGGCCACCAGCCGGATGTAAATCAAATGCGCGTTGGTGAAATCCGCCTCCGCCCGCCGCTCGACTGCCAGGGCGTTGTTCAGTTCGTCGTGCAATTCCGGCACTTCAATCGTCATCAATAATTGCCCGGCCTTCACCCGGTCGCCGAAATCGACATTCATTTTGTCAATGTAGCCCGATACCTTGGCGTGCAGTTCCACTTCGACGTAGGGCCGGAATTCCGCCGGAATGGGAACGATCTTGGACAGGTTCTCACGCTGCACCCGGGCGGCGGGCGCGGCGGGAGTCTGGTCCTCTGAATGCGCCGCCGTCGTGGCCCCTTGCTTGCATGAAGCGCAAACAATGGCGGCTAAGGCCCCCGCTGCCACCAGCGCCGGAATTCTCCGCCGTTTCGATTCGTCAGTCATAGCTTTTGTTTTTCAATCTTTGCCCTGGCCGGGCGAGCGGCAGTTCCACGGTGAAGCGACTGCCCTTGCCCTCGGCGCTGTCCACTTCGACCCGCCCGCCGTGCGCCATGCAAATTGATTTAACAATGGCCAACCCCAGGCCGGCGCCACCCGCTTCGCGCGAGCGGGCATTGTCCACGCGGAAAAAGCGCTCGAAAATGTGCGGCAAGGCGCCGGGCGGGATGCCGATGCCCGTATCGGCCACCTCAATGACGGCCTTGTCGTCGCGGGCGCGGACATTGAGGCTGATCGACCCAGCCTCCGGCGTGTATTTGATGGCATTATCCAAGAGATTGACCACCACTTGCTTGATGCGGGCGCGGTCGCCTTCCACGCAGACGCTGCCCTGCGCATCGCAGGAGACGGAAACGCCCTTGTCCTCCGCCAGCAAAGACATCTGCTCGGTGGTGCTGGCGGCCAGCGAGGCCAAATCAAATCGTTCCCAGGCTTGCTGAGCTTCGCCCGCATCCAGACGGGAAATGGCAAAGAGCGCCTCGACAATTTTCGCCAGGCGATCGACCTCTTCCAAGGCGCTGCCGGCCCGGTCGCTCACCGCTGGCAGGGAGCGAGTTTGTTCCACCACGCTTTCCATCTCGCCACGGAGGGCCGCCAGGGGCGTGCGCAGCTCGTGCGAGGCGTCGGCGAGAAAGCGGCGGTTCTGTTCCAGCGCCTGGCTCAAGCGAACGATCATGCGATTAAGCGCGAGGGACAAATGCTCCAGTTCATCCCCCGTGTGGGTCAACGGCAGCCGCTCGCTCAGGTTATGCAGGCTGATTTGTTCGGCGCTGCGCGCAATTTGCACCACCGGGGCCAAAGCTTGCCCCACCATAATATAGCCGCCCCCGACCGCCACCAAAACCACCCCCGGGACTCCAAGTAGCAGCAGAAAGAGCAGGTGCGAAAGGAGGGTGTCAATCGGCTGCATCGGGCCGCCGCTTTCAACCACATAGACCCGGCCCGAGGGCATCCGGTAGTTTTCGGCCACGACGAGCAGACGATTGCCGTCCGGCAGCGGCGCGATGCGGGGCGAATCCCCGGCTGGGACCGGCGGCAGGCCGGTGGGATCAAATGTCGCCGCGCGGCCCGAGGCGTAGATGACGGTCCCGTCCCCGCGGCTCAGGCGGACAAATCTATCGTAATTCTCCGGCGCGTAACGCGCCTTGATCTCATCGATAACATAGCGTTCCCCGGTTTTGTCCACGCCGGCCAGGAGCGACAGGGTGATTTGCCGGTTGCGCCGCTCCATCGATTGCACCAGGCTTTGTTTCAGATAATGGCGCAGGGCCTGGTACATGACCGCGCCATAGAGCAGGAAAACGCCGGTCAGCAAGCCTGCGTACCACATGATGAGGCGAAAGCGAAGCGAGCGCGTGTTCATGGCTCTGCCTCGTCGCTCACGCAATAACCCACTCCCCGCACCGTGCGGATGAGCTTGTGCGGATACACATCATCGACTTTGCTGCGCAAATGACGGACATACACGTCCACGATATTGGTAAGCCCCTGGAAGCTTTCGTCCCAGACGTGCTCAATGATCATGGTCCGGGATATGACTCTGCCCGGGTTGGCTGAGAGATATTCCAGAAGGCTGTATTCCTTGGGCGTCAGTTCAATCCGCTTCCCGGCCCGTCTGGCCTGCTGCTTCTGGCGGTCGATTTCCAAATCGCCGATGCGAAGGACGCTGGAGCGGTCAGGCGACCCACGGCGTAAGAGGGCCTTGACACGGACCAGCAATTCATCGAAGGCGAACGGTTTTGTCAAATAGTCGTCGGCCCCCGCTTCAAAATGTTCGACTTTTTCCGGAGTGCCGGCGCGCGCCGTGAGGATGAGCACCGGCACTTGCGAGCCGCGCCGCCGGATGCGTTTCAAGACCTCCATCCCCCCCAAGCCGGGCAGCATGAGATCGAGCACGATCAGGTCGTAGTTGCAGGTGCTGGCCATCTCCCAGCCAGCCTGGCCGTCGTTGGCCACGTCCACCGCGAATCGCTGGTCGCGCAACCCTCGGGCCACAAACTCAGCCACCTTGCGTTCGTCTTCGATTACCAGGATTCTCATGTCTCTTCTCCATTAGACACCCGCAACATTAACTTTCGATGAACAATACATTAAAAACCGTTCAGAATCGAGGGGCCGGCCGACTTTCGCCGCCCGGCGCCTGTCAGGATGATTAAGAGGCAAAATGGAGCATTTTGCCAACGACAACAGCGAACTTATCGCCAAGGCAGCCCTGGAAACGGACAGCGCCGACGCTGCATGACTGAGTCAGTGTTTCATCCTGGCCACCGCCGCCTGGAGCTTTTCCAGGGAAAAATCGGGGAATCGGCTGAGCGAGATGAGCGATTCTTCCTCGGCGGCGATGTGTATCGCGACGTCAGGAATGAGCGCCGCGATCTCCAGCGGAATGGATTGCACGCCGTGAACATCGCCATGCAGCAACTCACCCGGCCGGATCTTTAATCCGCCAATGTCCACCGACCCGCCCATGTCCACCACCTCGACATGCGCGTGCGACACCGAGACGCTGCCGACAAAGAGGGGGAATCTCATCGCCTCCGCCTCCGGGATGTCGCGCACCGCCCCGTTCGTCACTGCTCCCTCGCAGCCGAAGGTTCGCAGGACGTTGATCTGCGCCATACCGAGCAGTGAGCTGAGGCCAATCGTCGCGGAACAGTCCTCCACCACCACCACGCGCGGCTCGGGCCTCGACATGAAATAATCCCACCAGTCGCTGCGGTCCGGGAAAACCCCGCCCCCCGCCGGCGCCTCGGCCCGGCGCACCTTGATGGTGGCGGCGTAGCCGACCAGCCGCGGGAGACGCGGGAAAAGGCAGCGCACGCTACCGTTCACGAAGCCCTCGCGGCGGGACTCGTTGTGAAAGAATTCGATGGCGTTGGCCAGCAGGCTGGCGCTCATGTGCCGGAACGGCTCCAATTCCTCGATTTTCAAGATTGCTTTGCCATCCTTCGTTGTACTCATGCTAACTTCACTCCTCGCTGCGTGTTTCCCCTTTGGGGATCGCCCACTCCTTTTGCACTTCCCGTCCGGGCCACAAACTCAGCCACCTTGCGTTCGTCTACGATTACCAGATTCCTCATTATGCTATACCATTTGACACCGGCAACATTAACTTCCGATGAACGATACATTAAAAACCATTCGGAATCGAGGAGCCATCCGCCCATTGCCGCCTGGCGACTGCAACCATAATCAAATATACTAATCCGCTGCCTTGACCTGAGACAAAACAACCATTATAAATCCCATTGACATACTATGAATTTCTGGTACTCTCTGCCGAAATGAACGCTGTAAGACTGATAGCGAAGAATCATCGATGGCTTTTTGTCGCGATGGCGGGCGCTCAAATTCTGGCCATGAATGCAGCGGCACAAGATACGAGCCAAGCCATTCAGGAATTGAAAAAGCAAATCCAGGCATTGACCGAAAAAGTGAA
>JBEKDI010000113.1:0-17211 GCA_050014435.1 Verrucomicrobiota bacterium | reverse complement strand
AGAAAAGTCAAAGCGGAGAAGAAGGAAGAAGAATTTTCAGCGAATCTGTCGAAGAATATCCAACGGAAGAAGATCCCATTCTAAACCGCCGATATTGCATCCATTCGATTTCGCCGCTGGCACGAGTCCATGCTCTGCCGCCTTGCGATACCAGTTTATCGCGTCTGAATAGCTCTGAGTGACTCCTTGGCCGTTGTTGTAGCACACGCCGATGTGGACTTGGGCCAGTGCGTAATCTTGGTCTGCCGCTTTCCGATACCATTTGGCGGCTTCTGCGTAATCTTGCGGCACACTGGTCCCGCCCTCATAAAAAAGGCCGAGTGTGTCTTGGGCTTGTACGTCCCCCTTCTCGGCCTTGGCCCGGATTTCTGCAAGTTTACTGGCTTCGGTGGTCACCAGCGCATTCGTTGCGGGCGGGAATGCGGGCTGTTGAGCCTTCGCCGTGAACACCAAAAGGGCAGAAAATATCAATGCCCATAAGCTCGCTTTCATGCTCGGAGATTAGCCGGTTTCTGGCCGCTGGCAAGCCCATGCTCAACCCATTACCCCGCCGCTGCCGTTGGGAACATCATTCAGCATGGCAAATTCGTCCGCTGGCCGGGGTCGATGGGGCAACTTGTGCCGGAAAACGGAAGTCGTTGATCCGCCCGCCTTTCAGCACAAAATGCCATTTCCAGCAAAAATAATTAAAAAACTTGGTTGACTATTGAATATATAATTGTAAATGTAGTCTAAGAGTAGTATGAAGAACGAAATTATGAACGGAGTTCAGGGATTGCCGGGGACCGCGGAAGCCAATACAGAAAGCAGCCGCGAAAAGGCGCAAAAAGCCCGGCGCGGCAGAGTCGCAACCAACGCGATGAAGTGCGGCAGAAGCCGGAACCGTCAGGGGAATGTTTGTCACAGGAATAATCCGCAGCCCCTTCTTCTCATTCCCCTGACAATCATTCCTTTGACAATCTTCCCGGAAATTCGTGAATTGGACGTATTGCTGGACAGCAGGACAAGAACAAACGTCCCCTTTTGCGACTTTTTGCTTCTCGCGGCTATTCCTTTGGCACCCATGCCCCCAACCAATTCGGCTTCATGGGGCCAAACACGCTCAAACCGATGCTGGAGGTCGTTTTCCACGGCGAATCGTATGCAACTGCTTTATCATGAACGCCTTGCAAAATAAGAGATGTTCCGCACAGCCAAGCTCACTCAAAGCGAGTCGCACCGAATCGCACCAAGTCGCAGCGATCTTTTCACGACGTCGCACTCAGTCGCACCCAAAACCCAAAACATCACGGTCTTTCAGAACTTCAGCCTTTCGCCAGTCCGCCAGGGGTTTTCATTGTCAATTATCCATTGTCAATTGTCCATTGCCGCCGCCCATTGTCAATTCGCATGGCCTGTCAACCGAATAGAGAAAATAATTTAAAAATGCCAAAAATGCCCAAATCCGTGCAGCGCCGAGGGCAGTTTGTGACGGCTCCGTGCCGGGTTGTGACGGCATTTGTGACGGGTTCACCCATGCGTAAGTCCTTGATTGACAACAAATGTTACGGTGTGACGGCTGAAAACCCCCGCGAGCCTGCCGCTCGTGCCGTCCTCTCAGCGTTCGTATTCCGCGTATTCCGTGGTTTACTCGCCCTTCTTCCTCCTTTTCAGAAGTTCAGCCTTCCGCCTTCAGCCTTTCCGTGGTCCCTTGTTCCCATTCCCCTGACAATCATTCCTCTGACCACTGCGTTTTCCAGGTCATTCCCGACCCTGAATTGTTGGCTGATTTCAAACCGATTCAGGCCATTTCAAAGCAATTCAAAGCAAAAAAAGAACCATGAATTCCGAAAAACTGCGTTTTGGGCCGTCTTTCGACGGTTTCAGCCGGAACAGGCTGCCTGCCAACGCGTTCCAACGGAAATGTGTCCCCTCCGGTTCGTGCTGATTCGGGGTAGATCGTGCTAAATCGTGCTAAAAAACAAATGAAAAAATGACGATGCAAACAAACAATTCCTTGCCGCGCCTCGGGCCTGGCCCTATGCTCCAACCAGCTTTTGCCAGGGCCCATGGAGTGTGGACTTACGAACCCCGCGAGGGCAGGAATGCAGCAACGGCAGTTTGCTCCATACCCGCCGTGGTGTCCCTGGCATTCAATTTCATGTCGTATCAAGTCATAGCGCTCAAGTACCGTCCGCAACGCTTCGAGGATGTTGTCGGCCAGGAGCACGTCACCCAAACCCTCGCCAACGCCATTGCGCAAAACCGCATCGCCCATGCCTACCTCTTCGTCGGCCCACGCGGCACCGGCAAGACCACCATTGCCCGCATTTTTGCCAAGTGCCTCAATTGCACCGGCGGCCCAAAAGTCGATTTTCCCGACAACGACCCCAAAGCAGCGGAAATCGCCGACGGACGCTCCATGGACGTGTTGGAGATCGACGGTGCCAGCAACCGCGGCATCGACGAGGTGCGCGCCTTGCGGGAAACGGTCCAATATGTCCCGGCCTCGTCGCGCTTCAAGGTTTACATCATCGACGAAGTGCACATGCTGACCAAGGAGGCCTTCAACGCGTTGTTAAAAACGCTGGAGGAGCCGCCGGCGCACGTCAAATTCATGTTCGCCACAACGGAACCGGAGAAGGTCCTGCCCACCATCCTGTCCCGTTGCCAACGCTTCGATCTGCGCCGGATTCCCTCCGCGTTGATTTTTAAACATCTGGAGCAGATCGCCAAAAAGGAAGGGGTCAAAATTGATGCGGCGGCCCTCTACGCCATCGCCCGCGGCGCGGACGGCGGCATGCGCGACGCGGAATCGACCCTGGACCAGTTGATCAGTTTTTGCGGAAAGGACATCACCGAGCCGGATGTTCTGTCTATGTTTGGCCTGGCATCGCAAGTCCAGATCTTGGCGCTGGCGGACGCGGTTTTGGCGGGCGAAACGGAAAAGGCCTTGCGCGAGTTGAATGATCTATCGAAACAAGGCAAAGACCTCGGACGCCTCGTTTCGGAGCTTCTCGGCCATTTTCGCAATCTGCTCATCTTCCAGGTTTCGCGCGGCGACCTCAGCTTGATTGAAGTGTCCGAAGCGGATGGTGCCGCGTTGAAGGAGCAGGCTTCGCGCATCGCGAGCGATGCGTTGACGCGAATCATGGAGGTCCTGACTGATTGCGAAGGCCGCCTGCGCGACACAACCTCCAAGAAAATCCTGATCGAAGTCACGCTCCTGAAAATGATCGAGGCCAGCCACGCGGTGAGCATTGATGCCGTTTTGAAGCAACTGCAGCTATTGCGAGCGGAAGCCTCCACGGGCGCGTCGGCCGCCGTCGCTCCGTCCGCCGCCGCGCCGAGGCAGCCCGCTCCCATGCAGCAAGCCAGGGCTGTGCCGTCCCGCGCTGCGGAAACAGTTGCGGCGCCAACCGTGGCTGGAGGCACGGAACTGGAACAGCTTTGGGTCAGGCTGGTTGAAGCCGTGGGCCGGGCCAGTCCTTTTGTGCGGACTTATTTCACGGAAGCACACCCGGTATCACTCGTAAAAAACGTCTTGACAATCGGTTTTGACGAGGAGTTTGCGGACCACATTCGTTTAGTGGATAATACAAAAAACCACACCTTGATCCAGACCAAACTCGCCGAACTGGGCCATCCGCAGCTCCAAGTAAAATTTATCCAGGCCGAAGCGCCGCCCAATCGAATTGCCGCGCCAGCCCCTCCGCCCGCGCCCGCGCCCGCGCCAGCGCCCGCAAAAACCGTGGCCGAGCCGGCCAAAGCAGAAGCTACCTCGTTTGACAAGGATGGTTTCAAGAATGATCCTTTGATCCAGAAGGCCCTGGAAGTTTTTAGAGGCCAGATCGTTGATGTCCGTTCCTAAACCACGAATTATATATGTCCAGCATCGGAAAACTCGTCAAACAAGCTGCGCGCATGCAGCAGCAGATGGAAGAAATCCAGGCCCAACTGGCCGCCCGCACCGTCGAGGCCACCAGCGGCGGCGGCGCCGTCAAAGTAGTTGCCAAATGCGACGGCACTGTGGCGTCAATCAAGATCAGTCCGCAGGCCATCAATCCGGCGGACGCCCAGTTGTTGGAAGACATGATCTTGTCCGCCGTAAACCAGGCCCTCGAACAGGCCAAACAGATTTCCAGCGCGGAAATGGGCAAGGCCACCCAGGGTCTCAGCCTGCCCGGCTTGATGTGACGTCAGCTCCGCCATGCCCTTGCCCGCCCCAATCCAAGCCTTGACTGAAGCGCTCGGCCGGCTGCCGGGCATCGGACCGCGTTCAGCCGAGCGCCTGGCATTGCACCTGGCGCAAAGTGATCCCAATGCCGTCCGGCATCTGGCACAGGCCCTCACCGAAGCGCGCGAGCGAATCAGCTTTTGTTCCATTTGCGGGGCATTGACGGAAACGGAGCCATGCGCCATTTGCGGCGATCCCCGGCGCGATTCATCCATCATCTGCCTGGTGGAACAGCCGGTGGACGTTTTCACCATGGAAAAGGCCGGTTCTTTTCACGGCAAATATCACGTGCTCGGCGGCAAAATTTCCCCCCTCAACGGCATCGGGCCGGATGACCTGCGCATCGGACAGTTGGAGGCCCGACTGGGACGCGGCGTGGCGGAAATCATCCTGGCACTCAGCACAGACGTGGAAGGGGACGCGACCGGTTTCTACCTGGCCAAACGGCTGGCCGGCAAAGGGGCGAAAATCTCGCGCATCGCCTATGGCCTGCCCGCCGGCAGCGGCTTGGAATTCGCCGATGAAGTCACGCTCAGCCGGGCCTTGGAAGGCCGCCGCGAGATGGCCGCCTGAACCCCTGGTCCATACCAATCCCATGACCCGCCCCTCTGTCGCAGTCTTTGATCTTGGCAAAGTCCTGGTCGATTTCGATTATGGCATCTCGGCCGACAAAATCGCGCGCCGCAGCCGTTTCAGCCCCGCCCAAGTGCGTGATTTGCTCGACCATTCCCCCCTGCTCCAGCGCTTCGAAACGGGCTTGATGAACCGCCGGCAATTCTACGGCGAAGTTTGCGCAGCCTGTGGATTTTCGGGCAATCTGGACGAATTTTGCTCGACCTTCGCCGACATTTTTTCCGAGATCAAACCGATGATCGCCCTGCACGCCGCCTTGCGTGCCGGAGGCGTGCCGACATTTGTTTTCTCGAACACCAACGACATTGCGGCCGGCCATATCCGGGCGCGCTTTCCCTTCTACTCACGCTTCGACGGCTACGTCCTTTCCTATCAGCATGGGGCGATGAAACCGGCGGCGAAGATTTATGAAGTCGTGGAAAACCAGACCGGCCACAAGGGAGAAGCCATCCTCTACCTGGACGACCGCGCCGAAAACGTGCAGGCGGGCCTGGCCCGGGGCTGGCAGGCGCTGTTGCACGAAACGCCCGAGAAAACGATCCCGGCCCTGCGCCGCCTCGGCCTGCCCGTGGATCCTAGCCCTTGAGAAAAAGCGGCAGGTCCTGATCGCCTATCGAAAATACGCGTTCGGCCAAATCGTTCAGCGCCAGTCGCGTCGGCTCGAAGCGCGCCGAGAGCGTGTCGAAAATGGGGGCCAGGTCAAATTCGCTGGCCAGCCGATGGTGGCTGGCCGCGCGGAAACTGGCCCGACCCATCTCCCGGTAATATGGCAAGCCGGGGAAGCCGCGCCGCTCCGCCCGCGCCCGAATACGATCGGGAAACACACCCGAGAAAAAGAGCGAGTGATTGCCAATGTGCGCTCGCAGGCAAAACGCTGTATAATCATCCGCCGTCTGCAACGCCGTCAGCATTTCAAAGAAATAATCCATCGGCTGGAGCTGGCCTCGCAGCACGCAGCGCGTTCGTTCTTCACGCGAAAATTCCGTCAGCAATTCCGCCACGTAATCCGCCACCGACCGGTCATCCAGCCCCGCCTGACGCAGGACGTGCCGCACCAGCACGTAAAAATAAAGATGCGGCGAGACCCGCAGACAGCCCCGTTGCTCCAGCAGCGCGCGAAACAACGTCTCGTCGTCCAGGATCAAGTCGCGCGTCTCAACGTCACTTAAAAGTGACACCAGAAAACCCGAGCTTTCCTTCTTCTTCCCCAGCACGGCCGTGATAAAATCCATGTCCCCGGCCGTAAACTGTGCCCGGCAATTGGCATGAATAACTCGCATCACAATGATTCGCAGCTAATTCCGTGCCATCCGCATTATTGTTCCAACTTTGGACAGATGCTCGTTGTCGGCGTGGTTGGTTTTGGACTTTTTGGTAAGAACCAAGCAATATGTAAAGACCACAGAGAGTTTGCAGGAGCCATCCACCATCCGCCCTTGTCTTGACTGGTCCCTATTCCAGATTTTTCTCCGCCAATTCACAGATGAGGTGCCCCACGGTGATATGGCATTCCTGGATTCGGGCGGTATTCTGAGAAACTATCGTGATCGGAATATCCACACATTTCGCCAATGCCCCGCCGTCCTTGCCCGCCAAGCCGATGCTCTTAAGGCCTTTTTTCCGGGCTTCCCGCATGGCGGCAATAACATTGGGAGAATGACCGCTGGTACTGATGCCAATGGCAACGTCGCCGGGCCGGCCAAGGGCCTGAATCTGCCTGGAGAAAACCTGCTCGAAGCCATAGTCGTTGCCCACGGCTGTGAGGATTGAGGAATCAGTCGTCAAAGCCACCGCCGGCAGGGCTTGGCGGTCGAGAATGAAGCGGCCGACAAACTCAGCCGCCAAATGTTGGGCGTCGGCCGCGCTGCCCCCATTGCCACAGAAAAGGATTTTGCCTCTGGAGCGCAGGCACCCGGCCACCAGCGCCGCCGCCTCCACAATCGCCCGACCGCAGTCGCTCGCGACCTTGACTCTCAATTTCGCCCCTTCTTCAAAAGAAGCAGCAACATGGGCCAGCGCCATTTCAAAGTTCTGCGTCGTCATCAAGGCATTCCTATACTCGACTTTCCCCGTTTCCACAAGCCGCAGTTTGCCCGCCGCCCCTCAAGGATGGCAATGGCCCTTGAACCCGCTTGAAACTTGCCTTAACCTGATCTTGAGGAACCAATGAAATTCTGATCATGCCTGCAACCGAGCAGATTCGAAGGAAACTCAGCGAACTGCCGCATAAGCCGGGAGTCTATCTGATGAAAGACCGGTTCGGCACGGTCATTTATGTGGGCAAGGCCCGCGATCTGCGCAAGCGCGTCAGCACTTACTTCCATCCATCCCGTCGCATGGGTTGGGATTTGAAGTTCAACGCGCTAGTCGATGCCATCCACGATCTTGACACCTACACGGTGCCCAGCGAGCCGGAGGCCATGCTCCTGGAAGGCAAACTCATCAAGGAATATCAGCCCCGCTACAACATCAGCTTTCGCGACGACAAGCATTTCCTGCTCATCAAGATCAATCTCAACGATCCCATCCCGCGCTTCATGCTGGCGCGCGTCCGCCAGGAGGACGGGGCGCGCTACTTTGGCCCCTTCGCCCATTCCTCCTCCGCCCGGCACACCCTGACACTGGCCCGCCGCAAATTCAACCTGCGCGGCTGCCGCCCCTTGACGCCCGGTCCGGAAGATTACAAACACTGTCTCTACGGCCATCTCAAGTACTGCACCGCCCCCTGCATCGGCAATGTCTCGCGCGACGAGTACCTGCAACAGGTGCTGGCCGCCTGCGATTTTCTGGCCGGCCAAACCGGCGAAATGGAAAACGAGTTGAAGGGGCAGATGCAGAAAGCCGCCGCGGCCGAGGATTTTGAGAAGGCCGCCCAATTTCGCGACGCCCTGCAAGACCTGCGCCGCACCACGCAAAAAACCCGGCATTACAAACGGATGCCCTGCAACTTACCCCTTGCCATCGACCCGCATCTGGACCTGGCCGAACTGGGCCAAGTCCTCCAGCTACCGGCATCCCCCTCGCGCATCGAGGGCTTCGACATTTCCAACATCAGCGGCACTTTTGCCGTGGCCTCGATGGTCAGCTTTCGCGACGGCAAACCGGATCGGTCGAACTACCGCCGTTTCCGGATCAAAACCGTCACCGGCCAGGATGACTTCGCCTGCATGGCCGAAACCGTCCGGCGGCGCTATGCGCGTCTTCTGCGCGAGGGAATGGAAATCGCGCCAGGGCGCGCGCCCGTCCCGGTTCCGGATCTGATTGTTATTGACGGCGGCAAGGGACAGCTCAACGCCGCGGTCGCGGAGTTGGCCAAGTTGGGACTGGGCCGCGCCGCCGTCATCGGGCTGGCCAAGGAATTCGAGGAAATATTTCAGCCCGGCCGGGACGCGCCGTTGCGCCTCAGCCATGATTCCGGCGCGTTGAAATTGCTGCAACGCGTGCGGGACGAATCGCACCGGTTCGCCAACACCTACAACGCCCAGCTCCGGTTAAAGAAAATCTCCGAAAGCATCCTGGACGAGTTTCCCGGCATTGGCCGGCAGCGCAAGGCGGCGTTGCTGAAAAAATTCGGCTCCGTGCAGCGCCTCCGCATCGCCACCATCGAGGCCATCGCCGCCGTGCCGGGCTTTGGCGGCAAGGCGGCGGTGGAATTGAAGAAATTCCTCGAAGCCCGCTCCGCCGCGCCCAACCAAACCAAGGTTTGATCTTTCCCCGCCTTTTGTTATAAACGAGGCAGGCGTGAATCAGAAAGCAGTCTATATCGGGATCGTTGTCGTTCTTGCCTTGCTTTTTGCCCTTCCGGCCACGCGCGCTGAACTGGATTGGCTCTGGGCGGAATCGCGGGACCAGGCGACCGACTACATGCAGTATTACACCGACTGGCCAAAGGGTCGGCACACGGCCGAAGCCAGAAACTGCTATGACGAAAGGACTTGGAGCAAGACCAAAAGGGCCATGATTAATGAGGCGGTCAAAAAGCATGCCGCGAGAAGATCCGACGCGGAAGCCCGCCAGGAGCTGCAGGCGCGCCAGGAGCGTTTCTTCTGGAAGGAAGCGACCAAGGAAAACACGACGACCAGCTACAAGGACTACCTCACGCGCTATCCCGCCGGGCAATTCGCCTCCGAAGCGCGCCGCCAGATCGACGATTTCACCCGCCAAGCGACCGGCGGAAGCAAGCGCTTAAACTGTCAATAAGAAAACCCGCCCGAATCTTCAGCCCTTCGCGCTCACTTGGTTGCGGACGGCAAGGGTTTGGAGAGTTCGGAATCAAGCACCTTGACGCCGGCGTCGGCTTTTAGCTTATCCAGATAGGCCGGCACCGTTTTTTCGGCGTCCTTTTCCACAAGGTACGCCTGGATTTTGGCCTTGGACTCGGCGAAAGATTCGTGCTTGGCTGGAAATCTATCCAGCCCTTTTATGATGTGGTAGCCATACTGGGTTTCCACAATATCGCTGATTTGGTTGGTCTTGAGGGAGAAAGCCGCCGCCTCGAATTCCGGCACCATTTGATTGCGCGGGAAGGTGTACTCACCGCCTTTGTCTTTTGAGCCGGGGTCGTCGGAATATTGCTTGACCAACTTGGCAAAGTCCTCCCCTTTATCGGCGCGCGCTTTGATTTCCCTCGCCAGCTTTTCCTTCTCCCTCTTCTTTTCGGGCGGCAAGGGCCGGGGCGGAACTCCCTGGTTCAGAGGATCCGCGGGCTCCAGGGTCGAGATGAGGATATGGCTGACGCGCACTTGTTCCGGCACCTCAAAGTTGGAGGGATTTTCGTCATAGAATTTTTTGGCGGCATCGTCGGAAATCGTGATTCCATTGGTGGTTTCCCGTTCCAGGACCCGCCGGGCCAGTTGTTCTTCGTAGGCGCGAGCCCGGACCTGTTCCAACGTCATTCCACTGGCCTTGACCTTCTCCTCAAACGCCTCCGGACTCGGCGCCGATTTGCGGGCATCCGCAATGTCGTCGTCCACCAGCTTGCGAGTGCCCGCTTTGTCATCCGACGTCGCCTTTTCGGTCAGGATTTTCGTGATGATGAGGTGGTCCAGTAACTTGGCCCGGACCCCGTCGCGCTGGTCTTCCCGAATGCTGCCGCCATTGGCCGCGATGCCCGCGCTGTAACTGACAAATGCGTCATCGAGCTGGCTGCGCTTGATTTCGAAGCCCTTGCCTGTGGCAACCACCGAGTCGGTAAAGTTAACGGCGGGGTTGCCCGGCGCCGCGGCGTCCACAGCGGAAGGCCATTGCCACAGCCCCAAGGCCAGCGCAGCCAGCAGCACATTTAGTTTTGTAAATCGATTCATATTATTTCTGCTTCGCAATTAAAATTTTGCCCAGCGTTGCCGGACCTCGCGCTTTTCAGACCGCAGCCGCCCAAACCCTTCACGGCCTGCCGGCTAAAATCGCTCCTCGCGCTCACCTGGCCACGGACGATGCAGGCTTGCCGGTGTTTGGATCGAACAATGCAACGTTCGATTCGGCCTTGATCTTTGCCAGATAAGCCGGTCGCACCTTGGCGGCCTCCACCGCAATAAGGTGGATTTTGATTTTTGACTCGATGGCGCTGAACGATTCTTTTGTGGCCGGAGTTTTCTTCAGGAGTTTTATGATGTGGTATGCATAGCGGGTTTCGACCACGTCGCTGATTTGGTTGGTCTTGAGGGAAAAGGCCGCGGCCTCAAATTCCGGGTCGGCCCGGCCACGTGTAAAGGTGAAAACCCCGCCTGTTTCCTTGACGGAGGCATCCTCCGTATATTGTTTGACCAATTTGCCGAAATCCTCACCTTTGTCGGCGCGAGCCTTGATTTCCCGCGCCAGCTTTTCCTTGGCCTTTTTTTGCTCAGGCGACAAAGGGGTTGGCGTGGTCGCTGGACGCAACGGGTCCGGCGGTTCCACCGTTAATATGAGAACATGACTGACTTGCGCCTCTTCCGGTATCACAAACTTGTCCGGGTTATCGTCATAGAATTTTCTGACGGCGGCGGGGGAAATGACAATTCCATTGGTCGTTGCCTTCATCAGGACCCGCATCGGCAGCTCGTTTTCGAACTCCTGCTGTCGAATTTGCTCGATTGTCTTGCCGCTGGCCTTGATCCGCGACGCGAAAGCTTCCGCGCTCGGCGCCGCTTTGCGGGCCTGTGCGATGTAATCATCGATCATTGTCCAGGTGGCGGCCTTGTCCTCCGGAGTCGCCTTTTGTGTCAGGATTTTGGCAACGACCAACTCTTCCAGCACGTTGGATTTAATCAAACTGCGTTGAGATTCCGGGATGCTGCTGCCTCTGGCGGCCATGGCCGCGGTGTAGTTCAAAAAGGCGTCATTGAGCTGGCTGCGCGTGATGACGAATCCTTTGCCGGTGGCGACGACAGGATCGGACGCTTTATCGGCGGGCGCGCCAGGCGACGCGGCACGGGCGGGTTGCTGCCATAGCCCCAGCCCCAATGCCATCATGGCCGGCAGCAGATTCTGTTTTGTAAATAGTTTCAACTTTGTTTGTCCTTGTTGTTAAAGTTTCGCCACCTTCACATTGCTGATATCCGGGTCTTTGTGGATTTCCGCCAGCAGTTCCGGTGGGGGAACGCTGTCCAAATTCAACACCGTCAACGCCTCGCCGCCCGCAGTGTCGCGGTTCAAACTCATGCTGGCGATGTTCACATGATATTTGCCCATCAGGGTGCCAATATAGCCCACCATTCCCGGCCGGTCTTTGTTGTTCATCAAAAACAACACGCCCTCGGGCACAATTTCCACCGGCCGGCTATTGATCCGAACGATGCGCGGAAGACTCTTCGCCCCGAAAATGCTGCCGGCGGCGGAGATCTTCTGTTGGCCGTCCGAAAACACCGCCACATGCAGCCATTCATTGAAATCAGTTTCTTCGCTGGATTTGACTTCCTGCACCTCGATACCCAAAGAAGTGGCCAGGGCATGGACGTTGACTTGGTTGACCTCGTTGCCCCCGGCCATTTCCAGGAACCCCTTCAAAACTGACCGCGTCACAGGGTCGCTCGGCAACTGCACCGCCCGCCCGCCATAAGTGATGACGATGCGGTCATTTCGTTTGGATGCCAACTGGGCCAACAACCGCCCCAATTTCCCGCCCAGATTTAAGAATGGCTTGACCACCTGGTAGGTTTGCGCGTCCAGATTGGGCAGATTGACGGCGTTGCGCACGCCGCCGCTCAATAGATAATCCGTAATGGCCTCGGCCACTTCGATGCCGACGTTTTCCTGCGCTTCCGATGTGCTGGCGCCCAAATGCGGGGTCATCACCACTTGCGGCAGGCTGCGCAACTGAAAATCGGCTGGCGGCGGCTCCGTTTCATAAACATCCAGCCCCGCCCCACCCACTTGCCCGCTCTGCAAGGCCGCAAAGAGATCCGCCTCGTTGATGATTCCGCCGCGGGCGCAATTCAATACGCGCACGCCTTTCTTCATCTTGGCAAAGGCCGCTGCGTTGACCATTCCCTTGGTGTCCTCAGTCATGGGCATGTGAACGGTGATAAAATCCGACGCGGCATATACTTCGTCGACATGCTCCCGCAGGTCAACCTGCAGGGCCTTGGCCCGGGCCAGGGTCAGAAAAGGATCGTAGGCCATAACCTTCATGCCGAAGGCCTGGGCCCGTTTGGCCACTTCGGTGCCGATTCGGCCCAGCCCCAGAATGCCCAGGGTCTTGTTGTAAAGCTCGGTGCCTTGAAAATCCTTGCGGTTCCACTTGCCTTCCTTCATCGACATGTGCGCTTGGGGGATTTTGCGCGCCAAGGCCATGAGCATCGAGAAAGTCAACTCGGCCGTCGAGATCGTATTGCCGCCCGGGGTGTTCATCACCACGATGCCGCGCTGCGTGGCGGCCTCGACATCGACGTTGTCCACGCCCACGCCAGCCCGGCCCACCACGCGCAATTTGGGGGCGGCCTCCATCACCTTCCGTGTCACCTTGGTTTCGGACCGCACGACCATGGCGTTGACTTCGCCGACCAACGGCAACAACTCGGCTTCCGTAAGTTTCTGTTTGAGCACGGTGACCTTGAATTCCGTGCGCTTCTGCAACAAGGCGATGCCTTTGGGGGAAATGGGGTCACAAACTAATACATTCATAAGATGGCGGGTAGTTTAGGGAAAGCCGGCGGTGAGGTCAAATAAAACACGCGGAAACATTTGCCTCCCTGCTGGGCAAGCCAACCTGTCCAATCGCAAGCCTTGCACTAAATCGTCCAATTGCCGCTTTGTATGCTCGCTGGAGATGACAAAGCGAAAATAGCCGCCTGTGGGACCGCCCGGATACTTGACGAACGAGGGGAAAACCCGATGCGCAATCAGACGACGCCTGATGGCCCTGGCCTTGGCGGCATTTCCGGGGATGATGGCAATCACGGGCACAGGCGTAAAAGGCACGGGAATCCCCGCAGCCCGCAACGCGGTCTTGACGTATTGCACGTTGCGATTAAGACGGGCGCGCAAGCTTCGGTCCTTTCTTAAAACTTGTATGGCTCGCAGGGCCGCGCAAGCCAGGGGCAGCGGCAACGGCGTGCTCCCGGCAAAGATGGCGCTGCGCTCGATCATCTTCTCACGCAGTTCGCGCGAACATAAAATCGCGCCGCCAAAGACGCCGAACCCCTTGCTCAGCGTGACGGTTTGGATGATGCGTTGCCGTGAGATCCTGGCATATTCCGGCGTCCCCCGCCCCATTCGGCCGAGAATCCCCGCCCCATGCGCGTCGTCCAGCAGGATCACGCCGCGGGGCCCGAGAATTTTTAAATACTCCGCCAAAGGGGCCACTTTCACGTCATGGGTAAACACGCCATCTGTCAACAGGATCGGTTTTATGTTCCGGCCCGCCCCCGTCAGAACGCGGCCAAGGTCCGCCGGATCGCAGTTTTTAAATTCCAAGACGGGACAGTCAAATATACGGCTGGCGTCGCGCAGGCTGACGTGGGCTGCGGCGTCGATCAGGACATGGGAAAAATCGTGGCGCAACGCCTGGGCCACGACTGAATTGGAAGCGTAGCCATTGGAGGCGAGCAACGCCGCCGGCGCGGCGAAGAATTTGGCCAGCGCGGTTTCCAACTTGCCGTAAAGAGCATGATTGCCGGTCGTGATTCGGGACGCGGCCACGTTCAATCTGTATTTTTTCAGCCCCATGGCGGCGGCCCGGAGGACTTCGGGACGGCTGGCCATTCGAAAATAATCGCAGCCCGCAAAATAGGAGAACTTGCTGCGGTTGAAGAGCACGCCGGTGCGCCCAACCAGTTGCAATGATTCAGGCTCCTTCATGTCAGGGCACAATATTCACAATATCGCCCGCCTCCAGCGGCACATCCTCGTGATGCAACAAATCGATTCCCTTCAATGATTCAATCAATTGTCCGTTGCGAACGACACGCACGAATTTTGGGGTCATGAAGCCGGTGTAATTGGCATCGACAATCGATTGCGCCAGGGTCAGGCCCTCGGTCCACGGGATTATATGATTGCTGACCGGCCCTTGCACGACGACTTGGGGCGGCTTTTCCGCCTGCCATTGCTTGGCGGCCTGGGCCTGGCCGGCCATATACGCCTGATGCGCCTGCAACTCAGCCTGTTTTTTGCTCACGCATCCGGCGAAGAGCAGGACTATACACAGAGTAACCAATGATTGCGCATGTTTCGGTAGGGCGAGGCTCCTGCCGAGCCAACCCGTCCGGCTCACAGCGGCTCGGCGGGAGCCTCGCCCTACCGCGATGAAATTGGGTCGATGCTTGATTAACTGCAATGCGCTGTACAACAAAATGCTGATTGCCCGTCGCATAGTTCAATAAACACTCTCATCAACGCGGCTCCAATGGCTCCGCATTGAAGACAAAACGCAAGCGGCGCGTTCGCTGAAGTAAAAGTTAAGTCGTTCGTGGTCGAGCATCATAAATCAACACCGGGAGTATCTGCCAAAAAGTTTGCTGACGAGCCACGTCATAAAAACCGTGTAGCCCACCATCAAAACCAAGGATGAGCATTCAGCCAACATTGGAATACTCTGATCCAACCCGGGATAGGCAGACCAAGGCCATCTCATCGCTCGAAGTCCGATCAAAAACAAATGCAGACAAAGTGTAATCCAGAAGGCCGTGCGCATGGGACGCCGAACGTCCGACATGGCAACGATGCACGCTGCAAACGTGAGAGCTGGAATCTGAGCGCCAAATCGAGCGAGGAAGCAGCCCCCAATCTGAAGTAGTGTCGCAGTGTCGTGCCCGGCAAGAGCTAAGAACCAAGGCCGATCGTACTGATGCAAAAGAAATAAACCAGCATCTCCCAGCAACCACATGCCACCGAGTCCAACAATTACCCCTACGCCACAACTGAATCGAGGTTGGAAGTTTTGTATCACAGGTTGCGATGGCTCAACAACTGGTCGGCAGTTCCTGCAAAACTTCCACGCAATGAGGCACGGCCCCGGCCACAAATCCCAGGCATTCAACCGCGCCGCTGGGTTTGCCCGGCAAACAAATCACCAGGGTCGTATCCACCACTGCGGCCAGATTGCGCGAGAGGATGGCGTTTGGGGTGATCTTCATCGATTCAATGCGCATGACTTCGCCGAAGCCGGGCAATTCGCGTGACGCAATTTCACGCACCGCCTCCGGCGTGACATCGCGTTTGGCCACGCCGGTACCGCCGGTGGTCAGGATCACCCGGCAGCCTTGCTTGATCTGTATGCGAATGGCGCGTTGAATCTCGCGCGGTTCATCCGGGACCACCGCCTCGGCCAGCACTTTCCAGCCGTAACCCAAGACTGCCTCTTTCAAAGCGGGGCCGCTCCGATCGTCGTAAACGCCGCGCGCCGCCCGGTCCGAAACCGTGATTATGCCGGCATCGATTTGCATCATCGTTTTGATTTTGAAAGCAAAGTGATGTTCATGATCCGCATGGTCTTGTCCACCGCTTTGCACATGTCGTAAATGGTCAAGGCGGCCAGGCTCACCGCTGTCAACGCTTCCATTTCCACCCCCGTCGCCGCGGTGACGCGGACCGAGGCGGTGATGACGACGCGGTCGCGGGACGACGGGATGTTGAAGTCCACGCTGCAATGACTTATGGGCAAGGGATGACAAAGCGGAATGAGCGACCCCGTATTCTTGGCAGCCATGATGCCCGCAACGCGCGCCGTGGCGAACACGTTGCCTTTGGCCACGCGGTCACTTTCGATGGCCGCAATGGTGCGCGCCTGCATCAGAATCTCCCCACGCGCCACCGCGTGGCGATGCAAGGCCGGTTTGGCCGACACATCGACCATGTTGGCCGCGCCCCTGGCATCAAGATGGGAGAATTTTTTCAAAGCCTGACGCATTCACCGAATGGTAGCAGTTTCCCTGGTGTGGACGAGCCATTTTATGGGGGTGCTCATTTCTCTGCCTGCCGGGGGATTGGATGAATATTTAACCACAAGGATCACAAAGAGTACCTCTCTGCCTCCTGAGGAGTGGGATCGATGGGGACGGAAGCGTGGACTTCATGGACGGGATGGAGGGAGGGTTCTGGCTGCGCAAAATCACTTTGAGTCGCTTTGAGTTCGTCAGAGTCGGGCTGGGTGGGCTTTGACTGGCGGGCACACTTCATCTTCTTGCGCGCCAATGGTTTAGCCTTGGCTGGCGTGGTGTTCTTGGCCTTTTCAACCGCTTTGATTGGCTTTGGTTTGCTGCCGGGGTCTTCGTCGAAGGTGTCGGTGGGCAGAACGTCCAATTTTGCATTCACATCGCCCCGTTGCACGGCCAGGACATAGGCGGCGATTTTCCTTCCCAACTTGCCGCCACCGTAGGTGTAGGCCAGCGACGACACTTTCGCAGCGTCCATAAAGGGCTGCACCATTTGCTGCCTCATCTCTTTCGTTTCGGCTTTCTCCTGTTCCTCGCACCGGCGGGCGTATTCGAAAGCCTCCCGCCGGGCGCGGTGCATGCCATGCTGCAACTGTACCACGCTGCGGCAGATCCGGTTCAGCGCGCGCGATTTGGCCTCGAATTTGGCGTCCACTTCGCCGTCCCACTTGGCGAGGAGAGTGCCAAAGCGGGCGGCCAGGATGACGGCCACGTCATCGGCCAGGACACCTTGCCCAGTCTCCTCCTGCATGCCTTCTGCCAATTCCGTCACGTCGCCGGCCTCGAGGCAAAGCTCGCGGCGGACGAGCCATTCCTGGAAACCGCCCTGACGCCACTGGCTGAGGTTCTGTTCACTGATGGGGACGCCGTCGAATTCCTCTTTGATGATTTCCTGGACCTCTTCGAGGCCGTTGAGCCAGGGGAGGATTTGAGAGGCGGGTTGGGAGCGGTCGAGGCGCTCGTTCAAGAGGTCGCGGATGGAGCGGGGCAGATGGGCGATTTTGCCGTTGC
>JBEKDI010000112.1:0-17289 GCA_050014435.1 Verrucomicrobiota bacterium | reverse complement strand
CAGCCCTTCATGGACGCGGCGCTCGTGCCGTCACTGTCCTACGCCTACGGGGGCGGCAAGTTTGGCCGAAAAATCGCCGCCTATGTCCTGGCCGTGCAACGGGGCGATGTGAAGGCAAAATTGGACATCTTACCCACCGACACTTTCGACGAAGACCCCGGCAGCAAGCCAGAGCCAATCAAAGCGCTAGAAAAGGCCAAGGAAACCACGCCAACAAAGCCTAAACCATTGGCGCACAAGAAGATGGCGCGTGCCCCCCGGTCAAAGTCCAGCCATCCCCACTCTGACGAACTAAAAGCGACTCAAAGTGATTTTGTGCAGCCAGATCCCCCCGTCCATGCCGTACATGCATCCGATCCCAGTGGTCCTATTCTTCCCATTCGTCCCATCCCCTCGGAGGCAGAGAAATGACCACCCCATAAAATTGACTCGTCAACGGCAGGGAAACTGCTACCTTCGACCTCCATTATGTGTTTGGCCGCGCTGCCCGGTTTAAGCGGAATATCGTACATGTCGTACAGCTACTTTGATCTCATCGTCATCGCTTGGCTACTCGTCGGCATTATGATCGGACGCAGGCACGGCCTGACTCAGGAGCTTTTGCCAACCCTGCAATGGCTGTGCGTCGTGATCCTGGCCGGCCTGTTTTATGCGCCCATCGGCAGCTTCATCCAGCAAAACACCAACGGTGCTTTCAGTCATGTCTGGGCCAACGTCACCGCCTACGTCTTGATCGGCTTCGGCATTAACCTGCTCTTCATGTGGCTCAAACAGTCGGTTGGCGAAAAGCTGACCGGCAGCGACTTGTTTGGGCGCAGCGAGTATTACCTCGGCATGCTTGCCGCTCTGGTGCGTTTCGCCTGCATGGTTGTTGTCTTGTGCGCTCTCATGCATTCCCGCGTTTACACCACGGCCGAATTGGCCGAAACCGAGAAAGTGCAGAAGAAGAATTTCGAGGATGTTCGTTTCCCCACCTACGGCTCCTTCCAGCACTCTGTCCTCACGGAATCTTACACGGGCCGCTTGATCGTGGATCATTTGCCCATGGTTCTGATTGCTTCGTCTTCGGCGCCCAGACACGCCGAAACCATGGCCCAAAAAAACCAGGATACGATTAATTCGATCCTCGGCGGCCCAAAAAAGTAACCCCCTGCCGGCCATGGGCGGAATCTTCTCTCCTGCAACGCTCGAACAAGTCCGGGCCGCAAGCGACATTGTCGATGTCATCGGCGCCTGCGTCCCGCTCAAACGCGCCGGGGCCAATTTTCTCGCCCTTTGCCCCTTTCACAAAGAGAAGACCCCCAGCTTCAACGTCAACCCCCACAAGCAGATCTTTCACTGTTTTGGTTGCCACAAGGGCGGCGACGTCTTCACTTTCGTCAAGGAATACGAGAATATTGATTTCCCCGACGCCGTCCGCCGCCTGGCCGAACGCGCTCACATTCCGCTGGAAATCGACAATCAGGGTGGCCGTCCAGAAACGAGACACCTCAAGGACCAACTGCTCCAAATTCATGAGCAAATCACCCAGCGCTGGCAAACCGCCCTGGCCTCCGATCCGGCCGGGCAGGTGGCGCGCGACTATCTGGCCAAGCGCGGCGTCAGCCAGGAGGCCATCCAACTATTCCGCCTCGGATTCGCCCCGGATGCCTGGGACGACACCGTCAACTGGGCCAAAAGCAAACATTTTGAACCGGCCCTGATGGAGCAGGCAGGCTTGATTTTAAGAAAGGAAGACAGCGATCACTATTACGACCGGTTTCGTGGCCGCCTCATTTTCCCGATCTGCGATGAGCAGGGGCGCGTCATCGGCTTCAGCGGCCGGGTGCTCTCTGGCGATGAGAAAACCGCCAAATATGTCAATTCTCCCGAAAGCGCCATCTTCACCAAAGGCCGGGTCATGTATGGCTTGGATAAATCCAAGCGCTCATTGCTGGACAAGCGCAGCGCCATCGTTTGCGAAGGCCAGCTTGACCTGATCGCTTGTTTCATGGCCGGAGTCACCAACATCGTTGCCCCGCAAGGTACGGCCCTGACCGCCGACCATGCCCGAATCCTGAAACGCTACGTCGAGGAAGTTGTGCTTTGCTTCGATTCCGACAACGCCGGTCAAAACGCCGCGGTGCGTTCGCTCGACAGCCTGCTCGCCTCCGGCCTGGCCATCCGTGTGGCCGCCGTGCCCGCGCCGCACGACCCCGATAGCTACATCAAGGAATTCGGCGGCCCTGCCTTCAGCCAATTGATTGGGCAGGCCAGGGGATTCTTCGATTATTACCTCGATCGCCTCTGCGTCCTCCATGATGCCGCCACCGACCGGGGCCGTCGCGCCATCGTCCAGGCCATGGCGGAATCGGTCCACAAGACGGGCAACGACGTTCTACTTGATACTTACGCGCAAAAAACGGCCTTGCGCCTGAGCGTGGCCGCGCAGGCCGTGCGCAACGAGTTTGGCAAGGCCCCCGTCTCCCGTGCCGTTGATGCTGAAGAACCCGCTGAGGCATCCACGCCGACTCTCCAGCGTCCGTCCGTGCAGGAATTATGGCTCCTGCGATTCCTGCTGGAAAGCGATGACTATGTGGCCTGGATTGCCTCCCATCTGGAACTGGATTGGCTGCCCCATCCCATGGTCCGGGAGATCGTCTCCCAAAGATTTGCCGCCGACGCCAACCATGACTGGCCGGGCCTGGCCGCCTGGCTGGCGCAGCTTGACAACCCGGAGTGGCAAAGCCTGGTCACGGAAATTTTATCTGACAGCCGCCCAAGCCCTGTCGAGAATAATTTAAAGGGCCTGCCCACCCGCGATGGCACGCTTAAAATTCTTCGTGACAAGCATATCGAGCGCCAGCTGTCCGCCTTGAACCTGCGCCTGGCCGCGCCGGATTTGAAGGAGGACGAGAACAGCGAGATCTGCCGCCGCCTGGTGCGTCTGCGTCAATTAAAAAGAGAGCCGCTGGCCCCGAAGCTCAACCCCCCGTCAGCCGGCCACCCTGAAGCTGAAACACCCGTTTCATCCTCTCCGCGAAATCAGGAGCATGCGTCACCAGAATGAGTGTCACTCCTTCCTCGCGGTTCAACTCGATGAGCAGGCGCGCCAGTTCTTCCGCAGCGGCGCGGTCCAGGGATCCGGTCGGCTCGTCGGCCAGCAGCAGTTCAGGCTGGTTGATCAGCGCGCGCACCACCGCCGCCCGCTGCCTTTCCCCGCCGGAAAGCTGGCCGGGCCGGTGATCCGTCCGCCCCCCCAATCCAACGCGATCCAGCAACCGCCGGGCGCGTTCCGGGGCGCTCCGGCGTTGCTCGGAATCCGGTGACGCCAGCGTGGGCACGAGCACGTTTTCCAACACCGTGCATTGCGGCAATAGATGATGGGCTTGGAATACGAATCCCAACTGGCGGTTCCGCACCGCCGCCAGTCGCAGTTCGTCCAATTGCGCCAGGTCTTGTCCACCCAATAGAACCCGCCCCTGTGTGGGCGCATCCAGCGTTCCAATGATGTTCAGCAGAGTGCTTTTGCCGGAACCCGACGGCCCGCAGATGGCTGCCGACTCGCCTTGCTGGAGCGTCAGGTCAATGCCCTCGAACACCCGCACCGGCGGGCCATCCAGCACCGAGTCATACGACTTGGAGACATTCTCCAGTCTCAACAGTGGCGCATCTGGATCAGTCACGGTTGTTGCAGGATGAAAGAGCCTGATTGATCGGCGTCGAGGAACCAGCCGGCGCCGTTGGTCGGCGAATCGTCTTGCAGCACCACGCCTTTGGCCACAATGTTCTTGCTGGATCCGGTGGGTTGGAACGTCACGGTCAAGATTCCCGTGGCCGGAGTGATCGTCCCTTCCAGCGCGTTGGGAGGATTGCCCGCCGCGGTCTGGTTGCCCAACTTGTTATCGACGATGCTCAGGTTGCTGTATGTCAACACTTCCCCTGAGTTGCCGTTGCTGATGATGAGAGTTCCGTTGGTCAAATCCAACCCGCTCGAACCCGCTGGCGGCGGCATGTAAAACGAGCCGAGCACGGTGATGTTCGTGTTGGTAAAGCCCTCCGCGTAGAGCGAGCCGGGCGGACTGGATACTTTGATCCACGCCAGGTTTGCTCCCACGATTGTTTGGGAAGGTGTGTTGGTCGTGTCGGTCACGGTCAGCCAACCTTGCAAGGAGCCCTTATGGGAGTAAAGCGACGCATAAAGCGGTATGTCCCCGTTCGTCGCGACCGGTACCGATTGGCTGAACGAGGTGCCGTCGGACAGGCGTCCGCTTACGGCAACAAGACCCGCCGGATTGTTGGTCAGGGTGGCATAGCCATAGCCGGCTGGCTCATGGGTGGGAGCGGTGTCGCCGGGCGGAATGACGAGAGTATATTTGCCGGCGTAATTGGTGGTCCGCTCTGTTTTGCCGTTGAAGACGGCGCGGTTTGCCAGGAGCGCGGCGGTCCAGCCGTTGTTTGCCACCTCCGTCACGCTGCCGGTCATTTGATTGTTCGTCGCGGCCAGATCGAGATGCAACGCGACGGCGAGCAGGGTGTCGTCCGCAAGGGTCAGGATTTGGTCCGCGCTACCCGACATGCCAAATGTGCCGCTGAAGGGATACGAACCGCCGTTGAGCAGGAGCTTGGCGCTGTAGGCACCGTGGCTGGAGGCTGGTATTGCGGCGGTGAAGAAGCCGGAGCTTTCTTCAGTCACGCCGCTGGCTGGCGAGAATAATCCGTCATAGGTGCCCGCGAAGGAAATGAAGGGATTAGTGATGAAGTTGGCCTGCAAGACCAGGTTGGAGGACATGAGGAAAGAAAGAGTTTGACCGTTGGGCAGGGGGAGAAGGCTGTTGGTGTTGGTGCCGCTGCTCCAATTGGTAAAGACCCTATTGGCGAAAGGCGCGGCGTTGACGGTATAGACCTTGTTGATTTCCAGACTGGCATTATTGGCCTGGCCGGTGACCTTGCCCCCGCTGGGCGGAGACGCCAATACAGTCAATGGCGCCTTCACCAGCGAAGACGGAAGACTCGTGACAAGAAAGACGGTGTGTGTTGCCGGGACCGAGACGGTTTCCAGGTTCGTGGCCTGCACGTTGATGCTTTGTGCGGTAATGACATTGGCTCCGTTGGTCAGCGCCACGTTGGGGATTTGCCAGGCGAACGATTCTTGCGCCACTTCTTCTATATCGCCTCTGACAGGAACCAGGACCCCTGAAGCATTGACGTGGCCAAGAGTGGGGGCGGGGAGCTGGGTGCCGTTAAGCGTCACCAACAGATTCGTTTCCGGCGGGTTCGCGCCCGTGCCCCTGACCGTTCCTTTGATGGTAATATTGGAACTGGTGGTCAGGTAATTGTTGCGTGGCGAGGTTATGGCAACGACGGTCTGGTTATTGGTAATGGAAATAATGCCGGGGCCGGGTGTCAGCGCGGCAGGGGTGAAATAGACGTTGAGGCGGGCATTGCCACTGGCCCCCAAATAACCGTCAATGGCGATATAGTATTTGGCGCCGGCGAACACGTTGGAAACCGTGACACTGGGCTGGCCATTTAGAACATAGTTGGTGGAATAAGCGGCCCCCACGGGAACCAAAGTGCTGAAGCTCGTGCCAGGCCCTGTATAAATGGCCAGAATCGTGTTAAAGGTGCTGTTCGTCGTGTCGAAACGCAGCGTGCCGGCAAACTGCGCCTTGTAACTGTACCAATAAGAAGCCCCGCCAGGCTGCCCTGCGTGATTGGGTTCGCCTTCCTCCTTCGTCGCCCCCACAGTGCTGAACGATTGGGAAAGGGTGTAACCGGCCGTGTCTCCGCCCAACTCCGGCCGGGTGTGCTCCGGCGTGACGCCCGCCGTCAACTCCTGCGCGTCAATAAACTTGTCCAATAGCAACGTGTTCGGCGCGCCTGCCGTTTGCTCCGGGTTCAGGAGTTCGACTGCGGCAGGTTCGCTTTGCGCCGCACCGACCGCATTGGCCACTAACGCGTAATACACCCCCACCGCGCCGCCCGGGAAGTTGCTGATGACAAGCATATTCGAAGTGGCGCCGACGACCGGCGTATTGCCGAAATACCATTGATACGCAGTGGCGTCGAGGGCCGTCACGCTCAGAGTGACCGTTTGGCCGACATTGACGATTTGATTGGACGGTTGTTGTGTGATGACCGGCACCGCCGCGCCCGAGCCGGGGTTCAGCACACGGTAGCCCGTGCCAGGGGCCAGCCCCAATATGACCGTCCCATCCGCGCCATTATATCCTGCCACCGCAATCTCGTAAGTGGTCCCTTGCACGCAGTTGAAGGACACCAGACTGGTGAAGAACCCGCCCGAGTCATCGTCCTGACCCACCGATGTCAGATTATTGACGCTGTTACCGATGTAAACGCCCATCAGGGTGTCGAAACTGCTGCCCAGTGTGTCCAGGGAAATCGTGCCAGTGAAACTGGCCGTCCAGTTGTACCATAGGAACCTTCCGGCCGGCTTGCCTGCAATGGTGCCGATTTCGCCCGTCGCCGGGGAGTTGGAGTTGATGCCCGACACGGGTCCGATCAGCGGATCGATCGCTATGCTGTCGGCAAAATCGAAATTGAACGTGGTCGGCACGTTGCCGGGAAAGTTGACCTCGACCGTGAAAATGGGACTGTTGGTAAAGGCCGCGGCATTGGCCACCACCACGTCATAAGCGCCGGAATTGAACGGTTGCGCGTTGCTGACCGTGAACGAACTGTTGGTTGCGCCGGGGATGGACGTGCCGTTCAGTTTCCATTGATAATAGAAGGGAATTGGATCTGGATCGCTGGCGGTCACGCTCAGGGTAAAGGTGTCGCCGATGTTCACCACCGGCTGCAGCGACGAGGTGCCGCTTATGCTTGGCGGGCTCACCACGGTCAATATCGCCGGCGCGCTGCTAATCGACTGGCCGCCGCTGGTGACCACCACGGTGTAACTTCCTGCCGCATTTAACGGCGCGTTGCTGATGGAGAAGGTGGAGGAGTCCGCCCCATTGATGGCAACGCCGTTGCTCTGCCATTGATAGGCGCCCGGTGTCAGCGTGGTTGCCACACCGAAGAAAGCGTTTCCACCCAGAGGGATCGTCTGACTCGCGGGCGGCGTCACGATGGCGAACCCGGAGGCAAGCGTAATGACCACAGGGGCGGAGGTGCTGCTCATTGCGAAAGTGTTGACAGCGACTGCCGTCAGCGTATAAACGCCATTGTTGGTCGGGGCATTTGTCCACACAAGGGAGAACGGACTGGATGAGTTGGTGCTGGTCCCGATCAGGTTGGTGCCGCCATAGTAGAAAGCCACGCTGGCCACTGTCCCGCTCCCATCCGCCGCCCCGGCGGTGAGGGCGATCGCCAAATTCGTGAGAATTTGTCCGTTGGTCAGACCGGTAATGAGGACTGAAGGCGCCAGAATGCCGTTCGTGGTCAGCACGAAGTCATCGAGCAACACGGCATTGAAAGTGTCGAAACCCGTGCCGTCCGAACTGAACTCAACACTGCCAATCCCTGCGCCGTTGATGGCGTTTGTCAGGGTGTAAGTTTGCGCCGGAACGTTGGTGGCGCTGGAAATCGGAGGCGCGCTGATCACAGCCAATGGCTGGCCCAAAGCGTCGAAAGCCTCCGCTTGCCAGGCAGGAAGCGAGACTGACGCGTTGGCCAGCAGTTCGGGCCGTGTGAAACTGAATTGTGTCAGGAGGTTTGAGAAAGCCACCGTGAAACTCACCGGCCCGTTGGATCCGGATTGGTTGGTTTGCGTCAAAAGGTTGGGCAGCGAAGAAGGAATCACGGACCCGTCCAAAATCGCGTCGGTCTGGTTTTCCGCTGCCACACCTGTCCCCGGACTGTTGGTGGTTATGCTCATCATCCCATTGGTCGCAAGATAACCCGGCAGGTTCGCCACCGCATTCGGATCATCGAAGTTGACCACGAGGGATTTGCCTCCGACGGCGACCGGGACTGTGATGGCGGGTGATGAAAACAACGCATAACCGAAGGAGGTATCGATCACTTGGGCCGTGAATTCGTAGCTCCCGTTGAGAACGTTGGTCCAGATGAAGGTGCTGTTGCCGCCAGTGTTGGTGCCGATCAACGTTGGCCCGGAATAGAAGGCCACATAGTAGTTCAAGCCGTAACCGTCGGCAACATTCGGGGTTAAGGGAATGTTGGCCGGGGCCGTGAAAAGTCCGACGGGCTGCGTCAGACTGATGGAGAGCGGGTTGATCGAATTATTGGTATTGGCATCCAGCACCAGATCGTCAAGCAACACGGCTGCAAACGCCGCCTTTTGCTGGCTGTCGGAATTGAAGCGCACACTGGCTATGCCGTTGCCATACAGGGTGAAGGTGCGCGGTGGAATGTTGTTGGAGCTAAAGAGAAGCGGCTCGCTCACCGATTCCAGCACGTTGCCCGACGCGTCCATGGCGCTGGCCGTCCAGGCTGGATGCGTGATGCCGGACGGACCGTTGGTTGTCAGGCCCACCCGGGTGAAACTGAAACTCTGCAGGTTCGTGGCAAAATAGAGCGAGAATGTCACCGGCTGGATTGATCCCACTTGCGTAAATAAATTGGGCAGCGAGGTGGGGAGGGGAAGTTCGTTTCCTGAAAAACTGGTCTCGCTGATGGCTTCCAGGCGGGTGCCCAGCGTCGCGTTACTGAGCGTGATCCCGACATTCCCCAAATAATCGGACAAATTCGTGCCGCCCACTGCCCCCAAGGAAGTGTCCAGCATGGTGAGGTCATCGAAGTTGATCACTGCAACCCCAGCCACCGCCATTACCGTCAGGGTCACGTTGGACGAAGTGATCGATACTCCGTTGGCATCCGTTACTACCGCATTAAATGTATAAGTGCCGGGTGCCAGACTCGTCACCGTGATCGCGGCGTTGTTATTGGGGCCGCTGACAGTCAGGGCTGGCGAGCCAATCAATCCCTGATTTTCATAGAAACTGATGCTGCTGATCGTTCCGCTGCTTTCCGAGGCCTGCGCTGTCAAGGTGATTCCTCCCGGCTCGGCGCTGCTGACACTGCTTGCTGTCAGAGTGATCTGTGGAATCGGTCCGAGCGCATTGGTTGAGAGTAGAAGATCGTCCAGGGGCAGCGTGTCGAGGGGGCTGAGGGTGTTGTCAGCCGCAAAGGTGACGTAGGCAATGTTGCTGCCGTAGAGGGTGAAAGCCTTGGCCGGCATGCTGGTCAAGCTCAGAATTTGCCCTTCCCCGACCTGGCTGATTTCGTTTCCATTGATATCGAATGCATAGGCCGACCAGGACGGGCCAACGAGGCCGCCGCCGCTGGCCAGCAACGCCGCCCGTTCCCAACTGACTGACGTGCAAGGTGTATTGAAGACCAAAGTGTAAGATATAGGCCCATTGGTTCCGAATTGCGTCAAGAGATTCGGTTGCGAAAAGGCGGTAGTCAATTGGTTGCCGCTTCCGTCGATAACGTTTTGACCTTCTTGGACCGCCAGCGTCGTCCCTCCCGTAACGTTGCTCACCGAAACCCCATAATTAGCAAGGTAGGCGGTCAGGGCCGCGCCGCTCGCCGGTCCCGTACTGGCGTTGACCGCGTCAAAGTCGATCAAGGATGTGCCCGGAATATTGACCGTCACATGTACTACTGCCGAGGTGACGGAGAGGTTGTTGATGTCCGTTGCCACAGCCGTCAGGGCATAACTTCCAGTGGGGAGGTTGCTCAGGACTATGCTGATATTGGTCGAGGAACCAGATGCGACCAAAACCGAGTTTGTGTAGAGGGTCACTTGTTGGATGCCATTGAGGGCAATCGCGTCGGCGCTAAACAAAATGGCCTCATTGGTCGTGAATGAAGCTATGTTGGTGGGAGAGGCGATGCTGACACTGATGGGCGTGGTGGCCGCCGCGTAAAAATTCGCGATTTCCGTCGCGCTCAATTGACGGTTGAAAACCGCAACATCCGCCAGCGCTCCCTGAAAATAACGGTTGGCAAAGACATCGCTTGCGCCCATGGAAAAGGTGCCGCCGTTTGTCGGGTCGTGCGTGCCAGGCCCAGATCTTGCCACCAGCATTCCGTCCAGATATAAGTCGCGCGACGTGCCAGAGATAAAGGTGCCCGCGACAAAATGCCAGACGTTCAGGTCGCTTGCGGTCAATGCGGTTGGGTCTGAGGTGGAGGACCCATTGTCAGTGTAAAAACCAATCGTGTTGTTGGCGTCAATCTGCAAATCGAAATCGTTTCCGAGCTGCGATTCAGCCGCAATGGTGAAAATATGCCCGGCGGTTGCGGGAAGGTTGTTCAAATTGAACCAGCCGATGATGCTGCCTTGATTGGTGTATGCACTGCTGGTGCTGAGTCCGCCAACCAGACTAGTGTCCACATAAGCCGGACTCCCATTCAGGATGACAGCAGTGTTTCCTGGCGTATCGACCAATGTGGGACCCGAGCCAGCCCCGCCAATGAAGGCGCCGCCTGCAAAAGCGCCTGTGTAACCGTTGACAACGCTGTTGGCTTGTGAGGAGGTGGTGAAAGGCCAAAAGCCGAGCAGATTGGCTGTGCTCACCACCAGATTGTCGTAAGTCGCAACAACCACATTGACTGTGCGCGTGTTGGTCGTCGAGTTGCCGTAAATATCATTCGCTGTATAAGTGACGGTGTAGGCTCCTGGCAAGTTGGGGTTCACGAGGCTGCTGTTGGTGCTTAATGTCACACTGGTGCCGGCGCAGGAATCGTTCACTGTGGCACCCGGATCGTTGAAGGGACTGTTCACCACCATTTGCATCGGATTGGCGCCAAGCAGCGTGATTACCGGGGAAATCGTGTCGATGACGGTCAAAGTGGCCGTGGCGCTTGTAAAGCTGCCGCACGGGGTTGCGACCTCGACGATGTAGTTTGACACACCTACCAAAGCATTGGTGAACGTCACGGTCGCATTTGTCGCTGCTGCGATTGGGGAGGAAAGGTCGGGACTGAACCACTGATAACTGGAGGCATTGGCTGCGTTGGTCAGCCCGAACGTTACGGTGCTGCCGCATTCCACCGTCTGATTGGCAGGCGTGATGGCTGGAGCCGGACTCACGTCAACCACGGTCAATGGAGCCACTGAGCTGGTGAAACTGCCGTTGGCATTGCTGCACACCACAAAATAGGACACCACAGGGCCTGCCGAGATATTGGTGAGCGTCAAGACTGAATTGGTCGCTCCCAGAATGGGGAAGGAGTTGGCGTCCTGCGGGTGGCCGTACCATTGGTAACTCACAAAATTCTCGTTATTGCTTGCGAGGCTGAACGTCGCGGTGGAGCCGCATTCCACCGTTTGGCTGGTAGGAGCAACCACCAGCGCCTCCACATCAACTTGATCGAGGCCGAACCAGGAGTTTTCCATCTGGATCTCGAAGCTGAGAATTGTGCTGGTGTTGGTGGTTTGGGTTGGCGTCATCCCGACCACAAAGTTTGTCCAGTTGGGGTCAGTGAAATTCGTCAGGCTCAGAACCGTCTGTCCGTCCCAGGTCACGGTAAACTCATTGACGGCTTGCGGCGGAGGAGTGAGGTCATTGGTGTTGTCCAGCCAAAACGAGAGCACGTAGGCTGTTCCAGGAGTTGTCGTCAGGGGTTGGGTGAGGTATCCCAGGAGCGACCCCAACTGTGCGCCATACGTGTTGCCCGGAAGAACATACAGCGGATCGGAGGTTACAAACAAATAGTTACTGCCCAGCGGCAGAGTCCAGTCGGTGAAGTCACCCGTTTGAAAGCTGCCGTTCAAAAGCACATTGGTGATCATCTCAATGGTAATGGCCGGGCCGATACCGGCCACCGTGGCGCCGTTGATGTTGGTCGCCACCAGGACCGGATTAAAAGTGCCATTGTTAGTATAAACGTGGACTGGATTCTGAGCGTTGGTTGTTGCGCCATCGCCAAAACTCCAAAACCACTGTGTGATGATGTTGCCGTAGCTGTCAGTGCTCGAGGAGTTGAATTGGACGCTCAACGGCGCAGGACCGACGGTCGGACTGGCGGCGTATGGGAGTGCGGGTGGGTTGGCTTGCACTGTCGCCGGTGCGGCCAATAGCACCGCAAGAAAAGTGATGGCGGCTACGACCGCCGAGGCGGGTTTCGACCTGGATATTGCTTGTATTGATTTCATTTGGATGAATTCGAACCGGTCATGGGTGTTTAAAAGGAATGTTTGAGTGTCAAGAAAGACAATAGATAAGAACTGGTGGATCGAGGTATGGCTTTGAGGCTCAGCCAGCCGCCGCGCGCCCCGGCCACGCACCGCGCCAAACCGGCTTCCAGAAAATTAAAGGAACCCCGTGCGTCCGCTTTCGTCAGAAAGAAGCAGAGAAAGCGCGTCAGAATGTTGACAACAGTTTTTTTCACCAATGGCAATTTGTACCAGACACAGACAAAAGGTACAGCGTAATGACGACAGAGTCCCGGGGACTTGTCAAGGGGGGTTTTTTGAAATGCGGGCTGGGAAATGGCTTGATGCGCGCGGCTGGTTTGGGTTCAATCCCTTTCGGCGCATGTCTGCCGAACCGTCATCCAGTTCAATTTTTCCCAGGACCGATTGGGCCGGCTTGGGCAAGGCGGCGGATGCCGACGCGGCGCGGCTGGATGATTTGATCCGCCTCTATTGGGTGCCGCTCCGAATATTCCTCGTGGCCACGTTCCCCTCCCTCAAAGACCAGGCTGAAGTGCTCCTACAGGAGTTTGCGGAAGACAAAATCTTGAAGGACGGCTGGCTGCGACGCGCGGACCCCACCCGAGGAAGATTCCGGGACTTCCTCAAGACCAGCCTCCGCCACTTCGTGCTGGATCGGCTCAACCGGGCCGAGGTTCGGCACGCGCCTGTTTCGCTGGAGGATCTGGAGCAGGAACTGGCGGGACCGGCGAGGCCGTCCGAGGAGTTCGATTTGACATGGGTGCGCATCGTGCTGGCCAAAACATTGCGGCGCATGGAGGCTGATTGCCGCGACCCCGGCGCCGACCAGCCGCGGCGCACTTACATTTGGCAGATGTTTCGCATCCGCCTCATTGATCCGGTCTTGAACGACGCGCCCCAGACCCCTTACGACGAATTGATCGAGCGCTTTGGGATCAAATCTCCCACCGATGCCTCCAACTTGCTGCTCAGTGGCAAAAGGATTTTCAAGTTGCATCTGGCCAAAGTCATCAAGGAATATGCGGGACAGGATGCCGCCACCGCCGCTGAAATCCAGGAACTGGAACGTTTTGTCTCACGTCTGGCCGACCGGTCGTGACTTGCAAGATTCGCCCTGGCGAACCGTATGAATATTGAACAATATGCCTGAGTTTGACTCCGACTCGGTTCTCAGCAAAAGCCCGCCGAAGAGCCTCGCCGCCTTCCTCGCCGCGGGTGCTGAACGTGCGCGGTTGTGGCGGCCGGAGGAGTTGACCGCCATCTTTCGCCATCAGATGTCCGCGCCGATCCTCGTGGATTTGGGCGGATTCAACCCCGCGACCGCGAACCAGCTCAAGACGCTGAGTGAAGCGCAGGGCCTGCTCCTGAGAAGCTTCTCCGACCTATTTCATCATCCCGTTCCACCCATCGAACTGCTGTCCCTGACCAAAGATTTCGCCAAAGCCAACATGGATCATCCGGGAAGCAGTCTGCCCCACGAAGTGGCGGCGGTGCTTTATTATGCCAGCATTGCCGCCGCTCTGGTGCGCCTCGATGCCCGGATTTCCCAACTCAAGGATGAGGATTTGCAGCGTGGTCTGCTTTGGGCCAAAGACCAGACATGGGTTGATAACCAAACCCGCGTCATACTCGCCGAGGCGCTGAAGAAAATGCCGTCAGGTGTTGCGGCGAAAGGTCCGGCATCATGAAACAAGGCGCATCCAACCCGGGCGAGGGGCCGTTTTTTCCTCCCGTTTCGGCGTTTGCCGGGCCGATTGCGGAGCTGGTTGGGCACCGTCTGCTCTCGCCTCCCACCCGGCCCGGATTGCTGGCAAGCTTGGCTCGCTTTGAAGTGTTGCGTGTGCTGGGCGGCGGCGGCATGGGCGTGGTTGTCCTGGCCCGGGACTCCGAGAAAGGCACAGACGTGGCCATCAAGCTGATTAAACCGGAATTGGTTTCGGAGCAGCGGATGGTGCATCGCTTTGTCAAGGAGGCCGGCCATTTGCAGAAACTCAAGCATCCCAACGTGGTGCCCGTTCTCGAGGTGTCCGACCGCCCGGAAGGCCCTTATTTTGTCATGCCTTATTTTGAACGAGGCAGCCTGGCCAACCGCATTCGCCCCGGCCAGCCCATGGAGCCGGACGCCATCCTGGACATCGCCCGGCAGGTGGCCGAGGGCTTGGCGTTCGCCCATCGCCACGGCATCATCCACCGCGACCTCAAGCCCGCCAATATCCTGCTCGGGGCCGATGGCAGGACTTGTCTGGCCGATTTCGGTCTGGCCCGGACGATGTTCAACGACACCATTGTCGATGTGGAAGGCGGCCAAGTGGAGGGCACGGCGCCCTACATGTCGCCCGGCGTTGCCGCCGGTAACGCGGAAGATACCCGTTGCGATATCTACGCCTTTGGTGCGCTGCTCTATGAAATGTTGACCGGCGACCCCCCCTATGCCGGGCGCAATACCTACGAGGTGCGCAAGCAAATCCTGGCGGGTCCGCCCAAACCCATTCAAGCCAGGAATCCCGCGGCGGCCGCCAGTCTTGTTGCGGTGGTGGAAGGAGCCATGGCCCGCGAGTTGCGTGATCGCTACGCCGACATGGCTGACGTCTTGGCCGACTTGGAACGGATCGCCGCTGCAAAAGCGACGATGGGACCGCACGGCATTTCCCGCCGGGTCAAACAGCTTCCCACGTCGCTGTGGATTCCCGCCGGGGTGCTCTTGATTGTTGCCGGTCTTTTGCTGCTATGGCCATCCAGGCCTGTCAACAAGCCGGCGATCAATCCGCCTGAGACTAACCTGCCGCTGCCGCTTCCTCCACCGGTTGTTCAGCCTCCTCCAACCGTTGTTCCGCAGAACGCGTGGCGGGTCGCGCTCCTGGCCGGACAGCCCGGCGCGCGCGGCAGCGCCGATGGCGCGGCCTCGGAGGCCCGCTTTCAATCGCCCGGTGGAATTGCAGTTGACAGATTTGGAATTGTCTATGTCGCGGACACGGGGAACAATACCATTCGCAAAATTACGCGAGACGGCAGCGTCGGCACTCTGGCCGGGCTGGCGAACAAGGCGGGCTGCCAGGATGGCAGGGGGGGCGCCGCCCGCTTTCTGGCTCCGTTAGGAATTGCACTGGATGGCGCGGGAAATATTTATGTGGCCGAATTTGCCAACGATCTCATTCGCAAGATAACCCCCGGGGGAGAGGTCAGCACCTTCGCCGGCTCCGCCGGCAATCCCGGCAGTGCGGATGGCACGGGCGACAATGCCCATTTCCGCAATCCCTGGAGCGTTGCCGTCGACTCGACTGGCGATGTGTTCGTCGCAGACAGAAGCAATTTCACCATCCGCCAGATCAGCCCGACGGGCCGCGTCAGCGCCTTTGCGGGCTTTCCCGGCTTCCAGGGCGGCGCTGACGGCCCCGGCACCTATGCCCGATTCCATGATCCTTTGGGTATTGCCGTTGATTCGGCTGGCGACGTCTATGTGGCCGACGCCGGGAACTTTACGATCCGCAAAATCAGTTCCTTCGGCATGGTGAGTACTTTGGCCGGTATGCCTGGCAGGGCAGGGGTTGTCGATGGTGCTGGGAGCAGCGCCGCCTTCTCCAACATCCAAGCCGTGGCAGTTGGCGAACTGGGCAATCTTTATGTGCTGGACAGAGACTCCATCCGCAAAGTGACACCGAGCGGCGCTGTCACGACCTTGCCCAACACCTTACTGGTCGATGGTCATGGAGACGCCGTCCATCCCACGGGCATGGCAGTTGACACCATGGGCAGCCTATACCTTGTCGATGGTGAGAGTAACGTGATCTGGCTGGCAACCCCGCCCAGTTCAACGCCCAAATGATGCGCGAATACCTTGGCTAACTCTATTGTCTAAACCTTCAGCTCTTGGCCGTCGGCTTTTCTTTCAGTAGTTCCCGTTCGGATCTTTTATTCTCCAAAAACCCAGCGGGCCGCTGCCGGACGCCGCGGCGTAACTGCCATTTGCAACAACGGACCAAGTCCCCTCAATGTTGGTTGAGCCGGGACCGACAGTTTGTTGGATTTGGTAAGAGGACACATGGTTGTCGTGGAAAAGGTAATTAAAGGAGCCGCCGTGATTCTTATAAAGAGCCGCACCTTGATTACTGCTGTCAATCGGACATATTTGAACCTCATCAGAGCTTTTACTCGAGTACGGCCCCAAACAAATGCAGGGCCAGAAATTCGCCGCGACGTTGTGCCCGTTGGGCTGCTCGACGAGCAGGATTGTGTTGGCGGGCTGCGCTACGACTGACGTCTTGTACCCAGGCGCTGACCAATTGGGGGAACTGGCGTCAGGACTCCAGCAAACGCCGACGCCCCCAAGAACCGGGGGAAGAAGGTAGGCGCCGCCCACGCTGGACGGCCCTGCTGTTTGTCCCGCCCCGTCTTGGTCGGGGTTCGTGACACCAACAGAATTCATGGCATACGTTCTCCGCCCCACGGGATCAGGCGGGGTATCATTGTCCAAACCCAACACCCACGAATCATCCGGCCCCGTGTCGGCGGGGCACAGCAAAATGGGAGGGCTTAGAGATCTGGGCCAGCCATCATTATCCTCGATAACCTTGAATTGCTTGTAGGTCAAATGGCCTCCAGAAATGTAGAAGTTGAGATACGTGTCGAACGCCAGTTGGGCATCAGTTCCGGTGTCGCTGCCAGAATCTCCAGCCGGAGGGAAGGTCTCAGAGTTGTCCCCGGCGAACAGATTGATCGCCGTGCCCAGTTGTTTGAGGTTGGAGGAACATTTGGCTTTTGCGGCGCTGGCCTTGGCCCGGGCCAGGGCGGGCAACAGCATGGCGGCCAGAATCGCTATGATCGCGATGACCACCAGAAGTTCAATCAAAGTAAAAGCCCGGCGAGCCAGCTTATTTTCTCTCCCGCGTCCCTTCCAAGAATGGAGTTTGCTAACGTAATTCATATGTTCCTTGGCTAAAGCGCATTCGTCATGAACGTAGCCTACTATATGGCTGAGCGCCATGGTATCCGCCAAATGTCGTATTCTTGGCCATGGCCGCCCCCGCCAATTCGGCGTGGCCAGGCTGATTCCGGATCTTGATCATTCGCAATCGAAGGATATTCGAGGTTTTTCGTGGCTAACAGAGGCGAAAAAGGGGTAGGAATTTGAAGAAAAGAGAAGAGCTTTTAGGATGGAAATGTTGGGCGGGCCGCTGGCTTTCTTTGGTTGGCTGGCG
>JBEKDI010000111.1:0-17324 GCA_050014435.1 Verrucomicrobiota bacterium | reverse complement strand
GCGTGAACGTGTTTGAGCAAGTGCCTCTGGCTGAATTGGTTGCGAAAACCGCATCTCAAAATGAAACAGCCAATTCTCATAACCAATTGATCTTCAACATGTTTTAACCGGATGACAGTGAAAGCATACCGTTCCGTCCGGAGGTCAATGATAAAACCGGGCGCCCTTGCCAATGATCCGGGGCATCCAGCGTCGTCACGTTGCCACGACGAACCATGACGAGCCCATTGCCGCCCGTACCAAGCCACAAATTTCCCTCCCGATCCTCACACAGGCAGGAGATCCAATCGGAGGAGAGTCCATTGCTGCGGCACAAATTCAAAACCCCACCGCCGGGCTGAACGATGAATAGCCCCCGGTCTTCCGTTCCAGCCACCAACATGCCAGCAGAGGTTTCGAGTAATGCTATCAATGGCTTGAGATCCCCCCACGGCATAAAGCCATAAGCATTGGTTGTCTGGTTCGGTTTCACACGCCGAAGCGATCCATCGCTGGCCACCCAGATGCCACCCTGCCGGCAGGAACAGATTCCCTGCACGTAATTGAGCGACTCGCCAGCCTCGTTGGCAAATTGCGGAACGAGGCGTCCTTGTTCCAGTGTCGAGGCTCCGGCAAAACGCAACACCCAGATTTTCCCTGGCGGGAAAGCGGCAGCGATAGTCATAGTAGACGATCTGCCCGGCTTCGGTGTCAGGCGCAGTCCGTCTTTTAACCGCATCAGCGTTCCTTCCGCGTCCACCAGCCACATGTCGCGCGTCTCATCAAGCGCAATGGCAATGATCTTGCGCCGTCCCAATGCAGGACCAACATTGATGGCGCGGAAATGGCGGCCAGGATCGCACGCCGTCATTTCGCCGATTTCGCTTCCGATCCAGAGCGTGCCTGCCGGGTCTTCAAAAAGGCTGGTGACCCGGCCGCTCCGCAACGCGGGCGTATTGCCGCCGTTGAACACTTGAAAATGAACTCCGTCGAATCGTGCCAGACCGCTGTAAGTACCGACCCAGATATAGCCGTCTTTTGTTTGCACGACAGAGGTGACGGCATCCTGCGGCAAGCCGTCGTCTGTCCGCCAGGTGCGGCTGATGTAAGAAAGTGGCAAACTCGACTCAGCCACCGCGCCGGATGCAAGACCTGCGGCCAGCCACATTGCGAGCGCCGGTGCCAGCAGGACAATTCCACGCACGTTGAGATTCCACTGGAACATGATACCACGGTACAGCTTTCCCACCAACACGCGCAACAGCAGATCTGGCAAAAGAATCGCCCGAAACGCTCTCATCCAGCGATCCGGATGGACTGTCATAGGTGTCTGAGGTCCGCAGTCCATCAAGACCGGCGTTCAGGTCTTTTTGGCCGGACGTCTGCCGTTGTGGCAATCGCCGCAAGCCACGGTGTGGATGTTGTGCAAGCTCGCGGTGGAAAGGAAGGTGGTGTCCATCTTTTCGACATCCAGCCCGCAATGAGAATCAGTCGGATGACAGGCAGCGCAGGATGCCTTGGCCGAGTTGGAGTGGGAGATGTGGCAATCCAGGCAGCTCAATCCTTCATGCACCCCGCATGGCGTGCGATCATCCTCGGTGCCAAGCTCGCGGAAGGCGTTGGGAGCATGGCACTGTGCGCATAGCCGCTGGCGCGGGTCCGGTGAGACTTTGACGGGTTGGCCGTCGCGGGTGATGGGCGCAATCGGCAGCAGATCGGCAGAGAATGAAGCCTTCTCGTGCCGGACATAGAGCTGAGCGGATTTGAATCCGGCGGCGGGCGTGTGAACTTGATGGCAGGCCAGGCATGGGATGACCGGCTGGCCGGCCTTGGCGGGGTCCTTTAGCGCCCAGGGGCCGGTGGTGGAGAGGGGCGTCACCAGGTCTCCGATGTTCCCGTCAAAAAACATTCCATGGCAGCGCAAACAGTCGGGCGCAAGCTGTTCCTTCCGGTTTTGCGTGCTGTCAAGAAAAATTCGCTCGTAGGTTGCCGCATGGCGGCTGGTCCGCCAGTCGGCAAAGCTCTGCGGATGGCAGCGGCGGCAGGCCTCCTGCAGGGCCAGCACATTCTCCTCCGTCAGGCGGATGGGCTGGTCCGGTGACCGCCGGAAATGTTGCACCACGCGACGCACATGCGCGCGCAGGGCATGGACATCGAGTGTGAGCGAACCTCCGTGGCAGTTACGGCAGTGGAGGGTGCGATGGGACGACGTTGACCAGGCAGAGTGGACGCCGGTCATCTCGTGACAGGAGGCGCAGGTGTTGTCGGGATTGCCGAAATGAAACCAAGCCAGGCTGCCCACGGTGGAGGCGACAACAAACACGGAAGTGAAAAGTACGGCGGCGCAGACGATTTTCGACCGGCGGGCGCGGCTCATCGGAACTTGCCCCCCTTCCAGCCGGCCTTGATGTAATCAGAAACCCAGTAGGCCAGGGCCATGATGGTCAGGACGGGATTGAATCCGCCGTTGGTGACATGAAGGCTGCCGTCGGCAACGAACAGGTTGTCAATTTGATGGACCTGGCCGAAGCGGTTCGTTACGGATCTTTTCGGGTCGTTGCCCATGCGGCAGGTGCCGGCCTGATGCTGGCCGCCGCTGAGCCAAAGGCCCGGGCCGTTGCGCCAGACGCGGGTCGCCCCCGTTTCTTTGACAATGGCCTCGGCTTTCCTGGACAGGAAATCACCTGTTTGCAGATCGTAAGGGTGGCGCGTGCCGGAGAGGCGGCAGACGGGAATGCCCCAGGCATCCTTGACCGCCGGGTCAATGCTGACGCGCGCGGTGAAATTGGGCATTTCCTGGATGGGGCCCATGATGCGGACCAGATGTTTGAAGTAGCGGCGTTGGAAGTCCTTGTGCGCCTTTCCCCAGCGCGCTTCGCCGGGGGGGCGATCGCTGCAAAACTTGTAAGGCAGGTCAATGAATTCGTTGGCCAGCATGCCGCCGCCGACCAACCCCGGATTGCCGTGGTTGTAATCAGAGATGGCAACGGTGGCGCCCGGGCCGGCCTCTTCGTAGGTTTCCTCCTCATGCAAACCGCACGCGCCAACATAGCAGTGGCCCTGGAGATTCCGGCCCACCCAATCGTTGTTGTTGCCCGCGCCGTTCGGAAAGAGCTTCGACTTGGAGTTCAGCAGCAACCGGGCCGTTTCAGTGGCCGAAGCTGAAACGATGACCAGGTCGGCCGACTGTTCCTGGGCGAGGTTGTCGGCGTCAAAGTAGCGGACCCCGCGCGCGCGCCCGCCATCATCGACCATGATTTCCGCCGCGACACAACCGGTGCGGACTTCACAGTTGCCAGTGGCCAGGGCGATGGGGAGAACGGTGTTGTGGCTGCCGGCCTTGGCGTTGACGGGGCAGGCGAAGCCGACGCAGTAGCGCATGTGGATGCAGGCCGGCCGGCCGTTGTAGGGCACGGAATTGCGCAGCATTGGGATTGGAAATGGGTGAAGGCCCATGCGCGTCTCGGTCTCGGCGAGGAGCCGCCCCTCCTTGTTATAGGGGAAGGCGGGCATGGGGAAGGGCTTCTTGCGCGGGCCGCAGAACGGGTTGTTCGAGTAATCGCCCGCCACGCCGATCTCATACTCCGCCTTCTCGTAATAAGGCTCCAAATCGTCGTAGCTGACCGGCCAGTCCTCCAGAGTGGAATCCTTGACCTCGCCATAGGTGGACCGGAGGCGGAAATCCTGCGGCATAAAGCGCCAGGCCATGGCGCCGTAGCTGGCCGTGCCGCCGCCCACACAGCCTGCGTTGTTGCCGTATTCACCTTCGCTGGGCAGGACGGTGCGGGCCATGCCGTCGGGATTGACGAACACGCGGCGATGGCGCCGGTCGTCGGGGCCAAAAGGGTTGCCGAGGGCCGGGGTGCGCTGCGACCACAGTTCGTCGTCGTTGTGCTCGTCGTAACGCGGCCAGCCGCCGCGCTCGAGCAGCACCACGCTCAGCCCGGCCACGGCCAGTTCCTTGGCCGCGATGCCTCCCCCCGCGCCGGCGCCGACGATGACTGCATTAACTTTGGGTAATGACATGGTGTGGGGCGGTCAGCGGTCTTTGTCGTGGGTATTTCGCCCAATCAGGTTCGGATAAGCCAGGCCGAGCATTCGATAACTGGCGTAACCACGGTTGCCGCCGTGGCGGGGACTGCCGTAGAACCCCTGCCGGGTGTGGTCGAGCACCAGATTAAAGAAAGCCTGCTGTGACGGATCGGGCCAGAGTTCTTTGGGCGCTTTACCGGCCTCGATCAGGCGCAGGGCATCGGTCTGCCGCTCAAAGGGGAGTTCTTCAAAGGCAGCCTTGAAAAGTTGCAGGCATGTTTGGCGAAAGGAGGCGAGACCCTGACGATAAGTTTGCCGGTGCCGCGCAAACGGACCCGACATCTGGCGGTCAATATAGTAAATCACACCAACGTCCGTGGCGCCGGGAGTATCATCACGCGGGATGATCTGTTCGCAAATCGCGATCAAAAGGCTGGCCTCGGCCTCCGAGAAGAATCGATAGGGAACTGGCGGAGTGCGTCCCCAACGGGCTATGCCGGCGGAAGCGCCGACGCCGACCGCCGCGCCCAGCGTGCCCACCGCGGCCAGCTTCAGCGCCGTGCGTCGCGACACGCGGGCCGGCTCCGCTGCGGCCGTGGCCTCTGGATTCTCCGGGTTCACTAGTTCCGAGCATTCTTTCAATTTTCCGGCACCGCGTCAATTGGCAAACTCCAAAGTGTTGCTGGACAAAATTCTTTCGAATGGGAAAAATGGGCCATGCATAAGCTTCGCTGGGGCATTCTGAGCACGGCCGACATTGCCCGGCAGAATTGGCGCGCCATTCGTGACAGTGGAAATTCGGTTGTCACCGCCGTCGCCAGCCGCGACGTGGCGCGCAGCCGCAAATTCATTGAAAACTGCCAGCGCGATGTTCCTACTGAAATGACCCCCGCCGCCCTGGGCAGCTATGAGGCGTTGATCGCTTCCAGCGAGGTGGATGCCGTTTACATTCCGTTGCCCACCGGGTTGCGCAACGAGTGGGTGTTGCGCGCCGCCGCCGCAGGCAAGCATGTTCTGTGCGAAAAACCGTGCGGCCTGAGTCTGGCCGATGTTCGTGAGATGACCAATGCCTGCCAAAAGAACCGCGTGCAATTCATGGACGGCGTCATGTTCATGCACAACCCCCGTCTGCGCCGCATGCGCGAGGTTCTGGACGACGGCAAAGCCGTTGGCCCGATCAGGCGCGTTATGTCCATCTTCACTTTCGCAGGTGGCGCAGCTTTCTTTGGCGGCAACATCCGTGTTGACGCCGCACTGGAGCCGACCGGGTGCCTTGGAGATATCGGCTGGTATTGTATCCGTTTCGCCCTCTGGGCCATGAAGTGGCAAGTGCCCAGCAAGGTCACTGGCAGGATCCTCTCCGTCTGCGGCAACGGCCAAAACCCATCCGCCACACCGGCCGATTTTTCAGGAGAGATGATATTCGCCGATGGCGCGTCCTCGGGTTTTTACTGTTCATTCCGCTCCCCATTTCAGAATTGGGCGCATGTCAGCGGAGCAAACGGCTGGTTGCGCGTGGCCGATTACGCTCATGCGTCCAGCAAACACGAGCCTTCGTTCGAGGTCAACGGCACCGTGGAGCGGGTCAAGTGTTGCGACTGCGCCGGCCAACACACCGACAGCCTCGCCCCGGCCCAGGACTCGCAAATGTTCCGCAACTTCGCCCTGCAGGTTAGCACTGGAAAACTCAATCCCGACTGGCCGATGTGGGCCTTGAAAACGCAGGAAATCGTGGACGCATGCCACGATTCCGCCTTGCACGGTGGCCAGGCTGTTTCGCTGGCGTAATCTTCAGAGATGCGCTCAAACCGGCCTTCCGTCTTATTTCTTATATTGGCCTCTGTCTTTGATCTGCACACCCAGCTTTCGCTGAAGCGCCGTTATGACAATCTCCGCCGCCGCCTCGAGGCTGATTGCCCCTGTATTGATGGTTAAGTCGTGGCTGAGCGGGTCAGCCACGTTTTGTCCGCCAAAATGGCGACGGGCCAACCTCACCCGTTCGCGATCAATTCTTTCGATTTCAACCCGGGCCGCATCAGGACTCAGGCGCGCTTTGTCGGCGATCCGTTGGACGCGCGCCTCAATCGGCGCGATGGCCCTCACATTCAAACCGAATTGTTTGGGCAAAAGGTACTTTGCAGCGTGGCCGACGATGATCACGTCGCCCTGGTGACCCAGCGTCAGCACAACTTGCTTCAAATAGTCCAAATAGCCGGATGTGCTCATCTCCTTGGGGGCGAGCAATTGTCCGATAATCTCCTGGATCGCCTTTTGATCACGCTCATCGAGGCTCTGGATTAATTCGCGGCTCACGTGCGCCTTTTTGGCGATTTCATCCACGATTTTATCGTCAAAGACCTGCCAGCCCAATCGGCTGCCGACCAGTTGCGCAATGGAGTTTCCGCCGGCGCCCTTCTCGCGGGAAATGAGCAGATAGGGTCCAAAGGACAGGCTGCCTTCCTTGCCCCGCCCCGGTCGCTGCTCGCGATTGTCCGAACCTTTTTCCAGGAGTTCGTTGGCTTGAAAAGCGGCGATTTGCCTTTTGATGTAATCTTCAATGTCAATCATAACTATTTTTTGTCATCCCCCCGCGGGGCGTCACCTGAAACACCGGTCACATCCGGTCCCGACTTTATGCCCTCCAATCTTGAGCACCTTCAAACGGAATGCAAGCCGGCACCCGTGTCAACCGCGCCCCACTTCCAATTCCGAATCTCCGGCAGGTCCTGGCCGTATTTGTCGATGTACTCCTTGTGCTCGACCAGTTTATCCCTTAACTGCTGCTTGAGATGGATGCCCTTTTCGCGCGCCTGCGGCACGCGGTCAATCGTGTCCATGACTAGGTGGAACCGGTCCATGTCATTCAACACCGTCATGTCGAAGGGCGTGGTGATGGTCCCCTCCTCCTTGTAGCCGCGCACGTGAATGTTGCGGTGGTTGGCGCGGCGGTAGGTCAGACGGTGGATCAACCACGGATAGGCGTGGAAAGCGAAGATGACCGGCTTGTCCCTGGTAAAGAGTTCGTCGAAATCCACGTCGCTCAGTCCGTGCGGGTGCTCCGTTTGCGGCTCGAGCTTGAACAGGTCAACGACGTTGACCACGCGGATTTTCAAATCGGGCAGATGCCGCCGCATAATGGACACGGCGGCCAGCGTCTCCAGCGTGGGCACGTCGCCGCAACAAGCCATGACCACGTCGGGTGACGCGCCCTGGTCCGTTCCGGCCCATTCCCAGATGCCAATGCCCTCGGCGCAATGTTTGACAGCAGCGTCCATCGTGAGCCACTGCGGCGCGGGGTGCTTGCCCGCCACCACGACGTTGACGTAATGGCGGCTGCGCAGGCAGTGGTCCATGACCGAGAGCAGGCAGTTGGCGTCCGGGGGCAAATAGACGCGCACGACTTCAGCCTTCTTATTGACAACGTGGTCGATGAAGCCGGGGTCCTGGTGGGTGAAGCCGTTGTGGTCCTGGCGCCACACGTGCGAGGCCAGCAGGTAGTTTAACGAGGCGATTTTCCGCCGCCACGGCAGGCCCGCGGTGACCTTGAGCCACTTGGCATGTTGGTTGAACATCGAATCGACGATGTGGATGAACGCTTCGTAGCAGTTGAAAAGCCCGTGCCGCCCGGTCAGCAAGTAACCCTCCAGCCAGCCTTCGCATTGATGCTCACTCAGCATTTCCATCACGCGCCCGTCGGACGCGAGAAACTCGTCGTTGGGCGCGGTGGCGGCTTCCCATTGCCGCCGGGTCACTTCAAACAGGCTCTCCAAGCCATTGGAAAGCGTCTCGTCAGGGCCAAAGACCCGGAAATTGCGCTGCTCGCTGTTCAGCTTTGCCACGTCGCGCAGGAAAGGTCCCAGCACATGCGTGTCGCCGATGCCGGGCGTTCCGGGCGCAGGCACAGCGGCGGCGTAATTGCGAAAATCCGGCATGCGCAAATCGCGGAGCAACATGCCGCCGTTGGCGTGGAGATTCGCACCCATGCGCCGTTCACCCTTCGGGGCAAGATCGGCCAGTTCCGGTTTCAGGCGGCCGCGCTCATCGAAAAGTTCCTCCGGCCGGTAACTCCGCAGCCAGTCATCCAAAAACTTGAGGTGCTCGGGATGGGTCGCCGGGTCGGAAAGCGGCACCTGGTGCGAGCGGAAAGTGCCTTCAATCTGCAAGCCATCGACCTTTTTCGGGCCTGTCCAGCCCTTGGGCGAGTTGAGCACAATCATCGGCCATCGCGGACGGTCGAGTTTGCCGTGGACGCGCGCGTCTTGCTGAATTTTTTTGATTTGCTCGACGGCGGTGTCGAGCGTGGATGCCATGGCCTCGTGCATCAGCGCAGGCTCGTGGCCCTCGACGAAGTAGGGCGTCCACCCGTAGCCGAGCAGCAACTGCTCCAATTCCTCGCGCGTGATGCGGGCGAGGATCGTTGGGTTGGAGATTTTGTATCCGTTGAGATGCAGGATGGGCAGAACCGCGCCGTCAGTGGCCGGGTTGAGGAACTTGTTGGAATGCCAGGCTGTGGCCAGCGGTCCTGTTTCCGCCTCGCCATCGCCCACAACACAGGCGACGACAAGTTCGGGATTGTCGAACACCGCCCCGAACGAATGGCTGAGTGAATAGCCCAATTCGCCGCCCTCATGGATTGAGCCTGGCGTCTCCGGCGCCGCATGGCTGGGAATGCCGCCGGGAAAGGAGAATTGAATAAAGAGCTTCCGCAGCCCGTCCTCATCCTGGCAGATGTTGGGATACACCTCGCTGTAAGTGCCTTCGAGATAGGTGTTGCCCACGACCGCCGGCCCGCCGTGTCCGGGGCCGGAAACGTAAATCATGTTGAGGTCGTATTTTTGGATGACCCGGTTCAAATGGACGTAAATGAAGTTCTGCCCCGGCGTCGTCCCCCAGTGGCCCAACAGCATGTGTTTGACATCCGCCAGCGTCAGAGGCCGTTTCAGGAGCGGATTGTCATAGAGATAAATCTGGCCGACGGACAGATAGTTGGCGGCGCGCCAGTAGGCATCCATTTTTTGGAGCAGTTCCGGCGTCAATGTGTTTGTTTTCATGGTTCGCGATAATTGAGTCTCTTGATCATAACAGCCGGGGACATCAGTAATCCCCAACGTCAATGGGTTGCTCGCTCTCGATGGAGCGCAGCCGGGCCGACCAGGCTTTCAAGCCGGCTTGGCGCTCCTCATCCGGCACGCGCACCGGCGCATAGATGATGTTTGGCGCCAGCACCTCCCAGCCGGTAAATCGCAAAATCCCGCGTTGAATCGGGCGCAGAATGGCGTGGATGTCCCCGTTCCATCCAGCCTTCTGATAGACCGCGTCCGGCCCACCCGTCGTCAGCGACAACAGGGCGCGTTTGCCCTTGAACACGCCATTCTCGTAGAACCGCTCGCCGCCGTAGGTTCGGCCCATGACAAAAACGCGGTCCGCCCAACCTTTGAGAATTCCCGGCAGACCGAACCACCAGAGCGGAAACTGCCAGATCATCAGATCGCACGCCTCCATCTTGCGCAACTCGGCCTCCACGTCGGGCGCAAATCCGTGGACCTCCGTGGCGTGCATTTCCTCGATTTGTTGTTTGAAGAAATCAGGATTCTTCACCGAAGTGAAATTGCGCCGATCCGACACAGGGTCAAACTTCATGGCATAGAGATCGGAAACCGCCACCGCATGGCCGGCGGCGCACAGGGTCTCCTGCGCCGTGCGGAACAATGCGCCGTTGAAACTCCGCGGCTCGGCATGGGCGTTAATGAGAAACACATTCATGGCTCAATCCTTTTTACTCACCGCACTCGCTCTGAGAATGCGGCAGACCGTGCGCGCAATCATGAGTTCCTCGTCCGTGCGGATGACGCGCACCGCGACGCGGCCGCCCTCCGTGGAAATCACGGCCGCATTTTCCGCGTTGCGCGATGCATCCAATGCGATGCCCAGGAAGTCCAGCCCCTCGCAAATCCGCGCGCGAATCGGCGGCGCATTTTCACCGATGCCTCCCGCGAAGACAAGCGTGTCCAATCCGCCCAGCGCGGCGGCGAAGGAGCCGATCCATTTTTTGGCCTGATAACAAAACAACGCCACGGCTTCCGCCGCCCGCACGTCCTTCGCCTCGCGATCGAGCAGGTCCCGCATGTCCGGGCTGGTCTCCGAAATCCCGAGCAGCCCGGACTGGTGGTTGACCATCTCATAGAATTGTTTGCCGGTCATCTGCTCCGTTCGCTCCAGATAGGGCGCCAGGCCGGGGTCCAAATCGCCGCTGCGGGTGCTCATCACCAGCCCCGCCGTCGGGGTGAAGCCCATGCTTGTGTCAATACTTTTACAATTGCGCACTGCGGCCATGCTGGCGCCGTTGCCGAGATGGGCCAGGATCACGCGGCCCTGCGCCGCCGCCGGTCCGCCGAGACGCGCCAATTCTTCCATCAGATAGGCGTAGGACAAGCCGTGGAACCCGTAACGCTGAATTCCTTTGGCGTCGAAACGCCGCGGAATGGGAAGAAGTTTGGCCACGCGCGGCATGGTCTGGTGAAACGCCGTGTCGAAGCACGCCACCTGGGGCAGTTTCGGATGGCGCTGGCGAAACGCCTCGATCAATTCAATCTCACGGGGCAGATGATCCGGGTCGTAAGGCCGCAGCCGGTGCAATTCAGCCAGCAATTCCGGGGTGACAATCTCCGGCTCGGTGTGCTTCATGCCGTGGACCACGCGATGGCCCACGGCCCGCACGGTTGCGAAGCCTTCCTGCTTTTCGAGCCAATCAATGAGGGAGTGCGCCGCCGACTTGTGATCAGGGCCGGCAAAGCTGCGGATCTCCTGCTTGGAGTCCGCAGAGTTCTTGAACGCCAGATTCGTCCCGTCCACACCGATGCGGTCCACCTTGCCGGAAAGGCCCCGCCGCAGCGGGTCGCCGGCCTGATAGAGCGCGAATTTGATGCTCGACGAGCCACCGTTGATGGTCAGCACAGAATCCATACCAGCCCGTACTCAACCATAGCTCGTCTCGCATATCAAACCACGATTCCAACCGGCATTAATTGGGCCAGACCCAGTCGCCGTCCGCATTCGATTTGCCTCGCACGCCGCCGTTGTCCCGCCCGTTCCAGCCGATGGAGTAAAGAAGAAATGTGCCGTCAGCCGCGCGGTGATAATGAGGCGGCTGCCCGCCGACGACGTCGTGGGGAATTCTATCGAGGAACTCCGGGATGAGGGCGTTTAGGGTATCCGGATATTCGCCGTGCGCCAGATGGTAGCGTTCGAGGGCGCAGGCGACGAGCCCTTGATTGACCACTGTTTGATTGAGGGCGGTTGTTTGACATACCACGCCAAAACGAGGAGCGATGCGGGAGGCTAGAATGGTATTGGGCGACCAATGGGAGGAGACCGCGTCAGACTTCCTCGTTCTGGCATTAATCTTATCAGGATAAACAATCTGGCTGGCAGCATCCAAACCGATGGCGATTTTGGTGTCGAGATCGACGCTCGTGACGATGTTCTGAAAGACCCAGCCGCGCGGGATCAATTCGGCAAAAATCGAACATTCCAACGCCGTCCACGAATTGATTTTGTGACTGGAGAAACTGGTGAAGACTTTCTCAATTTGCGCAGTAGTCGCGGTTTCAAGATTTCGGCTTGAATATACCGCCTGCGTTTCGAAGGACTGCTTCACCGGTTGCAGGAGATTAATTGATTTGAGTTGCCCTTCCAGCGCGGCCAATTGCGGCTCGCGCCAGGCTTGCAAGCGCATGCCGTCGGCAATGATATTGATGTATAGTCCAGTCACCGCCACTTCGACCATCGACGTCACCAACATCATCGGCTTCATCTCGGACATAAGGCGGCGACTATCATTCAGGAGCGTCACATCCCGTAGCGCTTCATCGGGCTGGCCTAACATTAAATGACATTGCGCTCGCGCCCCCAGCATTTGCGATATTGACCGGATTGTGACGTAATTTGGAAGGGGCATTTCAACAGGGTCCGCGTAGTCGCCTTCCATCCTCAACACAGGACGCTGCAATGCCTGATGGATAATTCCGAATTCCCGATCCAGCGTCTCACACCACGCCAGATAATCGGGCGCGCTCGCGGGCGCGAACAGGTCCGCTCGGTACGAACCTTTGCCGTCGGATCCAAGCCTCAGCCGGTAAAGCGGGCCAACCAAGATACCGAGAATGGGATCAGACAGGAATCGCTGCATATCTTTCTCGGTCGGCGCGCTTTGGCACTGCAAAAAGATTCGCGCCGGCCGGATTTCCTCCGGGCGCCGTGCCATCAGCCCGGGACCAGCCGGAGTAATGACCGTCGGCCCGAGAGCGTTGGTGAACGCCTTCGCGGCTGCTGCGGGAGCTGCCGGATCGTCCCACCGTAGCACAATGGAGCCTTCCGGCGCCGGCATCCCTGGCAGGCCAATCATCAGCTCCGCAATGATGAGGACTGTGGGTTTGCCGGGGCCTATAAATCCCGGATACATCAATTTCTTGGACAGTTCAGTCCCGCCGTGTCGCCCCGGAAACCATTCTTTCATCTCCGGCACACCGAAGACGTTATCCTTCTCCGGCACGGGGGCGGGAATGTAGTCGGCCCAATTGAAATCGACGCCCTGGGCTTCCAACGCGTGTTTGCATTTTTCCCAGGCCCGCTTGCCGCGCCAGAGTTCCTCGGTGTAAAAAAGGCCGATCAAGGTCACAAAGATGCCAAGGCCGACCAGACAGCGCCGCAGAATGCGCCAACTTTTTGTTTGGGGAGGGTTCATAATCAATGGGAGTCAAACAATTTTCCAGTCCCGTTCCCTGTCGCTACGCGGACGGGGAAGAATCGGCGGCGCGGCGGGAACAGCGATGGCGGGTTGAGTCAGTTCAGCCAGCACGCTATTCTGTTCCTCCCAAGCCTGCATCATGTCCTGCGACGAGGATGGACTGGCGCCGGCCTCGATCATCCGGTGGTCCGACAATCGTCCGTTGACGGCCAGCAGCACCACCCAAAGCGCCGCCATGCCGGCCCACGCATTTCGGCTGGGCCGTATCAATTCGACCCACACCATGCTGATTCCTAATCTTAATCTTAATCGTAATCCCTGAGGATTAGGAACTGATGATGATGCCCTCGCCGCCTCTTGCACAGCACTGGCCCAGCGCATCCGCGCGGCGGGAGTGGCTTCGATGGGAGACAACTGTTTTTCCCAGCCCGCCAACGGCATGGTCAGGGCCTTGATCTCGCCATAATAACTGCGGCATTCCTGACACCCGGCAAGGTGGCATTCCAACTCGATCTTCTCTTCTTCACCCAACACGCCACTGGCCAGTAGCGAAATCTCCGGGCGGCGGCGGCAATGATACCAATTCATATCTGTGTATCTCCTCTTGTCTCCGAAAGGTTCATTTTCATTTCGCGCAGTTTTTCCAAAGCGTGATGCAGCCGCGATTTGACCGTTCCCACCGGGAGGCCCAGCACATGCGCCATGTCCGGCAACGATGCATCCTCGAAAAATCGCAGCAGGATGATCTGCCGATGCTTTTCCGGCAGACGACCGACACAGGCGCGCAGGCGGGCGGAGGTTTCGTTGCGGGCCGCGTCTTCCGCCGGCGAAGGTTCCGGCGAAGGAATTCTTTCCTGCCTTGCCACAACATTGTCGCGCTGAAAAACAGGCAGCCAGGCCAGCGCCACCGGTCTGGAACGCGCGCGGCGCCTCCATTTTTGGTGGCGGTGCAGCAGTATGGCGTAGAGCCAGGTCGAAAACCGGCAGCTCTCATCGTAGTGCGCCAGACATTTCCAGGCCTCGACGAGTGTTTCGGCAACGAGATCTTCCGCGGCGCTGAGATCGCCCGAAAGCGCGGCGGCCTGTCGCAGCAAGCGAGATTGCAATGGCTCCGTCAAAAGGCAAAACGCCTGCGCATACCCGGCGCGCGCGCGTTTGAGAGATTCTCCGGCGTCAATTATTTCGACCCGGTCATCCGTAATGTCCATCTATGTATCAATCCCCGCCGCTCCCGGAAAGGTTCAAAGTCTTGTAATCTTTTTCATAATCTTAATCCTAATCTTAATCGTAATCTTTTTTCCCGAAGGATTAGGATTAAGATTACGATCATGATTAAGAGTTGATGAAAGAAGCGCCGCCAGATCCCATGCCCGCGCCCGCGTCCGCGCACGAGCCGGGCGAGGCGGGCAAACGCCTCCTGCCCTGGCTGGTGGCCATGGCGTTTTTCATGGAGTCGCTCGACACGACGATTCTGAACACCGCCGTGCCCGCCATCGCGCAGGCCCTCGGCGTCGTGCCGCTCAGCATGAAGTCGGTACTGGCCAGCTACACCCTGAGCCTGGCGGTGTTCATTCCCATCAGTGGTTGGGTGGCGGACCGGTTCGGCACGCGCCGCGTGTTTGCGTGCGCCATCGGCATTTTCACCCTGGGTTCATTTCTTTGCGGTGTCTCCAGCAACATTCATCTGCTTGTCGCCTGCCGTATTTTGCAAGGCGGCGGCGGGGCCATGATGGTGCCGGTGGGCCGGCTGACTTTGGTGCGGACGTTCGCCAAATCCGAACTCGTTCGCGCCATGACCTTCGTCGTCATCCCGGCCCTGATTGGCCCGATGCTCGGTCCCTTCCTGGGCGGTCTGATCGTGGGATATTTCCACTGGCGGGTGATCTTTTTTGTCAATATTCCGATTGGCCTGCTTGGCTTGTATCTGGTCTATCGCCATCTTCCGGATTACCGCGCGGAAAAAAGCCCGCCGCTCGATTTCGTCGGACTTGTCTTGTTCAGTTCCGGCATCGCGCTGCTTTCCTATGTATTGGAAGTGTTCGGCGAACACACCCTGAGCGGACGCGAAATACTGGGATTGCTGGCCATTTCACTCCTGCTCATCACGGCTTACGGCTGGCACGCGGTGCATGCCGAATTTCCCCTGCTGCGCATGGCGTTGCTCCGCCTCCGCACCTTCCGCGCCGCAGTCATTGGCGGCTTCGTGACCCGCATTGGCATCGGGGGCATTCCCTTCCTCCTGCCGCTCCTTTATCAGGTTGGCCTTGGTTTCACCCCCATTCAATCCGGCCTGCTCATGATGCCGCAAGCGATGGCGTCGATGAGCCTGAAGCTGGCGGTGACGGGCATTCTGACCCGTTTTGGCTACCGCGTGATTCTGGTTTCCAACACCCTCATCCTGGGCCTGCTCACCTTTGTGTTTGCGACCATTGGCCTGGGCACGCCGCTCTGGCTCATCGTGGCGCAATCCTTCTGCTTCGGATTCTTCTCCTCGCTGCAATACTCGAGCATGAACACGCTCGTCTATGCCGACGTCACCGAGGAGGAAGCCAGCAGCGCCAGCACCATCGCCAGCACCATGCAGCAAATGGCGATCAGTTTCGGCGTCGCCTCAGCCTCGCTCGTCACCGCTTTCTTCATCCCGGAACGATTCAGCTCCAACGCGCCGGAAATGATTCACGGCATACACCGGGCGTTTCTCGTCCTGGGCGGAATGACCATCCTCTCCACCGTCGTTTTCCGGGAGTTGAAACGCGGCGATGGCGATTCCGTGGCCCGGCACAAAGGCACCCTGCCAGCCGGCTGAATCTCCTCCAACGGACAAATGGACAAAGCTATTGCGTTTCTGACAAAAATGCTGCCGTTTTTCTAGTAGGAGTCGTCTGAATTACCAGGCATGGAAGGTAAAAACTTTTCGTTTTACTGCTGCCGGCATTCAGGAAGGCGCGAGCCATAGGGCCCCGCGGTTTTCAGCCATCACGCCGTCACGCATGCTGCCAGTCAAGGACTTTGCGTGGGTGAGCCCTCGGCAAGAGGCGACACAGCCCGGCACAAAGCATCACAAGCGGACTACCTGAACGGCAGGGGCCTTTTCACACAAGATGTGGTTTATCTGACACGTCCTATCTGGCTCCTTGCGGAGATCGTCCAACTGCCTATCCAGCAAGATAAATCAAAATTCCTCCCTAACTGTAGGGTAAAACTCTAATGCCCAGTACCAGTACTTATGTGAAAAACTGACTCCATAAGGCTTAGGGGATCTACTGAATAAGCAACATAAACAGACCATTGGCCAGGAGCGCTGCCGGAAAACTCATAGAATGCTCCTCCCACACTGAAACTCCCATACTGATTCTGATTTATTGCCACCGGAATGCGCACTTCGGCAGACAGATCAAAAGCTCCCCTCCATGAGAAACTAGGAAGCCCGCTGCTATTAACTCCCAGTACCGGACCGTTTGTATTATAGCCAATGATGTTCGGCGAATCGGCAAATATAAAGCCAGGCCTGATCAAAAACTGTATTACATTTGTTTTGGTTGAATCCACGGCGTAACCACCGGCGTAAGCCAGCCCGGCTCCTACGGCGGTATGCATTTCAGAATAATCAGCGTCACTCGAGAAATCAAAATATCCCTCAGGACCGAGAGATGCGTAAAATGGGTGGAGATCCCATGGTGTTCCATGCCAGCCAAATGCAAGTTCACCATAGAAGTCCCCAGATCCTGTTGTAGTAGAACTTTGCGATCCGGAATTACCAGCATATGCGTAACCAATTCGCGCCTCTTGGTCAATATGATCACAAAGATATGAATTCGCCCAACTCGTTCGCAAGTCGTCGGGAAGCCAGGCACCACGCAACTGAAAAGTTCCCTGCACCATACCGCGAACATCTGCCGCACCGAGTTTTAATTGATAGGATGGGCTGGAAGAACCGGGTGCGGGCGTAATCGGAGTGATTAAAAACGGCCTTAGAATTACAGTACCAACGTCAAGATGGACTAGTTGAGAAAAATCGCTTCCAAAGGAAGGCGATCCAGATCCGCTGGCAGTCACTGCAGGAGCCGCTGCAGGCCCCCCACTGGTTTGCCCAGACGCCGTACTAACGCCGAATACATAGCTAAAGAATACCGCTACGATGACCAAACTCAGAATGATTCTACGATTGTTCATATTTTCATTGTGTGTTGTGAACCGTCGCCATGCGCAACGAGCAGGATTAGATGTCTGTTTATAATACAAACGCCAATCTTTCCGCCGCAATTCAAATTGAGTTAATAGTTTGCGTCAATGGAATTGTTAAAAAAACAAGTTATTTGACACTTAAAAGTAACATTCGTACATTCGTGGTGTAGTCTATAAGTGACAATGCCCCTGTTACGCAATGTGCAATCCTCCGCCACCAAGGTAATGGAGCAATGGAGCAAACGACACTTCTGGAGGTTAGTACTGAGGAGTGAAACGTTCTCCGATACGTTACGCGGTCCTTTGGCGTTTTTCTTTGGCCAGACGGAGGGATAAGCCCACCCATTTTTCGGTCAGCTCTCGGAGCCGCTTGTAGTTGGCC
>JBEKDI010000110.1:0-17596 GCA_050014435.1 Verrucomicrobiota bacterium | reverse complement strand
TTTAATCTCCTCAAAAGGGAGAAAACCAAAAAGCGCGGCATCCGTGGCAAACAACTCAATGCCAGTTGGGATCACGCCTATTTACTGCGATTGCTCGGAATTTAAATGCGTTTGCCCTGGTCGTTAAAACTCACGATAAGACCCCGATCGTCCCATTTCATGGCAGGGGAGGACCCAGTAATACCCGATAGTAGGAAGCCGGATTAGTCAAACTCGCGTTTGTATCCACCCAGGTGAAGGGCAACGGCGGCGAATTGGTCTCAAACACCATGCTCCAATTCATTAGATTGGTGGAACACTCCACCGCATAGTCAGGTCCAACCATGCCGCTAACGGTCAGGGCGAATCGTCCATTTGAGAAACTTCCGGCAGACGCTGACAGTGTCGGCAATGTGATCGGATTCACCACCACGGAGAAATTCCGGGTCGTGCTCAAAAGAGGGCTGCCGTTGTCCGTCACCTTGATCGAGACGATGTTGGTGGAATTGGCTTGCGAGGTCAAAGGCCGCCAGTTGAAGGCGGCGTTGGTGTTGTTGACTTGAGTCAGCGCTGTGCCAGCCGGGGCGCCGGGCAGACTGAAGTCCAGTGCCGGCGCCGGCAAGTTCGTGTCCGTGGCAATGACGGTGATGGCAACGGTCTGACCCACGTTGACGGTCTGGTTGGCGATCGGCGCCAGCGTCGGCGCGGTGACAACCGGGATAAAACCCGCGCTTACATAATCCATCACCGAGGTGTTGAGCACGGAGTTGTCATGCGCACACACGGCCAGGCCCACGTAGGCCCCGTTGGACATGGTGATACTGGTGGTTCCGAACTGGGACCAGGTATTGCCATCGGGCGACCAATAGCCAGTGAATGTGCTGTTGGTCCGTGTCAGCCGGATCCAGTTTGGCGCCGTGCCGGAAGAGTTGGTAGAACTGCTCGATGCGCCGGTGCTTGGACGCCACAGGAACTCGATGCCGGCGCTGGGTTCTACATCCACCAGCGCATGGGTGGAATCCGCCGCGAGCGACTCGCGGATCATCACCGCCGCCTTGGCGTTGCCACTTGTGTCCTCGACGCTGGCCACATAGGCGCGAATGTCGCAGGTGGTGCAGTTGGTGACATAAACGTAAACAAACTGAAACGCATCGATGGTGCCCCAGACGTCAGTGCCCGAGCCGGAGATCGTGAACTGACCGCCGCAGTAGGTGACACCGCCCGGGAACCCAACCGATCCAACGTCGGTATGCAGCCAGGGTGAAGGTGGAGCGCCACCCGGCAATGTAACGCTGGCCTCGTCCGAGGCCAGGCTTTCATTGCCGGCATTGGTGGCTGTGACAACGTAAAAATAGGTCTGGCACGCTTGCACGCTGGAGTCGATGTAATTGGTGCTGATTATCGCTGCGGCGATGGTGGCATAGGGCCCTCCAGTAATGAGGGAACGTTTCACGCTGTACTCAACTCCAGGCAAAGCATTCCAATTCAATATAACCTGCCCGTTGGTTTCGGTTGCCGTCAGGCCGGTGACGAACGCAGTCGGCGTGGCGCTGACTTGCGCCGAGTTGGCGCTGGCGCCGGTTCCATTGGCTGTCACCATATAATAATACGTTGTTAGATTGGTGACGTTGGCGTCGTTGTAACCCAAATTCACACTGCCGATTTTCCCAGCGATAAGCGTGTAGGGGCCGCCGCTAGTCGTGGCCCGCCACAGGTTGTAGGTCGTGGCACCGGGCACAACATCCCAAGTGACTGTCACGTGCGCATTTCCTCCGACGGCTGCCACTCCTGCGGGGGCGGCGGGCGGCGGCAACATGACTGTTTCCGTGATGGTGATATTGGTCGAGGTCAAACCAGTTGAAGTCGCGGTCAGGGTGATGGAGCCGGGCGCATTGGTGGATTGGACGATGACCTCGGACAATCCGTTGAAGACGGAGCGCTGACTGCTTCCCTTGTCCGCTTGGTGACAACTGGGATCGCCGTTGCCAACCCCAAGAATGGAGCCGCGGGTGCTGACGGCAAAAGTTACAGTATTGCTGGCCGTGGGCACGATATTTCCCTCTGCATCCAGGACGGCCACCATTACAACGGAAACATCCTTGCCGTCGGCCAGAATGGTGCTGCGATCCGGCCAGAGCGCAAGGGCCGCCGGCGCGCCTGTAGTTGACACCGTGTTGGTGATGACGGCCTCACCATTGTCATAGCCAATGGCTTGGATTGTTCCCGGTGCATAAGGCACATTGTCCCATTCAACGTGGCCCTGGACATTAAGCGATTGCCGTCCCAAACTGACGCCATTGGTGAACAACTCCACTTCCTGGCAATTGCCGAACGCCCAGATGTTGATCGGCTGGCCAAGCGTGGACCAGTTCCAGTGCGGAAAGAGGTGCAGCACGGGCTTGAACGTCCAGTTCGCCTGGTAGTAATAGAAATTGTCCTTCGGAAAACCGCAGGTGTCCACCGTGCCAAAATGCGAGCTGATGCAGGGCCAGCCGTAGGGCGTCGGCTCGCCCCGATAATCAAAACCCGTCCACGAGAACCCGCCGGAAGACCACGGACGGGCATCGTAATAGGACCACCAAGCTTCGGCCGTCTCACCCCAACTGACCACGCTGTTCTCGATGTCATAACCCCAGACGTAGCCGTTCACCGTGTCATTGGTGTACATCCCACGATCGGTGACCACGCTGGATGTTTCCGTGCCGATGATGGGCCAGTCCGGGTAGTCCGCGTGGAATATGTCCTGTTGGCCCAGTTGATAATTGAAGCCGTTGACATCCAGCACCAGGCTGAAGCCAACTTCCCAATCATTCAGAGCGGCGGTGCAGAGGCGCGTCGAGTCCAGTGAATGGACCAGGTTCTGCATCACCTGTATGATGGAAGCGCCAGCCTCGGTGGTTTGGAGGGGTTCTTCGTTGCAGAGCGACCACATGAACACCGAAGGATGGTTCCGATCACGCCGGATTTGACGGCTCAGTTCGCCCAACGGTTCCGCATTGGTCCCCAAGCGGCGATTTTCATCCAGCACCAGCATTCCCAACTGGTCGCAGGCGTCGAGAAACTCCGCGGTAGGTTCGTTATGTGAGGTGCGACAACCCGTCACGCCCATCTCCTTGAGGCGCTCAACGCGGTAATACTGCAGCCGGTCGGGCAGGGCGGAGCCGACGCCGGCCATGTCCTGATGGTTGCACATGCCCTGGATTTCCACATGCTGCCCATTAATGAAAACACCGTTGACCGCATCAATCGAAATCGTCCGGACACCAAACAGCGTGTTGTAAATGTCTGCCACTGCATTGTTATTGCTGACCGTGCTGACCAGGTTGTACAGATAGGGCGTTTGCGGAGACCACAAATTGGCCGTTAACGTCAAGGTCTGCGTGACGACCAAATCCTGGCCGGCGGGCACGCTTATGGCCGAAGTAATAGTGGCAACCGCATTGCTGTTGGCATCGAAAATCGTCGAAGACAAACTGCCGTTGACAGTTGCCGTCCCGGTTTGGTTGGTGACATCGGTTTGCAGTGTGATCGTCGCGTTGGAACCCTCCAGCGAGGTTGTCGCCACATAAGTTCCCCATTCCGCGACATGCACGGGATTCTCCGTCGTCAGCCAGACATGCCGGTAAATGCCGGCCCCTTCATAAAACCAGCCCTCAAACCGGCTGGCATCCACCCGCACCACCAGCACGTTGGTCCCGCCGGGATTGGCGTATTGGGTCACATCAAAATAGAAACTTCCATAACCACTGACATTCCGGCCCAGGATGTGCCCGTTCAACCACACCAGGCAATTGCGATACACCCCGTCAAACTCCAGCCACAGCGCTTGGCCGGCGGCATGCGCAGGCAGGGTGAAGGTGTGCCGATACCAGGCAATGGTCGTTGCGCTGGTCGATCCATAGATTTCGGATTTGAAACCATGGCCAGTATCCGCGCTCGAATCAAAAGGCAATGCCACCACCCAATCATGCGGCAGGTTGACTTCACTCCAGACGCTGTCGTTGTAGTTGGTCTGGACAAACGACACGTTCTCCCCCATCTGCGTGGCAATCGGATCAATCCGGATCGTCTCCATGTAGGATTCGGAGAGGGTGTTGGTGGCGCCGCCTATTTCATCGGCATCCAGCTTGGCCAGATCGGGGATTTCAGGGTAGTAAGTGACGTTGGTTTCCGCAGAATTGGTCAGGACGTCAGATGGATCACCCAATTCAAAACGCCAGCCGGCATCCAGCAAAATCCGAGTGCGGAGAGAAGCATTGAAACTGACCGGCGCGTTGGGGGCAATGGTATTGGGCGGAATGGCCTGATCGAGAATGCCATTGATAATGAGGGTGTAGTTGCTGCCATAGACCAGCGGCGCGGTGGTGAGGATGACCGAGGAGCCGTTGACGGAGAGGGACGCGGCAGTGATGGCAAGACCATCGGTAAACACATAGTTCGCCAGATTCGTGGCACTGGCCGCCTGGAGCGCCTTGGAAAAGTCCACTTCAACGTTCGATGTGCCGAGGTTGTAGCCGCTCAGAACCATCGGTGGATTCGTGTCGAGCGTCACGGAAAGCTCGACCGGAGGGCTGGTCGCCGCGCCATAACTGTTGCTCACCACCAGTTCATACGAACCGGTATTGGTGACCGCTGCGGCCAGCGCCAGCGTGTTGGTGTTGGCGCCGGTGATGTTGGTGTATGCCCCGCCGTTGCTGAACTGCCATTGGAAGTGAAGGGGCTGCGCGCCCGTCACACTGGCCGTGAAGGTCACCAGCGTCCCTGCAAACACGTTGTTCGCCGGCGACACAGCAAGTTGGTTGATTCCCGGAATCTGTGCGGGCGTCAATCCCAAGTCGAAAATCGCGTCAAAGTCATGACTGCTGCCGAAGGTGATCGCCCCGCCGTAGGGGAAAAAGAGCCCAATCTGGCCTCCGGCGTACGGACTGCCGCCGGAAACGGCGAGCGCCTCCCAGCCGCTGGTCGAACTCGCCTTGCCGAACGACCAGGCATAAGTCGAATTCGCGGCCAGCGCCACCGAAAGCCCGCTCCATTGCAGCCAGTTGCCGTCGTTGAAGGCGACATTGCCCGAGGTGTTGGTTTGCAGCGGTGTGGCGGTGGAGCCGGACACGGAGTAAAGGTGGAGGTAATAGGGCTGGGGCGTAGTGGTGCCGCTGTCGGAACCCAACCCAGCGGTCATCAGCGAAACTGACGTCAGCAAGTATCCGGCTGAGTTGGTCCCTGTGGTGAAGGTCTGGCCCGGTTCGCCGGCGTCATGACTGCTTTGGTTGTCGGTATAGTAATTCAGGTCATCGGGAAAGGTTTGGTTGTTCACAGTGCTCAATTGGGCAATGTCATTTACCCCCGGGGTCGGGGCGGATGCGCCGAAGTCGGCGAGGGTTTGGGCTTCGACATATCCACCGGCCACGGCCAAAAACACAAAAGCCATGCCGGCCAATGAGCAGAGCCGATTTGGCTCCAATCGGAAGGAGGTCACAAGGCTTTAGCTATACTCCGCCACCAGCGACGAAAGCGCCAAGTGAATGGGTGCTGCAGGCGGACTATGACTTCGCCGAAAATGGCTGATTCGAGATCTTTTGACGGACAATCGTCCCTGAAGCAGCAAACAGTCAGGGCGTAGGTCAAAGCCGTGGCGTCCATGCTGCTGGCGGCGCCCTGATGGCTGACGGCCAAATGATCGCCAAAACCTGCAGAAAGCCCCCCTGCGAGGGATTCAAAGCTCATCGTCTCTTGCATAATTAAAGCACAACACTCGTAAATTATTGCGGCGCTTGGTGTCCGTTATAATAATAGGTGCTCCACCAAAGCAGCGTTCTATACTTATCGGGGGCTTCTCCCGGAGGGCCCTTCGACTCCAGATTAAACTGGTTTGAAGTGACGAATACGGAACCACCGTCAAGACGGCCAACGTTTCCGCCGCGCTTGTCGTGGAGCACGCCGATTCCCTCGCTGCCCGGTGGAGTGGACACAGGGGTGTTCGGGAAATTCGAGCCGTCATTGTACTCATTGAGGCCCCCACCGGCTGGGGCGGCCGCCGCATTAGGTTCCCAAAAAAGCCAGCATGATGGACTCCAGACTGCGCTGACCCTTGTGGATCGAAACACCAGATCGGTACTCTGTGGAAAACCGGCGACAGAGCCGTTCATTATATATGTGGAAAGTTGGTTAGGACGCTTGCTGTATGCATCCGGCCCCGTCGCATAGGTCGAAAGATCCACCGGGCAGAGGTAGGTGAGCTGGTTGTGCAGGTACGGCCACCACAACCCGCCGCCAGGAACGCCATTCGGACCGCCAGACCAACAAACAGTGGGGTTGTCCGCATAATGCACCCCGGTTGGTTGGGGGATGGTCCCGCTGCATGTATAGAGCCAGCCTTTTCCATTCTGGCCAGTTGAAGGGTCGGTAAGCTGGTTGCCACCGTCCCAGTTGCAAAATGCCATCACATCCTTGTTATCGTTGGCGTACATGGCATTCGCTGCACCAAACTGCTTCTCGTTGCCGAGGCATTGAGTCTTCAGGGCCTGTGATTTGGCCAGAGCCAAGGCCGGCAGCAATATCGCCGCAAGAATGGCAATAATCGCTATTACCACCAGCAGTTCAATCAACGTAAAAGCAGAATTGGAAACTTCCTGCTGCTTGTTGGAATTGGATTTCATTTTTCGTTTCTCCTGCAATTACTCAAGTTACTCATTTAATGTCTCTCCTTGGTCTCTTCTTTGTTTATAAATTATAATATATCGATTTCATCCTGGCACTGCGTTGCAACTGGCAGGAGAGGGGCATGTCGTCTTACAGACACGCCCCTCTTCGGAACCAGCAACCATCAGTCATCACAACCAACCCTTTTCACAACCGGAACTCGCATGCTCTTTGCTCAACTTGGCGCGCATTGTTCCTTTGTCGCAAAATCATTATCACAGCAAAACTCTGCACTGATCCCTATCGACAACCCGACTAAAACCGAAGGGAAGGGGCACATCCTTTTCGGATACGCCCCTTCCCGTGAATATGGTAATTACGGAACCACGACCGCGTAGAACTTGCTCCCGGTCGCTGGCGGAGTGAACGTGTAGGGAGACGATGCCCCGGCGACCGCCGACCACGTCGGCGAGGACAAGCTGGTGGTGGACACCAAGGTGCCCGCCGCCCATGTCAACGTGATTGACCCATTGGCGTTATGCGTGTAGTTCAACACAGGCAGAAGGACGGCGTCAAAGACGGCGTCGTAGCCGACGCTCGTGTTGAATGCACCACCACCAAACGGAACGGATGCAGCACTGCCAGTGGTTGACCCGAGCAAGTTCGCGCCCGTGTTGTCAGTGGCGATTTCCATCCAGCCACTGTCGCCGGACAAGGTCTCGCTAAACGTCCATGCGTAGGTGGTGTTGGCCTGCAGCGGCAACGGAGCAAAACCGTTAATTAACAGCCAATCCGCATTACTAGTGGTGTATGAGTTTATGTAACCCGGGATGACCGTGGTCCCTGATGTATAGCTTGCGTATGGCAGCGCGTTGGTGCCGCTGATGGTGTAAATGTTGATCGCGTACGGCTGACCGGTTTGCGGTAATCCGCCACTACCCGACAAACCGCCCAATTTAACGTAGAGGCTGGTGAGAGAAAGCGGATATGATCCCGTCAAGAAGGTCTGTCCGGGAGGCGTGTTATTGACGAAATACCCACCCAATCCCGGAGGCACAGTGTTATCGTCGCCGCAATTGTCAACCAGGTCATAAATGTCCAAGCTGCTGTTGGGCAGGGCAGCCGGTGTATTTGAGGAGCCGAGGTCGGTCACAAGACAGTTTCCCAAGCCCTCGAGAACCGTTACGGAGGCCACTGGGCTGGTGCTGGGGCCGTCCAGTTCATGGCTATTGTTAACTGTGACAGTATAACGATATGTGCCAGGCGCGAGGGGCGACGCAGCGGTATTGACGTTGATGCTTGAGGTTGAACCGCTACCTGGAACAGTCACAAACGCCGAGGGCGACAAACTGCTCGATCCTGCGTCCCATTTCCAAGTATAGGTGAAGGGCGCTTCGCCGCCAGCGGTTTCACTCAAGCTGACTGCCGTTCCAGCCGCCACGGATCCAAGTGGTGACACCACCAGTCCATTGGCTTGGGGGCAGTTGACCGTCACGCCGCCGTCCGTCAACCCCACTATAAATGTGCCGGAAGCGCCGCCGGTATCCGGGGAAACGTTACGGTCTTGGGGTGAAATCAAAACGGCAACACCCACTCCGCCTTCGATGCCGGATGGGGAGGTGGTTACGGGCGTGGGGCTTGCGTCCAAGCCCGCCCAGCTTCCATTCATGTCGTTCACAAAAGTGTAAGCATACGTGCTGTTGGGAGCCAGTGGTGTGCTCAACCCCTGCCATTCGATCCAGTCACCAAAAATGAACTGGAACGCCGGGCAATAATATTGCTGCACCAGCGTGGCGAGCGTCTGCGCGGTGTTCAATTGGTAAATGCACAGATAATAAGGCTGGAGCAGGGTGGTGCTCTGCGAGGTGTCGCCATTGTTGCCAGTCTGGATCTGGACGGAAGTCAGGGTGTATCCCGACGCATCGTCGCCGGTGAAAAAGATGTTGCCGGGGGGCGATGCTGTGAAATTGTCATAGTAATTTATACTGGTGATCTGGCCGCCGCCAACCACTTGCTGGATGGCGTCATAACAACCGGGCGGCGAATAGCTGGTGGTCTCGTCAGCCATGTTCACGGTCAAAGAGGCGGGAGCAACCACGAAACCAACCGATGAGGCGGTGACCGTCTGATGGGTCGGCGCGGTGCTGTCTGTGACAATTACCTGATATTGATAATATCCGTTGGCGGCCGGAGTCACTGTGAGGCTTGAACTGTTGCCGCCAGTGTTCACGAAACTGCCGGCGGTGTTGGCCCCGGGAGCGGTGTATGAGACCTGCCATTGATAATTAAGTGGCGCCACGCCACCCAAAACGGTTCCGCAGTCGAGCGTTACTGCCGTCCCATTGCTGAAGGCAGGTTCCGGCGTTTGATAAATATTGCCTGCCGTGGCGATCGTCACCGGGTCAACGGCAAAAGTGATGGGAGTCAATTGGACGTCAAACATCGCTTGAAAGGTGGGGGCTTGATCGTCGGCATATATGACTCCACCCGCGATCGGAGCGACCACGGCCATGTCGTTAGGGTCAATCAAAAAGCCGCTGGCATTGTATTCACTGCTCAGCCCATCACCCGCCACCAACTCGGAAGCGGTTCCCCCTGTATTGCCCAATGTTGGTTCAGCACCCGTTTCCACCCAGCCGCTGCCGTCATTCCCGACGGTCCAGCAATACTCTGTATTGCCCGAGAGCGCAGGAGCAGTCCCTGCGGCGGGCACAAACGTGATATAATACTCGTCAGTCACTTCATAAGGCTGAGAGGTGTAGGAACCGATCGGAGTCACAGTAAACTCACCGGCAGAAGGGGTGTTGGCTTGCACTGAAAGAAGGGTCAGGGTGTAATCCTGGAAACTGGTGGTAAGGCCGCCTCCGTCGCAACACCATTCATTCACCGTCACACTCGCCAGGGAGAACCCATAGGCGCCGGCCGGAACAGCCGGGGTGGTAAATATTTGCCCGGGGAAATAGCCGCCGCCGCCGCCGTTTGAATAGTAATTGAGTGTGGCGCTTGAAGCTGGTTCCTGGTCTGCTTGGGCTTCACTGTAGTAGAATTCGTTATCCAACATATAGCAGTCATACGGCCCAGGGGTGGGGGCCGCGCCGCCGGCAATGTTGGAGAGGGTCGCTGATCCTGCCTGGGCTGTGCTGCTGGACATCAAGGCAATGGCGGCCCCCAGCGCGATGGTGAGTGGGATGCTTTTCATTCGTTTCATAGTATTGGGTAGTTGAGTTTAGGTGATTTTATTCTTGCCGGACCGGTTTTCATGGTCAAAGTTCCGCATCCGGGCTGATGAAACTCCGTTGTACCGGCCATCTCTGGCATCCTTGCGTCGGCAATCTGGAAGGCATGGCTGTGTAATGGATTTCATTTCACGAACCCTAGCTTGCGCCTGCAAAGGGGTGAAGAAAAACATGCTCGTTAAAACTAACGAGGCGCTGAGGACGGACGGAGGCGCTCCTCTCAAGGAGCCGAAGTCAGATGAGCATATTTCGCAACTGCCTGTCCCCGGGAACGCACCTGAAGCTTTACGTAGATGCGGCGAACATGGGCGTTGACCGTGGTAACTGAAATCCCAAGGTGATCTGCGATTTCTTTGTAAAGGTCGCCTGCGGCCAGGAGTTGCAGCACTTCGCGTTCGCGCGGCGTCAAATCTTCCACTCCGTCTGGTCCTGGGGCCAGTTGCCGGAAGGACTGCACCACTTTCCGGGCTATGTTACTGCTCATGGGCGAACCGCCGGAGTGAACGTCTTTGACTGCGTTGATCAATTCCTTGGGGGAAGTTCTTTTGAGTAAATAGCCGCTGGCCCCGCTGGCCAGCGCGCTGAACAAGTAATCTGAATCCTCATAAACCGTGAGCATCAGAAACTGGGTGCCAGGCAATATCTGTTTCAACTGCCGGACACATTCGATGCCGCTAATGCCAGGAAGATCGATGTCCATCAATACGATATCGGGTTTGTCGGATGGAAGCCGAACCACAGCGCGTTCGCCGGTGCCATAATTGCTGACCAGATGCAAATCACGCGAATTTTTGATCCACCCGGCAAGGATTTCACGCGTTTCCGCATCATCTTCGACGATGGATACACTGATACTCACTTGGCAATATTCTCCTTCCTTTGATCGGCGAAGCCAGCAAAACAGCATCGTGAGTTTTGACGATGGCCGGAAGATGTCATATTTCAGTTATGCAGACTGGACACTTGAACCGGCAGATCAAACGTGACCGTGGTTCCAGCCTCGGCAACGCTTTGAACATCACATGAGCCATGGATTTCCGCCAGCCGGAGTTTCATATTGGGGATTCCCTGGCCGGTTTCAATGCGATCGGAACCAGTCTCCACGTGGACTGGCAAATCTGCCGCAAATCCCCGGCCATTGTCGCGAATGGTCAGAACGATGGCCTCGGTGCGCAAGGCCAGGATCACCCACACCTCGTTTCCGCCGGAGTGTTTGACAACATTGTGCAGCGCCTCCTTGAAGGCCAGGAACAGGTTATGGCGCGCTTCCGCTATGACCGGCCAGGGAGGCAGGTCTTCCGGCATGTTCAGGTGGCATCGAATCCCGGCGTCGCGCAAGTAATCCTGCGCGAATTTGCCCAAATAAATGGCCAGGCTGTCCAGCGAATCATGCCGAGGATTGACCGCCCAAACAATCTCATCCATGGAGCGTGTCAACTCGCGCGCCGTGCTGCAGATCTGGTCCACCTGGGCCGCGGCTCGCGGCGGGTTGTCCCATTCGCTGCGGGCCGATTGGCTCAGCATCGTGATGCGGGTGAGGCTTGCACCGAGATCGTCGTGAATGTCCTGGGCGATGCGGGTGCGCTCCCGCTCGATGGCTTGCTGCCTTTCCAGACGTTGCAATTTGCGCTGCATGCGCCGCCGCGCGGCCAGCCAAACTCCCGCCGCCACCGCCGATAACACAATCGTCCCGGCCACCGCGGCGAACGACCATGTTTGCCAGAAATGAGGCAACAGAATAAACGCCACTGTCGCACCCTGCTCGTTCCAAACCCCGGCATCGTTGCAGGCCAGCACCTGAAAAGCATAGTGGCCCGGCGGAACGTAATCGAAACTGGCGCTGCGTTTGCCGCCTGCCTCGGTCCATTCGCTGTCGAGACCTGCCATCCGGTAGCGGAAACGGACTTTTTCCGGAAATGAGTAGCTCAGTCCGGTGTACGCGAACTCCAGTCGATGGCGGCCTGGCGGGATGCGCAAGGGCCGCTCTGCGGTTTGCCCGTTCAAGCCGGCCAGGGGCTTGCCATCGACCTGCAGTGCCTCGATTACCACGGGCGGAGGCAGGGCGTTCAATTTCACACCCTTCGGGTCCACCACCACAATGCCTTTGCTGGAGGCAAACCATAAGCGTCCGTCCGCAGTCTTGCATCCGGCCGATTGCAATCCACCGGAGAATTCCAGCGTGGGCAGTCCATCTCCCTTGCCAAACAATGAGCAGTGGACGGATTTCAATTGCCCGTCTGCGCACTGGTTCAGTTCCCGTTTGCTCAACCGCATGATGCCTGTATGGGAACTGACCCAGAAATAGCCGAGACCGTCATCCTCCACCCAGCAAACAATGTCGTCCGCCAAGCCTTGGGCGGCGCCGATGGCGCTGAAGTGGCCCTCTTTGAGCCGGTTCAAGCCGCCGCCGGAAGTTCCAATCCACAGGCTCCCATCGTTGTCGGGGTGCAGAAACTGGATAAAATCGCTGCTCAAACCGTCCGACTTGTTCAAAAGGCGCAGGCCCTCCTTGTCCAGCCTGCCCAAGCCGCCGCCCAGCATCCCAAACCACACCGTGCCCTGGCTGTCTTCCACCACACAGCGCACATCGGACAGCGGCGTTGGCCCGGATTGTGTCAGCCAAGCCGTTTTGCCTGCCTGGTAATGCCACAGCCCTGCTCTGGTGCCCGCCCAGAGTTCGTCGGATCCGCCGGAAAAGAGGGCGGTCACCGGGGGCAGATCTCCAATCATGCCGGGCGCGAGGTCAAAATGTTCGCCATGGCGGGTCAGCAGGCCAACCCATGTTCCAACCCACAGTTGTGCCCTGGCATCCTCGCACAACGACCAGACGAACAAGTTGTTCACGCCTGCTTCCATTCCGAAGTGCGACCATTCTCCATCTTGCCAGCGGTAAAGGCCGGCGCCCTCCGTGCCCACCCAAAGCGTCCCATCCCGCCCGGAGGTTAAACATAAAACAGGACGCCCCTGCCACTGATCCGGAGCGTCCAACACCGTCACGTTGCCGGGGCGAATCATGATGAGTCCATTACCGCCAGTGCCCATCCACAAGTTTCCCTCCCGATCCTCGCACAGGCAGGAAATCCAATCGGTGGGCAGGCCATTGCTGCGGCACAAATTCAAAAAGGCGCCGCCGGGCCGAACAATAAAGAGACCATGGTCTTGCGTGCCGGCCACCAATACGCCGGTTGAGGTTTCCAAAAACGCCACCAACGGAACCCTATTCCACGGCGCAGCGCCATAGCCATTGGTTGTCCCGTCGGGATTCTGAAGCCAAAACATTCCTTCGCTGGCCACCCAGGAGACGCCCTGCCGGCTCGAACAAATTCCCTGAACATACGGGTAGGTGGCATCGCGGCCAAATTGAGGAATGAGACGGCCTTGTTCGAGCACGGAAGCCAAGCCGTTGCGCAACACCCAAAGGTTCCCTCTCGAGTCATTAGCAACGTCAGCCAGATACACTGCCAGTCCAGATTCTGGTTCCAGCCGCAGACCATCCTTCAGCCGCATCATTATTCCAGCCGGGTCCGCCAGCCACATGTCGCCCGTTTTATCGAGGCTGATGGCAATGATCTTGCGCCGTCCCAACGCAGGGCCGAAATCAACAGCACGGAACCCGGAGGCAGGTTCATAAGCTGTCAGTTCGCCGATTTCACTTCCGATCCAAAGCGTGCCGCCGGGATCTTCAAAAAGGCTGGTGACCCTGCCGCTGCGCAACGCGGGGGTATTGCCGCTGTTGAATACTTGGAAATGAACTCCGTCAAATCGTGCCAGACCGCTGTACGTGCCGACCCAGAGATAACCGTCTTTTGTTTGCACGACGGCGGTGACGGCATTCTGTGGCAAGCCGTCGTCTGTCCGCCAGTTCCGGATGACATAGGGTGGCAGGTTGGAATCAGCCGCCACGCCAGATGGAACTCCGACAGTCAGGTATGTCGCAATTGCCTCCGCCAGCAGGACAACTCCACGCACATTGAGACTCCACTGGAACATGATTTCATGCTAAAGCTTTCCCCAAACACGCGCAATAGCATAAATAGAACCTCACCCGCCAACCAATGCAGCGCTGATGCCATGAGAATTAGCGCTGGCGCAGCCTCTCGATTACAAACCCTTTGCAGCAAAGGAAAGCTCATCTACATCACACTGAACATCCCAGCGCCATGCCCGCCTCGCAGCGTTGTCCCGGCTAACTCAAGGGCTTGGTTTGGCGAGTTTGTTTCATCTCAGCACGCCCAGTTCGCTTTCGATCAGGGATGCGAGTCTTCCAGCTATGTGGCCGGCATGATCGGTGAGTGTTTTATCAATTATCAAGCTTCATGTGCTTCTGGAAACGCTCTTCAGCATTTCAGCGAATTTGTGCTATGATTTATGAATCTTGAAAGAAACTTAAAATGCGCTTTGATTCCAGTCGCGGCTCGTTCAACCCATGGAACGACTACCTTGGCGTCCTCATGCAACAAGGACGGGTCCAACTGGACTCGGACTGGAACGAATGGCTGGCTGAATGCGCTCGTCTCATCGCTGCCGGAACCTTGGATGCCTTAGGGCGGGCAGCGTACCCGGTGAACACCGCCCCCGATGCTTTTCGAATCATCGCCTCTATCACCAACGGTCCTCAAATCTTTATTGGTCCAGGACGCATGTATGTGGATGGACTCCTGGCCGAGAATCACGATTACCTCCCCTCGGCGCAATGGGATCCAGCCCTCGCCGAAATGTCGTCCATTTCTCCACAGGCTTCCTCGGCCACCCCAACGGGGATGATCGACTTCACAAAGCAGCCTTATTATCCCAATGCCACTTTCGACGGAAATAGCCCATTGGTCGTCTATCTTGACGTATGGGTCAGGTCGGTAACGTATCTCGAAAACTCGAACCTTGTGGATAACGCCGTTGCAGTGGATACGACGCGCCGCCTGCAGACCATCTGGCAGGTTAAGACGTTATCTGTCCCCGTTGCAACGACCTGCTCGGATCTAAACTCGAGCATTTCCAATTGGCCTCCTGCGGCGTCGGCCGGGCAACTCACCACCAAGGTTGTCCCTTCCGCCGCCTCAGCCCCCGGCCTCACCGACGACCCCGGCTATACCGGCATGGAGAATCAGCTTTACCGGGTGGAGATCCATCAAGCGGGACCGAGTGGATCGGCCTCATTCAAGTGGTCGCGGAACAATGGCTCTGTCGCAACTCTTGTTACCGCCATTACGACTGCGGGCATTACTAATTCCGCCGGTGAACCTGCGAGCCAACTCACGGTGCAGAGCATGGGCCGGAATCAAGCGTTAAGATTTGCGCCTGGAGATTGGATTGAAATCACCGACGACAATCATGAGTTTAATGGCCAGTCAGGGGAACTGCACCAGATCGACAGTATCAACGTCTCAGCCGGGATCATCACTTTAGTGGACTCGCTTTTAACCCCCGGCACCTTTCCATTGACCAACGGTCTGACCAACCCGGCTCGCCGCACCCGCGTTACGCGATGGGATCAATCGGGGCAGATTTCAGCGGTGGATGCCAACGGCGAACTCACCGACTATTTCAACTTGGACTCCAATTTGGGCACGGCTGGCCAGGGTGCCATCAACGTTCCGCCGCCGGGCACAACTCTGCTGCTTGAAAACGGAATCACCGTCTCTTTCAACTCGGGCTCCAGCTCTACCAACGGGTCGTTCAATACAGGCGATTTTTGGAATTTTGCCGCCCGCACGGCCGACGGATCCTTGGAACAGCTCACCAACGCCCCGCCGCGAGGGATCCATCACCACTACGCGCCGCTTTCCGTCGTGACTTTCAGCGGCACCACGACACTACCTGCATTCACCGATTGTCGCACGCCATGGTCCCCTTTGGTCAAGGAGATGTAACCGCATCCAGCATTGTCGCATCTTGGGGGAATTCTCTTGGGCCTTCCCGGCAATTGGCCGGGAGGTCTACGCAATCCTGTTGGTTGCCATCCATCCAGGTGCCGTATCAGCCAAGGCGTTGCCAATCATGGCTTATAGCTGACGACCAGACTTGCCACCAGGACTGATCCTGTAGCCCTAATTTGGTACGCATTGTGCCGGCCATAACGTTTGTATATGCAGGGCTTACCTCTTTTTCCCGGTTGCGGCTGGAAAACGCCTTGGCGGTACGTTCTTGGAGGAATGCGGTGTACTCCAACAGCGAAGCCGGGGTGGTGGTGGCGATGTCAACCCGGCCAGCGCGAAGCGGCTTTTGTCCGAAATTTCGGACATTTTCCCGGGTATCTGGAAGATTGCAACCACATGGTTACGCTGGCTGTCTTTGGATCCTGGCTCGAAATTGACCCGATTGAGTGGAAGCCCGAGTCTCTTCGCGGAGACACTCCTCCTCAGGTGCCGGAAAAGGCAACTGCCTTGCCTTTGGCTAACTCACCCTCAGAATCACCGCCAGCCAAAAAAAATCCATTCCGGAGCCCATGTGATCCCGGGTGCAGGCAGGCTGAAGTCTATGCTCTTGTCCCGGCGATTTCGCCGGGATAGCGCCGGACGTTTCTTAATATCCCCATACAGAGCCATCATCTTCGGCCCAGACAAAACAAAGCCTTGGCGTTAAAACCACGCACTGAACTCCACAGGAGCAGCGTTCTGCCACAAGGGTTTGCGTTCAATTCTGCAACCATTTGGTTACAAAATCCTCCAAGAAATTCCCAGCTGATCCAAGCGTTTGGTGGCAGCTTGCTCGGCGCAAGAGCCTCGCCAGCCCGGAAGAGATTCTCACGGGCAGATTCCAGGTCAGGCACGTCCGGCGGTGGAGTTGTCTGCGCACGGAGATTACTGCCTGATCACGGGCACGGTTGGGAACCCGCAGGGAGCAGATTCAGGGGAAAGGTTATAAAGGTTTCATTGAACCGCGTCGATACGGTGGCATGGGTCTTGGATTAGGTTGAATACGTCCTTCACCTTTTTATCCAATTATCATTCCGGGTTGAATGATGAGGGCCGGATGCCGCCATAGCATCCGGCCTTCTTTTATTGGCTTTCCGGTTGATTGTTGTTTCAACAAACGTCGCCCAGTCGCCCGAATTTGGTACGCATTGTACTCGCCACAGCGTTTTTAGAGGCAGGGTCTACCCTTTCTGCCGGTTGCGGCTGGAAAACGCCTTGGCGGTACATTTCCGTACGATTGCGGGGTACTTCAACAGCGCGGTCGGGGTGGTGATGATGTTTGTGCCATCGGCCAAGTTCACCCAGATTAAAGTATTCACGCCAGCGGCGTGGGCCAAGGCCAAAGCGACGGGGAAAGTGGCCGCTTAGGCAGCCTAAATAGTTTGGGAGCCGGTCGAGTTCTCCCGCCACTTTCAGCTCGGGGCAGATCGGTGGCGTGTTCCCACGCCTACCGGATTCAGATTTGTTGATTGAGTTGGTCACCCTTTTGCCGAAGACTTTTACGCATATGCTGCAAGTGTTGCTATTGCGTCGCGCCCTGCTGTTCGGTGTCGCCCTCAATCTGTGTCTCATCGTGGTCCGTGTGTTCCTTTACCTCCCACTACTGGCGATGCCTGGAGCGCTTCGCTTTATCGTCGAACCAGTATTCGGGTTGTCGGGCGGGTTGCGGGCTGTTCACCTTGGTGGCGACATCTGGCGAGAGCATAAAGCGCCAGGGCAAACGCATTTAAATTCCGAGCAATCGCAGTAAATAGGCGTGATCCCAACTGGCATTGAGTTGTTTGCCACGGATGCCGCGCTTTTTGGTTTTCTCCCTTTTGAGGAGATTAA
>JBEKDI010000109.1:0-17933 GCA_050014435.1 Verrucomicrobiota bacterium | reverse complement strand
AAGAAATGCAGCACCTTTCCCGCGAAGTGTTGTTTACAACCATCCCAAATCCAAACCGCCGTAAACGCCTGGGCAAGAAAGTTTTGGGTCTTATCTAAGCGCCATTCGTGTCAGTCCTCACTTTTTACACTTCTCCCGCAGTCGGACATCAAAGGGAAAGTGAACGCGTCGGGTTTAACCCGTTTTGACTTCGATTACTGCATCGACGAGGAATATGAGTTCGTTCAAGTGGAATTCTTTCGCAGGAACCCGGCTTCGGATCTACTGAGACTATGGGTGGCGGGAACCACACGCTTCCGGCCCACCCACCACAGCCAGCTTATCCAAACGCAGGCCGCGCTCATTCCAATCCAGCCTGTTGTCCGCACGACGGCGGCAATTTGTGTGTCGTGAGTCAGAACCTGCCAGCGCCCGAAAATTTCCCCCCAATCATGGCAACCGCCGCCGACCAGCGGCAATACTTGCGCGCACGCATCCGCCATGTAGCGCGCGATGTTCAGCCAGTTTTCAAAAAACCAGATGACCGAGGCGGCAAAAGAGATGGCCTCAGCTTTGCGCCAGAACGCAACCGCCAGCACACACGGAAAAGTCAGTTGCCCCATCGTGCCTCCATAGACCTCCAAACGCCGGCTGAAAAGCCCCACCGCCGGATGTCCCGCTTCATGGAAGAGCAAATTGGCATGATCCAGGACGGACACGAAACCGGGTTCAGAGTTGAAAACCAGCAGCGCAAACAGTCCGATTCCGATCCAAAATCCGATTAATTGCCGCGTGGACACCCTCACCCAACGGCTGTCGTTAAGACTATTCATTTTTGCCAAACTAAGCAGGTCTGGTGCCACCAACTCTTGGAAAACAGTATGGAATTCTGCCATTTGGCCAAAAAGTCACTTTTACGCAAAGAAGCGGGATTTACTAAAGTTGTGGAATCGGTTCGAACTGCCAAAAAGATCGCCATTCCAGAATTACATAGAATGTTTATTAATAAAGACTTACAAAAATAACATGTTCAATACTATAGTTGGCATTTGCATTTAAAAATAGTCAAAATTGACATAAAACTATAGTGCGTGTACGCTGGAAAGTATAGTTTATGCCGAAGTCGGTCCAATCAAAACTGGCCAATGCGTTGGAGCGGGCGGGCAAGGTTGCACGCCGCCACATCCTGCGCACGTCCGATTTATCGCGAGGGGACCGAAGTTATTTGCTCCCCCGGGGTTATCTGCTGGAGATCATTAAGGGCTGGTATCTGCTCACCAGACCGGTCGAGCGCGCCGGGGAAAGCACGGCATGGTACGCCGCGTTTTGGGATTTTCTCGCGGTGTATCTTGAATCCCGCTTCGGCACGGACTATTGCCTGTCTGCGCCATCATCTCTCGATTTGCACATTGGTGGCAATGTGGTGCCGCAACAGGTTGTCGTTATGTCCACCAAAAGCAGTAGTGGCCGCGTCGATCTCCCTCATAACACCTCGATGGTGGTGTATCAGGACCGGAACAACATCCCGGCTGCCTTTGAGGAGGTCCGGGGATTGCGCACGATGCCATTAAGCGTTGCGCTCTGTCGCATGCCACCAAGTTTCTTCGAGAACGACCAGGTCAATGCCGAACTCGCTTTGCGCGCCGTGAGATCGGTGGACGATCTTTCGAGAATTATCCTCGAAACGAACTCGCCGACACTGGCCGCGCGACTGGCGGGCGCCTACCTGTTCATTGATGACCGGGCCAGGGCTAATCAAATAATCGGTGCAGCCAAGTCTGCCGACATGATCGTTGTGCCGAAAAATCCGTTTATCAAGCGTGCCCCGATTTTGTCAGGGAACGTTCGTGTAGTGTCGCCTTACGCCGGCCGAATTGAGGCCCTGTTCAGGACGTCCCGCGGGCGCGTGCTCGATGTCTTCAAGGACATGCCTCCGGTCACAGTCCCGGATCCGGAGTTTTACTTGCAGTGCGTGGAGGCGGTTTACGAGCACGACGCTTATAATTCACTTTCCATCGAGGGATACCAGGTAACGCCAGAATTAATTGAGAAGATCCGCGGCGGAGCCTGGAACCCGGATGGAAACCCCAAAGACCAACAAGAGATTGCCGCCATGGCGGCGAAAGGCTACCTGGTGGCGTTTCGCGAGGTCAAGCGATGCGTGGGCCTGGTATTGGGGGGCGAGCCGGCCAGTTCGGTCGTCCGCCGGGAATATCAGACTTGGTATCGATCCCTTTTCAGCGAATCCGTCCGAGCGGGCATTCTGGAGTCCCATCGTCTGGCGGGCCACAGAAACGGCCCGGTTTACATTCGCGCCTCGCGACACGTGCCGCCGCCTCCCGATGCGGTGAATGACGCCATGGACGCGCTTTTTGACTCTCTTGATTCTGAGACTGAGCCCATCGTTCGTGCCGTGTTGGGGCATTGGCTCTTTGGTTTTATTCACCCCTACAATGACGGGAATGGCCGGACAGCCAGGTTCCTCATGAACGTAATGATGGCGTCGGGCGGTTATCCATGGACCATCGTGCGCACCACTCGACGCGCCGCTTATCTGGAAGCCCTTGATATCGCCTCGGTGAAACACGACGTCACCGACTTTGCCAAATTCATTCGCGAAGAAATGTCGGTTGACTGGAGCAAGGTGCCGGCCAGGAAGTAAACATTAAATTGGTTGGGATTCAGGCGTCGAGGAGGCGGTCAGAGAAAAACACATGTTTGTTCCAACAGTCAATCCCCCGACTGCAATTTCTCCACGAACGCGACCGCTTCAGTCAGCGTGGATCCGTAAATCCGCCGCGCCAAATTCACCGCGCCTATTTTGTCGCCGCTCCTGGCCAGCTTGAGGATTTTGGCGTCTTCTTCCCCGGGAGCCGGATTGCTCCGCGACGTCAAGTCAACCTTCGTGGAGTCCGCGTCGGCAATTCTTAAATGGCGGCTGAGGTACTGGATGGCCTTCTTGGGCGACGGGCTGATCCCGTTCCACCGCACCTGGACCATCCCGCCGGGCAATACTTCGACAGGATAGTCCCTGGTAATCGTCTTGAACCTGCCCGGCGGTTCGGCCTTTTGTTCCGCCTGCAAATGCGCTTCCAGGGCGGCGGTGTCGGCGTTGGCCAGGCAAAAATCCAAATAGTCAAAAACTTGACTCTGCTTCTTTCCTCCAATGTCCAAAGACGTGCGCCTTTCCCTGGCGGTCCTGGCCCAGGCAATTTCGGAATAATCGAATCCCACCGCCTGCTCGTCCTCTGCTGGAAAACGCCAGTTCTGGAAGGATCTGTACTTGACTATAAGCCCGCTGCCATTGCAGCGCAGCAGCCAGTTTGTCGGTTTCATGCAGGCGCGGAACTGCCCTAAAGAAACCCATCCAAACAATCCGAAAAATGCGGCCCCAGCATAGATAAAGAATCCCGGCGGCAGATGCAGCCCATATATCTTCGCGCCGCCAATTCCGAGCAGAAGAAGTGCGATTCCAATCGCGGAAAAAACGATGAACCAGATAAACGGGCCTGTCGGAGAAGTTTTGAACACCTGGTCCTCGCTTCGGGCCAGAATTTCGCCACGTCTATAGAATTTCATCGCAACAGGCCGAATCTACGTAATCGAACCGCCATGTCAATCCAAGCGGTTCAAAACAGACCAGATTCAGAACCCGACTCGGATGGCTAAACTTAGCCAGACCGAGGCGAATCCAGTAACATGTTACCCCTCTGTAACCTCTCGTGTTACGGCTAAGTCGTTGACCATCAACACTTGTAACCGTGTTACCGGGTTTCCGGACCTATCTATCAAACAGCGGAGGAAAGGTGGCTCGCGGCGCAGAGATGGATTTGGCTCAGTTGTTGTTTCGGGCTTGGAAACGAGGTGTGGGAACCTTGGCTGACCGTGCCCTTTCAAAGTTCGGCGCCACCATATCATTGCCGTTGGAATCTTCACTTGTGGGTTGGGATTGCTGGCTCGAATCTGGTGGGATTCCGTTCACCAGATTAAAGAGATCGGCGACTGCGCCTCTTAAAGTTTCCGCTTGGGAATTAAGTTCCAGGACGGCGCTGGCGCTTTCCTCGGCGGTGGCGGCGTTGGCTTGCGTAACCTTGTCCATCTGGGTGACCGCTACATTGACTTGGCTGATGCCCTCGCTCTGCTCCTTGGAAGCTGTCGCAACTTGGGCGACAAATTCATCGACCTGCCGCACCTTGACGACAATTTCCTGCAATCCACGGGTCACTTTGGCGCTTATCTCCGAGCCTTGGCTCGCGGTGACGGCGGCGCTTTCGATCTTGCCTGTCGTCTCTTTGGCGGCCTGCGCGCATCGCTGGGCCAGGCTGCGCACTTCGTCTGCCACGACGGCAAAACCCAAGCCGGCCTCGCCCGCCCGCGCGGCTTCGACCGCCGCGTTCAACGCCAGGATATTTGTTTGAAAGGCTATTTCATCGATCGTTTTGATGATTTTGGCGATATCATCGCTTGAGGTCTTGATTGCATCCATAGCCGTGTTCATGGCCTGCATGTCTTCACTCCCGGTATCGCCCGCCGTGCGGGCCTGGCGCGCCAAGTCGTTGGCCTTGCCGGCGCTTTCAGCATTGTTTTTGGTCATGCTGGACATCTCTTCGAGAGAGGCGCTGGTTTGTTCAAGGGCCGCCGCCTGTTCGCTGGCGCCCTCTGCCAAAGATTGGCTCGCGCTGGCAATTTGGGCGGCGGTTTCCGCGCTGCGGCTGCTGGCCTGGTCAATCTGGTTGATGGCGGCCATCAGTGGTTTGACGATAACCCGGCGGTTAAACCAATAGAAGCCTGCCAGCACCAGGACCAAAACAATGCCGCCTCCACAAGCCATGGCTTTCATGGTCGCCATCACCACGGCATCATGCCCGATGCCGGCCTTGAGCACGAAAGCGCCTTTGATATCGTTCAGCTTCAAATTCTCCATTGGAAAGCCGAGCAAGTCTTTGCCGTCGCCAGTCGTGCTCAAGGCAGGGTCACCATGGCAGGCCAGGCAACTTGCCTGCAGACGCACCGGTCTCGCCAGGACCAATTCATCCCGGGAACGGTCATGGAAGAAATACTCAGCGGCCCCTTTATCAAAGGCCTCGAAAGCGGCAGCAAATTCCGCGCCGTTGGCGTTGGCCGGATTGCGGGCCGGCACACCGGGTCGTGACGGGATGAAGAATTTGAAATCATTTTTTTTGGCGGCGCTTTCGACCGATCTCCAGGCGGCGACGATTGGAACTGTCTTATAGAGATCGGTGCCTGCGTAAATCTCGCGAAGGGGCCGGCCGTTCGCCTGGGTCTTGGCTGAGGCCAGCAATCCGACGGTGTCGAACACGTGGCTGCGGTGCATGTCGTCCATATTGGACGCCACCTGTTCCGACTGCGCGATGATCGAACTCATCTTGCCCTCGAGTTCGGCCACCCTGTTATTGCTGGAAAGGCGATAGACAATGCCGATACCCAAGGCAGTCGCCAGCGCGACAGCCCCGGACGCAGCCAACATGATTTTGATTTCAAGCTTCATGGTAATAATTGTGCTTGCCTGTTCGGCAAGTCGTCTCCTTTAAACCCCAACTTCTCATCCTGCTACATCGGCAAAAGTGTTAGATTACTTGAGTTGCAGGCTCAACACTGCGCCAGAATACAACAAATGGATTTGGGGCGTTCTTTGTCGCTTGCCACTCTTGGGCGGCGTGGCAATTTTAGGGCCGACTATGAAGATTCTCTTTGTTGGCGGAACGGGGTTTATCAGCACTGCGGTGAGCCGCTTGGCGCTCGCCAAGGGCTGGGAATTGTTTTTGCTCAATCGTGGCCAACACCATCCTAATCCGCCCGGTTCCAAGAACTTGGTGGCGGACATCAACCGCCCCGACCAGGCGCGCGCGGCCTTGGGCGACACGAAGTTCGACGTGATCGTGGATTGGGTGGCTTACGCGCCGAACGATATCGAGCGCGACCTGGCGCTGTTCCGGGGGCGGACCGGGCAGTATATTTTTATCAGTTCGGCCTCGGCTTATCAAAAGCCGCCGGCGCATTACCTCATCACGGAATCCACGCCGTTGTGCAATCCGCACTGGGATTATTCGCGCAACAAGATCGCTTGCGAGGAACGGTTGATGCGGGCTTTTCGTGAGGAAAAATTTCCGGTGACGATCGTAAGACCGTCGCTGACCTACGAGCCGCAACTTCCGATCGCGCTGGGAGGCTGGGGCTGTTACACGTTGTGCGACCGGCTGAAGAAAGGCCGTCCGATTATCATTCACGGGGACGGTTCCTCGCTCTGGGTGGTGACGCACGCGGAGGATTTTGGGCGGGGATTCCTGGGGTTGTTCGGCAATCCGGCGGCGCTGGGCCATGCTTTTCACATCACGTCGGACGAGGTGCTGACGTGGAACCAGATTTACGGGACCATCGCGGAGGCGATGGGCATCGAAGCCAATGCCGTCCATATTCCGAGTGATTTCATCGCAAAGGTCGCGCCGGACCAGACCGGCAGCCTGCTGGGGGACAAGACCTGGAGCACGGTGTTCGACAACACCAAGATCAAGACATGGGTGCCCGGGTTTCAGTGCGTGATTCCGTTCCGGGAAGGGATTCGCCGCACACTGGCGGGTTTTGAGGCCGACGCCAGCCGGAGGCGGGTGGACGAAGCAGTGAACAAGGAGATGGACACGATACTGGCAGCGTGGAAGTGGTGAGAGGGGCAAGACAAATGAATGTCTAATGGAGGCTGAAGAACCTGTTTGATTTTACTTGCGTTTTCGCTGCCACCGTGTTAGAAATGCTAATGTTAATTCTATCTAAAATCAGAATGACTTAAATCTATGAATGCCGAGGCAACGGACAGATCGGGAGGCAAACACGCTTGGCGCGAACTGGATCGCATTGAACCGCCTAAGCGTCCGGCGCGGGACCGGCTGTCTGATTTCAACGAGGTTTCCCAGCCCTACGACGAGACCACCGCCAGCCAGCAGGCCAGCCGTTGCGTGCAGTGCCCCAACCCCAACTGCATCGCCGCCTGTCCGCTGAACATTCCCGTCCCCGAATTGCTCAGTCTGACCGCAGACCGACGGTTTCGTGAGGCCGCGCAACTGCTTTTTAACACGCAAAGCCTGCCGGAATTCGTCACCCACATCTGCGTGGAAAATCGGATGTGCGAGGCGGCTTGTGTGCTGCAAAAGCCATCCTCTCCCGTTCCCATCGGCTCCATTTCAAGGTTCCTGCTGGATTACGGTTGGAAACATGGCGTCCAGGAGCCGCCTGCGGCCCCTGCGAATGGCCGGCGTGTCACCATAGTTGGTTCGGGATTATGCGGGTTGGTGGCGGCCGACGCGCTGGCGCGCCTGGGCTACGCCGTTACCATCATGGACAGCGCACACGCTCCGGGCGGGCGCCTGGTCAACGGGCTAGCCGGCTTTAAGGTGGACAGGGCGGTCATCCGGCGGCGGGTGCAATCCCTGAAACAACGCGGCGTCCACTTCCGCATGGGCATCCTTTGCGGACGGGACGTGACTATGCACGAGTTGCGGCGCGAAAATGACGCGCTGCTCTTTGCCCTGGGGCGCACGGATGCTGTGCCGCTGGAAATTCCCGGCGCGAACTTGCGCGGAGTTTGCCAGGCTTATCCTTTCATTCTTCACCACACCTCCGATGCGATCCTGCGCGCGCCGCCGGTCAACGTGGAAGGACTCCGCGTCGTTGTCCTGGGCGCAGGTGACACGGCGATGGATGCGTTGCGGGTCGCGTTGCGCTCCGGGGCCAGCGATGCCTTGTGCCTTTACCGACGGGACCATGAATTGATGCCGGCGGATCCAAAAGAATTCGAAAACGCGGCGGAAGAAGGCGCCCGCTTCCAATTCAGGTGCCAGGCGGTCGAAATCCTCGGCAACTTGAGCGAGGAAGTTATTCGCGTCCGTTGCATGCGCACGGAGCTTGAACCGCCCGACGGGGCCGGTCGGATCAACGCGCGGCCTCGGCACGGGACTGAGTTTGAAATCCCGGCGGAGGTGGTGCTGGTGGCCTATGGCTTCAAGCCGCCACGCCTGCCGGATTGCCGCGAGTTTAAAGAGCTGGCCGTGGACGCCCTAGGCTGTCTGGCCGTGGATTCCGCGCAAATGACCAATCTGCCCGGCGTGTTTGCCGCCGGCTCGATCGCCCATTGGCCGGTGTCGATGGTCGCCGTGATGCAAGACGCGCGCAACGCCGCCGCCGGCATTGACCGCTACCTCTCAACCCGGCCGACTCGCGATTAAGCAAATTCGTGCCAAATAAAGCGATTTGAGCGAAGGGCGGAGCCGGAATGGCCATTGTAAACCGCGGGGTTGGGGACAAGTTTTGAAAACGTTAAGCTCAGATACCGTCCTGATGTCATTTTTCTTTTCTTTGCATTCCTTCACAATCTGGCTGTTACCGGTAAATTCCGTGCGAGGCGACAGCGCTCGGCGCTCGCTTTAGCAATAGAATTCTCTTGCCTAAGTATTGCGGGCATCGCACTATCACCCCGTTCTTTGAAAACAGCGAACATCTGTTCGCTTTGAATGCAGTCAAATGTCAGGGAACCCGGTGTGAATCCGGGACGGTTGCGCCACTGTGACGGCTACACATTCCCAATGCCACTGGTTCGCATAGCGAATCGGGAAGGCGGGAGTGCGGTTTGAAGCCCAAGTCAGGATACCGGTTTGGCTGTGCTCGTCGGATTCCGAACTGTTTCGGAGTCGCTTCTCCGTCAAAGAGAAGGATGGGGCCAGCTTGATGAACCGTTTTTCATCAGGATTCGTTGGATGCCTTCATTCCCCGCTTTGCCGGAGTCTGAAGGTTTTTTTATCTTCAGGCTTCGCGCTGGTCTCGCAATCACAAAACCGTTCCTTGAAATTTTTTCGCGGAACACAATGGAAAGATCAGTCAAATGAATGCAATCCGCGCAACGCTGGCCCTGGCGAGCGTCGCACTTGTTACTAACGTCCACGCCATTTCCACCAACGACATCCAACTCTGGACCGGCTCCGGCACCAACCGTGCCGCCATGGTCATCGAGTGGAATCCGCCCCTGGTGTACAACAACACCACGGTCCCCGCTCCCGTCACGTGCAAAACCCTCGTGTGGGGCTACCAATTCAACGGCGCAGCCACGGGAACGCAGATGTTCAATTCCATCCTGGCGTCCGATCCCCGTCTCTACGCCGTTGTAAATAACCAGTACGGCACATTCGTTGAGAGCATCGGCTACAACCTCAACGGCAACGGTCTCATTGGCGTCACCGACGGAAACCTGACATTCAACGCCAATGCTTTCACCGGCGGGATTTTGCTGAATCCCAGCTTGAACTTGAATGTGGATGGCATCTATCCGCTGAACAGCGGGGATTTGTTTTGGAGCGGCCTTTACGGGCCGAATTGGAACGTCTGGAATGAACTGGACGACAGCGGCGGTTTTGCCGTTTCCCCGGAGCGGGGAACCAGCCCGTATTGGAACAGCGACAGCGGCATTCAGGGCCAGTGGGAATTTTCCAACTTCGGTCTGGACGATATGCCTCTCTACGACGGATCGTGGATTGGATTCTCCGTGGCGGCGGCTGGATACGATACAGACACCAATGACCCCGCCACAGCGGTTTTCAATCTGGACGAGCAGGCCCCGCCATCGCCAGATGGCACCTATGTTGCCTATGTCGGCAGCACCAACGACTTCGCCGTCCAGGTTGTCAGTTCCAGCGGCGTGGATCCTGAGTACCCTTATAACGATCCCACCGCCATACTTGGTCCGCCAACATTGACATTTGTGGACATCTTCGACGGAGACACCACTAATCGGACTAGCATCATCGACCCTGCCTACTGGCTGGCTCCAGCCGGCAGCGACGTGATCACAGAAATTGCCAGCGGAGGCCAGATTACCGTGATGATGGGGCGCAAGGTTTGTCACAATCCCATTAATCCTTACGGCATTGACCTGATGGTTTTTGGTTATGCCTGGTTTGAAGTTAGAGGCGACGTCAGCGATTCCACGGATTTGGACGCCACCCAGTTGAGCAGGACGATATACAATCATCCCACGACGGTTTCTGTCAGCCCCGACGGCACGAACTGGTACACTTTCCCCAATACCCCCGGTCTCTTCCCAGACAACGCATATCGCTGGGATGAAGCGAATCAGTCCTGGACGGGCGAGCAGTTCAATCCAACGAAACCGCTCAACCCGACAGTGTATGCGACGGACTTTGCCGGCCAGACGGTGGCCAGCGGATTGGACCAGTTCATTGGTTCCGCCGGGGGCACGGGCTATGATCTGGGAGCCTCGGGTTTTCCATCGATTCAATACGTTCGCGTGCAACCCGGTCCTGGCACCTACACGGTCATAGACGCCATTGCCGCGGTCAATCCGGCAGTGGAAGGCGACGCACTCTCCATCACGCCCGGCAATATTTCCTCGTGCATCACCAACCTGGCTTTTCAAAAACCCGATGACACCAGCCGGAATCTCATTTCAGTCAGCTTTTCGTCCGTGAGTGAAGCGGCGAAAGTCAGCACGGTTGCTTTGAGTGATTTTTCACCCTTCGCCCAGGTCCCGGGCAGCGTGTGCAGCGCGTATCAAATTACGGTGACTCCGATGTCGGGAACAACGGCCGTCACCTTCAATGCGAACATCGCATTGAGCGCCGGAGACAGTTACAGCGGCGATGGCAGCGACTTGCGGGTGTTGCAATGGGACGGCACGGGTTGGAATGTGCACGCGTTTACTTTCAACGCATCCAGCAACCTGGCATGCGTGACCGGTCTCACCAATCTTTCCGCTTTCGTAGTAACCCGGTTGTCCCCGCAATTAAGCCTTCATTCGGGGGTCGGCGGATTTTATATCCCACTCACGCCATTTGCCAATGTGACTTACATGCTGCAACGCTCCACCGACCTCGTCACCTGGGCTTGTGTGAGCACAATCACGCCCACAAGCGAACAGCCTGTCACTCTACAGGATCCCAACCCGATGCCCAGCCTGGCGTTTTACCGGGTGGAAGTCAATCCTTAAGGAACGAAATGAACGGAACGATGCATCCTGCATGCGCGCACCCTCCCGTCTCGGGCGTGCATCGTTCCGCTTTTACTTTGATTGAATTATTAGTCGTCATTGCGATCATTGCTCTTCTTGCCAGCCTGCTTTTGCCCGCGCTCAGCAGTTCCAAAGCGTCAGCCAAGTCCATCCAATGCACAAGCAACCTGCGGCAAATGGACTTAGCTGCCCAGCTTTATGTGGATGACAATGCCGGATTTTATCCCATCGCTTATTATTACGAGCAGGAGGGGGGTATGGAATACTATTATTGCTGGGATTTGACAACCATTTTTGGAATTACGAATAGTGTGATTCCCGGTTTGCTCTGGCAGGGGCGGACACCCCTCCAAATCCAGCAATGCCCGTCCTTCACCGGCGTCGCCGATTGGCAGACCGATCCCTACACCGGCTACAATTACAACACCAGCTACATCGGCCACGGCCAAGGCGAAAACCAAAGCGATCCTGACCCGCTGGACGTTATGGAGCCGGCGAAAACATCAGCCGTGTATCACCCAGTCAAAACCGCCCTGTTCGGTGATGGCCAGTATCTGGCGGGGGCGGATAAATTCATGCGTGCGCCGTGGCCGGATCCTGATAATGGCGGCGATGGCTGGCCTGCCGGTTCCGGTCTCCGATCTGCTGGCACGCAAGGGTTCCGCCACCAGAAACGCACCAATGTTGCCTTCTGCGACGGCCACGCCGAATCGTTGTCGGCCTGTTACACCAACAATGCGGATGGCGCCGCCAACGTCGCTCCCGGAACTGGATTTCTATCGGCCAGCAACTTCATGTATGACTTGCAGTAACCATCCAGTGGATGCCGATCCCAATCCATGAAGGAAAAAATCGTCTTTTGCTGGAGCGGCGGAAAGGATTCCGCCCTCGCTTTGCATCGCGTGCTGGCGGAAGACCGGTACGAGGTGGTTTCCCTGCTCACAACCTGCAACGAACATTTTCAGCGCGTCTCCATGCACGGTGTGAGGGTTGATCTGCTGGAACAACAGGCCCGGTCCATCGGCCTGCCGCTGCAAAAAATGTTCGTCAGCCAGCGCGGTTCCAATGACGAATATCAGGAAAAAATGAAAGAGCATTTGCTCGCTTTCAAGGCGCAGGGCGTTACCCGCTTTGCCTTTGGCGATATTTCCCTCGAAGACCTGAAGCGCTGGCGCGAAGAAAATCTGGCGCAAGTCGGCCTGCGCGGCCTCTTCCCAATTTGGAAGGCGGATTCGCGCGACCTCATCCATGAATTCATCGCGCTCGGCTTTCAATCGGTCATCTGCTGCGTCAACGACGCCTGGCTGGATGATACGGCCCTGGGCAGGAACATCGATGCGAATTTCATCCAGTCGCTGCCTGCCAGCGTGGACCCTTGCGGCGAGAATGGCGAGTTTCATTCGTTCGCTTTCGCAGGCCCAATTTTCCATCGGCCATTGCGGATCAAGGTCGGTGACAAAGTCTATCGCCCGCTCGAAGAAACCGCTCCCGATTCAACGCCGGCTTTTTGTCCGTTGCCGGACGCACGCCGCACCAGGGGATTTTGGTTTTGCGATTTGCTGGCTGCTCCTTGAAGTGAAGCCCGTCGACTGGAAAAAAGCCGAAGGATGGAGATTGACGCTGGCGGCGATTCAGGCACAATACCCCAGCCTGACTATGCAATGAACCCGGCGCCGCCCAATCAATGGCTCGCCGGCACGAAAACATGAAGCGATCCATCTACGTTGTGGACGATCAAGCGCCCGTTTTGGAAACGACGGTGCTTGTTCTCCGCAGCCTCGGCAAGGAATGGGATGTGACTGGTTTCACAGACCCCTTCGCCGCACTCGCCGCGGTCAAGGCCAATGCGCCGGACGCCCTCTTGTCCGACGAACTGATGCCAGGGATGCAGGGAAGCCAACTGCTCGAGCAGGTCAGAATCGCCTCTCCCAATACCGTCCGCATCATCATGTCCGGCTGCGTGGCCCTCGACAAGCTCACCCTTATCACCTCGGCCCACCAATACATCGCCAAGCCGTTTGACGCCTTCAAAATGCGGGACTTGATCCAGCGCACCTTTGTGGCGCAGGAAAAAATCATTAATCACGGCCTGCAGGCCCTGGTGACATCGATTCGCTCCATCCCCTCACTGCCCCAGGCCCACCAATCCTTGCTCAAAGAATTGGAGGACAGCGACACCCCCAGCGCGACCATCGCGCGCCGGATAGGGGATGACCCCGGGTTGTCGGTCAAAGTGCTGCAGTTGGCCAACTCCGCTCTATTCGGTCGGGGCTATCTGGTCACAAGCCCGATAGACGCGGTAAGCTGTCTCGGTACCGACATGGTTGCGGCGATCGTTCTCTCGCAGAGCGTTTTCCGGCATTACGAATCGCTCCAGCATCGGGAAATTGATTTGCCCCGGGTCTGGGCCCACTGCTGGGGAACGGCCTGCCTGGCACAATATCTCTGCCGCCAGACGAAACTGCCGCACAAAACCGGCGAAGAAGCCTTTCTGGCAGGCCTGCTGCACGAGGCGGGGCGTTTCATTCTGGTTGACAACTTCCCGGACCAATTCCAAACCGCCTGCGACCGCGCGCGTCAATCCAACACGCCGCTGGCGGCGTGCCTGCGGGAGACCTTTCAAGCCGGCCCCGCTCAAATAACCTCCTACGTGCTTGAACTCTGGGGTCTGCCCACCGGGGTGGTCAACGGCATTGCTTTCCTGGAAAACCCTGAAAAAGACCTGACGCCAGGCTTTTCCATGACATCCGCTCTTTACATCGCTGACCATCTCGCCTCACAGACCTTTCCGCCCGATCCGTTCCGCCTCGATGGGTGGAAGACCGATTACCTGAAATCCATCGGTTGCGCGGACGACATCCCCGCTTGGGAGAAAATCTCCGCCAATCCCGAAGCCGTCGCCGACCGCTGACCGCGCCCCGTCAGGCGGTTCATAGGACGAAAAGCACCCGTGTTCCTCAAGCCCCAGGAAAGTGAAGCACCCGGCTGGACGAGGAACAGCATCGCAGCCGGGCGCAGCACAAGCACACCGCGTGCTAGAAGTGATAGGTGATGTCTATGGCGAAGGTCGCCTGGGTTTGCTTGGTGCCGTCGTCGTAAGGACCGGCCACCGTCGAGATTACACCCGGGGTCGGGTTGTCGGGCGAACTTTCACTGACGAGACCATTATGCCTGAAGGCGTGGTCGACGCGGATCTCCGGCCGGATCATGATCAGTTTGTTGGGCCAATACTGCGCCCCGATGGAACCCTCATAGTAAGCAGATCCATAACCCGACCGGTAGCCGTCAGGATCGTCCCACCATTCATTGCGGGCGGTCAGGAAAACGTTGGGCGCAACCCGGTACATGGTGTAATTGACAATGCCCCCCACCGCGACAAAGCCGTCTTTTGTCGGGTAAAACCCGTCCTCGTAGGGCACTTTGGCCGTCGGCTGGGTCGTGCAGTTCTCCGTGTACATGAGCTGGGCCTCGGTCGTGGTCCACCATTTCTCGTTGAATTTGTGGGTATAGCTCTCGATAAACTCCTGGAGGTTGTTGAAGCCGAAGGTGCCGTTGTTAATCGAGTTCACCCCGATGTAAAATGAGTCATGCCCACCGCTGGCGATGTACTGAATATTGCATCCGACCGTGAGCTGGTCGCCGGGATCCTGGGTTTCCCAGGGCGCGATGTCAACCCCATCCAGCAGGTTTAGCTGGATCACCCAGTTCTTGTTCAGTTTGATGGAGTTATAGATGCCCCACGTCGTGTAGTCATCGAAAGAATACACCAGCGACTGTTTGTCCGCAATGCCGGCAAGGTGCTCACTCATCCGCAGATTCTGCTGGCGGTGTGGGGGCTAGGGTGCCTTCAGAAAACCAACTGCCTTCATGTTTACATCACACATCTGCGCGAGAAAATCGAAACGTTCCCTTCCAAGCCGGAAATATTGGTGACCGAAGCGAGGGTGGGTTACCGATTTAACCTATGCACGCCACGGGATACGGCACGGCCTTGCCGCCAAAAATGTGAAGATCATTCCCGGCGTGGAAAGCATGCCAAGGCGGCGGGCATTGCATTGAAACGTTTGTCCCGGCGTTCTTTGCAACCGGCGGCCAAATCCAGCCCGGCGTAACTCCCTGCCGCTCAACCTCTTTCGCAGGTTCGTCTCTGGCAGCTACCCCCGCGTGTAAACCTCGGCGCCTTTATTGAGAAACTCTTTTGACTTTTCTTCCATCCCGCGCTGAAGCGCTTCTTCGGCGGCGATGCCCTGCTCTTCCGCGTATTTGCGCACGTCCTCCGTGATCTTCATGCTGCAAAAGTGCGGGCCGCACATGGAACAGAAGTGCGCCGTCTTGGCCCCTTCCTGCGGCAGGGTCTCGTCGTGAAATTCGCGCGCCGTCGGCGGATCGAGTGAGAGGTTGAATTGATCTTCCCAGCGAAATTCGAAGCGCGCCCGGCTCAAGGCGTTGTCGCGATACTGCGCGCCGGGATGGCCCTTGGCCAGGTCGGCGGCATGGGCGGCGATTTTGTAGGCGATCACGCCGTCCTTGACGTCCTTTTTGTTTGGCAAGCCCAGGTGTTCCTTGGGCGTGACGTAGCAGAGCATCGCGCAACCCTGCCATCCGATCATCGCCGCCCCAATCGCGCTGGTGATGTGATCATAGCCGGGGGCAATGTCCGTGGTTAGCGGGCCCAGCGTGTAAAAGGGCGCCTCATGACACCATTCCAATTGTTTGGTCATGTTCTCCTGTATCATGTGCATCGGGACGTGGCCCGGACCCTCGTTCATCACCTGGACGCCGAAAGCCCAGGCGCGCTTGGTCAGGTCGCCTTGCGCCTTGAGTTCGGCGAATTGCGCCTCATCGTTGGCGTCGGCAATTGAGCCGGGACGCAGGCCGTCGCCGATGGAAAAACTCACATCGTAGGCCGCCATGATTTCGCAAATCTCGTCCCAATGGGTGTAGGTGAAATTCTCCTGGTGATGGGCCAGGCACCACTTGGCCAGGATCGACCCGCCGCGGCTGACAATGCCGGTGGCGCGCCGGGCCGTCAGCGGGATGAAGCGCAGCAGGACGCCGGCGTGGATGGTGAAATAATCCACCCCTTGCTCGCATTGTTCGATCAAGGTGTCGCGATAAATATCCCAAGCCAGTTCCTCCGCTTTGCCGCCAACTTTTTCCAACGCCTGGTAAATCGGCACGGTGCCGATCGGCACGGGGGAATTGCGCAGAATCCATTCGCGCGTGGCGTGGATGTTTTTGCCGGTGGACAAATCCATCACGGTGTCGGCCCCCCATTTGATGGCCCACCGCATTTTTTCAACCTCCTCCTCGATGCTCGAAGCCACCGCCGAATTGCCGATGTTGGCGTTGATCTTCACCAAAAAATTCCGCCCGATGATCATCGGCTCCAGTTCGGGATGATTGATATTGCAAGGGATGATGGCCCGGCCGCGCGCCACTTCATCGCACACGAACTCCGGGGTGATGCGCGCCGGAATCGCCGCGCCGAACGAATGGCCCGGATGCTGCCGCCACAAATCGCCGCCGCCCGGCGTTTCCTCGCGCCCCATGTTCTCCCGAATGGCGATGAATTCCATTTCCGGCGTGATGATGCCCTGCCGGGCATAATGCATCTGCGTGACCACCTTTCCGGCCCTGGCCCGCAACAGATGCGGACGCGACCGGCCGGACATGGCCTGGCCGTTGGCCGGCGAGTCAGCGCGCCTGCCTTCGACGGCCTCGACGTCCCCCCGCCGCGCGATCCAATCCCGGCGCAAGCCGGGCAGTCCTTCTTGCACCGTTCCGGCGAACGCCTCATCGCCCCACGGGCCGCTGCAATCATAGACCCGGACGGACTCGTTGGCCGCGCTGCGACCGTCGCGCGTTTGGGACGGATTGAGCGTGATTTCGCGGAATGGAACGCGAATATCGGAATGCCGTTTGCCGGGCACAAAAACCTTTTTGGAGTTGGGCAGCGCCTCGCTGCTGTGAGGTTCGAAAGAATCTTTCGTCGCGATCATAATCAATATTTCACACGAATTGGGCGCAGGGAAACGCAAGGCAGGCTGCTTCCCTTCGCCAGCATTACCTGGATCAGGTTCAACGGGTCTTTTGCATTCGCAAAACTCTCAGCCTTCCGGCTCCCCGCACAAAGGAAAAACTACGTCCAATCCCCCGCAGCGTCAAGCCGCCTCTCAACAGGGCTTTCCGTTTACTCGCCCCGCTGGAGCGAGGCAAAACTCAGCCACGGTCGAACACAGATTCGCAGCCCAAGCCAATACAGTTTTCCAACTTTTGACCGCGGAAATCGCCAGCCACGGGAGAATGCTTGATGGTTTTGAATTGGCCATTGGCCGTCAATTCTGTTCACTGTGCCCTTCGCCCGTCACCGGGCTGTTACTTCGCAATTAGCAGGGTGACGCCATGCGCGGGAACCTGTCCTTCCCAGCCCTGTGGTGCCGGGGCAACATCTTGATGCTCCCGCCCAGGAAACCTTGATGGCGCTGGCTTTTTCTGAGCGATTGAAGATTCCAATCGCCCTGCTGGCATCGTGCAGCGGCCTGGCCCATACCTCGAAGCCTTCCCGCGTCAGTATTCGTTGCCCCTGTTTTCCAAGCGCATCCTGATCAACGCCAATGACTTCGCCGTTGGTCAGGATTTTGAGCGTATCGGCCGACATGTTGCGGAGGTCGTTGCCGGCCATGAGCGGAGCCGCCAGCATGCTCCATAAACTGAAGTGGGTTTTATATTCAATGCTGCTCATCCCCCCATTCCCAACCTCCAGCATGTCCGGGTCATTCCAATGGCCGGGGCCGGCGTAGGACGCCAGCCGGCCCTGATTAAAACCGATGTCCGACATTGATTTCCAATTGTCCTGAATATCGTCAGTCGTGCGCCAGAGGTTGGCGCCTGCCTTCGGCCCCCAAGTCCAGACATCGCCCAT
>JBEKDI010000108.1:0-17869 GCA_050014435.1 Verrucomicrobiota bacterium | reverse complement strand
ATGCCGGAATTGAACTCGGAAGCGATTGACTTCCGAGTGGCTTCCGAGTGCTTCGCGCCAATCCGCAAATTGGCGCGGCATGAACTGCATTCGCTCCAACTCACCACCCAGCATCAGGGCCGCGAAGTTGCAACGATGGGCGGCGTGTTGTTGTTTGGTGTGGATCGTTTGAAACACTTTCCCGAAGCTTATCTGCGCGCCGGTTGTTTCAAAGGCGAAGACAAAAGCTTGATTATTGATTCCGCCAGCATCACCGACTTTCCAGTGCTCGCGGTGGAAAAGGCGTTGCAATTCGTGCAACGCAACACCCGGCACTCGCTCGAAATCAAGAACGTCCGTCACCGCGAAATTTGGGAATTTCCGGTCGTGGCCTTGCGCGAGGCCATTATCAATGCCTTCGTCCATGCCGACTACGCCCAGCGTGGTTCATCACTGCGACTGGCGGTGTTCCGCGACCGCATTGAAGTGGAAAATCCCGGCAATTTGCCGCCGGGCCTCACCATCGAGGACATCTTGCGCGGTGTCTCCAAATTGCGGAATCGAGTCATCGGTCGTGTCTTCCACGAGTTGAAACTGATTGAGCAATGGGGCAGCGGCATCCAGCGAATGATAAACGCCTGTCGGCAGGCGGGGTTGCCAGAGCCGGAGTTCGAGGAAATCGGCAGCGGCTTTCGTGTCACCTTTCGTCGGCATCAGGTCGCCAGGCCGAAGCAGGATGAACTCGACCATGCCATTATTGAATTCTTGCGCCAAAATCCCGGCGCGTCCACCAGTCGGATTGCCACGCACATCAAACGAACGTCGCGCGCGACCCAATCCCGCTTGAAACGGTTGGTGGAGCTTGGTCAAATCGTGGCCGTGGGCAGCAGCGCCAAAGATCCGCATAAGGGGTATCACTTAAAGGCGGAATAAAGCTGCCCGGCGCGGCAGTGTGCAGAAAGAGACGGTGCCTGTTTTTGATTAACCGGACAGTTTCCGACGATACCCAAGTTTGAACGCACAGCCAATCAAGAGGCCAGCAGCAACAGCAAAAGGCGGAAGGCGTCGGCGTCTGAAAATCAGTCCCCCGACTTGATGCCGTCCCGCCAGCGTGCAGGTCGGGGGGGGAATTCTTAACCTGCAATTTTGTATTCCAGCAGAATTTCCGCCTTGATTTTGTCCACGAAGTCCAGGGTGGGCGGATGCGCGGGAAGCCCTTTCAGGTCAAACTGGCCGATGATGAAGCACGGTCGGCTGACCCATTCGGGATAACGGGTTCTGACAATGCGATTCCAGATCAGCGTCTCCCAGCCGCCCATTCCAAAACAGGCGAGCAGGCCGCAGCCGTAAACCGGAATGGAGGGGGTGCGGAGAAAAAAGCCAATGGCAATTTCAGAATCTTTAGGGGTCTTGCTGCGAGGTTTGCGCAGTTGCCTGGAACATTTCAGGCGCGCATTCTTGTGCTGATAGAATTCAAAGTCAAATTCCTCGAATTCCGCACCCACCGCCGAAGTGAGTTGCACATGGGAACGGGCGCAAACGGCGAGGTATTTCCGAAATTCGGCAAAAACCTGTTCCTCCAAATGGGTGGAGCTTTCATCCACATGCTTTTTGTCGCCATGCCTCAAATCATCAAGCGGCGGCCTGGTCGTCAGCACCAGCAGATCATCCGGTTTGATGAAGGTGAAATGTTCCTGGCCCAACTTCTTGTCGCTCTTGGGATTAAACGGTGAATTGAACAGGATGCTCCCGTATTCGTAGCCGAGTTTGGCCAACGGCGCGGCTATTTCAGAGAAAGCCGCCCCGTCGCGGATTTTCGACGGTTTTGCCACATCGCCCGTGCGGAGCGGCATCGAATAAGCAAAACGGTGATATAGTTTGGCGGTCTTCAATTCTGTTACAAACAGGTTACACCCGCCGCCGCAAAATTAAAAGCGATCTGTTTTTGAATTCGCCCGGAATTTCAATTTCGATTCAAATTGCGATTTTTGCCGATAGTCACATTCAGAATAAAACTTCGGGTTCTTTTTTGCCTGTATGATTCGGGCACAATCCATGAAAAGACATCTCGTTTTTCAATGGCCGGCGATTTCTCGCCGTTTTCACATCCGCCCCTCGGCACCCGCGAATGATCTGCTGGCAGCCAGGGGCGGTTTTACCACCGCAGATTTTACAGGTGCAACCGGCGCTTCACGCGCCCGGTGACCTGGTCAATTTCCAAATGAACTCGTGTATGAGCTACACAATCAAGGGCACAAAAAATCGTATGAAGGACACACAAAATTATGCGACACCATGCCAATTTAATCGGACCGAAAATCGGGAAACTGCGTTATGCCAGGGGTTGGACCCAGGATGTGCTTGCGGCCAAGCTTCAGATTCTGCAATGCGACATTTCGCGGGATGTGGTTGCCAACATCGAAAACCGCCGTTCCGTCGCCACCGACAAACATTGCTACTTTCTGGCAAAGGTTTTCAACGTCAGCATAGACGAACTCTTCCGGCCATGAATCGGCGTTTGAAACGCGCTTCGCATCAATATCATGGCGGCACGACGAAACAATTCGAGTTCGGATGAGCAGCTTGACCTTTTTTCAACCCGAAGGCCTACACATGACACCGCTGACGCAATACGGCCGGATGGCCGAGAAACACTGGCGCGAATTCCGCCCGATAATGGTGCGCGATCTGGAACGGAAGGGACTGCTGCACCAGATGCTTCTGGAGGCGGAGGAAAAGACGAAGGACGAAATGGCCACGTTGCGAATGGAATTGATGAAGCAGGGATCAACGGCGCAGCAAGCGCAGACCCAGGCTTGGGAGTTGGTGCGGGAAAAATACATATTGCTCCCACCGGAGACCTGACCCCGAAAAAGGAACGACACCATCGCCCGCACCAGGAAGAACCTTCAAAAAATCTCAACGCCTACCGCATCACCGAGGCTGACCGCTTGGGCGAGGGCGGGCCGAAGCTAAAATTTCAAAAAAACATTGCGGCAATCGAAACGCTGCGGCAACTCGATGCCGAGGAACGGCCGGCGACGCCGGAGGAAAAAGCCACGCTCGTAAAATACGTTGGCTGGGGCGCGATGCCCCAGGTATTCGACGTGGACAACACCGACTGGCGCAAGGAGCAATTCCGGCTTTCGGAAATCCTCTCGGACGAAGAACACCGCTCCGCCCGCGCCACCACCCTTAACGCCCATTACACCGCGCCGTCCGTCATCGGCGCGATGTATCGCGCCGCCGGGCGCTTCGGCTTCAAGGGCGGGCGCGTGCTCGAACCGGCCTGCGGCATCGGCCACTTCGTCGGCCTCATGCCCGAAGACATGCTCCACCGTTCGACCGTCACCGGCATCGAAATTGATCCGCTGACGGCGCGCATCGCCAGTGCGCTTTACCCTGACGCGGACATTCGCGCCCAGGCGTTCGAGCAAACCAAACTGGCCGATGGATTTTACGACCTCGCCATTTCTAACGTCCCGTTTGGCGATTACACCGTTCACGACCCGCGCTGGAACAGCTACAAATATTCCATCCACGATTATTTCTTTGCGGCGGCTCTGGAAAAGGTGCGGCTCGGCGGCCTGATGATGTTCATCACGTCGCGGGGCACGATGGACAAACTCGATTCCACGTTGCGCGAACTGCTCTCCACACGCACGGAATTGCTCGGTGCGATTCGGTTGCCCAACGATGCCTTCAAAAAGAACGCCGGCACGGAGGTCACGACCGACATTGTGATGCTCCGCAAGCTGCGCCCAGGTGAAACGCCCGCCGGCCCGGCATGGAAGGAAACCGCCGAACATACCAACGATAACGGTGAGGCGTTTACCATCAACGAATACTTCGCCGTCCGCCCGGACATGATGCTCGGTCAAATGCGCCTAACCGGAGGAATGTATGGCGGCAACGAACCGACACTGGAACCGGACGGCCGCAATTTGGCCGAAGCACTGGCCCAGGCGGTTGAACAACTTCCGCAGGGTGTTTACGAGGCGCAGTCACACAAGATCGCCGAGCCGACCCTCGAAGAATCCATTCCCGCACCGGATTTCGTTAAGCCCAACGCCTACTGCCTCCACGACGGCATGGTCTGCATCCGCGAGGAAAATGTTCTGCGCCCACTCACCGACTTGACTGCCGAGACCCGCTCGCGCATTCGTCATTTGATTCCGGTGCGGGATGCGGTGCGGGATTGTCTGCGGGCGCAGATGGACGGCAGCCCCGAGGAACGTGTCGTCGAAACGCGGCAACAACTCAACCTGGCTTACGACCGTTTTGTGGGGCGCTTTGGTCCGGTGAATCTTCGCGCCAACCAGCGCGCCTTCGACGGCGACCCTGATTTGCCGTTGCTCCTTTCGCTGGAGAACTACAACGACGAGACGAAGCGGGCGGCCAAGGCCACCATTTTCACCGAACGAACGATTCACCATCGCCAGCCGGTTGAATCGGTTGGCACGCCGAAGGAGGCGTTGCTCGTCACGTTGAACGAGCATGGTTGCGTTGACCTCGACCACATGGCCGACCTGCTCAACAAACCGATAGCGGAATTTTTGCCTGATCTGAAGGGCGTCATTTTTCTGAACCCGCAAACAAACCAATGGGAAACCGACGACCAGTATCTCTCCGGCAACGTGCGGGAAAAGTTGTCCGTGGCGGATGCAGCGTCAGTGACCGACCCGCGCTTTGCCGAAAACGTCGAGGCGTTGAGATCTGTTCAGCCTGCGGACTTGGCGGCGACAGAAATTGACGTGCGACTGGGCGCAGCCTGGTTGCCGCCCGAAGACGTGCAGCAATTCACCAATGAATTGCTCAACATTCCGTCTGGCGTGGAAATCGGGCACATCCACGCCCTCGGTGCGTGGCACATCAATCCGAATTGGGAAGCACGCGGCGCAACCGCCAACACGACGGATTGGGGCACCGACCGTTACACGGCATTGGAACTCATAGAGGATGCCCTGAATCTTAAAACGCCCACGGTTTATGACACGGTGGACAAAAAACCAGTCGTCAACGCGCAGGCGACCGAGGCCGCTCGCGAAAAGCAGGAGCGAATCAAGGAAAAGTTCAAGGAATGGGTTTGGACTGACGACTCGCGACGGGAGCGGTTGTGCCGCCTCTACAACGACACCTTCAATCACACGCGCGTCCGCACGTTCAACGGCGACCATTTGACGTTGCCCGGCGCGAGTGGGGCGATTCAACTGCACGCGCACCAAAAGGCCGGGGTCTGGCGCATTTTGCAGACACCGAACACACTGCTGGCCCACGTCGTTGGCGCGGGAAAAACTTACACGATGGTAGCCGCCGCGATGGAGTCGAGGCGGCTCGGTTTGTCCGGCAAGCCGATGTTTGTCGTCCCCAATCACATGCTCGGCCAGTTCTCCACAGAGTTGCTGACGTTGTATCCGGGCGCGAACATCCTGGCCGCCGGGAAGGAGGATTTCGAGTCGCAGAATCGCAAGAAACTTTTCAGCCGCATCGCCACCGGCAATTGGGATGCCGTCATTGTCACGCACTCCGGTTTTGAGCGCATCCCGCTTTCACGCGAAACGCAGGAACGGTTTTTCAAGGAGCAGCTTCACGAATTGGAAATGATCAAACGCCAGCACGCGGACAGTTCCAACCGGCGCTTGGTGAAAGAACTCGAAAAGGCGAAGAAGCGGCTGGAAGCCAAGCTTCAAACGCTGGCCGCCGAACACAAAAAGGACAATACGTTGACCTTTGAAGAACTCGGTGTGGACCGGCTGTTCGTGGACGAGGCGCACTATTTCAAAAATCTGTTTTACGTCACCAAAATGACGCGGGTCGCGGGTTTGCCGCAGACGGCGAGTGAACGGGCGTTCGATATGTTTTTGAAGGTGCGCCACGTCCAGTCGTTGAACGGCGGGGGAGGCGTGGTGTTCGCCACCGGCACGCCCATCGCCAACAGCATGGCCGAGATGTTCACCATGCAGCGGTATCTCCAGCATGACGAGCTGAAGAAACATAACCTGCATCATTTTGATTCGTGGGCGGCGACGTTCGGCGAGCCGGTCACGGCGATGGAACTTTCGCCGGACGGCGCGGGCTACCGGCTGAACACGCGATTCGCCCGTTTCATCAACGTGCCGGAATTGATGCAGATGTTCCGCCAGTCCGCCGACGTGCAGACCGCCGCGATGCTCAATCTGCCGCGCCCGAAACTCGACGGCGAGAAGCCGACCATCCGCAACGCGCCGGCTACGGAGGAATTGAAGGAGTTCGTGCAATCGCTCGCCGCGCGTGCCGAGAGATTGAGAACCGGCCGGGTTGACCCCAGCGAAGACAACATGCTCAAAATCACGTCTGAGGGACGCAAGGCGGCTTTGGATCTTCGGCTGATGAAACCAGCCGCGCCGGACGAGCCACAGGGCAAAGTGAATCTGGCGGTCGAAAAGATTTACAACATCTGGCAGGAATCCAAGCCGGAGCGTTCCGCCCAGCTCGTGTTCTGCGACCTCTCCACGCCGAAAGACCGGGGCTTCTCAGTCTATAATGACATGGCGCAGAAGTTGGAAAAGCTCGGCATCCCAAGCTCTGAAATCGCCTTCATTCAGGATTACGATTCGGACGTTTCCAAGTTGACCCTGTTCCGTGATGTGCGAGCGGGCAAAGTCCGCGTGCTGTTCGGCAGCACGCAGAAGATGGGGTCGGGGACGAACGTGCAGGAACGGTTGATTGCCTTGCATCACTTGGACGCGCCGTGGCGACCGGCAGACGTGGAGCAACGCGAAGGGCGCATTCTCCGGCAGGGAAATAAGAATGCCGTCGTGCAGGTTTTTCGCTATGTCACCGAGGGCAGCTTTGACGCCTATATGTGGCAGACGCTGGAAACGAAGGCGAAGTTCATCGCCCAAGTGATGAGCGGCGACATGACCATTCGCCGGCTTGAGGATTTGGACTCCGCTGCGTTGACCTATGCCGAGGTGAAAGCCATCGCATCGGGCAACCCGCTGGTGATTGAAAAAGCCCAGGTGGATGCGGAGTTGATCCGGCTCACCCGGCTGCGTTCCGCCCACGCCGAGGAGCAATATCGCATCCGCACCAATCTCCGCCGCTCGCACGAGGATGCGGAAATCTTTGCCACACGCCTCGCCAATCTGCGGCAGGACTTGGGTGTTCGCCAGGACACGTCAGGGGATAAATTCCGCATTGAACTTGACGGGCAGGAATCCAACAACCGGGGCATCGCAGGTGAGTTGATTATGCGCCGGGCGGAAAAACTGAAGGCGCGGTTTGGCGACGACATCAAAATCGGCCGCTTCGCCGGTTTTGACTTGTTCCTGCGTCCGGGTTTCAACAACACCGTCGAAATGGTTGTGCGGGGGAGCAACAGTTACGGCGCGCGGGTCACAGATACGGCTCTCGGCACCATCCGCTCGCTGGAGGCGACGGTTCAAGGATTTGAGGAACGTGCGGAGAGATTGGAATTGGACATCACCGATGCCCACAAGCGCGTCAAGGAGCTTGGGGAAAAAGTCGGCGCGAAGTTTGAGCGCGAGGCACGCTTTCAGGAACTGACCCGGCGCCAGAGTGAGATTGAGGAAAAACTTGATCTCACCAAGAACCAAGCGCCGAGTCAGGTCGAAGCCGTCGCCGCTGGCGACGACGAACAAACGAATTCCGAGAACCAAAAGCAAACACGTTCGCCCCGGCGCGCACGCGGGGCGGCCATCCATGTATGAACCTCAAAATCCAGCACCATGTCGGACGACGCATCCGCGACATTCGGAAACAGCACCGCTTCACCCAAGCGGAATTCGCAGCCAAGCTGCATAGCCTTCACGCACCGATAACGCGGAATGTGGTCGCCAATTGGGAAATCGGCCGCAGTGAAGTGCCGGCAAATTACATTCCCGTTCTTGCTTACGCGCTCCATGCCGAGGTAGTTGATATTCTGCCCGGCCTGACCACAAGGGATTTGAGAGCCGGTCAAATCATGCCCTCACTCGGAAGCCCCCGCCGGCAGCGGCAACAAACCTAATCTAACCTTCAGCCACCAGAATCTTATGAATGTGACCGCGCAACAAACCGAATTTCTCAGTTGGAAGGTCGTTCCCGCCCGCCTCGACGCCACCCAAACGGCGTGGTTTCTCGGTTTTGAACCGCACGAAATTCCCAGGCTCGTAACGGCAGGCTTGTTGAAACCGCTCGGCCATCCCGCCCGCAACAGCACGAAGTTCTTTGCCACAGAAACGCTGGAACAATTCCGGCGCGACGAGAAATGGCTCGCCCGCGCCAGCGATGCCATTGCCAGCTACTGGCGGGAACGCAACGCCCGCAAGCAAAAGGCTCGCGGCCGGGCTTGAAGCAAACGATTCAACGCATCGGGTGGACGCATCATAAGAGCGTCTTGCCCTTGCTGGGATGAATCCTGACTTCCTCACGGATGGCAACGCGGACTTTGGCTTCGATGCGTTCAAGGAAGCTCATGCCGACCCGGCTGAATTTATTGGCTGGCCGGATCGCGGAGGCAATTTCCAGTGCGGTTTGTTTCACCTTGCTCCGGCAAAGATGCGGAGTTGTATTGATGCTTTTGAGCGTGTCCGTCATTTCAGTTGTTTCCATAATTTGCTTTCCTGGTTGCGTCGCTGATTCATTCAACGACACCACTATTTTATCAGGCGCGCTTTTGTTGAACTGCGAATTGAGTGACCGAACCCTTGCAAACATTGAACAAAACCACCGTTGCCACCGGCGCTTGACACAAAAGCACGCTGATTTTACGCGGGGCGACTTGGCTGGTTTTCAGTTTCGACACCGTTTTCATTCAATGTTTGCAAGGTGAAAAATAGTTTAATTATTTTTATCACTGGCGCAGAAGGTTATGGCGATTCCTAGAAAGCCGGACACTTAACCAGCCGCCGAAAACGAGTGACCATTGGCTTCGGGCTTTGGCAAGGGCGGGAGCAACGGAATGATGCGGCCTTCCGTGTTTTGCTTTTCGTAGCTTTCCAACGAGGGCAGTCTGACTTGCGCTTTGCGCGCGTAGGCACGGTGAATGGCCTTGCTGTTGTGTCCGAGGGCTTCTTGTGCGAACCGCTCCGGGTAGCCGCATGTTTTCGCCCGCTCCGCCCAAGCGTAGCGGTAAGAGTGCAGGGACACACCCTTGATGCCCAATCCATCACATCGTTGCTTGAATTCCGTGGCGCGGTCGCCACAGCGAACGGATTGCAGGTAGGGAAACAACGGGCCGGTTGCCGGCATTTGTCGCAGTATGGCTTCAATGTCTGGGCCAAAATGAATCATGGCCAGACTGCCGGTTTTCTGCCGGTTGTAAGCGATGGTTTGGTTGGGCCAGTCAATGTCCTCCGCCTTGAGATTGGCGATGTCGGTTTGAGAACCGCCGAGATGCCAGCACAGTTCGTAGAAGCTGCGCCGCTCCGGGTTCTTTTCCCGCCCAATGATGAGCTGATGTTCTTCAATGGTAATGGCACGTCTTTCCTTGAAGCGCACTTCCGGCCAGAGACGCTTGGGAATGATCGGCCACGGCAGCCAGTTCATGGAAAGGCAGAAGTTGTGGAGCTTCCGCAGGTGGACATTCGTGCTGACCGTGCCCGCCTTGAGGCAGGCGAGCAGATGCTCGCCTTGCGTTTCAAGAATGACGCGATGGCGAATAAGGTCCAACGCGGCTTGTTTGGCTGCCTGTCGCCAGCGATCCTGGGTTGAACCGCTTTTGGTCTCGATGATGGCATCAAGCGCTTGTTGCCAGGTCCGGGTTGCGACGCCTGAATCCGTTCCGGCCAGGTATGCCTTCGCAATCTGGAGATTCAGATGCGGCTGGCGGATGGATTCATTCCGGGCGTTGAGCAGCGATGTGGCCTCGGCGCGATTCCTCGTGCCAGTGCTTTCCTGCTTCCGGGTTTCAGTGTCTTCGATGTAGAACATGCCGCCGCGTTTGCGGCGGTAGAGGATGTAACGACGTTTCATAGTTTCAGACGTTTTGTCCGAAGCTATGAGGCTGAACGCGGCTTTGGGCGTATCAGCTACACCAAACGGGCTGCGAATCCCGTCGTCGCGAGTGATTGCCGAGTTTTACCGGAGTAGTTTTTGAGTAGTAGCCCGGTAATGATTTCACTGGCACTTTCACTGGCACTGACCTCCTCTGGCATCTGCAACCCGTTGCAAAAGTGCAACTTGGAGTTGGAGGCGAGGGTCGGAATCGAACCGACGCATACAGCTTTTGCAGAGCCGTGCCTTACCACTTGGCTACCCCGCCGTTCCGAAAAAAGTATCCTTAATTTCACCCCGCGCAAGTTTCCTTTTTGGCGCGGGACCGGTCCATCCCAGGCGCTTCCGGCGAGTCCACAGTTCGCCGGGCCGGAAAATTCCTTCGGGGGTGATGATGCCGGTGATTAATTCCGGGGGCGTCACATCAAAGCCGGGATTCAGAGCGCCGCTGCTTGGGTTGGCGATGCGCACATAAACACCCGGCGATTTGCCTCTGGCTCCCCAAGCGCCCAGCACTTCGTCCTCGCTGCGTTCTTCGATCGGGATGTCCAGGCCCGAGCGCAGAGTCCAGTCAATGGTTGAAAGGGGAATGGCCACGTAGAAGGGGATTCCGTGGCGCCGTGCCAAAACCGCCTTGGTGTAGGTGCCGATTTTATTGGCGATTTCCCCCGTCCGTCCAAGGACGCGGTCGCTGCCCACAATGACCAAATCAATCTGGCCCCGTTGCATCAAATGGCCGGCGGCGTTGTCGGCAATGATTTGATGGGAAATCTTCTGTTGGGCCAATTCCCAGGCGGTCAGGGTGGCGCCCTGACAGCGGGGGCGGGTTTCATCGCAAAAAACGTGAAAATTTCTGCCGGCTTTTTGCGCAGCGTAGAGGGGCGCGGTGGCCGTTCCGACGTCAACAAACGCCAGCCAGCCGGCGTTGCAGTGCGTGAGGATCCGGCTGTTGCGGCAGATCAACTTTGCCCCGTGTCGGCCGATGGCTTTGCAGTGCCGGACGTCGTCATTGGCAAATTCCTCTGCGGCGGCCAGGGCCAGCGCCTGCTGTTCCTGGATGGTCTCGCCGTTCTGCATGGCAGCGCGCACGGCATTCATGGCGTTGACAGGATCCACCGCGGTGGGCCGGGCAGCTTTGAGGGTTTGTTGGACCATATCGAGATACGCGGAGAATTTATGGGAATCGTTGCCGCGAAAGGCACGCGCGCCCTGGGCCAGCCCGTAGGCGGCAGTCGCACCGATGGCCCCTGCCCCTCGCACGACCATTTCCCGGATGGCCCGCGCCGTCGCGCGGTAATCGGGCTCAGGCACGATCTTGAATTGATGCGGCAGAAGGCGTTGTTCGATGAGCAGGACGGCGTTGGCCAGAGTGTCGAAGGCCACCGTGCGATAATGCCGGATGCGCCCTTTCACGGTGACATTCATAAAATTGGCGGCCTGCCCTGCGAAAGCGCCGGGAGGTCAAATCGTCCTAGCGCGCCTTGACCTGAATCTGCTGCACTTTGGCCTGGATTCTTTTGTAATCGGGATCTTCGCGCAAGTTCTCCAGATCAGGGTCCTGGGCCATCCATTTAAAATCCCGATAGCCGAGGTTAATGGCAATATCCAAGGCTGCGATGGAAGATTCGAGCTGGCGCGTCAGCGAATAGCTGCAAGCCAGATTGTAGTGGACCAGCGAATCGTCCGGAAGCAATTTGGAAAGCCGCTCGTCTATCTTCAACCCTTCCACATAGCGGCCGCGGCGCGTGTAATCATCGCCAAGGACCTGCAACGCCTGGACGTAATCCTTGTCGCGGCGAATCACGCCTTCCAGGAACAGAATCTCCTGGTCCAAGTCCCGCAATTCCTGCCGTGTGGCTTTTTTGCGCGAAGCCTGCAATTTTTTCGCCATAGCTAATTGTCGTTATTTATCCATCAACCGTTGGAGGAAGTCGATTCTTTTTTCCAAAAATCTGCTTGGGGCTTGGCGGACGGGTTGCCTTTGTGTCTAATCTGGGTCGATGAATTGTTTCGTGACAGGCGCTTCGGGGTTTATTGGCGGCAATCTGGTGCATGAGCTGATTGGGCGCGGACATCGGGTCAGGGCGCTGGTGCGGTCAGGGGGGGATTTGCCCGGCATTGCCGGGGCTTCTTGCGAGCTGATTAAAGGGGACATCTCGGATCGCGGGTGCCTGGAGAAGGCGATGGAGGGATGTGAATGGTGTTTTCATGTGGCGGCCAGTTATCATCTCTGGTTGCGCGATTACAGGCCGATGTACGCCGCGAATGTCGAGGGGACGAGGCACGTGCTGGAGGCGGCGGGGGCGGCGGGTTGCCAGCGGATTGTTTATACCAGCACAGTGGGATGCATTGCGCTGCCCGGCCGGAGCGGCGGAGAAGTCGTGCCAACGGACGAGGCGACGCCGGTCAGCGGGTCGCAGATGAGCAATCATTACAAGCGGTCGAAATGGCAGGCGGAAGTCGTGGCCCGCGAGTTGGTCGGCAAAGGGTTGCCGGTGGTGATTGTGAATCCGAGCGCGCCGATCGGGCCGAGGGATGTGAAGCCGACGCCGACCGGGCAGGTGATAGTGGATTTTTTGAACCGGCGGATGCCGGCGTATCTGGATACAGGTCTGAATTGGGTGCATGTGCGGGACGTGGCGGCGGGGGAGATTCTGGCGGCGGAGAAAGGACGGGTCGGGGAGCGTTATATTTTGGGCAATGCCGGGGGTAATTGGACGATGGGCGAGACGCTGACGGTGCTGGAGGAGTTGAGCGGCGTGCCCGCGCCGAAGCTGCGGGTGCCTCATTTTGTGGCACTGATGGCGGCGTATGTCAACGAAATGGCCGCGGCGATTTCCGGCAAAGCACCCAAAGCCCCTCTGGCAGGGGTGCGTATGGCGAAGTACAAGATGTTTTTCAACCCGGCCAAGGCCATCAGGGAGTTGGGCCTGCCGCAAACGCCGCCGCGCCAAGCCTTCGCGGAGGCCATCGATTGGTTCAAAGCCAATGGGTATTGCGGAAAATGACGAATGAAGTAATCCGACTAACCCGCCCCGAAAGTCTTCGGAGTAAACCAGCGACAAACGAACGAACCCAGGAGGCGGGAAACGCTTTCCCAAATTACGCCGTCTCCGGGAAACTCTCAGGGAGACAACAACACACTGACTGGCAGGGCGCTGATTTTATTGGCGGATCCGACTATGCTTCCAACTCGCTGCCCCAGTCGCCCAGGCGCAGGAGTTCGCGGATTTTGCGTCGTTCGTATCGATTCTTCTTTGCTTTGGCAGGTCTGTTTTCCGTCTGACGGAAGGGATGTTTGGCGTTCTGAAGTGTATCCTGAATCAAGAGCCACGTTTTAGTCATACTCTATTCTTTCATTACTTCGCGGCGCAACTGCCCTCGACGGCCGGCTGCGCCGTCACTCGCATGGCCTTCAGAACGGCGGCGTTCTCCCAGCGCCGTCCCGGTCATGCACACTATAAGACGAACTTCCCTGACTTCCAGTACCTATCGTTCATCGAATCCAGCAATGTCAAATTAAATCCGCGCAACGTTTTCACGACTTCAGCGAACTCCCGCCGCAGTATGCCGGCGACAATCAACTGTCCGCCTGGATTCAATTTGCCGCATATTTTCGATGTTGCAGAAGTGAGCAAATTACAGGCCAAATTGGCGCAAATAACGTCGTAGCCATGAGGGTTTCTTGGGTGGGTGTCTTTCAGCGTGGTCAAATCTCGCCGCTGTGGCCAAACACGATGCTGGACATGGTTCTTTTTGGCGTTTTGTCGGCTGACGCGGACCGCAGCAGGGTCGTTGTCGAACGCTTCGATGGGGGAATAGCCCAGTTTGGCGGCGGCGATGGCCAGGATGCCCGAGCCGGTTCCAATGTCCAAGAAGGACTGGTCCTGCCCGGGGTGGCGGCAGCGGGCGAGCTGTTGCAGGCAAAAGAAGGTGGTGTGGTGGTGCCCGGTGCCGAAGCTCAGGCCCGGGTCCAAAATGACCACTCGTTGCCCTTGGCGCGCGCGGCGCCGGCTCCAAGCAGGCCTGATGAGGAGGAAGCGGTCGATTTCGATGGGTTTGAAGTGCCGCTTCCAGGATTCGGCCCAATTCTGGCGCGGCAACGACTTGATGGTGATTCTTCCCGCGCCAAAATCCGGCCCGCAATCCCTGAGCCGGCCGAAAGCGTCGCGCAGACGGGCGCGCACGGTTTGAATCGGCGGCAGGCGTTGGGGGTAGATGGAAACGGTCCTTGCGCCTGTCGCCTCGTCACAATAGGTCGAAGCCGGCTGTCGGAAATGCCGCTCCAACAGACACGCGACGGCCTCTTCAGCCTGGGGCGTGGTGGAAATGGAAACCTGCCACACAGGACTATAACGGCTGGTCAGGGACGCAGCTTCAGCCAAGCTTGGCCAGGGCCTTCTTCACGGCATTGAAGTCCGGCAAATCTTTTGGCGAAGGCGTTTGTTCGGCGTATTGCACGACGCCCTGCTTGTCGATGACGAAGGCGGCGCGGGCCGCGGTCGCGCCGATGCCGGCCAGGTTGGGGAAGACAACATCGTAATCGTTGATGACTTTTTTGTCCAAATCACTGGCCAAAGTGATGTTGATTTTCTCCTGTTTGGCCCACGCTTCCTGGGCAAAGGGGGTGTCCACACTCAGTCCGATGACGGCGGCATTGAGGGTGGAATACTCGCCCATGCCGGCGGAAATCTCACACATTTCCTTCGTGCAAACGCCGGTGAAGGCGGCGGGAAAGAAGAGCAATACGGTGTTTTTCTTGCCGAAATTGTCGCTCAACTTGACGTCCGCCAAGCCAGCGGCGTTCTTGGATTTGAGGGTGAAATCCGGCGCTTTTGAACCAACTTTGATAGGCATAAATTTAGTCTGTTTGAATTAGCGGTTTCAGTTAATCGGCCATCCACCTTATAGAGGGCAAACGCGGGGTTGTCAAATGGCTTAAGGCTAGACCCGTTTCTGCCGATATTCGGGAAGCAGCAGGTGCATAATTAATTAGTGGAATGAACTGGTTGAAACCGTGGTTGAGGAAAACCGCGCTCGTGTGCGCCGTGCTCCTCTCGGCCGGATCCTTGTTTGCCTTGGATCCCGCAAAAACTGTCTATCAGTATAATTGCCAGAACTGGACCCGCCAGAACGGCCTGCCGGCTGATCTCATCACCGGCGTCGTCCAGACCAAGGACGGTTACATCTGGCTCGGCACCCAAAAGGGAATGGTCCGGTTTGACGGGGTTGAGTTCAAGCTGGTTAACATTCCCCTGCCCGATGGGCAAAGCCAGCAAGTCAAGAGTCTCTGCAGGGCCAGGGACGACGGTATGTGGGTATCCGTCAGCGGCGGGCATTTTGGCTTCTACGACGGCCAGAAGTTTTTCCCCATCGAGAACGAAAGATGGGCCCAGACAAGCGTCAATTCCACCACGGTTTTCGAAGCGACGAATGGGGCCGTCTGGACGGGGTCGGACCCAGGGATGGGCCGATGGGTCAAGGGGAAGCCCCAGGAAACCTTCTTTGATACGAATTATGCCAACGTTGTTTTGTGCTTCTGGGAAGGCGCCGGCGGGCGCGTCTGGATGGGAACAGCCGAGCGGGGATTGTCATACTGGCAGAACGACAGGCTGATTCCCTTCCCGGATGAATCACTGAAGAAGAATAACATTTTCTCGGTGGTGGAGGGCACAGACGGCCGGATTTGGGTTGGCACCGGGAATAACTTGCTTTGCTACGATTCTAAATTCCAACCCATCCAAATCCCTGCCTTATACAACGAAGTCCATTCCATCCTGGTGGATAGTCATGGCGTCGTATGGGTCGGAACCCTCGGATCCGGTCTGGCACGCTACGAGAACGGCCAGTACACGTGGCTGCGGAAAACGGATGGTTTGGTGAGCGATGCCATCACGAGCCTTTATGAAGACACCGAAGGCAGCCTTTGGGTTGGCACAGAAAACGGGTTGAGCCAGATCACGGACGTGAAATTCCCGATTTACTCAGACCGCGAAGGGTTACCGTCCAGCTCGGTCGTCTCCGCTTCCGCCGCGCGGAAGGGAGGGCTTTGGGTTACGACTGAAAAGGGCATGGCCTATTTTGACGGTCAGAGGGCCACGGATTTCACCAAGAATGAATCGCTGCGCCAGACATGGTTCAAGCGGGCATTCGAGGCCAGGAACGGCGATCTTTACCTGACGGATGACCAAAAACGATTGGTAGTGCTTTCCGGCGGAAAGGTTGTGATGACCTACACCAACCAAATCTGGCCCACCGGGATGGTGGAAGACGCAGATGGCTTTGTCGTGGCCACCGGCGACAAACTCAATCGCATCCAGAACAGGCGGATGACTCCGTTCGTTTATGCGGGTGGCGCGGAACCGACTTACTATTGGATCTTCAATTTGTGCCGCGCACACGATGGAGCCATCTGGGCGGCCTGCAACAATGGCATATTTCGCATTAAAAACGGTGTGGTGCGGCGCTGGTCCACTGCGGAGGGCCTGGCCGACAATAATGTCTCCTGCGTTTTCGAAGACGTGGATGGCGCGATTTGGGCGGGATCGGATGGCGGCATCGCCCGCATCAAGAACGACCAGCTTAAAAACATCACCACCAAGCAGGGCTTGGGCGATGATAATGTCTTCGAGATTGTCCCCGACAACCAGGGGATTTTTTGGATGGATTCCATCGCCGGCATCATGCGGGCCAGCCGGCAGAGCTTGAATGACTTCGCGGACGGCAAAACCAACCGCATCGAGTGCCAGATGTTCGACGGATTGGAATCGATGAAATTCACCGGCCATAACAAACGGGAGCCGGTGGCCGCCAAGACGGTGGACGGCCGCATCTGGTTCCCCAATCCCCAAGGTCTGGCCATGATTGACCCGGAACACTTTTTCCGCAACAGGGTGGTTCCCCCAGTGTATATCGAACAAATCCGCATCAACGGCGTCGAGGTGAAGGACCGGAAAGCCCTCGCCCTGCCCGTGGGCGGGGGAAAGATGGAGTTCCAGTTCGCGATCTTGAGCTACATTGCGCCCCAGAAAGCCAGGCTGCGCTATCAGTTGGAAGGTTTCGACAGCGACTGGGTCGATGCCGAGGGGCGGCACACGGTGCTCTACAACAATTTGAAACCCGGCAAGTATTCTTTCCGCGTTCAGGGTTGCAATGGCGACGGGGTCTGGAACGCCGCCGGGGACTCCTTCTCCGTGGAATTGCCGCCGGCCTTCTATCAAACCGCGTGGTTTCTGGTCCTGTGCGTCCTGTTGGGACTGGCCGGTTTGGGCTTGATATATCGCTGGATGCTGTACCGGGCCGAAAGCAAGCAGCGCCGGCTCAAGGAAGCCAATGATCTGCTGGAGCTGAAAGTCCGCGAACGCACCGGCGAACTGGCGGCTGCGAACACGGAACTCCTCTGGAAGACCGCTTTCTTTGAAGCATTGGTGGAGTCTTCTCTCGATGGCCTCCTGGTCGTCAACAGCGAGCGGAAGAAAATCCTGCAAAATCAGCAGACGATCGATCTGTGGCAAATCCCACCGCAGCTCGTCGAAGGAAATGACGACGCGGAACTGGCCGCCCACCTCATGAACAAGGCCAGGGATCCAAGAGGGTTCCTTGCGCAGATCAACTATTTGTACGCCAACCCGAATGAAACTGACCGCCGTGAAATCGAACTCAAGAATGGCACGGTGCTGGACCGTTACTCCTCGTCTGTGATTGGCAAAGATGGGCGCTATTACGGAAGAATTTGGATGTACCGCGACATCACGGCGCGCAAGCATTTGGAATTGAAGATGGAAGACACGCACCAACAACTGATGGTGGCCTCCCGCCAGGCGGGCATGGCGGAGGTGGCGACCGGCGTCCTGCACAACGTTGGCAACGTCCTCAACAGCGTCAACGTCTCCGCCAATCTCGTCGTCGATTC
>JBEKDI010000107.1:0-18131 GCA_050014435.1 Verrucomicrobiota bacterium | reverse complement strand
CATGTAAATTCCTGACGAATCCTGCGCCGCATCTTGCCGTCGTAGGTGAACGAAGATGACCACTGGCCCGGGACCCACACCTGAATCAATTGGTTCTCGTCGTCGTAAGCGAAACTGCGCAACCCATCATTGGTCAGGTTCCCGTTGAGGTCGTATTGGAAGGTGATGTTCGTCGCCAAATTGACGGAGACGGTGTTGGTTGCCCAACGGCCATAAGTGTCAGAGGCGACCGCAGTATAAGTCGTAGTAAGCGGCATGTTCGTGGCCGTAAAGGCGCTGTCCCCGTAGAGCACGGCGTTGCTGCCATTCACCGTGACGCTTGTCGCCGCTGGAGTCGTGGTGACCATCACGGTCAGGCTGCCACTGTTCGTTTCCGCCGTCAACTCGTTTAATTTGTTCACGCCAAAGGCTTGGACCAAGGTGTTGTTGGTGCGATATTGCACGTTTCCAGCCGCATCATAGGCATAATGAAGCTGCTCACTCAGGCGAACCGCGAAGGGTCGTGAAGGCTAATGGGATTTGCGACAGGAAATAGTTGCGGGGCCGCCGAATGGGGATAATTGGGTTCTATTAAGCGATGGCAAGTTGCGCTTGATGGTAAGCACAAGTGGGTTAGTATCAAAGTGTCAGCAATGAGCCGGACACTCGATTTTGAACGGGATTTGGGAGGCGGGATGCGGTCAAATCTCATGCCGCACCCAGAAAAGGTTTGAACTGGAGCCTTCAATTTATTTTGGCCGCACACCTGTCGCGCCCTGTTCTTTCAGGCGGCGCGGTTCTCGCGCTGGTCCTCTGCGTCTCGTGCCGCACGTCCCCTCCTCTGCCGCCCGCTGATTTTTCCTCCCCGGGCTGGCGGTTGCAACAAGGCCAGGCCGTCTGGAAGCCGTCCAAAGACCGCCCTGAACTGGCTGGCGATCTGTTGCTGGCAACAAACGCCTGCGGGAGTTATTTTGTCCAGTTCTCCAAAACCCCATTTACGCTGGCCACAGCGCAGGCGGCGAATGGCGCGTGGCAGATTGAATTCGGAGGCGGGCAGCATACGTGGAGTGGCCGGGGAGGGCCGCCGTCGCGGTTCGCCTGGTTCCAATTGCCTGGCGCGCTCGGTGGCGCCGAGCCGGCCCGCCCCTGGAAATTCACGCGCAGGCCGGACAATTCCTGGCGGCTGGAGAACCGGCGCACCGGCGAAGTTTTGGAGGGCGTATTTTTTCCATGAAACACGGGTGGATTCGCTGGTGGTGGGCCTTGCTGCTCGTTCCGATGGCGGCGGGATTGGCCAGGCTGCACTTCGACGCCGATGTGCTGAGTCTGCTTCCTTCAAGCATTCCAGCGGTGCAGGGACTTAAATTGTACCAGCAACATTTTGCCAATGCGCGCCAACTCATCATTACCGTGCGCGCACCCGACGCCGACGCCGCAAAATCAGCCGCCCAATCCATCGTCGCGAAGCTGCGCCAGGAAACGAATCTCGTGGCCGACGCCACCTGGCAGCCGCCCTGGCTCGAGCATCCCGAGCAAATGGCGGAATTGATCGGTTATCTTTGGCTGAACCAACCGCCGGAAGTCTTCAGCCGGCTGGCGGGCACTCTGGCCGAAAGCAACCTGGCCAGCGTCCTCATCGCCACGCGCGAAAGCCTGGCCACGACTCTTTCACCCGGCGATATGGCCCAATTGAGCTACGATCCGTTTGGCCTGACACGTTTACCACCGTCCATCGCGGGCGCCGCGCCCGGGTTCGGACAAGGACAAGGCATGTTCGCCTCCTCCGACGGGACGTTCCGCATTATCTTTGTCAAGGCGGCCGGCGACCTGGACGGTTACCGCGAATGCATCGCGTGGCTCGACGCGGTGGAGGCCATTGCGCAAAACTCGCTCCCTCCGTCGAGCCACGTCCAACTCGGTTACACGGGCCGTCCCGCTTTTGTCGCTGAAATTTCCGCCGGCATGAAACACGACGTCATTCTGTCGGTCGGCGGCACGGCCCTCATCATTGCGATTTTATTTTGGCTGGCGCACCGGCGCTGGAAGCCGATGTTGTGGCTGCTGACGTTGCTCGCGCTGATTTTGGGCGGAACGCTCGCGCTTGGCAGCTTGATTCTGGGCGCGATCAACGTCGTCAGCATGGGCTTTGCGGCCATCCTGCTGGGCCTCGCGGTGGATTATGCGGTGGTGCATTACCAGGAGGCGCTGGCTTATCCGGACCTTTCGGTGCCGGAAATCCGCCGCGCCATTGCGCCGAGCATCTTTTGGGCCGCCGCCACCACCATCTCAGCCTTTCTGGCGTTGAACTTTGGCGGGCTGCCTGGTTTGGCCCAACTCGGCTCGCTCGTTGCCATTGGCATTGCCCTTTCGGCCCTGGTCATGATTATGGCGTTTTTGCCGCCCCTGTTTCCCGACCGAATGGCGCTGCGGGCCCCCCGCCCATCCGGCGCAAAAGAGATGCCCGACGCAAAAGCCCTGAATCCGTTGCGCGCGAAACTGGTTTTCGCCGCCACCGGCGCGTTGATGGTTTTTTCCGCCGCCGTCCTGTCTTTCGGCTGGCCCAAAATGGATGCCAGCAGCCGCGCCATGGAACCCCGCCATAGTCAAGCCTACGCCGCGCTCGAAGCTGTTCAGAAAAACCTCAGCCAAAACCAGGAGCCTCTCTGGCTGGTCGTTTCCGGCCGTGATGAATCCGAAGTTGCGCGCCGGCTCGACGCCATAAAACCAGCGCTCGACAACGCGGCTTCCCAGCATCTGCTGACCGGCTTCACCCTGCCCGACGCGCTCTGGCCGCGGCCCGATATGCAGTCGGCCAACCGCGCCACAGCCCGGCGTCTGGCGGGCGAAGCGGACGCATTGAAAACGGCGGCGCTGTCCAACGGATTCACCGGCGACGCCCTCGCCCTGAGCGGGAAAATCCTGGAGACGTGGCGCCAGGCTGCGGCCACAACCAATGTCTTTTGGCCAACCAACGCCGCCAGCCAATGGATTTTTGAGAAAATCTCCGCCCATGATCCCCAAGGCTTTTTTGCGGCGGGATTTCTTTACCCGGCTCCGGGCACGGTGGATGCCGCGACCCTGGCCCGCGCCGGCGGCCCACTCGCGGCGGAAGGGATCCAACTTTCGAGCTGGAGCCTGCTCGGGCGGGCGGTGCTCGATGTTGTAAAACATAATATGTGGAAGATGCTTCCGCCCATGGGCGCCTTGGTTCTGCTTTCCCTCTGGCTGGCCTTTGGCCGCATGGCGGAGATATGCCTCAGCCTGGGCGTTTTATTGCTGAGCGGTTTTTGCCTCCTGGCGATGATGAAACTGGCTGGCTGGTCGTGGAACGTGCTCAATCTCATGGCCCTGCCGCTGCTGCTCGGCACGGGTGTGGACTACAGCCTTTTCATGCAACTGGCGCTGCGGCGCCACGGCGGCAGCCTGCAAGCGGCCCGCCACTCCGTAGGGCGCGCCTTGTTGCTTTGCGGCGGCGCGGCGGTGGCGGCGTTTGGTTCCCTGGGGTTCTCAAGCAATGCCGGCATGTCCAGCCTGGGACTGGTTTGCGCCACCGGACTGGCGTGTAACCTGTTGATCTCGATTTTTCTGCTGCCGGTTTGGTGGAAAATCGTGGGCGGCCAAAAGCAGGACCTGACCGCGCCGGAGCCGCCCGCGCCCTCCCAGCTCTACCGTGGTGTCGTTTGGAAAATAGGCCTGGCTCTGGCCCGTCATATCCCCGCCGGCGCGGGGCGCTCGCTCGCCAGATGCGGCGCGGCGATTTACTGGCGGCTGGCCGGTCATCGCCGCAAGGTCGTGATTCAAAATCTGCGCCCCGTGGTGCAGGATGACGAGTCGGCTGCCCGCGCCGCCCGCGCCCTTTTCACCCAGTTTGCACTCAAAATAGCCGATCTCTGGCGTTACGAAAGCGGAGTGCCCCTGGAAAGCTGGGTGATGCGGTGGAAGGGATGGGAGGTTTACAGCGCGGCCATGGGGCGTGGGCGGGGCGTCCTTCTCGTCACACCGCATCTGGGCAATTGGGAAATGGGCGGCGCTTTTCTCCCTCGCAAGGGCATCAAGTTGCTCGTCTTGACACAGCCGGAACCCGATCCGCGCCTCACCGCGTTGCGCCAGGCCGCGCGCGCGTCCCGCGGCGTCGAAACCATCGTGGTGGGCGAGGACGCCTTCGCCTTCATTGAGATTGTCAAACGCCTGCAGGAAGGCGCCACGGTGGCATTGCTCATGGACCGCCCCGCCCCCAGCACCGCCGTCGCCGTCAATTTGTTTGGCCGGCCTTTCTCCGCCTCCATTGCCGCGGCCGAATTGGCGCGCGCCTCCGGCTGCGCCATCCTGCCATCCGTCATCGTGCGGACGGACGAAGGTTACGCGGGGGAAATCCAGCCGGAAATTCCTTACGACCGGGCCATAATCGGCAATCGGGCCGCCCGCATCCGGTTGACGCAGGAAATTATGCGTGTCTTTGAACCCGCCATCAAACAACATATTACGCAATGGTATCATTTCGTTTCCATCTGGCCGCCGTCGAACGGCGCTTGACGCCCTCTTGCGCCATTGGCGTTGCGGCCCTGTGCCTCCTGGGGGCGGCGAATTTGCGCGCGGCGGACACCAACGCCGTCATGGAGCGCTGGTTCGCGGCCCAGGCAGGCGTCCACAGCCTGTCCGCGGACTTCGTGCAAACGCGCGCGCTCAAGACCCTCGTGCAACCACTGACCGCCCCCGGCCGCTTGTGGTTTGAGCCGCCCAATCAATTTCACTGGGAGCTGGGCCGGCCGCCGCAAACCATCGCCCTGCGGCACGCGAACGACATGTTCGTCATTTATCCGCGCCTCAAACGCGCCGAGCATTATCCCCTGGGCGCGGCCGCGCCGCGCGAGTGGCGCGATGCCATGTCGCTTTTGGACGCCGGTTTTCCGGGCACCCGCGCGGAATTTGACGCGCAATTTCAGCTCCAATCCCTCGTGGAAACCAACGGCACATGGTTGCTGGCCCTCCAGCCGCGCAGCGCCGGCGCGCGAGAGATGATGCCCGAAATGCGCGTGATGCTGGCCACCAATGATTTCTCCCTGACCGGAACAATGTTGATCTTTACGGATGGTTCGCGGATGCGGAATGACTTTTCCAACATCGTGATCAACGCGCCCCTGGACGAAAAGCTGTTCCAATGGACCGCACCCGCGGATTTCACGGTCACCGAGCCTTTTGCCAAATGAATCCCGGCCACTCAGGTCAAAACGGGCTTGAATTCCTGCCCCATGGGCCGGAGTTTCGCTTCCTGGACGAGGTTTCGCGCCTGACGCCGGGCCGGGAAGGCGCGGGGCAATATCGCGTCCGCGGCGACGAGCCGTTCCTGCGCGGACATTTTCCCGGCGACCCGATTTTTCCCGGCGTGCTGCTCGTGGAGGCGGCGGCCCAACTCGCCGGGGTGGTGGCGCAAAGCGATCCGGTCATTCCGCCGCTGCCGGGTTTGAAACTGGCGGCGTTGCGCAGTGTCAAGATTTCCGGCGCGGCCCGGCCGGGAGATGTTGTGCAACTGGAGGCGCGGGTCATTGGACGGCTCGGCAATTTGATCCAGGCCGAAGCCAGCGGGAGGGTCGATGGCAAGCTGGTGCTGCAGGCACAATTGACTTTGAGCGGCGACGTCAGCCCATGAATTGGGCCCGGCATTCCGCGCGGGAAATTTTTCCGCGTGGGCTGGCGGGGAGTGACTCGACAATTCGCCATCGGCGCGGCACCTGCCACGACGGCAACACACCCAAAAGAAACTGCCTTAAATCGGCTTCGCCCGAGGTGGATGCCACCAGCGCTACAATCGTCTCCGTCCGCGCGGAGTCGCCCTCAGGCGCGCCAAAGACCACGCAATCGCGTACCAGCGGATGCAACAGCAGTGCCCGCTCGATTGTCTCCGGCGACACCTTGCGTCCGGCCACGTTGATCTGGTCCCCCGCGCGGCCCCGCAGAAAAACAAGCCCATCTTTAAGTTCGGCCAGGTCGTTCGATTGAAATCGCCCTGCGTTCAGCGATGCCGATTCATGGGGCCAATAGGTTTGGCCCACGGCCCTGTTGCAAACCGTCAAACAGCCTTCGTCGTTCAGGGACAGGCTCACTCCCGGCAGAGGGGCGCCAACCAAGGAGGCGTCCGGCCGCGGCGCCGCTCCCGCATCGTAGGCGATGCCGCCACATTCGGATGCACCGTAAAAATTGTGGATTTTGATTCCAGACGTTGCGTACACCGATTGCTCCAAGTTCAACGGCAGCGGCGCGCCGGCGGAAATGGCCAGCCGCACTTGGGCGGGAATGGCAGCGACTTCGTGCCAGGCCCGCCACAAAGCAGGCACGGCCGCCAGGGTCATGCCGGTCTCCTGCGACGCTGCCCGGCGGATGATCTCCGGCAGGGGCGCCGGCGCGAGGATCAGCGGTATGCCGTGCAGCAACAGTGGCAGCACCAAATTGGAGAAACCGTAGGAATGGGCCAGAGAAATCACGCCCAGATTCGGCCAATCGGGGCGCAACCCCATGGCGGAAACGATTTGCGCGGCGTCGGCGGCGATTTGCTCCCCGGTAAAGGCTATCAGCCGCGGTGTGTCGGTCGTGCCGGAGGTCAATTTCAGATGCGCGCATTCCTTACCGGGGGACACAATGTCCGGCGAGGTTTGCCCCGCTTCGAGCGGGCAGGCGATTTTGCCGGTGCGCCATGCGGCTATCAGCGAGGTAATGAACTCGGGCGAATGGCCTTGCGGACAGACGATTTCCGCGGCGTCCGCCGGCCGCGCTTCGCCGGCGGCGAACAACTCTGCGAAAGTCCAGTGCCGGTTGGAGGCAAGATCGCGCAAGGCAAGGTCATTGTGCCTCGCCTTCACCGTTTCATGCCATCGTTCGTAAAGCATTGCCAAGGGGACTAATACAACCCTAATTTGTTGCGCAAGCCAATTGCTTATGCCGAATAATTGCCAGGCCACCGCGCTGCGCCGATTTGAGTTCGAACGGGACAGCTTTGCTTTCGAGAACGAAACGTTCTGGGAATACCATTTTGACGACGTTTCAGGGAAAACCACTTTCGGCCGGCGCGAACCGAAGCCGGCCTACGGGCACCGTTGTTTTGTGTTGACCCGCGCGGCGCGCCAATTTTTCTATCATGCCCGTTTTAACGCAAGCCAAATCGCGCCCGATGACCCAACGTGCCGCCGGCTCATTTGCGAAGTCGTGGCGCGCAATCCGCGCCAGCCCTGCCTGCCCGATCAACAAATCGTCATCCCCGGCTATGCGAGCCTGCGGGAATTCAGCGCGGCGCGCGCTTCGTTGTTGAAAACCGAATGCGGCGGGGCATGGAGGTCCTATATTTTGAGAAGCCATTGGCGGATGGTGTTCCCGATTTCCCGCGCCCATCAAGCGCGCACTGCCGCGTCTTTGTTCGCGGCGCTTAAACGAAACGTCCCACCGATCATTCATTTGGTAAAAATTCCCTCGCTCACCATCAATCACAGCATGATTCTGTTCGATGCGGCGGTGACCGTCCGCGGCATTGATTTCCAGGCCTGCGACCCGAACAATACCAAAAAGCCTGCAACGTTGTCGTTCGACCACAAAACAAGGACGTTCTCCCTGCCGCGGAATCATTATTGGGCCGGCGGGGTATTGGATATTATCGAGATTTACCGGAGCTGGTTGATGTAGGCCTCCGGAAGGCGAGCCCGAAAAAGAGCAGCCCGCAAAGATTGATGCCACAGATATAACCGATTTTGTAGCCGCGGCCAGAATTGTCGTTTGCGTATATTGCCACATTCTCCCCCATCACCAAACTGGGAAGCGCGATCGGCATAAGCGCGCCGTGCAAAACCCCGTATTTGAAATCAGCAGCGCGGTCCTTGGGAAATGCCCAGGGTGAAGCCCAACCGTAAAACCACCCGAACACCACCGTCACGACCGCCAGTGTCAGCGCCTTGCGCAGCAGATGCCGCCTGAGCTTCCCGGGTTCGATTGGAGAAAGGGTGTCCATGGTTACTGGCCAACAGCAGTTTGGGCCGTCCACCAACGGACCCAGCGCCAGGTGTCAAACAAAGGGCTGATCTTGCTCCGGTTTAATTCGTAAATGACTTCGATGGGCACAAACTCGACCACTTGCCCCGCGGCAAGAAAGGCGAGGAGCGTCTCCGATTCGATTTCAAACCGGCGGCCGGCCAGTGGCAGCGCGGCCAGCGTCCCTAGATGCGCCAGGCGGAAGCCGCATTGGGAATCCGGCAGGCGCGCGCCCGAGAGTCTGGAGAGCCGCCGGCTCATCCAACGGTTCACTTGGCGGCGCAGCCACGGCATGGCAGAGGCGTTTTCCATGCGGTTGCCCACAATGAGCGTTGCGGTTTTTGTTTCGGCGCAGGTAAAGAATTTTGGGATGTCGTCCGGCCCATGCTGGCCGTCGCCATCCATCATCAGCGCCCAGGTGAAACCCAGGTGACGGGCGTGACGCCAGCCTGCTCGCAACGCACAGCCTTTGCCGCCATTGCGCCTTTGCCGAATGACTTCCGCGCCCGCGGCGTTCGCCCTGCGGGCGGTGCCGTCGGTGGAACCGTCGTCCACCACGATAATGCGGGGCAAATACCGGCGGACTTCAGTGATGACTGCTTCGACGTGCGGCGCTTCGTTGAAGCACGGAATCACCGCGGCGCAATGATGGGACCAATCCACGAGATCAATGAAAGTAGCCGCCCTGGAGTTTTTGGAAAGCAAGAATTAAGAAAAGAGAAGGAAGAATTCGAAGGGATGGATGGCTGTTTTTCAATTTTCTTACTTCTTAATTCATACTTCTTACTTGACCTCCCGCGCGCCGCACACTAAGCACTGACCATGAAAATTTGCCTCTTTGGCATCACCAGCATCCCGGCGGGCAACCACAACATCAAGGACCCCCGCCTGGACCAGGCGCATCAACTGGTTGAGGCGCAAAAAAAGTCTTATGCGCAGGTGGTTCTCGCCAGCGACAAGGAAATGGCAGTTTGCGATGCCATTCTCACCAGCCGCGCCGCTTTGAGCGATCTGCTGATGAAGGACTTGGATTTTGTCGAGACCCGGCTCGGACGGGATGCGGGCGAAGCGGAAAAGAAAGTTCTGCAAAAAATGGCCGACGGGCTGGTCAGCGAAACGCCTGTCTCGAAGCTGGGATTGACCGCAGAGGACCTGGCGGCGGTTGCAGCGCACGCCTTTGTCACCAACCGCCCCGTGGTGGTTGCGGAGGAGGCGGATCTGGCGGCACCGGACGCCCTGCTGCTGCGGGCCTTCGCCGAAAGCGGCTACATTTCCTTCCTGACCGTCGGCGGCAAGGAGAATCGCGCCTGGCCCATCCGCGCCGGCACTACGGCCTGGGAAGCGGCCGGCACCGTCCACACCGACATGCAGAAGGGCTTCATCCGCGCCGAGGTCATTGGCTTCGCTGACTTCGCGGAAGCAGGCGGAGAGACGCAAGCCAAGCGCGCCGGCAAAGTCCGGCTGGAATTGAAAACTTACGTGGTGCAGGACTACGATGTGGTGAATTTCCGGTTCAACAAATAAACCGAGGGCAAAGGCGCGGTTTATTTCGGCTGTCCCGCTTCGATCTGGTCGAAAAATGGGCCAAGCTGTTTCTGGGCATACTTGGAGGAAGTCATCATCATGGCGAAAAACAGCGGCACCAGAACCAGCAGCAAAGCAGCGCTCCACCAGTGACGGGGCCGGAACCGTTTCACCTCGGGCGCGTAGGCCAGCAGACCCAGCACCGCCGCCAGCACCCCCACGGCATCCATGCTGGCGCGCTGCCAATAAGTTGAGCCGTCCAGCCGCACCCACATGCCAAATTCGTCAAAGGTCAACGCCAGTCCAATCCCGTAAGCGACAGCGCAGACCTTCAAGGTCCGTCCCGTCGGATCACGAAACAGCAGAAAAGCGCCCACCGCGACCAGCAGGAAAATGCCGTAATTCAAATGATGAATATGGCTTCCACCCAGGTGCAAATACAGGTCCGGTATCCTGTGATCCATGATGAGATACACCGTTACGCGCGCCGCGATGAACATGACCAAAAACGAAAACAGAACCAGCCGGGCCATGTGCGCTTCATCAGGATGGCCCTCCGGATGGGAAATGGGTGCGTTCTGTTCTATGCCGCATTTTTGCGCCAATCCCGTGCCAACCGCAATCTTTTCACGCATCTTTATCAATCATGTATTGCAGCATGACAAAATCCTTATTCACGATTTTGGCCGAACGAAGTTTCAGGCTGCCAGCCTTCCGCCCGGTATAGCCCCCCTCCGCATTAAACACCGTCGGGACTCCCGTCGCCCCATCCGCAACCGGGCAAACCAAAAGTCGCAACTCATCAATCAAGCCCGCTTTCAGAAACGAGCCATTTACGCCGCCGCCGCCCTGCAACGTCAGGCGTTTAATCGGAAACCTCGCCGCCAGTTTGTTCAAAACCTTCTTCAGATCGAGCGAGGTCTTTCCGCCGAAAATGTAGGACACATTTCGCGAGCGCAGATACTCCAGGTATTCGCCCGAAACTTGTTCGGTCAGGACCGAGATGACATGCTCGGTATCGACCATGTTGGATTCCCAATTCAGCTTCCCGTGCGGATCAATGGCAATCGCAAATGTTTTCGTATTGTATTTGCCGACGAAATCTCCTTCGGGAACGTTGAATTTGCCGGGACGCTTGCGCCGGGATTTTTTGCTGGAAAATTCCTCCATCGTGATGCGTCCAACAATCCAGCCGTCCGTCTTGATTTTGGCGGCATGCTTCTCATAAATCCGCCCCGGGTTTCTCAACGGCCAGTTGTTCTGTTTGATGCGCCCATCCACCGAGCTCATCATGAAGCAAATAATGTACGGTTTCATAAAAGCGTTCCCCGCATGTCAACATTTTCATAATCCGCAATCAAGCTCAGTTTTTCAGGAGGACGAAAAGAAAGTTGCCTCATGCCTGCTCCTGTAGTTAATTAAATCGTGCAGTCGCATGGTTATCTGCCGAATGAAACCGATCTGGAAGCCCGCGGAATCCGCCAGGTCGAGCTGCATGCCGCCGCCGCACAAGCCAGGCAGGCTGTCTTTGGCCGGAATGTCTTCGTGCGCGCCGTCGTCGAGATTTCAAATTTTTGCCGCGAGAATTGCGCCTATTGCGGCATGCGCCGCGACAACCGCACCCTGCATCGTTTCCGCGCCCGTCACGAGCAAATTGCCGAACTGCTCGTCCATCACCTCCCCCCCAGCGTTACGGACGTGAATATCCAAAGCGGCGAGGACCCGCTGGTGGTGCGTGAAGTGGTGTTGCCGTTGCTGGAAACGCTCCGCCGCGACACGTCCCTTGGCGTCAGCCTTTGTCTCGGAACTTTGACGCCGCAACTGTACGATGCGTTACAGGAGGCTGGCGCCGCCCTTTACATCATGAAGTTCGAAGCCGGCGATGCCCGCCGCTACAACGCCCTCCACGCCCCCGGCTCGCTTCCGGAACGGCTGCGCCACATCCGCATGCTGGCCGCTCGCGGGTGGTTTGTCAGCTCGGGCGTCATCGCCGGCCTGCCCGGCCAGACTACACGCAATTTGGCGGCGGATTTGCAATTGGCCGACTCCCTGCCCCTTCATGGATGCAGCCTCAGCCCCTTCATCCCCGGCGACGCTACGCCCCTGGCCAGCGCCACGGCGGCCCCGTCCGGTTGGACTTTCAACGGCATTGCGGCTCTGCGATTGATGAGGTCCCAGTGGGTGATTCCCGCCGTCAGCGCGCTCAATCTCGTTGAAGGGGACGGCTACCGTCGAGGCTTGCGCGCCGGGGCAAACCTGGTCACCATCAATTTGACGCCGGACGGAATGCGCGAAGATTATATCATTTATAAACGGGAGCGTTTCATCATGACGGAGGAGCGCGTGCTAGCCGCCATCGAGGCGGAGGGCCTGACTCCTTCCCGGCAGGGCTTGGCGGACTATTACCGAAACGGCATGGCCAGTCCCACCACCACGGAACGCGCGCCCGTGACCGGTTGAGGTTGGCCATGGCAAAAAGGATTCTCCTCATCAACGCCAATCGGTGCTCAACACCTGATCCGGTATTTCCGCTCGGTCTCGCCCATCTCAACGCTGCCTTGCGCCGGGCCGGTCACGAAACGCGGCTCTTTGACCTTCTCGCGGAGCCGCAGCCGCTTGAGGAAGTGTTGCGGCGCTATCAGCCTGATTTCGTCGGCATCTCCCTTCGCAATATTGACAACATCCTCGTCCGCCAACAGGAAGTTTATTTCGCCGAACTGCCCGCGCTGAGTGACGCCATTCGCCGTGCCCATCCATGCACCGTCGTTATCGGCGGCAGCGGCTTTTCAATTTATCCCGGGAAATTGCTCAAACTCAGCGGCGCAGACTTTGGCATTCAGGGCGAGGGGGAGGCAAGTTTCGTCGCGCTGCTGGCGGCGCTGCGTAACGGCGGCGGGTATGCGTCCATCCCCGGTCTGGTTTACCGTCGCGGCGGGCAGATTGTTGCCAATCCGCAGCAACCTTTCGGATCGCAAGCCGGATTGGAAACCGCAGACCGCCCGGCGGCAGTCGCCAACTTTTATCTCACAAAAAGCGGCATGTTGAACGTACAGACACAACGAGGCTGCGCCCATGCATGCGCTTACTGCGCCTACCCGCTGATCGAGGGACGATTGCATCGCCGGCGCGACCCGGAAGCAGTCGCCGGGGAGTTCGAGCAGCTTCAGGCAATGGGCGCGAAATACGTCTTTATAGTTGACTCTGTTTTCAACACTTCCGAGCGTCACGTCGTCGAAACCTGCGAAGCGATCGTGCGCCGGGGCGTCAAACTCAGTTGGGGCTGCTTCCTGCGTCCGCAATCACTGACCCTTGACATGATGCGCCTGATGGCGTGGGCGGGTTTGACCCACATCGAGTTTGGCTCCGACAGTTTTTGCGACACGGTCCTTGAGCAGTACACCAAGCGCTTCGCATTTGATGACATCGCCCGGTCGAGTGAGTTGGCCCGACAGGCGGGAATCGAGCATTGCCACTACTTGATTTTCGGCGGGCCGGGTGAAACGCTGGAGACACTCGAAACCAGCTTTCAAAACTCCAGGCATCTGACTGGCGCGATCGTGCTGGCGGTGGTGGGCATGCGAATCTTCCCTGGCACTGCGCTCGCAAAGCGGGCGGTGCGTGACGGGTATATCACGCCCGACTCCGACCTGCTGGCCCCGGCGTACTACTTTGCGCCCGGCTTGGATGAATCGAACATCTTTGAGCGGCTGCGCGAGTTTGCCCGCCGCGCTCCCAACTGGATCGTTGGGGATCCGCCACCCGGCTTCGCAAATCTTGTGGCGCGCCTCCGCCGGCGCGGCGTCGTTGGTCCACTCTGGAGTTATTTTGCAATGTTGCAACGCCTCATGCCGCAGGGCGCGACTAATTGACCCATGCTGTTCCCAACGCCTGAAACATCCCGGCCGCGACGCGTTGTCGTCACCGGCGCGGGCATCATCACCGCCTTCGGCGCGGGCTGGAAAATCAATGCCGAGGGCTTCCGCGCCGGCCGCTCCGCGGTGCGGCCAGTGACGCTGTTCGACGTGTCGCGCCAGAGATGCAAAATGGCCGCCGCAATAGACTTGACAGAAGACCTGCCCCCCACCCGGCTGTCACGCAAGGAAATGCGGCGGCTCCCTCGCGCCGCACGCTTGCTCCTGCTGGCCGGGCACGAAGCGTGGTTGCAATCGGGTTGGAAGCCGCGGGACGCTTTGCCCGTGGTGCTGGGTACCACCAGCGGCGAAATGAGCTTGGGCCAGGAATATCTTCTTCAGGCGCTGCGATCCCCCCATTGTTTCAAACGCCAGCCCACGCGCGTGGCGCATTATTTGGTCCAGCAGCAAGGCATCAGCCTCTGCCGCGCGCTCGGCTTTGAAGGTGCCCTCACCACCATCTCCAACGCCTGCGCGTCCGGCGCGAACGCCATCGGACACGCTTGGGAAATGGTGCGTCAAGGCAGGGCTGAATGTGTATTGACAGGAGGTTACGACGCCCTCTGCCATCTGACTTTCGCCGGTTTCGATTCTCTGCAAGCGCTTTCTCCCACAACCTGCCGCCCCTTTGACATGCGCCGCGATGGTTTATCATTGGGCGAAGGGGCCGCGGCGCTGGCCCTGGAAAGCCTGGCCCATGCCCAAGTGCGTGGCGCGGAAATCCTCGGCGAAATCATCGGTTACGGAGCTACCATGGACACGCACCATCTCACCCAACCCCATCCGGAAGGGCGGGCGGCCCTGGCTGCAATGCAGGCCGCTTGTGTCGGCGCGGGCGTCACGCCGGATCAAATTGATTATGTCAACGCGCATGGCACGGCCACGCCTCAAAATGATGCCTCTGAGGCCGCGGCCATCAATGCCTGGGCCGGCCCGCGCGCCGCAACCCTGCCGGTCAGTTCCACCAAAGCCAGCGTAGGGCACCTCCTGGGGGCGGCGGGCGCAGTCGAAGCCGCCGTTTGCCTGATGGCGTTGCGCGGCCAATGGTTTCCCCCGCAGCCTTCGCTTGACACGCCCGACCAGGCCTGCTTCTTTCCCATCGTGCGCCAGCCCGCCAGTGCGAAAATGAACATTGCTCTGTCCAATTCCTTCGGTTTTGGCGGCGCCAACGCCACGCTCATTTTTCGGAGGTGGTCATGAACCGTGTGTTTGTGCATGGGCAGGGCGCCGTCTCCCCCGCCGGCTGGGGCGTGCCGGCCCTGCGCGCCAGTTTGGAGAAGGGCCAGCCCCTCCCTGTTCAGTCCGTCCCGCGCCACGGCTGGGACAAACCGCTGCCGGTCCGAGCCGTTCCGCCGCCTCCGGTCAGGCCCGCATTTCTTGCCCATGCCCGCCTGCGCCGAGCCAGCCCCATGGCGCATCACGTTCTCGGCGCGGCTCTCGAAGCCCTCGGCGGCGATGAGGCCGTCGTCAGTTCGGGCGCACTCCGGCTGGGCATCGTGAGTTGCACCATGACTGGCGGCCTCTCTTATTCGCGGCGTTTCTATCAGGAAGTGATGCAGGATCCCGCCCAGGCCAGCCCGCTGCTTTTTTCCGAAACGGTCTTTAACGCCCCCGCCAGCCACCTGGCCGCATATCTGGACACTTCGATAGTCAACTATACTCTCGTCGGCGACGCCGGCGCCTTTTTGCAGGGGCTTGCCGTCGCCGCGCAATGGCTGGATGACGGAGTCGCCGATGCCTGTCTCGTCATCGGCGCGGAGGAGTCCGATTGGACCGCCGCCGATGCCTTGCGCTTGTTTGAGCACCATTCCGTTCACACGGCAGGCGCGGGTGCGCTTTATCTGAAAGCGCAATCCCCCGCCGCCACCCCGGTGGAATTGGCCGCCGTGACAGACTCCTTCCCCGCATCGTGCGCAACAGATTGCGGAGAATCCACCCGCCGGATGCGCGCCCAATTGCCCACCGGCACGCCGGCTGAATTGCTTTGCTCCAACGAAAACAGCAACGCCGCATGGAGCGGCTGGAGCGGCGGCCGTTTTACACCGAAAGTGGTTTTGGGCGAAGCTTTCGCCGCCCTGGCCGCCTGGCAATGCGCCGCCTCGTGCGATGCCATTCAACGCGGTAAGTACGAAGCCGCCAACGTCAGCATCACAGGCGCGCGCCGCCAGACCATCGGCGCGCGCTTTGTCAAACCGAAATATCAAACAACCGAACCCAGCCAGTCGCCATGAACACATCTCCAGAACTTAGAACGCAGATCAAAACCCTGCTCGTCCAGGACCTCATGCTCCAAATCACCCCGGAGGAAATTGGCGACGACCAGCCCCTCTTCGGCCCGGGCAGCCTGGGGCTGGACTCCGTGGATGCCCTGCAACTGGTCGTGGCCCTGGACAAGAATTACGGCTTGAAAATACCGGACGCCGCCGTGGCGCGAAAAATCCTGGGAACAATCAACAATATCGCTGAGGCAGTCGCAGCCCATCAGGCCGACCGCCAATAGTCCTCCCTGCTTTTGCCGGCCCGCTGGCGCCAATGCCCCGATCTCCGCACGGCTGGGATCCGGGGTGCAATTCCCAATCCTTTTCTCTATGGCAAGCCGAGTGTGAAGGTTCCGCTTTGATTGGTTCCAAGGAAGTAGCCCTGGGCGTTTGTCTGGCTTTGCAGAACCACGCCGTTGACCATGATCTTCTGCTCCGGAGCGGCAGGATTGGCGAAGCTGCCGCTGATCACGCCCGTTGTTTTGTTGGTCTTCAACGTCAGTTTGTTCGTGTTCTCAGACAGGTTTGTTACAACGATCGCGAACGGCAGATCACCGCCCTCCAAAGTCGAGGTGAGATCCCCTGGCAATGTGTTTGTGGAAACGTAAAGTTCTCCCATCAGCGTCGCGTCTTGATTTGTAAATCCTGAACGATAGACCGCCCTTTTGGACGTGTTGGTTTCATTAATCCAACTGAGCGCAACGGCGTTCGTGATGGTGTTGTTGGTGAAATAGATCCAGCCCCACAAAGAACCTTTGCCGCCGTAAAGGCTCACATACAACGGCCAAAGACCGTCCTTCGACACCACGCTCGATTGGTTTACCGCCGTCCCATCCGCCAAACTTCCGCCCAGCGTGATGGTCCCCAAGGCGGTCACCTTAACCGTCCCATAGCCGACGCCGAAAGGGCCGGCGTTGGTATTGGTCGTGCCAGGAACGACCAAGGTGTATTGTCCTTCGAAGTTGGTCGCTTTTTGCGAGCCGCTGAACACATCGCGGTCCCCGTTCAACTCGGCGGTGAAAGTGTCGTTGCTGACTGTTCCACTGACCGATTGATCGGCGAAATCGAGTTGCAATGTCGTCGTCAGCGAAGGTTCGCTGCTTGAAACGATGTTCGTCGCCGCCCCGCCTTGGTCAAACTTCCCCGAGAACGGCACAGTCCGCCCGCCCAAATCAAGACGACCGGAGACCGCTCCGGTGCTGCTCACGTTGAACAAGAACGAGCCTGAATTGGTCTGCTGCCGGGCGGAGGTTGTCGGTGCAAAGAGACCTCTGTAAGTTCCCTGCGCCGTTGGGAAAACATTGGTCACGAAATTGGCCTCCAACACCAAATTAGACTTCATGGTGAACGTGTAACCCGTTGATAAACTCAGCACCGTATAGGGCTGGGCCGTTCCGCCCATCCATTCGTAAAAAACGTTTTTGGCCGCGGGCACTCCCGTGACCCTGTACGTCTTCGCCATCACCAGGTTGCTTGGCCAGGCGCCGTGCTGGATGGCTCCATCGCCATTTGTCAGGAGAGTAAGCCGGTTGGACGGGGCGTTTGTTGTTGTGTAGATCCCACTGGCTTGGGTCGTCACGCCGGCGGTGACCGTGACCGTTTCGTTGGACGGCGTGTTCCATCCGGAAATGGGTGTGAACGAGACGGTGTAGTTGCCCGCCGGTAGAGTGGTAACCGTCGTTTCGCTATTTTGGTTTGTGCCTTCCAACTGCCACTGCGCCCCAGCAGACACCGCTTTGGCTGGCAGCAAGGCGACGGTCAAGGCGCCGGATTGCGCCGTTGATTTCAATGTGTAAACGCTGCTGATTGCCGTCGTTGCTCCGTTTGTAATTGTCACAGTTTGATCGGCAGGCGTGTTCAATCCGGAAACGGGTGTGAATGAGACAGTGTAATTGCCCGCTGAGACATTGGTCAGTATCGCTCCGCTATTTTGGACCGGGCCTCCGTCCACCTGCCATTGAGCGCCGGCGCCAACCGCGTCGAAAGGCTCGAGGGTTACTTGCAAAGAGCCTTGCGCCCCGATGGGTGCCGACGACGCTGGCAGAGTGAGGCTGGAGCCGTCAAATGTTACCGCGGTTCCTGCTAATGCCCTGCCGGTCATAGTGCTGGTGGTGCCCATGGTGACGGCAGCATAAGCCATGATTGTCCCATTGAACGCGGCGGAGGTCCCAATCGTTGCCGAAGTGCCCACCTGCCAGAAAACGTTTCCAGCCTGTGCGCCATTGGCCAGTACAACCTGAATCCCGTCCCCCACAGTAAGACCGGCTGCCACCTGGAAAATCCAGACATCGTTTGAGCCGCCCGTGCCTTGGAGTGTGAGGTCAGACCCGAATGGCGCTTAGATAAGACCCAAAACTTTCTTGCCCAGGCGTTTACGGCGGTTTGGATTTGGGATGGTTGTAAACAACACTTCGCGGGAAAGGTGCTGCATTTCTTTGAGAATAGCCTT
>JBEKDI010000106.1:0-29546 GCA_050014435.1 Verrucomicrobiota bacterium | reverse complement strand
TCCTTGGCCAGCCGGTACGGGTCGCTTCGGACCTTCTCGATGGCGTCCTCGCCGTAAGTTTTGAAAATCCGCGTTGCCCGGCTTGTGCTGACTCCGTTGCTGTGGAGGAAAACCATGATGTTTCGAATGACCTTCTGTTCCGCCCATGCCTCCTTGATTTTCTTCCGTCGCTTGGGGCCGATGCCCTCCACGTCCTCCAGTCGCGCGGATTCCTTCTCGATGATGTCGAATATCTTCTCCCCGAAATTCTCCACCAACTTCTTAGCGTAGATCGGCCCGATGCCCTTGACCATTCCGCTGCCCAAGTATTTTTCGATGCCTTCCTTGGTCGTGGGCGCGCTGCTGGCCAGCATTTCCGCCCTGAACTGGAGGCCAAACTCGCGGTCCTGCACCCAGTGGCCTTGAGCTGTCAGCCATTCCCCGGCGCTGACGGATGGCAGGGAGCCGACCACGGTCACCAAGTCGCGGTGTCCCTTGGCTTTGACTTTGAGCACGGTGAATCCGGTGTCCTCGCTTGTAAACGTGACTCGCTCAATAAGCCCCGAAAGGCTTTCCGGCAATGTTGTAGATGCATTCTGCACCAGACACTCATTCTGGATTTTATCGTAAACAACGGCAAGCCCCACTCTGAAGGGATCGCACGGTACGGGCTGGTGCAACGGCTTTGCGTCCGGCGTTGCTGACGGAGCAGGTAATGGCGGGAATGTGCCATTGGGGGAAACGCCAACCATACCGAGCGCCAGGTGTCTTCCGAGGCGCGGAACCGAGCGCCAAAAAAGGCAAAAATGGGTGTTGACTTCAACTCAACATTTGATATATTTCAATCACGATGCAAACTGGATTTGGCGCAAAACTACGGGAACTGCGGCAGAAAAAGGGAATGACACTTCGGTCGCTGGCCGAAGCGGCCGGCGTGGACTTCACATACCTTTCCAAGATCGAAAACGACCGTCTTGAGTACTTGCCCGGAGCCGAAACGATTCGTGACTTGGCTCAGGCGTTGGACATTGACGCCATCGGCCTGCTCCAACTCGCGAATAAAGTCCCTCCTGAGCTGGCTAAACTGGCCGGCAATGCAAATGCCAGGCGTTTCTTCCAAAGGGCTCAGGAAATTGCTTCCCCAAAGGATTGGGACGCTTTACTCGATGTGCTGGAGAAAAGGCAAACGGCGCGCTCCAGCGCAACAAAAAAAGGAAGCGAATGAGCTTGCGATGGTCATTTTCGACGGACAGGGATTTCCGCCGCTGCCAGCGGCAGTTCTTCTTTAAGCATATTGCGGCGAGTCATGCGTCGACCGAGGGATGGCGGCGTGAGGCATTTATCCTGAGACAGCTGAAGACGCTGGAGCTCTGGCGGGGAACGGTCATCCACGAGGGGGTTCAGCATTACGTAGTTCCGGCGCTAAGGAAAGGGAATCCGCTGAACTGGAAGGATCTCACGGAACAAACGCTTCGCCGCGCTGAGAGGCAACTAGCGTTTTCAGCGGATAGGCGGTACCGGGAGCCCGGAATTGCAAAGGGCAAACAGGAAAACTTTTGTGCCTTGGTGCCGCACGAAACCGGGCAAGGGATTTCCGCTCAGGAATTTGAAGGAGTGTGCCAGGAGGTGAGGATTGCTTTCGGACGGCTGGCGGAGATGTCGGATCTTTGGACGGAACTGCTTGGCCGAAAGGATTGTCATCCTGAAAAGCAACTTTGGGTGAAATTTGACGACGCCAGCATCATGGTTCAACTTGACCTTGTTTTCGAGCGGCAGCAAGGCCGTCCAACCATCATAGATTGGAAATCTTACGAGATTGGCGGGGATACGGACGCGAGGTTGCAAACGGCTCTTTATGGGTGGGCGCTGTGGCGGTCCAACTTTTATGCCATCAACGCGCCGGCGAACATTGACCTGCTGGAGTGCCAGATAATGGACGGGGTGGTCATCAAGCACGAATGCTCGCAGGAAGTGTTTGACGAAGTGGAGGATTATATTTACCGGAGCCTGCACCGGATCTTCTCCCTCTGCCGGTCGAAGAAGTTGAGTGAGGCGAAGTTGGAAGACTTCGCGTTTACCGACAATCCCAACAACTGCGAGCACTGCGTCTTTCGCGAATTATGTGTTGAAAGAGCGTTGGCTTCCTCGGCGGACGAGGCACCGAAGGCAACCCAGGAACAGAAGGTGCCGGCTGTCATGCAGGCATCGCTTTTATAGGAGGAAATCCATGCAAGAGCACGTGTTTAACCTGTATCCAATCGAGAATCAGAATGAACTTTCAATTTCGTATCGACTGGCGCAAGTCGATGGCGAGTTGGGGTTGGGCTCCGACGACCCGGACCTGGCGGCAAAGAATCTCAACCTGCTGGCAAAGCGAGTGGCGATGGGGCAGAAGCTGCCGGTTGCCATCATCCGCGGCGGGGAGAAGCCGATGCTGGCGGTGGCGGCAAACCGTCCCATTAGTGACTGTGATTATCAGCTCACGCCGCATGTCGCCACGCTGCGCCCACAGAATGAGGTTTTTAAAGCGAGGCTTGGGAGTCTGGACTCCGCGAGCACCGGGATCGCACTTTCGTTCCTTGCGTGGGAACTGCGCAGCCACCTGTACGAGCACCGCGACTTGTGGCAGAGCGGACCGAACACGTTTTTCCGGAAGAAACCTGTCAACAGCGACGAAACCCGCCGGCGATTGGATATTTATGGGGGTTTTAGCCCGCGGTTTCTTTTTGTTGACGGGCTGCTGCACGTTGCCATTCCGGTGATCTACTGTTATACGGATGCGAGGTGGGCCGATGGAGCGTTCGACGACCATACGATTCGGAGGCTAGGCGGGAGGAAAATGCTCTACCACTTTGGCTCGCGAGTCTATCCGATCAAGTTCCAGCGGCGGACGGGGAAGAGCATCCTGGAACAGGTGTTTTGTCCAGAGGGCAGCAACGAATTTGCGAACGTATTCGATTGGACGGTCAAGAGTGCCGGTCGGAGTCCGGGAGGCCGGCTCTTGGAGCCGGGGTCGCCGGCCATCCAGTATAGGAATCCCGGCAACGATAAGGAGCGGTATGGTGCTCTGTCGTTGTGCAAGCTAATGCTCCACAACGAGGATCCGGGTGTGGCAACATGTCGAAGAGAGCATCAGCGGACCCCGGAGCAGCGCATCGATAGCGCCACAGCCATCGCCAAACATTTTCTGTCCGGCCTGAGCTTGTCTGGCATCCCACTGAGGATCCGTGCGATCCCGCGCACGCGGAAGGGCAAGCAGTTCGATTATCCGGCAATGAGGTTTGGGAACGGGAGGATTCTCCGGGTCAGCAACAACCCCGGTGACGGCGGGGTGGCATTGCAGGATTTGCCAAAGATCCGGGCAAGCCTTCTGGAGGACGGGAGAGTGGGTTTTGCGGTGCTGTCTGAGTTCGACGATCAGGTCTTGGTCGCACCGCGGTCGCTTGGCCCGGCGATAGTGAATGATCTGAAGACCCGCATTGAGGGGATGGTGGCTGGCTTGACCAGGAAACCTTACACGCTTCAATTGGCCCGGTACAGCGATGAAAACAGACGGACGCTACGGGAGCAAGTGGATACAGTGGTTGCTGCTTTGGATGAAAATTCCGTCAATGGAGCCCGGGGAATTCTGGTGCTTCCCCCAAAGTCCAAGCCGGACCTGCACAACTACATCAAGAAGAAGTTGCGCAACCGGGTCCAGTTCCAGTGCATGTCGGCGGAGAAACTGGGCGGTTTTTACAGGATGGATGAGCGCAGCAATGGAAATGGCGGGCACGGCCAGGTTGTTCGACCAATGCCAGAGGGGCGGTTTCGGAGCTATCTGCTGAACACAGTGATGGGATTGATGATCGTCAATCGTCAGTGGGCTTGGGTGTTGAACGGAGGAACGCATTACGACGCGTATATCGCCCTGGATGTGCTGGACCACACCGCGGCTTTCGCCTTTTTCTACGAGGGAGGCGCGGTCTGCGCCATGCGGGACCAAGACTCGAGCCACAAGGAAAAACTATCTCGTGGTCTGGTTGGGAAGCTGGTGTATGAGGGGCTAAAGCAGGATTTGCCGGATTTAGATAAGGCGCCGCGGTCGGTGGTCTTGCGGCGGGACGGACGGCTGTTTGAGTCGGAGTGGCTTGGTTTTGAGGATGCGATCAAGAAGTTGGTGGATGAAGGGGGTTTGCCTCGGGAGATCGCGATTGGAGCAGTGGAAATACCGAAACACCATTCGTTCGGGGTTCGGTTGGTGGAGCGGACACAGCACGGCTTGGAGAATCCGAGACTGGGCTCTTGGGAGAAGCTGTCCGAGAGCGAAGGAATCGTATGCACAACTGGATGGCCGTTTAATATTCCGGGAACGGCGGAACCACTCGTCGTGCGGGTTGTGCGTGGAAAGCTGGATGTCCAGCATGTTCTGGAAGACACTTTCGGTGCATCGCAGCTTTGCTGGCCGACGCCGGCGGGGTGCATGCGGCTGCCAATTGACTTGAAGTTGTGCGACGAGCACCTGCGCGCATTTGCAGCCCAGGCAGACGAGGACAGCGCACTGTTTGATGAGACCGTAGAAAACGAGGAAGAAGAACCGCTGCTGAACGCAGCAAAGTAGGAATGCTATGAGTGATCTATCGATTATAGCCCATGATTACGCGCTAAACGCGGAGTTTGCCCGCAAGTTTAACGAGGCAGTTTTGAATCTAAAACGGCGCGATCTCTTAAAGCGGACCGTCAAGGGGGACGCCGAGGCCGCCGTCGGAAAATCACGAGACGAACTCAGGGCGATGCTCGATTCGCTTCTAGTGGTGCTGGAGGATGAGGGCAAGCCCTGGAGCGCTGACCAGGCGAAAATTCCTGCGGATGTTGTTGAGGCGATTCGCAAGAGGGTGAAGGGTGATCTGCCTGAGACGATTGACCAACTTAGGCGGGTGACGAGGAATTTGACAAGTGGGAGTGCGCTTGATGAACAGGCGTTCGCGGTGCTCGACAAGGTGTGTGAGGCGGCCGATGCCACGGCCTCTGCTGCGTTCCGCCGATTGCGCCGCATCTGATGGCCAGTCTTCTCCATAGTCTGTTGCTGGATCTGAAGCGGAGGGGCCAGTTCGTTCTGAAGGAGCTTGGCAACTTGGAAACGACTCTGCCTGGGAACTTTGACAAACACCGGATTGAGGCAGTGGACCGAATCCGGAGGGCGATCGTCATGGTGGACAATATGCTCATCGACCCGGACCTGGCCAATCCGCACCTGGAACCGAATTTCTTTATTGATTTCAAGCGGCTCTCCGAATTGATTCTGAACATCGAGGATTCTTCACTGCTTATCCTGAAACGATGCTCGCCGGAAGACCGATTCCTTTCGGGGCTGTTGAAACTGATTTGCGATGAGGTCAAATATTCAGACTCCCCTCCGCTGTGCGGTGCGCTGAGCTTCCAGTATTTTCAGGCATTGATGGAAATGGACATTATCATGACGCCACAGACACAGGCCGGGGATCTACTGGCCTTGCCCGACCTTTACCACGAGTTGGCACATTTTATCGTTTTTCGCCAAAGGTCGATTCTGGAAGTCCGGCTTCTGGGCTTAATCCACAAATTCTTTGCCGACGCACTTAGAAGGGGGCGACAGCAGGGGCTGCCGCTGGCGTCGCTGGAGAGCATCGAGGATAATTATGCGCTGTGGATTGGATCCTGGCATGTGGAGTTCGCATGCGACATGATTGCGACGTTTTGGTGTGGGCCGGCGTACGGGTGGGCGAATCTCCGCCTGAGCGCAACGCGGGGCGATCCTTACCAGGACAGCGTTACCCATCCAGCCGATGATGCACGGCGTGCTGGGATCGCATGCATCCTCCGGCTGACAGGGGCAAACAAGGCAGCGGAGGAGATTGACCGAAACTGGGAAGATTTGAAACGACTCTCGCCATCCCCCCAGCCGTCCAGTTATATGAAGCGGTATCCAGGGCGGTTGGTGGAGCAAGTTGGGGAGTGCATTTACCAGCTTTGCACGGAGCTTGGATTCCAAAGCCACTCGGAGCAGCAGCGCAGTGGCGCCGTCGTTGGGTGTGCGGTCGCAGGAGCGTGGGGGGCATTTCAACGGGATGCAGCGGCATTTCCCGCGCATGAAGCTGCTGCACTGCAAGCTCTCAGGGCGAAGGTCGCTATGGAGTAGTAGGAACAATTCAGCTATGATGCGCACCGCGCCGATGAGCCAGAACAGCGAAGTTGGGCCGAGAAGGAGCAGGCGGAAAAGGCCTAATCCGGCATACCGGATTGCTACGCATTTGGCGCGAAACATGCTCGCATTTGGGCGGGGACCTTCGGCTCTTGATTTTCCATATTCAAAAGCGAACTGGCGGTACCAACTCACAAAGCTCCCGGAGACTTATTCCTAAACGAGAGGGTTTTCAAATTTGCCCACAATAACGTCACTCCACACTGTACACTAGAAGTTTTCAACCCCCTTTGGCATGGCGTCCTCAGCAAGCTCCGCGACCTCCTGCCACATTCCGGATTCCAGTGCTTCCACCGGCGTCATACCGTCCTCTTGGCATGGAATGGTCAGCCACTCGATAAATCGCTCGCTCCCCAGCCGCGTGCGCAAGACCGAAATGGTGTTGAACTGAACCGCTCTTAATAACCGTTCGCTTGAACTCATGTATCTTAGTTTGGCGTCGTTTGTATAAGCCAAAGCTAAGAATTCACCTTGGGTGCCAGCGGGTTGGTAAGCTGGAAGTGGCAGGGTGAAAATTTCGTGACGTCGTTGAGCGACATTCCGTTCGTCGACGGTACCTAACGCCGTTAAAAAACTTTAAGAGCTGCCGACAAAAACTCATAGTCTCAGCGCCAACTGCGGACCCTCTGGTCGACGAAAGGCACCAGTGAACAACTCAGGGCCATCCTTAGGCAGGCTTACTTTCCGACGCGCGACGTGGAAATCTGCGAAATCTGGTCTGCAAAAATCCCCTTCCCGCGCATCCGGGTCCCAAAACGGGGATCGTTGAGTTTGCCGCCCCGGATGGCGCGGATGCCGTTCAACACCTTGTCTTTTTCCCCGGAACGTTCCGTTCCAGCCACTGTTCAAAAATCGGTGCCACCGTCAGCGGCAGCCGCAGGATTTCGGTGCCGGCCCATCCGGCCCCGGCGGCTTTGGCCGCGGCCAGGACCGACGGAATCTCATGATCGTTCAGGGCCGGTATGACGGGGGCACCGTCGGCTTGCTGCCCGACCTTGGGGAGGCGGCGTTCTGGCTGATCGACGCTGGTTTGCACGTCAAGGAATTGTCTTGGGCAGATGTGGCCGATCCAGCGGTCTTCTCCCCCCGCAATTTCCCGTTACTTGTGCAGACGGGCGGCGAACACTATTCGTCCACGGGCAAGGTTGCGGGTGATGTGGTGCCCGCCATCCAGCACTACCTCGCACGAGGCGGTTTCCTTATCAGCCTGCCCGACGGACCCTTTCCATTTTACTACGACACGGTGCCGGACAAGGCGGTGCCGGTGGCTAACCAGGTCGGTCTGCCAGTCAAGCAAGGCTGGGAACTGTCGCCTGACGGCGCACAATTGACATTCCAGTTCGACACCAATGCCCTTTTGGATTTTCCTGCGAAGGGCCGGTTTCCATCCAGCGGCGATCTGCGCTGGCGACCGGCCGGCCGTGATGCCACCAATCCCGGCGACACTTATGTGCCGCTCGCGTGGTTGACTGACGCAAGTGGCCTGAGCTACGGGGAGGGCATGGCATACGTCGAGCACCGCACGCCGCCGTTGCAAGGCGGCCGCAGCCTTTACGTCTGGATGCGAATGTCCGACATGGTGGGCCAGGACCGGTTGCTGGAGGATGTTCTCAAGTTCGCGGCCGCAAAAAACGGCGCGCCGGCCAAGCATTGAAATGCGAATTCTGCCATGCTCAGGCAACTGAGGGGTGGAGAGACATTTGGTGTTGAGCGGCATGAGCAACACCGACACCTCGGGCTGATCCCAAAGCCATTGTAATGCCGAGTCCGCAGGGGGACCGCTTCACACCGCCGCGCTTCGTCAGCAAAAGTACCGGGAACGATCCGCCATACCCTGCACCAAGTGCAAGCCAACCTGGAATCGGCGTCTCGCGCTCGCAGCCATTCGTTCCAGGTGCCAGACCTGGAACTGATCGCCGACTTGCACTTACTTGATGGACGACGGCGGACGGGCCAGCCTGCCGCCGAGCAGCGGTTCCATGATCACGACAGCCAAGCCACGGGCGGCGGCCAGTTTCAGTACAACCACATGGACACGGAAAACCAGGCGGGCAGGCGTCCGGGCATCGATGCCAATGGTTTGAAGCCAGTTGGCTTGCGACCAGTGCCGGTAAAAAGCATCGACGCTTGCGTTAGTATTGAACTACTAGTGTTCCACCAGCCAGTACTGGAACAACGTGTCGGCACACAATGCCAGTCTTCTGGATCAGGTAGTGCAAACATGCCAACACACTGGTGGATCACATAGTGGTTCAGAATTGCCCCGCCCGCTCAACAGGATGGCTCGTGCTACTTCTGGGTAGCAAACTTGCCGCCATAGTAATTCGCCGAAGAAATCTACTCCACCCGACTGTTTTCCCATGTGCAAAAAATGTCAGGAATCAGGAATGCGGCCTTTCCTGAAATAATTTAGTCCTAAAACGCCTAATTTAGCTGTATGTTCCTAAAAACAAGCATCTTACGCATCACGGTGTAGCACTCGCACTATGTTGAATAACGGCAAGTACATCAAGATGAATCGTTTATTCATGATGGATTTTGCGGGTTTTGTGGTTGGGGCAGATAAGCCGGAGGCAATCCCGTGGCGGCGTATTGCTGGATGATTTTTTGGAGCAATGGCGCCATGCCTGAAGGCGGCGGCGGCGCCGGTGAACCGGTCGCGGTTCTGGGCGCACGCAGACCCTCGGCGTTTTTCTTTTTGTCCACGGGAAAAATGCGGCAGAGGATGGCGCCGGTTTTGGGATCGGCCAGATGGACCGTGCTCAAGTCCCAGGAAGCGTAACGCAGCCAGAGTTCTGGCAAGTGGCCGAAGCGGGACCCGGTACTCGCCCGGCAGGATCGCGACGCCGAATGGCTCCGATGGTCCCTGCGGCTTTCATCGCTCGCACCCGGTCACGAGCACGGCTGAGGGTGGCAACCGGGGACGTCGCCGCCCCGTCATTCGAATCGCTGCCCTCCGGTGAGACAAAGACCCTGGCGGCAAATTGGACCCGCGTTAATTTCGTCCGGGATGCGGCGGGGGCCCTGGAGGGCAGACCCCGCGCATTGCGCTCCAACTCCGATTCACACTCACTGGCTTCGCCGCGATGCACCAGCGGATAGGCGGTGTTCGTCGCGATCCGGGCGTACTCCGCCTTGGCGAGGTCACTCTTGCCCTCGGCGGCATAGCTCTGAGCGCTGCGTAGGTCGGAATAACTCCGCAGGCTGGGGGGCGCGTTGGGCGAATCTATTATCTGACGAACGAATTTCAAACAGCGCTAACAGCCGGAGAGCTTAGTTCACCATTGGCAGGTTTTGAGGCGTCAGGCTTAAGCCAGAGCAGCCTTTTTCCTGCACACTTTCCATTCTTTGCGTATTTTTCGAATAGTTCCGGTGACTTCATGATTTCGACACGAAACGCGGCATATTTCAGGCCCAACGCCATCGCGGCACCACTTATTGAACCGTCAGACTTGATTAACGCCGCCCGGATCCTGTTGCAACGTTCTTTGTCATCAGCGGAGAACTCGTCTGTAATAGGTACCAACTCAAGCTCCGCCGCTGCTACATCGACCTTAGCCTGCAATGCAGCTTTTTCAGCCTCAGCCTTCTCCGCTGCCACCTTTGCGTCTTCTACGTTGAGCCTAGCTGCGATTTCACGAGGCTTCTTGAGGTCTTCAAGTTGCTTCTCGGTCAGCTGCTCATCGAGACGGTGATTGGCAGGCAGCATGTCGTTAATTACCTCCTCCGTATAAAACGGGTCCGAGCGCATCACACTCAAAATTGACGTGAGAATGCTTCTCGCCACGTCGTTGTCCATAATTACGGAGTAGCAATAATCAAAACTGTGCAGTCCGGTACCAGCCCACTGCAAAAGTGCATCAACGTTCTTTACGGCTTGCCACTTCGCACCAATGCCAGTCCTGCGCGGACAATTCTTCGGCGGCAGCCTGTTTGGCCGGGTGGCTACTTCTTCGTCTGTGCCAAGGCCGAAAGCCTTGCGCCATCCCCTATTCCAAAACAGCCCGCTGTTGTAGTATATCTCCGCTCGCAGCTTCCTCCCAGCGTAAGTTTCGGCGTCCCAAGAATCGAAGTTTTCGTCGCTTAGCAGTTTCTTTCCATCGAGAGGATTGACCTTATCCGACAGAAATGCGAGCAAGTGGCCAACCACTGGGTACACCAGTTCGTCTTTCGGTCTGCCAGTTTTCGTATCACCGCGGCACGCTCTGGCGCGCGCGATCTTTTCGATGTAGTTCGCAACTTCAAGTGTGTCGCCTCGGCGCCAGCCCATGAGCACTTGTTTAATAAAACCAGCGCACCCACGACCACCCTGCGTTGTGTAAGAGGAATCGAGCACGGCTTGATACTCATTGATCTCATTGTTGATAATAAACGCACGATTGCGTTCGTCTCGCGCTTTTATGTATTTGTCGGACAGTGGCACCTGCCTAATTTTGCTTGGGATAGTGTACCCGAGAAGAGCAAACCCGTTTTTAATTGCAGCGCAGTTCAGCTCGATTGACATTGCGGATGCTTCGGAATGAGGGTACTTAACGCGGCAAGGCACAGCAACCTTCTCAAACCCAATCAACTGCCCGTCTTCATTTAGGATGGCTAGGCGCTTCATTTGGACTTTTGGGACCGGCTCTTTCGGTGGTGCGGTACCTTCTTTTTCAGCCTTGGCACAGTCAGTTTTCCATGTAATCATTTCCCTTTTGTGGTCGTAGTTTACCCACCCGAGAATTATTTCGTCGGTCCATTGGTCCGGGCGTATTTCCGAAAAGTCGGCCATGAGGTGCCCCATGATGTTGAGGTACGTGCGAGCATGAGAAGAACCAATCGGGTCTTTCCTTTGGTTGAGAAAACTGTCTGCGATCTTGAAGTTGTAGAAGTTGCAGAGCGCTTCCTCAAACGATTGTACGGTGAGAGCATCTCCCTTGTACCCTATGACGACAGCTGTGCGAACGAACTCCTTCAGCGGGCATTTTATCTTTGAGTCACGGACTGCCGCAAGGAAATCGTCCATATCGTGGTCGGAAACTCCGGCTTTTTTGTAGAGGTCCATGCGCTCCAGTAAGAGTTTAATATCGGCAGCAGAATAGCCACGGACGGCAAACAATTCATCGGCAATCGCTTGTTGCTCGTCATTTGTTCTGCGCGGGCCAGTGGGAACAAGCAGTGATCCTTTTGTGTTCAATATCCATATTTCTGCCAAGGTGTCACGCCTGGTTTCCGCTTCGACTTTGCTGTCACAGGTCTCCCGTGTTTCTTCGTCAAGCGTGGCATATTTACCGTTCGGTTTGAGCGTTTTGGTACGGGCTACATACGACACGCACCATTTCGAACCTTTCTTCGGCTTGAAGGTGTCCAGCTGAGAATAAGCCTTCTTCGTAAGACTGACCGGCAGGCGCTTTTGATTTGCCGCATCCAATATCTCCTGGGCCTCGTGTGCGTAGTACTTGGCATTGAAGTCAGCCTTGTCCTCAGGTTTGATAATGGGCCATATTTCGGCAGGGTCTTGTTTCTTTGGTGCGCGGCAAGTCGTGTCTTTTTCAGTTGCGGATGTCGCGCCGTTGAAGCATTTCTCCAAAGCTTCTTGGACCATTTGGGTTCCAACTGCCTTGTCTTTTTCAACCTGTGCAGCAATGTTGGGTACTTGAGCTACTTTTTCGATCGTGGAGGCCGTGATTAGTACGGCCTCAGTGGTCATTTCAGTGTTCACTTTTTCGTTTTTCTTTCTGGTAGAACCAATTTGTTCACCTGCATTATTCTAAGCTCCGACCACTTCCCAATAGAGTTCACCCTTGGGGGTTGTCTCTGGTTTGGCTTCCGGAGTTAAGTAATACTCTCCGCGGAGAAGTCGTTCGCGGGTGTTATCTTTTGTTCTCTTTATAATGTTGTCTTGTTCTGCTTATTCGTTTTTGTTGAGCCATTATTGGCGTCCCTTATTGTAGGTCGCAATGGCAACCAAGTTTGTGTTTGGCAATATTATGTGTAGTAGAAGAAGGGTTTGAAGGGTCACAATTGGAGTCAGGCCATATTCTTCCAGGTCTTTCACGCCTAAGGCGATTACGGGTTCTTAGTACCGCCCTTATGGCGAAGGTTATGGCGATAATCCAGTGGCAATTAGTGTTTTCCTGTTTCTCCTATGAAAACAGACCTTTTGTGAGGTCATGGGACTCTTGCGACCCTTGGCCCCATAAGAATCATGAATTGCGGTGAAACTCGATGGTACCCGCGCTCTACAAGGCTCCGCTCGCGGTATAGATACGCGAGCGGAGCAGCCTGGGGAACGCCGGGGCAGTCAAAAGGAGGCACTTGTGGCAAAAGCGGGATGGGTCTGTGCCGAAAGTCAATAGCTCTCAAGCTACGAGGAAGACTCCGTGGTACCCCCTCCTGCCACTAGGATATTGTCTGAAGACGTCAGTTTTCCCGGAAGTGTCCGTATTTTGAGCATTCCGGCGGAGGAAACAGGCGGTTGCAAATATTTCATTTTATTTGCAATTTTATTTGCCAGCCAGGGTTGGTAAAAAGGGTACCCCCCTAAACGGGTTGCATCAAACCCAGGCCGCGAGGATCGCTCCCGCGGCTGTTTCCTTAAATCGCAAAGGCCCCGATAAATCTCATCTATCTGCCGATGACAGCCAATGATCGCACGGAAAGGACTGAGGGTACCAAGGGTTTGAGGATTCTAAGAAGTCATCTTATGAACAGAGGCCGATGGCGTGGGCTGAGATTTGGGCTGGCCGCGAGGAGCGAGGAGGGAGCGTCTTGGCTGCTGGCCGCGACCGCCGAGCAACGAAGCGGCCAGACTGAAGATCTGGCCACGCCATCGGCCTTTGTTCATCAGAGGAATTCTGACAATGGATCCGTCTCCGGCCCAGTGATCGTAATCGGCCAACGCCGCAGTGGATAGATACGGTTTCTGATATCAGTTTTAGGCGATTTTGCGTAAATACGGGTACCGTGCTGGCTCAATCCTGGCACCAATAGGCAGATGGATGGCGGCGAATCGTTCCGATCGGGCGAAGGCGTGTTAAGTCCCGGCTAGGATGGTTTTTGGAGGTGAACGTCCGTTCGCACCTGAACCATTATTGGTTGAACGGAAGAGATTAAACCACCAGCTAAAAAAGTCATTGACACTAAGCGGATGACGCCATTAGTACGGCCTCAGTGGTCATTTCAGTGTTCAGTTTTGCGTTTTCCTTTCTGGTAGAACCAATTTGTTCATTTGCATTATTCTAAGCTCCGGCTAATGTCGGTTCGGAGAAATACCGGAGAAATTTTTAATAGAGATTTCCGTTTTGAGTGCGCTTCTCCAAGTACCTTTCAAGCCATTCCTCCCACCATTTGTTCTTTGGCTTTAGCTTGATTTGCTCTATAAGTGCCTCTGAATTAGCGGGATTCACATCCTCAATGTATTGGATTCCCCATGGCACCCAGGTCAACAAAGTATGGAGCATTTGCGTAGTCGGTTCAGAACCTCGGATTAAATGCAACCAGTTATAAGTCCACATGGGAGAGGGTTTGCGTGTCAATACACATGTCCCCCTCGTATAGGGCTTTTCATAGGCAAAAAGAGAAATTTGCAAATGACTGGTTTCTTCCAACTGTTATGGTATAGTCGAGTCTAGTAAGGTCTGGAGAGGCCATTCCCGGAATTTCCCGGAATTTTGGGAATGGCTTAGTACACACTCTGGGCCGCTGTAGTTCTGGGCACTTTGTATTCTTATGTTTGGCCCGCAATTCAAGTTGACTACTGCGAAGATGGCAAGGATTTTATGGCAGGCCTTTTCAGTGAAAAAAGAGCCTCGAGTAGCCGCCGTTGTAAGGCAACTACTGGGTATGCATTTAAGCCCAAAAATCGGCCAAAACTCTCTGTATTGAAATGGCTGCTGGCGCTGCCTATTTAAGCATCGTTAGTGGGCGATACTCTTTCTGTTTAAACCAAGCAAGGACGGAGCGCGGGATATAAAAAATGAGTTTACCACGCTTTACAAATGGGATTTGTTTTGCGTGGACCTGTTTGCGAAGCCACCAAAGCGAGGGACGGGAGGACCCATCCGGCCAGACGATAGTGAGCAACGTCGGGCCGTCGACCAGCTGGTCGAGCTTGTCGACCATCGGCTCTGTGTGCACAGGCTCTGTTAATTCTGTACTGTTTAATTTCATTTTCATTTTTGTGTTAAGCGTTGTTCTGCGAATACACTGAAGAAGCCGGATGGATCGCCTCGGTCGGAAGTACGTCTTTGCCGGTGCCGCAGCAGGCAGCGTATCCAACCACGCGCAAACAGCCCGGTCGACATGAACGCGCAGCTCGAGTTGCTCCGGGGCAACTGGTCAAGGACGAGCCGGAAGCCCGCCCCACCCAACGCCCGACGATAACAAGGCCCTACAGTGGGTTAGTCAGTCCTATCAAGCCATGGACCTTCACCCGGCGCATAACGAGACCGGTCGGCGGGTATGCTGATAGGCCCATCCGGCCAGACGATAGCGAGCAGCGTCGGGCCGTCGAGCAGCTGCTCTGTGCTAGGCTCTGTTAATCCTGTACTGTTTAATTTCATCATATTTTTTATGTTACGGGTTGTTCTGCGAATACACTGAGAAGCCGGATGGATCGCCTCGGTCGGAACTTGAAGGCCGCCCGCTTCGTCAAACGCGACAAGCTTTCCTTCTGCCGGTCCCTGCAGCGGACGAGGCTACGGGGCATCTTCGTCCAGAGCCAAATGAGTCCGAACCTGATGATAATATGACACATAACATTTCAGGAAACGGTGCAAGTGAGCCTAGTTGCGCACGATGATATGATCCAAACATTCTGGGCGCCTCAATCAGCCGTTCGACGTAAGGCGACTGCCAGGGGAATCGAGGCGCACGGACTTCCTCCAGGCCCAAAGCCTGGGTGCGGTTCTGGAATTCCAAGCCGTAAATGCCATCACGATCACGCAGCAGGTACTTCGGGGTCAAGGTAAGGTATCGACTTCCAGCAGTTGTTGGGTAGTCCAACCCGCCGAAGGACTCTCCACGACGTCGAATTGCAGCGCCCACCCGTTTGACGAAACCCTGACTTTTCGGCCATTTTCCGAGAAAACCGGGGCTTTTCACGCCGGATTGAGGCCCTATGGCCTTCACGATGAGAATTCCTTGCCTCTGAGAATAATGTCGATCCACCACTCCAAGGACACGGTCATTCGATGAACCAAAATGGGTCGAAAGCGCGAAATAATCGAATCCGCCCGAACATTTGCGAAACAGAAACCGCATATAATACTCTCATGAAGAATTACAAACTGATTCGGTCGCTCCACGCGAGGGGATGCAGCGTGGGCAAGCTAGCGCAGGCGATTGGCTGTACACACCCACAGGTGTCGCAAATTCTCAATAACACACCGGGGCGGGGACATCGCGTGCGGCCCAGACTTGCGAACCTTTTGACAGCAAATGAGCTAGACCTTCTGGGCTGGGATTCGGACGGTACCTTGATTGGCGCAACAAATGTCCCATATGATACAATGTTCCACATGGCACAGAAAAAAATGGGCTGACGCAAGTGAACTAGGTTCGAATTACAGACCTGAAAACCCCAGCAGCAAATGGGCGTCAAAGTTATGATCGGAACTGAAGAAATTTATTTTGGCGTGCATCGGCAGAGTATGCCCCGCTTTGCCGAGAAGCGCGCCCGGCTCGATCAGTAAAAAGCATTGCCGTTAACAACCCGATTTCGGTGTTTTCACTCACATTGGACATTACTGACCGGATACGTGTGGCGATAAGTACGGCCGATACTAGCCGCTTTACGGTAGGATCAGCTAAGCATTCGCGCGTGGCACTGCCGAACGGGCTCAATTCAGGGGCATCTCGGACCACGTGATCCGACATGGTTGCCGGACATACCCACCAATGAGCGACAAGCGCGGGAGCTATCGCAAGCTCCTCCGGAAATGCGTCTGGCGGTGATGCGTTTGGCAGAAGAGATGGCCGAGGGCAAGGAGTTCACGGCGGACCTCATTTGTCAAGCTCGGCTGCAATTGAGTGGCGCAGAGCCAACCAATGGCAAATTAGTACCTGGGGGCGGAAACGATGAAGTTCTTACGCCGGATTGGCTTGCGGCGGCCATCGTTGATCACTTCAGGCCAGCCGGGCGCACTTGTGAGCCATGCTACGGTGGTGGAGCATTCGCGAAGTGTATGCCGGGGTGCGATTCATTCGACCTTGGAAAAGGGGAAGACTTCCTGAAGAGCAAAAACCAGCACTGGGATTGGACTGTGACCAACCCGCCGTACTCCCGTTTTCGGGATTTCCTCAACAAGGCTATGGCGGTTTCACATAACGTAGTTTTCCTATCGCTTGTGAACGCGTGGTTTATTCGATCACGCCAAAAAGATATACAGAACGCGGGATTCGGGCTGGTGGAGTTTTACGAGGTGCCAGTTCCGCCGTTGCTCTCGCTCTTGAGCACACGGAGGAGAGCCTCGAGTTTGGCAATCACTTCGCTCCGTTGCTGTTCCGGGAGAGACTTAATGAGGGGTGCGTCATGTTCTAGGGATTGCACCCAACGCTTGAAAACAGCCTGGCTCCGGACTTGTCGGCTAGACTGCGATTTATTGCTCTTTTGGGCGATGTCCCAGTCGAGGTACAACTCGGTCAGGGAACGGTTCTGACACACCTGCTGCACCAGTTCTCGCAACTTGTCCTCAGCTACTTTGAATGCTGAGGGGCGGCCATCGGGGCCATATTCTACGAGCAAAAGTAAATCAGATTTACATTTGCCCTTTTGGCAGAGCTGGTCGGCCAGCCTCATGTACTTGGAGCGGCTCATCCTTGAGAACTTGAACTTTTGCGCGTCACACCAGCCATGGAAGCCTTTATGTCCGGCAATGATCTTGCCGAAGGCCAGGAGAAGGCCACATTTGCAGGCCTGAATCAGCACTTGTTGCGTTGAGGACTCGGCCGCAGCGGATGATTCCTGGATCGCCTCACCGACCTTTCCGAGCAACGGATCATCTTGCTTGGCCGTGGCGACGTCATCCTCCGGGGGCTTTGGTGGTGGATTCTGTTGTTCGTTTTTAACTTTTTTTTGCATATATAGTACTTGTTATGGCGCATTGGCTGCCTCGGCTGTGCGTGTGTGTCAGCCTTCGCCAGCGCGCCAGTTACAAACATTATAGGTCGCTGGGAATTCAATGTTGCTTTTCTGCCTTATTCGAGTGCCATTTTCAGGTCTTCAAACCGGACGAAAGCGTAAGGACGGTTGGGGGCGCGTTTACGTTGCTGGACATAGCCCAGAGAGGGAGGCTAATCGGGTTTATTGGGGTGGATATGGTCATGGTTCTATCTGCCTGGAATTGGCGTACTTGAGGGGCGTGAAGCACATCGTGCAGCCTTGGATTTGTGGAAGTCGGCTCAATTGTCGCCGATAAGTGACATTTGACCCGCGCCCCAAATCTGACGCCAAAACAGAATATGGGAGGTTGACCTTGCGCCTTTGCAGTGCTTTAAATCGAGGGCGAAGCGCGGTGAGGCAAAATGAACGCAGTGGATAATGCATTCCGCTGACTACAGCAGTGCAAGTGCGGAGCTTACCTGTTGATTGGGCCGGTTTCAGCGTAAAGCGGAGGGGGAGGATTTACATGGGTGGGTCCGAGACGGAGGCTGCTCTGTTTTGCGGGGCAACCGCGTGCCGGTGATTGTCCAAATCCTCCTTCCTGACGGCTCAACCGAACTTATTCGGCATCGGCCAAAGAGGTCTGGGGAGGCAGATCAGATTTAGGGTGCGGTGCTCCGTTACACCAATCTTCCAACGCATGAATGCTGAAATGGTCGAGATTTGGTCCGGTGCGCTTTTTCGGTCAATCAGCCCTTATGGATTCGGGGTTACCCCTCAACCCGCTTGCAAAGTCGCGCGGAAGAGAGCCAGCAGGCGGTCCCAATGGTGTTCAGCGCCTTCCCGCTGATAGACCGGCGTGTCCGCCACCGCCCAGCCATGCCGCGTGCCCGGATAGACCTCGGCCTGATAATCCACCCCGGCTTTATCCAATGCGGCCGTCAGACGGCCCACCATCTCCGGGGTCATCCAGTCGTCGGTCTCGGCCAGACCGATATGGAGCTTGGCGCGGATTCTTGGCGCAAGGTGGTGCGGACTGTCCGGTGCATCGGCTCCCAGGCGGCCGCCGTGGAAGGACGCGCCGGCGACGATACGGTCCGGGTATTGAGCGGCCGCCCTGAGCACCATTGCGCCGCCCATGCAATAGCCGACGGCGCCCACCTTGCTGCCCTTTACTTGCGGTTGCTGGCTGAGGAATTGCAGCCAAGCCCCGGCGTCGCGAACGACGACGTCGGGCGTAAGCTGTTGAATCAATGCGAGCAATTTTCCCATTTCAGCTTTGTCGGTGAATACCTTCGCGGCGTCCAGGAGCGGCGAGCGGCCGGCCCGATAAAATAGATTGGGTTGCACCACATAATAACCTGCGGTCGCCAGCCGGCGGGCCATGGCGTGCAGTTCCGGGCGAATGCCAAGCCCATCCATGAAGAAAATGACGGCGGGCCAGGACTCCGGTCCATCGGGATAGAAAACATGGGAATCGGCGATGCCATCCGCCGTTTTGATGTCCACAGCTTGCTCGGTCATGGGACCATCCCGGTTGGTGGTGTTTTGAAATGCGCGGCGGCCCGAATTTCGGGAAGCAGAGCCAGCGGCAGTCGGGTATCTATGGCGTTCTCGGATTCCATGAATCCAAGCTATATGGTCATCGCAGGCGTCAAGGGAATCACTGATTTCAATACGGCGGAATACGCCTCCTTGCCGCTTACGGCCAAACGCAAAATATCGTTGATCCCCTCATCGCACCCAGGCCGCACGCATCCTTTGGCAGGCGTCCGATTCGGCCGTCAATCCGAATCGGGGGTTGAAGCCCTCCTTGAACGATATCGCCGCCATCAATCAGTGGACCCCATTCCCAAGCTTGTCGGCGCTTGGATTTGCTTAGGGGCCGCGATATGCTCAAATCCTTAGAGGAACAATGACAAACGCACTCGAGCTTGACTTGCAGAAACTCAACGCCCGCGCCTTTGACAGGGCAGAGTGGGCTGAGGGGGTTCTCCGGCGTTATCACCCTGCCACCCCGAATCTTGACGATGTGAATGCACAACGAGTTCGAGCGCTTTACAACTGGATGTTCGTCCCGCCAACCCTATGGCCGTTCAATGTCCAGGATGTGCTCGAGGATTGCCTGGCGGTTCTGGAAAAGGGAAAACACCTAAACTCCCGGCACCGTCTTCTCATCGACCTGCTGCCGGACCCACCAGACGATCCCATTTGCGCTGCCGTAGCCGACCACGAACTCCACGTTCAGAAAGGCGCCTACGAAAATCTGGTCAAAACGCAGGCGAAATATGCGCAGAACGAACTCGCGATCAGTACTGATCAAGAACTTCGCCGCCAATGGACGCGCATCAAAGCGACCTTCAATGTCAAAGCCTACCGGGACCACAAGGGCGTGATCCGCCGGACAATGAGCGCCGAACGCAATCTGCGCCCATCGTTTTCTGTAAACCTGCGCCGCCGGGAAGATGTTTTTCGCGCCGCGTTCGATGCGTTCTGCTTGCGCTGGAACCTCTATGGCATGCAGAACGACGACCCTCTTCTGCTGAAACTCGCTGTAAACATTACCCCTTATGGGACGATGATCCACATCCCCGCCTACTGGTCCTTCGACCCCAAGCGAGACATCCGCTGGGACGCCATCGCCAGCCTCCACCGCACGCGCGTCGCTAGCCGTCAAGGCTCCACTTTGGCCGAGAACCTTGCCGACCGGATGAAAGCCGCCGAGAAACTTCCCCATCTCGACGACGAAGCCCTACGCCGCGGCTGGAAAGGCCAGAAAAAGCACGAGTTCCTATGCCTTGGTCTTGGCTGGGACCCGCGCACAAGCCCAAAGCGTATCAGCAGACTCCGGGCGGAATTCAAGAACGGGCGGGTGGTGGGAAAAAAGAAGTAAATTTCTTCCCGTTTGGGACAGGGATTGGGGACATTCAGTTCCTTTGAATCGCAATGAAGACAGGTGCATCATCACCGTATGCCAAACGCGCATGAATGCATAGAGACTGTCACTACCGATGGGGTCCAGGTGTCCGAGGCGGGAACCCAGGCACAAGGGAAGTCCGCTTCTCCAGCAAGCGCCGTCTGCGATCTTGCCGAAGCCAACGCCTTTTGTGATGGTTATGGCAAGCCGCATGTTCCGGTGTCGGTTGCCTTTGGCGGGGAGCGTTTGCATGTATGCAGATTGCAGGGTTCGTGGGATCTGGATCGGGCGGTCAAGGAGAATTCCGATGCCCTGTTCCGATCCATCCGCCAACTTCCGTCCAAAGACGCGGTGGCGGAATGGGATGATCTTACCTTCCAATTCGGTCCCAGGTCCTTTCTCTACGCTGACAAGAAGCGGATCGCGGGTTTCGCTTCCACGCCTAAGGAAGCCGAGCGTCTCGTGGCGCAGTTTAGCAAGACTTGCCTCAAGTCCCCCGCTCCTACTGGCGGGACTTTTTATCTGATCAAGCATGGGCGATACGACATCGAGTGTGAACCAGTCACCTTGCCTCTCGCCACCATCCTCAACGCGGAGGCGTTTAGCCTCCACTACGGCAGCGGCAGCGCGGAATGGCATCAGGATTTTGTCGGGAAACTTCGCCAGAGAATTCATGGCCTTGCGATTTTTGAAGGAAGACCCGGAACGGGCAAAACATTCTACCTTCGCCACCTCATGGGGGTGCTCCAGGAGTCGCATCGCTTCTACTTTATCCCGACTTCGACTATGGGCGTTCTGTCAAAGCCCGAATTTATCGGCTTTTGGGCCGATCAGCGTCGGTATCATGACAACCGGAAATTTGTCGTGATCCTGGAGGATTCGGATGCGGCGCTGATGACGCGCGGCTCTGACAATCGCGAACAAGTCAGCGCGATCCTGAACCTTTCCGATGGAATGCTCGCCGATTTCCTCCGTCTGCAAATCATTTGCACGATCAACTGTTCCGCCGCCGACATCGATCCGGCGCTTCTGCGCCCTGGACGTCTGCTTTGCCATCGCGTCTTTGGCCGGCTCGACTACCCGCAGGCAGCCCGTTTGGCCGAGAGCCTTGGCCGGAAATTGCCACCAGCCCGCGATTATTCCCTGGCCGAGGTGTTCGCCGGACATGACACAGAGGAAATTAAGCGCCCGCGTATTGGGTTTGCGGCATAACAAAAGCATGAAAACTAAAAAATCAGGAATCGTCGAAGAGCTAAAAGAAAAACACAAAGAACGACTGGCCCAAGCCCAACTGGAATTGAAAAAAAGAAGGGCAAGGCCGAGCACGCGTTTCGATAGTCATATCTCGGATGTCACTCTGTTCTCGAAATGGGCTTACCGCGTCGGCAAAGGATGGTATGGATTTAGCATGGGCCAAGTTCCACGCGTCTGGACGGATGTGTTGGACGAATTTCTCTCCTGGCTGGAAACACAGCGCCCGGATTTTGAAATTCATCAGGTCAAAATAAAAGGTCGCGGCGTAAGGATTTATTTAGGCACGAAGACCCACCTATTCATTCCTGATGAGGAAATTCGTTCTGAGATTACCCAACTGCAAAACCTATTGGTTAATCCGCCATTTACTTCAACACCCATTCGCGCGGCTCGCAAGAAACGTCAAACAACTTCCCGCACACCATGAACTTCGTCGGCCTCGATTTTGAAACGACCAATCCATCGCGCGTGAGTATTTGCGCCGCCGGGACGGTGAAAGTCTGATTATGCGATTACAGGTGTTCAGTGATCTGCATCTCGAATTAGGCTGGTTTGAACCGACGATCACAGATGTTGATGTCGTGGTGCTGGCGGGAGATATTCACCAAGGGGTGCAGGGGTTGAAATGGGCCAAACAATACTGCCGTGATTGTCCGGTAATTTATGTGTTGGGGAACCATGAGTTCTATAACCATTCCATCCCGGATTTGATCAAGGCTCTCAAGCGCGAAGCAAAGGGCAGCAATGTTCATGTGCTGGAGAATAATGCCTTCATAATTAACGATTTCATTTTCCTGGGGTGTTCGCTTTGGACGAATTTTCACCTATGGCCGGACACCCGCGAGGCAATGTCGTTGGCTGACCGGGAAATGTCTGACTTTTGGTTGATTAAAAAGAAGGAAGGCAACGGGATGTTTTGCGCCATGGACTCGGCGCAAATACACGCGGCTTCAGTCAAGTGGTTGGCGCGGCGGATGTCTCGCCACGATCCATCGCGGACAATTGTGGTGACCCATCATGCGCCGAGTTCCCGATCAATCCCGCCACACCAAGCAGCCGAGGCGTTGAGCGCCGCATTTGCTTCGGATTTGGATTTGATGATCCAAGCCAGCCGTATTCCACTTTGGATTCACGGCCATACGCATTACAACGTGAACTATAAAATCGGGGTGACGCGAATTTACAGCAATCAGCGAGGTTATCCCAACGAGATGGCGCGGGGCTTTGAACCCGGAAAAATAATCGAAATTTAGCCAGGGTTCGACAGAATCTCACCGTGAAGCAGGCTTGGGACAACGATTGGGGACATTCTTTCCCTTTGCCCGCGGTTAGGCCAGGTGTATGCTCTGCTCCATGATGAAGATCACGAGCATCGACTTTGAAACGGCCAATCCGTCCCGCGCGAGCATCTGCGCCGCCGGGTTGACGGTCTTGGAAGATGGCATCCTGGAGCCGAGACGCTTTTGTCAGCAAAATGAAACATGAGTGATTACGCCATGATAACGAACCGAGACGCACTACTCAATGATGTGAAGGACCTCCTTCGGCGGTCAATCGCCTCAACACTCAAGATTGAGAAGGCGCACTACAACATGTCGCTAGACGCTCAGACTGCGGTGGACAGGTGTTTGTCGATGGTAATGGCCATCGGATACAACGAAACACTGGATGGAGCGATAGACGACCTGAGCGAGATGGGTTCATTGTTCAACGCCAACACGATTTCTCGCGAAACAGTTCAGAAGGAAGTAATGGCGAGCCTCAACACTTTTCGATTCGAGATAGCGGCGTTCAAAAGGATGCACGAAATGGAACGGCATAATATAGAACCAAAAGTTGTTTGGAGTGAAATCATATCTCAAATTCATATCGCGGAAGATTACCGAGATGAATGGCTGGAGACGGCAAAAGCAAGCTATAATTTACAGCGATCAGCGAGGTTATCGCAACGAGATGGCGCGGGGCTTTGAACCCGGAACAATAATCGAGGTTTGACAGAGTTTTGCGTCATCGGCCTGTCCCCATCCGTGTCAATCCTCGTCCATCCGTGGTTCCATTTGGGACAAGGATTGGGGACATTCAGTTCCTTTGATTTGCGGTTACGACAGGCGCATACTCTGATCCATGAATGTGACCAGCATAGACTTTGAAACGGCCAATCCATCACGCGTGAGCATTTGCGCCGCTGGGCTGGCGGTCTTTGATGATGGACAACTAACCGAGGCTCCCTACTGGCTGGTGCGACCACCCAAAGGCCATGGCTGGTTTCACGAAATCTTCATTGAATGCCACGGCCTGACACATCTTGATGTTTTGGACGCCCCGGAATTTCCCGCCATTTCGCCGGAAATTTTGACCCGGCTGACCCGCGCCGATCTGGTGATTGCCCATAATGCCGCCTTCGACATCGAACATCTGCGCGCAACCCTGGATCATTTCGGGCTACCGCGACCGGAGTTTGATTATATTTGCACCTGTCAACTCGCCCGCCGTGTCTGGCCAGAGCTGGAAAACCATCAACTTTCCACGTTGACGGCGCACATCCGCCACGATTTCAACCACCACCACGCCCAAGCCGACGCCGAAGCCGCCGGACGCGTGCTGCTGGCAATGATGCAACACGCGAAGGCATCCACCCCGCGCGCACTGTTGCAGAAGACAGGCCAGGAACTGAGACGGTTTTGTGAGTAAACCTAAACAGCAGCGTCCGCTCCGCCGCATCGCCCAAGAATTCGACCGGCCGGAAACCCGAGTCTCCGCGAGGATGATTGCCAGGAGGTAGCCCGACTGGTAAAAGAATGACACCTTAAATGCGATCACAACTAAAAAATCCTGAAAGTCAGCCAACCGCGCCGGACTCCACCGATTTGGTGACGTTGGAGCAGCGGCGGGAGAAGAACCGCGCCCTCAAGCAGACCATGATACTGGAACTCCTCACCGGGAGGACAATATTAGCATGAACGAGGAGCCTTCGACGTTTCGATCGATCTTTTTCCGAAGTGACAATGCCGTGCCCGTCCGGGTGCCTGATTACCAGCGCGCCTATTCCTGGGAGCAGAAGCAGATCGAATTGTTCCTTGCGGATCTCGTGAAATATCAGGGCGGCGACAAGGGGAGGTATTACTTCGGCCACTTCATCGCGATGGACACCGAGGAGCCCTGGGATATCGTGGATGGCCAGCAACGCATCACCACGTTCGTGCTGTTTTTGATGGTGTGCCGCGTTCGTTCACCATCGGGCGCCCATGCGTCCGCATACTCGATGATAGAGCGGTTTTCGACGGTAAGCTATGATGTTAAAGCCCTGGAAACCATTTGTCGCAACTTGGGACCATTCCTTGAGGCGAACGGGCATTTCGATGACAGGAATCCACCTTCGGACAAGCAAATCAGCGCGGGCTTGTCTTTGCCCGAGCAGAACTTCACGCGCTCCCAGAGAAGGATGGTCTTGGCCTTGCTTCGCTTTCATCAGGCTTTCCAAAAGGGGGAGTTAAGACGGGACCATATCACAGGCTACATCGAAATGATCTTGAAGGCCCACTGTTCCCGCCACTTGATCAAGGACAATTCGGTGGCCGTCAATATTTTCGAAATGCAAAACACCCGTGGCATTCCGCTAACGACCTTGGAGATCATCAAGGCCATGCTCATGAAGTTCGTCTATGATCATGGCGGTGGGAATCGTGAATTGAAGGTGGGACAAATCCAGGCTGAATTCGGCGAGATTTACCGCATGGAAGAGCAGTTGGCTGCGCAGAGTTTTCGTGGGGAGATGACCATGGAGCATCTCCTCCGCCTCCATCTCAGGGTTGTGGACGATGGCACCAAGCAGTACGCAAAAGATTTTCATTCCCCCACCACCGATGCCAACCCCGGCAAGCTTGTTGAGTATGTGGATTTAAAGCTTCACTACAAGGACGGCGACAAGACAAAGACCGAGAAGGACCGGGAGGACGGTGTGCAGTATGCGCTTAATCTGGCAAAGGAATTCAAAAAGTCTGTGCGGATCGTCAGCGAAACCCTGCCCGCATGGGACGGGGAGAGGGATTGTGCTTTGGTGGGGGACGCATTGATCCTGGACCTGGACTTGAGCTGCCAGTTTTTCCTCATCATTTGTCGCTGCTTACAAAGTGGAAAGGACAAGGCCGATGGACGCATTGGAAAAGACTCGCTACGGCTCTGGGAGAAGCTGCTGTTCATCAGGGACTTCCACGGTGAGTATTACAACCTCAAAGGTAGCAGGGATGATTTTCCGACTTTGTTCGCGTCTTGCGGGGTGGATGAGGAGCGAATCACTGAAGAGATTAAGAAATACTTGGCGAACGGATTCCGCCCGGCTCGGACGAAAGAGCTTCAATCCATCGTGGTCAAGTATTTGAATGACAATAAGGAAACCATTTTGAACAAAGCCTTTCATTGGCATCCGTGGAAATACAAGATGAGCTACGCTATTTACAAGTATGAGATAAATGAGGGCGCGAATATACGCGACGTGATGAAGGGCCGCATCTCGGTCGAGCACATTTTACCTCAGGGGTGGTATGATATAGATGAGAAATTGAAGAGAATGAAGAGCAACTCCCCAATTGAATGGGACGCCCTTCGCAAGGACATAGACGATCACATCAATGGGATCGGAAACCTCCTTTTGATCACAGGGGCTGAGAATACGTCCGTGAGCAACAATCATCCGGCGGACAAGAAATATGTTTGTACGGGAGGATCATACGACGATCATAACCAGAATCGGGAGAAGTGGAGATCGTCGGAAAAATGGTTAGAACATATCAGTGTGCGAGGTGAGAAGATATTCAATTTTATGCTCCGCAATCTCGTTGACGATTCTGAAAATTCCCGGAGTTCATTACCCCACTGACGCCATGCCTGAAATCCCCCGCTCCGAACGCAAGAAACAGAACCGCCTCATCGCCCTGTGCCACAATGAACTGGGCCAGCCAACCATCCAATCAACACTCAATCATGAACTATTACCAGCATCGGTGGCCTGACGAGTTCAACCTTGACTCTAACATTTTGAATAAGAACTGACCAAGGAAAGAAAAGCTATGCCTAACAATCCCGAACCACTCGATCCGCGTAGTCGACTCATCGAAGCCATGAATGGAGGCTTAATGAATTTGGAAACAATTTGCGAGATCGCCGCTGCACATCCTGATTTGTATAACGCGAGGTCCAACGAAGGGTGGACCCCTTTGCATTTCGCAACCAAACCCGACCTTGCCAAACTACTGATTGCCAAAGGCGCGTGTGTTGATGAGAAGACCGGCGAAGGCATGACGCCGTTGCATCTAGCAGCAATCGATGGCTCAAAAGATGTCGCTGAACTGCTCTTGGCCAATAAAGCTGAGGTGGATGCGAGGACCGACGACGGCAAAACGCCATTGCATTTTGCTGCGAAAGAGGGCAAAAATGACATCGTAGATCTCCTGCTGGCCAAAGGTGCCAATGTCAATGCGAAGACCAACAACGGCTGGACGCCGTTGCATTGGGCAGCCTGGCAAGGTAACGGAGGTGTTGCCGAACTGCTGCTCGCCAAACACGCCGATGTCAACGTGAAGAACAACAAAGACGAAACACCCCTGAGCAAAGCCGTTGAGTGGAATAACGCCGCCGTCGCCGCACTACTGCGCGCACACGGTGCGAAGAAATGAAGTAAGTCGTAGAACTGGAATTTTACCAAAAACCAATCATCAGGGTCATCAGAGGGCAAACCATATATTTGCCCGTTTTTGCACTTGCCACCATGCGTGACTCGATTTCCTGCGACAAAGTCAGGGTTCGACGGAGTCCCACCCCACCGTGAAGGATGCTTGGGACAATGTTTGAGGATATTCAGTTCCTTTGATTCCCGGTTGAGGCAGGCGCATGCTCTGAATCAACGACAATTACATTATGAAACGTTATTTTCTAGCCGAAACGGCTACTTCCAAATACATTGGCATTGCTACGATTGACGGAATTGCGGCGGCACCGTTGCCAAAAGGTTGGGATTCACAGCCATCCCACAGGAAATCGAAAAAAAGTGTTGGCTTGACCATTTGAACCTGCCACACGGCAGGCATGAAAAACAAAAAAATCAAACCAACACGGTCCCGGTTTAACGTTTTACGCCAGATTTGCAATCTCATTCCTGAGCACCAAGTCTCCAAAATTGCGCGGGAGACAGGCGCCACGGATAAGTCGCGCACGTTCAGTCCGTGGAGCCACACGGTCAGCTTGCTGGACGCCCAACTGACCCATTGCATTGGACTCAACGATCTGTGCGACTCGCTGCAATTACATTCCGGCCCGCTCTCGACTTTGCGCGGCGCTACCGCTCCCAGCCGCAACGGCCTCTCCCACGCCAACCGGGAGCGTCCGGCCCAGATGGCCGAACAGCTCTTCTGGCGAGTCTTGGAGCATCTAAAGGAACAGACGCCCGGCTTTGCGGCGGGAAAGCGCCGCGGCCCCGCTTTCCGTTTCAAGATGCCCATTCATGTGATCGACAGCACGACGATGGAACTGGTGGCCAACTGCCTGGATTGGGCCAAGCACCGCCGCCGCAAGGCCGCCGCCAAGACTCATATGCGCTTGAACCTGCAGAGTCTGTTGCCCAGTTTTGTCATTGTGGACACCGCCGCCGAGCACGACAACAAGCGGGCGCGGGAACTGTGCGCCGACTTGAAAAGCGGCGAAATCGCCTTGTTTGACAAGGGTTATGTGGATTTCGGCCATTTGCGGGATTTGGATCAGCGCGGGGTGTTTTGGGTAACGCGGGCCAAGGAAAACATGGTTTATGAGGTGATGCGGAAGATGCCTGCCTCCAAAGACCCGAAGATTTTGCGCGACGAGGTGATCGTCCTGAGCAACGAGAACAAACCCGCGCCAGAACTGATGCGCCGGGTGGTGGCGCTGGTTGAGGTTGATGGGGAGGAACGGGAAATGACGTTCCTAACCAACAACCTGGGGTGGAGTCCGCGCAGCGTGGCCGACCTCTATCGCTGCCGCTGGCAGATCGAAGTCTTCTTCAAGCAAATCAAACAGACCTTGCAGTTGGCGGATTTTCTGGGCCACAACGCCAACGCCGTGCGCTGGCAGGTGTGGACGGCGCTGTTGACCTACGTGCTGTTGCGCTACCTGAGTTACCTCTCCAACTGGGCACATAGCTTCACCCGGCTGTTCACCGTTCTGCGGGCGGCGCTGTGGGAGAAATATGATCTGCTCAATTTGCTGGCGTGCTATGGGACAGCCGCCAGCAGCTTTCGCCATCTGGCGCGCCCGGAGCAGGCCTATTTCCCTGGGTTCCTATAAAGCTATGGGACAGCACACGCGCACAAACAAGCCACCGCCAAACCAAAAATCCCAACTCGAAAATTTCAAAATCCCATTTTACTCGGAAGGACGATCAAACCCTTGCAAATCAACGGGCCAGCACAAAACTTTTCCCCTTATGAGACGGGTGTGGTTGGGATTGACAGCAAGTTGGGTGGCTTATGCCTTCGTTCACAGAACACTGCGCGGAAACGACAGCGGTGCTGGGCAACCCGTTTGAAGAGGTGCATCGCTGGCTAGATGAGTTTGCGGGCAAGCCTCCATACGGGATGCGTCACCGCAAACTGCGCCATCACCTTGCCGGCATTGAGCAGGCTCGCAAACTTTGGGGTGACCAAGCTGCCGCCGCAGCCCGGTTGCACATCATTGCTGATTTGAAACAGGAAGGGTGGACCGAAGATCAGCCGTTTCCCCGGGACGAGCAGCATTACAAGGGAATGGGGTTGTTTTGAGCTGGGCGAACGATGGAGAATCTGCCGTTATCTTTTCACAACCCTTCCGCCGCTCCATCCAAATCGCTGTTTGCGCCAATGCGGTCGGTGTGTGTGGTTTGTTCACCATTCCGAGTTGGACTTGGCATGGATCGGCGCTAAAATTCTGTCCGATGAAATGAACGAAGCACATGTTCTTAAAATTGCCGGTGAACTCAAAGTTCAACCGAGGCAGGTCACCGCCACCGCCAAACTCTTCGCCGAAGGGGCCACCGTTCCGTTCATCGCCCGTTATCGCAAGGAAGCGACCGGATCGTTGGACGAAGTGGC
>JBEKDI010000105.1:0-20138 GCA_050014435.1 Verrucomicrobiota bacterium | reverse complement strand
TTGGCCAACTACAAGCGGCTCCGAGAGCTGACCGAAAAATGGGTGGGCTTATCCCTCCGTCTGGCCAAAGAAAAACGCCAAAGGACCGCGTAACGTATCGGAGAACGTTTCACTCCTCAGTGGTTAGTGATGCTTGGGTTATTGTATTGGCGTTGGCGGAAAGAGAAAGGAGTGGCTGAGGCCTGACCTTTCCCTCAGCGAACGCGCCGTTTGCGCCTTGGCTTCAATCGGGAGCCGTCAGCGTCGCGTCGCAGCGCGACGAAAGGAAATTAGCCCGGCATAGCGTGCCGGGTTTCGCCACCGGAAATACAACCGTCCTGAATGGACGGCGGAATTTGTCTCTCGCGTTCCATCGTCCCTGCCGGGACGAATGATCCAATTGCGTGTGGAGCCAGCCACTTCGTAGCTGGCTAATTTCCGGGAGTCCCTGCGGGACTGGAGTTTTGTATTTCAATAAACGTACCAGCCATTGCATCATGAAAGTTAGTTGGCGTCAGCAGTCTCCGATTTTATGAACAAAACACTCAGAGCGATTGAGCAGGGAGTTAAGGCATCACTGGCACCTTTACCTCCTCAGAAATTCCAAGCTGGCGGTAAAGCAATCATTTGCTCACATTGCGGCAGCGACGGTTTCAAACGTCTGAACGGACCTGGGCGTTCTTGGGCCGGATACGGGTTGCAATGTTTGCAGTGTAGTCATCTTGTCTATTTTGGAGAGGAGCCGGTAGAGATTGAAGGCGCTGCCTAGTTTTTGATCCAGCGCGCGCCCCGATCCAAGCTTGGTCTTAGTCCAGGGCCTTTGGTGGCGGTCGGTGAGGGTCGAGCGGAATCAGCCCGGGTTCGACGCTTGCCAAGGCAAGGAAAGACCGGTAAGTTCTCCATGTGACGACAACGGTTGATGCCATTTACGAAAACGGCAGAATTATCCTGCCGCGACCGTTGTCGCTGCCCGAAAACGCTCATGTGCGCGTCACCATCGAAGTCGGCGACATCGAACGCGAGGCCTGGCTGAAGTTCTCCGAACAATCTTTGTTGAAGACCTGGGACAACCCTGGCGATGACGTTTTCAATGAGTTGCTCTCGAAATGAAGTTGTTCTTTTGCCGATTCCGTTCTCGGATTTGACCAGCCGTAAAGTGCGTCCCGCCATCGTCATTGGACGCAGCGGGCATGATCTTTTCCTCGCACCCATTTCCTCGCAACTGGCGAATACTGATTTTCCATTGAAAGAATGGCGTGCTGCTGGATTGAATGTTCCTTGCGGCGTCAAAGCGCAACTGGCGACCGTTGAAGAAAGACTGGTGGTGAAAGTTGTGGGGAAGCTGACTGCTGGCGATAGTCAATTGATGGATGAGCGGTTGCGAATTTGGCTGCAATTGTGAGAATCTGGAACCCACGATCCAAGGGAATTCGTTTTTTGCACTTCATTGAACAAACCAGCCGTCGCAATGTGGAAGTTGGATTGAAACCCAGGAAACACTTTATGGAGATGTCACCATGAAATATTTGAGCCATCGAAGCGTCTTTTGTCTCGGTTTGTCGATGTTGATCTGCGCCGCAGGTTCGGTTCGCACAATGGCTGGAGGTTGCGCCGTGTCTGATGGGTCGGAGAGGCCGAGTGATGATGGCTGCATGTTAGCCTTCGTTTATAACCAAAAAGATGACGATCGGCTTGTTGTGATCGACGAGCAGAATCGCCGTCGTTACGAAGCGCCACTGAAGGAAGCGAGCTGCGCACCGTTTTGGGAGGGCGGGAAGGTTTATGTCCTCGATCTCTCCGGGACCGTCCGAGGATTCCACATCGCCTCGGACAAATTGGTTGCGGAGAAAGAGGAGACTATATCCGCACCTGTAATATTTTTAGCTGAATACAGCCGCAGCCAGAGCCGTTTGTTTTTGATTCAAACCAGGTGGAACGATCAGCAAAAGGTTTTTTTCCACGAGCTTTTGGCCATGGATTTTCCGGCGCGGAAGGCGCTTTGGAAGAGGAGGATCGACGATCCTGGCGGGTTGAAGATCAGGCAATCATATGTCTGTGTAACGGGCCTGAAGTTGGTGCAGGTCTTCAACTGTGCCACAGGCGAGAAGCTCGGCGGCATTGAAGCTGCGAAGGCAGCGGCGTCGGCAGATGCGAGCACGCACAAGCAAGCAAGAAGAACCTAACATTTGCAGCGACGAACGCACCCTACCTCAATAGACTAAAACCAGGGCAATCGCGTTCCCCGCGTCCTTGACCGCGTCCTCAAACTTTTCCTCCGTGCTGTTCGGCTCTTTCAATTTGGCCGACACTTCCGGCACACTTTCCAGCAACACGTTCAGGACGGAGCTTTTCATGGCGTAATTGGCGTTCTGGGGCAATGAGGCGCTGGCTGCGAGCGAGGCGATGTCCGCGAGTGGCGCTTCCACCAAGCCCACCACGTTTCCGAATTCGTCCACGAGCGGCCCGCCCGCATTGCCCGGCCGCAACGCAACATTGATTTGAAATTCGCGCGGGTCATCCTGCATCCCGGTCAAACTGCTGATCTCGCCCCTGGCCGACTTGGGGGTGAATCCCTGCCAATCGATGGTTGGGAATCCGACGACAAAGACCGGCGCGCCCGGCTTGACGCCGCGGCTCGACGCCACCGGCAACACGGAAAATTTGCCCGTCACCTTCAACAAGGCCACGTCATCGGCCTTGTCCGCCTTCACGAGCGTGGCCGGGAATGTGGCCGCCTTCGTTCTTACGGCAATCCGGGCCGCGTTCTCAACCACATGATAACAGGTCAGCAGACACCCATCTTCCGTGATGAAAAATCCGGCGCCGGCGAAGCGGGGCAGGGTCCCCACCAGCGCTGAATTCTGGCTGTCGGCCCGATTAGCCGGGCCGCCCAATTTACGCACAACGAGCTCACGCGAAAGGCGCTGGCCTTCGGCAATCTGCAATGGCGTCATGGAACGGGAAACAACGTCGCGGTTCCGAATCGAATTGGTCTCATCCTGGGCGGCGGCGAGGTTATACCATTTGTAAGCTTCGACACGATCCTGCGGCACGCCCTGGCCTGCGTCATACATAAATCCAAGATCGTATTGTGCCGCCGCATCGCCCTGCTCGGCCGCTTTGCGGAACCATTTCAACGCTTCGGCAAAGTCTGCCGCGACGCCCCGTCCATCGTGGAAGCACAAACCCAGATTGTATTCCGCGGCCAGCACATCCTGCCCGGCGGCCTGGCCGTACCACTTTGCGGCTTGGGCGTCGTCCTGCGGCACCCCTTGCCCGCAGGAATAACACACCCCCAGATTGTATTGCGCCATTGCATCGCCCTGTGCGGCGGCTTTGAGATACCACTTGACCGCTTCGGCGTAATCCTGCCGGACCCCATGGCCGAGGTCATAGCACACCCCCAGGCTGTATTGCGCCTCCGCGCCGCCCTGATCCGCCGCCTTGCGCAACCATTTCACCGCTTCGGCATAGTCCTGCCGGACGCCATCCCCGTTTTGGCAGTGCAAGCCAAGGAGGAGCTGCGCGCGGGGGTGCCCCTGCTCCGCGGCCTTGCGCAGCCATTTCACCGCCTCGGCGTAGTTCTGCGCGACACCCTGGCCAAGGTCATACATCAGGCCAAGTTCACTTTGCGCGGCGGCCTCTCCCTTTTCCGCCCGCGCCTTGGTCTCCTGAAACGCAACCGAATTGGTGGACGGCGGCGGGATGTCTTTCTGCAGGCGGTTCGTGCCGCCGGCGGCGTCCTGACCGGGGGTGTTTGTCTCCTGTCCCGGCGCCAGGCCGGCTGCCGCAAGGGCAATCGATAATAGAACAGGCAACAGCAACGGAAGACGTCGAATAGGACGCGGACGATTCACTGTGTCATCCTACAGTCAAACGAAAGGCTGATTCAACGAAAAAACTTTTCCCTAACTCTTTGCCGGAGAATTCCGGTCGTATTAATTGTCGAGATTGTTTCTCAATTCTGGCTAAAACCGCCGCCCGCTTCTTTGCGGACTTTGCGGTCTCTGGATTCTGGGCGCGGTGACAAGTTTGAAATCCACCTGCTTTTTGAAGCCATCGACTTTAAAAATCTGCACCTCGACTTTGTCACCGAGCTTGATGATGCGGCGGGTGCGGCGGCCAATGAGATGGTTGCGCGACTCTTCGAAAATGTAAAAATCATCCTCGACCGACGAGAGATGCACCAAGCCGCTCATGCCCAACGCGGATACGTCAACAAAAAAGCCGAAGTTACGCACGTCGATCACCAATGCCGGATACTTCTGCGCCTGCCCCGACTTCAGTTGCGCCTTGAGAAAGGCGAACATTTTAATGTCCTTGCTGTCTCGTTCCGCGTCAGCTGAATTGCGCTCTGTGATAGAAATGTGCGCGGCGGCTTCCTTGAGCGCCGGCAGGAAAGCGTGGCCGTCATCAAACAGGGCGCGATGGACCAGCAAATCGGCGTAACGCCGGATGGGCGAAGTGAAGTGGGTGTATTTGGGTTTGCCCAAGCCGTAGTGGCCGAGCGGTTCGACGGCGTAACGGGCGCGCATCATCGATTTGAGAAACCCAATCTTCAGCGCGGGTCCGACGGGAAGGGTGTTGAGGCGCTGCAATAATTTCTGCACCTCGGGCCTTTGCGCAAGGTTTCCACAGGGAATGTTATGGCTCAAAACGTCCTGACGGTATTCCTGCAGGCGCAGATCGGCGGGCGGCTCATGCACGCGATAGACCGCAGGGCGGCGCAGAGCCATCAGGCGCGTCGCCACGGCCTCGTTGGCCAGCAACATGCATTCCTCGATCAATTGGTGGGAAACGTCGTTCTCAATTCTCTCGATGAAGAGCACGCGGCCATGATCGTCAAGACGAATTTTCGACTCCGGAAAATCCAGGTCCAAAGACCCGGCCCGCATCCGGGCCGCGCGGATCTTTTGGGCCAGCCCATGGATCTGCTGCACCATCTGTTGCACCGGATCGTTCGAAGGCGCGCCTTGCAACGCAGCCAGGGCCTCCCTGTAAGTGAACCGACGCCGGGAACGGATGACCGATGGATAAAACCTGGCCTGAAGCACGCGGCCTTCGTTGGAGAGAAGAAACTCAACGCATTTGGTGAGGCGATCCAAACCGGGCTTCAGCGAGCACAGCTCGTTGCTCAACGCCTCCGGCAACATGGGGATGACCCGGTCCACCAGATAAGTTGAGTTGCCCCGTTTGCGCGCTTCCTCGTCCAGCAGGCCGGCGGGACGGACATAATGCGAGACGTCGGCGATATGCACCCAGAGCTTCCACTGGTCTCCGTGCTTTTGCAGGCAGATGGCATCGTCGAAATCCCTGGCGTCGTCGGGGTCGATGGTAATGACACAAAGCCCGCGGCAATCGACGCGGCTGCGGCACTCTTCGGCCGTCGGTTCGCCGAGCGGATGAAGTTTAGCAATCCGTTCGGCTTCCTGCACGGCCTTTTTTGGAAAATGAAGCGGCAGGTTGTAGTAACGCAGGATGGAGAGCATATCGACGCCCTCTTCGTCCGGCGGGCCGAGCACTTCGACGATCTCTCCTTCCGGGTTGGCATTGCGTGACTCCCAAGCGTGCAAATCGACCACGACTTTGTCGCCAATCTGGGCCGGACGCCCGGTGTCGCGCGCCGGTTGCACATAAATGTCATGGGGAATGCGCGGGTCGTCCGGGATGACGAACAGGAATTGCTTGCTGCGTTGCAACGTGCCGACGATTTGCGCCCGCTTGCGCTGCAGGATGCGGACCACCGATCCGGTGATCTCATCCCTCTCCCCCGGACCGCGCCGCCGCGATACATCGCGCCGCACGAGGACACGGTCGCCGTGCAAGGCGGTGGATGTGGCGTCCACCGGGACAACGATCTCCTTCAAGCCGGGAGTGTCCGGTTCGAGGAAGCCCTTACCCTGGCGGTTCATGCGGATGACGCCGGGGACGAGATCGGCCTCGCGGGCCTGAATGTAGCGATTGCCCTTGTTGCGAATTATCTGGCCGTTCTGCTCCAAGGCGCGCAACGCCTTTTGCAGGGCCTGTTGCTGGCCGGCATGGCAGCCCAGACGCCGCAGCAACTCGGGGACATTGGCGGGCGCGTAGTCCTTGCGCCCCAGCAGGCGAAGAACCGCCTGCGCCAGGGCGTGCGGGGCCGGACCGGTCGGGGAAGTGTGTGTTGTCAAATATTACTTTCCGGGCGGGGCCGCCTGTTCCCGGCCCGCCATCAGGTAATCCAGGCAGGCGCAGAGACGGGCTTTCATTTCGTTGCGCGGCACGATGAAGTCGATCAGCCCGTGCTCCAGCAGAAATTCGGCGGTCTGAAAATTCGGCGGCAAATCGGTCTGGCTGGTGCTTTCGATGACGCGCCGCCCGGCGAATCCGATCATGGCCCCGGGTTCAGCCAGGATCAAATCGCCCACGGCGGCGAAGCTGGCCATGACCCCGGCCATGGTGGGATTGGTCAGGACGCTGATGTAAGGCAGTTTGCCGCGGGCATGATACGCCAGCGCGCCGCAGGTTTTGGCCAATTGCATCAGGCTGAACATGCCCTCATACATGCGCGCGCCGCCGCTGGCGGAAATTATAATCACCGGCAGCCCCTTAAGCGTGGCCGCTTCGACCAACCGCGTGATTTTCTCGCCGACAACCGACCCCATCGAGCCGCCGAGGAAACCGAAGTCCATCACGCCGAGGGCGACCCTGTATTTGCAGATGCGGGCAATGCCGGTGCAAACCGCGTCCTTCAGGTTGGTTTCACTGGTGTATTGCTCCAATTTTTCCTTGTAGGACGCCACACCGGTGAATTGAAGAACATCAACGCTTTCCATCGAGGCATCCATTTCCTCGAAGGAACAGGTTTCCACCAGGGAATTGATACGCTCGCGCGCGCCGATGGGGAAATGGTAGTTGCACTTGACGCAAACCTTGAGGTTGGCGTCCAACTCCTTGTCATAGAGCATGTTGCCGCACTTTTTGCACTTGTTCCACAAACCTTCGGGGATGTCCCGCTTGCGGGATTTCGCCCCGGTCAGCTTGGGCTTTTTAATAAAGCTGGTCGTTTGCGTGTCGGACGAGCGCGGAGTGACGGCAGGCTCCATGACCTCTAGTCCGAGAGCCTTTTTATTGAACGACGTTGTAGCCATTTCTTTTAGGACTGCTTGGTTGAATATCTCATCAACGGCGCTGGTTATTTAACAATGTTCCGGGCTAATCGTCAAGCCCCGCGTGCCACCGTCCAAACACACACATCCCCCGCCCCGGCCTTGCGCAGTATCCGCGCGCAGGCGCTGGTCGTTGCGCCCGTCGTCAAAACGTCGTCCAACAGGATGATTCTTTCCCCATTCAGCTTCTTGCCGCCGCGCGGGACAAAGGCGCCTTGGACATTGCCCGCCCGCTCCGCCCGGTTCAATTGCGTCTGGGTCTGGGTGGGTTTGACGCGGCGGATCAACTCCGTGTTGACCGGTATCCGCGTGGCGCGGCTGAGGTGTCGCGCCAGACGTCCGGCTTGGTTGAATTCCCGTTCCCGCTCTTTGGCCGGATGCAATGGCACCGGAACGATCAAGTCCCATTTCTCGTCCTTCAGGGCGGGAACCGCCTGGCGGATCAACAAATCGGCCAGGAAAGATTCGAAGTAGAGGGCGTGATTGTATTTGTAACGATGAATGACCTGCAACACCAGCGGGTTGGCTATGACGGCGGAACGCGCGAAACAAAAATGAAATTTGATGTCCGCGCAATTGCTGCAAACGAAAGGTTGTGTAATGGTCCCCTCATAGGGCAACCCGCACCGGTGGCAGAACGGCGCGGCAACAAAGCGCACCTGAGACCAGCATTCGCCGCCCACGTAGCCCTGCTCGATTCCGGCCCGTTCCCGCTGGCAAATCTGGCAAACAGGCGGATAAACGAGATTCAACAAGGCATCCCAAATGCCAGCGAGGCGCGCCGTCATATCCCCTGCCCCCTGCCCGCGGCTGCCTCATGAAGGGAAACCATCCGCGTCTTCTCCCTCTCCTCCCCACACTTGTGGAGGAGAGGGCGGGGAGAGGAGGTTCTCCAATCTTTCACCCGGTCCTTCATGGGTCACCCGCGCCCCTTCCCCGTTCGTCGATTTTTATTCTCGACACCATCCAGAACACACAGCCCAAAACAGGCAACGCCAGCCAGCCGTCAATCAATGTGGAAGTGCCCCAAATGGCCGGATTCGCCTCCGGCGTTTGCACCGTGAGAAAACCATAAAACTTCAGCCAAAAAATCCAGCCGGCGTGCAGGCCGATGGAAACAAACAACGCGCCGGTCCGCCGATACGCCAGGGCAAGCACGGCCCCGGCCACGAACAGCGTGAAAAATGCCGGAATCAAAGGCGGCCCGCCCGAAAACATTTTTGGCAGAAGCGTCAAACCGGACAACCAATCGACGGGGCCGGGCGCATCGGCCTTTCGCAGAAAATGCATCACGGCATAAACCGCGCTGCTCAGGACGAGCGCCATGGGCCAGGACAGCATTTTGCGCAATATCCCAAACAGCGCGCCGCGAAACATAATCTCCTCAAGAATGGAAACGATGATCGCAGCCAGACCGGCGTCGAACGCCTGCCGCAGGATTTGCGCGCCCGAATGAGCCGAATTCAAAGATCGTCCCCCCAGGCAAACGGCCAGCAGCGCGACACAAGCCAGAGAACCAAACCCGAGCAGAAACCCGCGGGCAACGCCCCGCAGCGGCCGGTCCCCGGCCTTCAAACCGAGATCGCGCCAGCGCAATATCCCGCAGGAGCGCAACAGCGGCCAGAGACCCAACACAGCCGCCCCGAGCAAGGCGCGATCGACAAAACGGGGAAACGGGCTTGCGGCCAATTTTGCGAACCCAGCCCCGTGCGCCGCCAAACCTTGGGTGAACCAAAAAAGCCAGGGCGCAAGCAAGGCGCCTCCCGCAAAGACGAGGACAGAATAAATGAGCAGCGAACGCAACAGCCGCATTGCCTGAGAAGTAAAATGATTTCCCTGACCTGTCCAGTTCTTTGTGGTCTGTGTGCTCCCGGTGGTTAATCCCACGGCCCGTCCTCGCGGTTAAAAAGTCCGAAACATGTTCCCGGCCTTGCTCCTTCGCATCATTGCGTGAAGATTCTGCTTCATGGTTATGGCTATCCAAGTCTTTGATGCGCAGCGCCTTAAGCCCATTTCCATCAAAATATCATATCTTTTAAACAATTCTGTAAAGAATTTGTTGACGAAACAATGTTTTAACTATAGTGTTCGTCTAATGAATTACCAATTACGGCCATGTCGGACGGGAAGAAGCGGTCGGAAAGGCAGCCCCGGACGCCTTCGAGGATCGAGTGTTTCGTGTCGTTCGTGGTTACCCCGGCCTTCCTTTGCGCCTTTCCTCCTTTGCGGCTGCGCTTATCTGGATTCAGGGGCGAAACATCGCACTTAATCGCACTTGCTCGCACTTAATCCGGGTTAATCGCACCATTTTGAAACATTTTTTTATTGGGCTGGGCGGGCTGGATGGGACGGGGCAGGGAAGCGGGATGGTCTGTCTATCGATCTGGCGACGACCAAACTTGCCCCCAAAAACCGATTCGCGCCCCGCCCCCGGTAAAGTGTTGCGCTTGACGGGGTTTGCTCCTAAACTGGTCGGTCGGAAGGAAAACAGGCCGCGCTAGAGGGCGGCGGAACATTTTTAATTTATGTCACAACATCGAAGTCTGCGCGCCACGAGCACCCTCGGGGCCAAGCGCAATGTCCTGAAACGGTTTGAACGCGTCGCCATCCTGAAAAAGCGCGGCCAATGGAAGACCGGCGACCGTGTCACCGGCCTGCGCAAGACCAAGGCCGAGGCGTGAGCCTTGTTTGTGGTCCGATTGCAAAAGTTTTTGGCTGAAGCGGGCATCGCCTCGCGGCGCGCCAGCGAGCAGGTCATCACCGCCGGGCGGGTGACGGTCAACGGCGCGGTCGCGTCCCAACTGGGCGCCAGGGTGGACCCGCAGCATGACCGGGTGGCTGTCGATGGCCGGGTCGTGGCCCGCAAGCGCAAACTTTACGTCGCGGTCAACAAGCCGCCCGGCGTCGTTTGCACCCGGGGAACGGATGACGACCGGAAGAGAATCGGCGACCTGCTCCCCAAGGAATGGACGGAACTCTTTTCTGTGGGGCGGCTGGATTATCAGAGCGAGGGATTGATATTTTTGACAAATGATGGTGATTTTTGCTTGAAACTGACGCATCCTCGCTATGGCATTGCCCGGAAATACATGGCCTGGGTGGAAGGCCGGGTCACTCCACAGATGATATCGAACTTTACACAAGGCGTCTTGAGCGCGGGCGAGAAATTGCGGGCCACGCGCGCCCGGCTCATTTCGGCCAACAATTCCAGCAGTGTCGTGGAATTGGAATTGACTGAAGGTAAAAACCGCGAGGTGCGCCGCCTTTTTGAATCCCAGCGCCTGACCGTGCGCCGCCTGCAACGCTTCCAAATCGGGCCGATCAAACTCGGCCAGTTGCCCGCCGGCAAATGGCGGGTATTGACAGAACCAGAGATTAAGTCCCTACTTCCCGTGTTATGAAACTTACAGCTTCGCTTTTATCCGCGCTCTTGGCCTTGACCGCCCTGCCGGTCCTGGCCCAGCCGTCAAACCCCGTGCCGCCCGTCATGCTCCCTCCGCCTCCCGTCGTCGCGACCCCGCCCGCCCCCCCGGCCGCGCCCACCGGACTCGCCGTCGAACCCGCCGCCAAACCGGAGCCGCAAGCCAAGCCCAAGCCCAAACACAGGGCCCCCCTTGTCAAAAGCCGTGAAGTTCTTAACCCGCCCGTCGCCGCCCTCGTCAAATGCGAGGTGCTGGACATTCGGGGCCAGGGCTCCTTTGACGGCGAAGTGGTCGCCCACGTAAAGAAGGGAGAGAGCGTCACGGTGTCGGAAGAAATCACCCTCAGCCGGGTCCGCCCGGGTGAGCCTCGCCAATGGTCCCGCATTGACATGCCCACCAACGCGGCGGTTTGGGTCGATGCCGATTTCATCAATCCTGAGACTAAAACCGTGCGCGTCAAGAAACTCAATATGCGCGGCGGTCCCGGAGAAAATTACAGCGTAGTTGGCCGCTTGGAACAAGGGACCGTTATTACTACTGTACTCGGCAAGAAGGCGGGTTGGTTGAAAATCGAAGCCCTGACCAACGCCTTTGGTTTCGTTGCTTCCGAGTATTTGGACAAACAGGCGGCTGCCGCGCCGGCTCCGATGGCGGTTGTTGCGCCAACGCCCGTCACTCCTCCCACGCCGCCGCCGGCCCCTGAACCGGTGGTGGTGAATGTGCCGCCGGAGACGGTCTCCACTCCCGCCAAGCCGGCGGAAACAGCGCCGCCCGCGCCGGTCGCTCCCGCGCCCACACCTGCTAGCGAAGCCGATCAGGAACTTGCAGCGTTGCACCGGGCGGCCGCTCCCGAGCCAGCCTTGGCTGCTCCCGCACCCGCTCCGGCGCCGGCTCAACCGGAAAATGCCGTTCAAGGCCCCCCGCGCATTGTGACCGTCGAGGGGTTTGTCCATCGGGCCTATAACATCCAGGCGCCGGCGGGTTATGAATTGCACGATATCAAAACCGGGGATCTGATCGATTATCTGCAGCCCCCGCCCGGCCTGAAGAAGTTCAAGACATTCGTCGGCACCCGCGTGAGAATCACCGGCTCCGAGTTTTTGGATCCCGCCTGGAAGCGCACACCGGTGTTGCACATCGAAACGGTTGATCTCATGCCCTGATGCCTCCCGGCAATCTTATCGACGGTCGCGCCATCGCTGAGGAGATTCACAGGGAAACCGCCCGGCGGGTGGCGCAGCTCCAGGCCTGCGGAATCGTGCCGTGTCTGGTCTTTGTCCGTGTCGGCGAGGATGAGGCCTCCCGCGTCTATGTCGGCATGAAGGAGAAAACCTGCGCGCGCCTGGGCGTTTCATCCCGGACCCATGCGCTCGCCGCAACAGCCACGGAAAAGGAATTGCTGGAACTGCTGGCCGGCCTGAACGCGGACGCCGGCGTGCATGGCATTCTCGTGCAGGCGCCTCTGCCCAAGCATATCTCGGAGACCAGGGTCTATGGCTCGGTTGCCCCGGAAAAAGACGTGGACGGTTTTCATCCGGTCAACGTGGGCAAGCTCATGCTGGGCGATCCCACCGGTTTTCGTCCCTGCACACCGGCCGGCATCCACGAGCTGCTGATCCGTTCCCAAGTGCCTGTGGAAGGCGCGGAGACGGTCGTGCTCGGGCGGGGCAACATCGTGGGCAAGCCCATCGCGGCGATTTTGCTGCAAAAGGCCCCGCAGGCCGGCGCCACCGTGACCGTTTGCCATTCCCACACACGCGATATTGCCGCGCACTGCCGCCGCGCCGACATTCTCATCGCCGCCCTCGGTTCCCCGCAATTTGTCAAGTCGAACATGGTCAAACCCGGCGCGGTCGTGATCGACGTGGGCGTCAATCGCGTCCCCGATGCATCCGCCAAAAGCGGCTGGCGGTTGACCGGCGACGTGGATTTCGCCGGCGTCCAGCCCGTCGCGGGAAAGATCACGCCCAATCCGGGCGGCGTCGGCCCCATGACCATCGCCATTCTCTTGCAAAACACCCTGCGCGCCGCCGAACAATTTGCCAATGTCCTCAATGCCAACTAACTCCAACCCCTCCCCATTATGATCCCTTCACGCATCTTACCTGATTTGCAGTGCTCCCTGCTGTGCGAAGACATTCGCCGGGAAGCCAACGGCAATTTTATTCTCCTGGGTGTGGTGAATTATATCCGTGTCCCGTCAGTGCCGGTGACCGCCACGAAACTCTGCCTGTTCAATCGCTGGGTGGCGGGCTTCGGGCAATTCATCGAGACGGTGCGCTTCATCGCCCCGGACCAAACCACTGTGTTGAAGAAGACCGACGTGCGGTTCGCGCTCCAAGACGTCGTCCACAACGCGACCACCGCCACGGTCTTAAGCCCCGTTCAATTTGAAACGCCCGGTGCTTATTACGTTGAAGTCTTGGTGGATGACGTGATGAAGCTGCGCTTTCCGATCGCCATTGTTTTGTCGCCGCCGGAGCAGCGTCCCGAGGGCGGGCCGAAGAAAGAAGCATGAGCCAGCCTGCGGATGGGGCCACGCCGTCCCGGGCCGCATGGCAGCCATTTACGTTCGGCGGTTTGGCCGCTTTTGCCCGGGCCGGGCTGGGTCGGTTGCTGCTGGCCGAGCTTCTGTGCGCTGTCATGGTCAGCGGCTCCGCCGTTTGGTTCCTCCGCCACGACTGCTCGCCGGCCATTTTCCAGGCGATTCAACAAATGCCGGAGAGCGCCAGAATCACCGATGGACACCTCGCCGGTTTCGATGCCACGCTCGTTGCCGAAACGAAATTCCTCGCCATCGCCGTTACGCCGGAGACGTCCGACCAGATCGGGCAAAGCGCCGATATCCAGATTCAGTTTCGCCCCACTGATATTCGCATCGGCTCGGTTTTCCGTCCCAATTGGGGTTGGGCCTACGATTACGGGCCGGGCACGGCGCTGGACCTGAGCCGTTCCAATCTGGAGCCGTGGTGGGGCGCCTGGCAGCCGATTCTGCTGACGGCCGCCGGTCTTTCGGTTCTGGCGCTATTGTTCGTAATTTGGGCGGTACTGGCTTTATTCTATACAGTGCCGGCAAAACTTACTGCCTGGTTCGCAGACCGCCGGCTCTCATGGGCCGCCGCGTGGCGATTGAGCTCAGCCGCAATGCTGCCGGGGTCACTCCTCATGGGCGCGGCCATTTTGCTCTATGGATGGCAGGCAATGGACTTAATTGGGCTGGTTTTGTTCTTCGTGGCACACCTGCTAATGGCCTGGACGTACCTTGTTGGGGGAGTTTGCGCGTGTCACCAACTCCATCCCGAGATCCTCAGGCAGAACCCCTTCAGCACCTGATACTTGCAAATCCCCTGCCAAACGCGCCCCCGATTTGCGCATTTGACGGTGGCATAGCGTTTGCTTAACCAGAACTGATGAAGATTGCTCTCAGAATGAAGCGCGTGAGACATCGCTAAAGAGAGAAATCAAACACTGGAAATTATGCCGAATAAAAATGACCCTCGCAGGCACGATGAGAATTTTAAGCGCGCCGCGGTTGACTACCTGCAAAAGACTGGCAGCACCGTGGGTGAGGCAGCCGCCGAATTGGGCGTCCAGGCAACCGACTTGAGGAATTGGAACAAGAAGGCGGCTTTAAAGCAGCCAGCCAAAAACCTGACGGGTATCGCCCAACTGAAAGCGGAGAACGAAGCGCTGCGCAACGAGGTTCTGCATTTGCAAGTGCAGTGGGACATTTTGAAGACCACCCTGGGCGTCCTTTCCACGACCGTTGGCACCCACGAATCAGTCTGAGCACAACCCGAATGGCCGAAGTTTCCCTTGCTTGACAGGTCATAGCAACTCGTCCCGCTGAAAGAGGGAAAGCAGTGGTATCCCCATGGACGCGATTTTCTCGCGTCCACCTTCCTGACGGTCCACCAAAACCGCCGCAAAAGCCACGCGACCGCCTTCGTTGACCACCGCGTTGATGGCGGTGATGGTGGAGTTGCCGCTCGTCACCACATCATCGACCACCGCCACCGTGTCGCCTGCCTTGAAATTGCCCTCGATCAGCTTTGTCTGTCCGTGGCATTTGGGCGCTTTGCGTACACAAAACATTCGCAGCACTTCTGCGTCCCCGGCCCAACCAGAAATCATTCCCGTGGCCAGCGCCACCGGGTCCGCCCCCATCGTCAATCCTCCCACCGCATCGACGTGCATACCCCGGCTCTTCTCCTCCCGCCGCACCAGCGCGTGCATCAACTGACCGATCAGCCACGCGCCACGCGCATCCAGCGTCGTCAACCGGCAATCGATGTAGTAGTTGCTTTTGGCCCCGGACGAGAGCGTGAAATCGCCGTGAAAAACGGATTTGGCGCGCAGAATGCCGAGCAACTCCGCCCGCAATGAGTCAATACTTTCTTTCATCGGCATGGCCGCTTCCTCCCCTGCCCCGCTTCAAGCCTCCCAGCCGTGGCGATTGTGCCGTTGCAAAAAGCGCGATGCCCCGGGCTGGTTGGGCGATTTCATTTTCGGCCCGTCCCATTCCATCCGCTGCCCTTCTCCCAGGCGCACTGCCACGCAGCCGAGCAGGATCACCTCCGCCAGGTAGCCGGCGATGTCGAAGTTGGAGTACGCGGGCGTGCCGTCCTTCATCATTTTAAACCACTCCTTCATGTGGCCGGGTGAACGCGGAAGCGTGCGGGGCACGGCCATAACCGCTTCATGCTCGTCGCCGGGGACAAAGTCTTTGTCGTTGTGCAGAGCCAGATAAAACTCCGCACCGTAATCGTCGGGTGAGAACAATTGCCCCTTGTCGCCTATGATGAGCGCGCCGCTGCGGGGAACGTCGTCGTAGATGCCCATCACCTCGCGCAGGATTCCGGCGTCCGGGCGCAAAGGCTTGAAATCGTCCTTGGGGTTGCCGTCATACCACCAGAACTTCAACGGCGGCAGCCCCTCGCGTTCAGGAAAATCAAAACGGATGCGCGAAGTCTTGGGAAAAGTCTCGGGATAAATGCGCGAGGCCATTTCGCATTCCACTACGTCCGGATAACCCAGCTTCAATCCGCGAAACGGCATGTTCACCGTATGGCATGCCATGTCCCCCAGCGCTCCCGTGCCAAAGTCAAACCACGCCCGCCACTTGAACTGATGGTAGGTATCCTCTTTATAGGGGCGCTTGTGGGCGGGACCCAGCCACACCTCCCAGTCCAGCGAAGCCGGCACAATGTCCTGGCCGGCGGGACGCGCCAAGCCCTGGGGCCAAATCGGGCGGTTGGTCCAGACGTGCAATTCCCGGGGGGCGCCGATCACGCCAGCCTGGAGCACCTCCACGGCCCGGCGCAGCCCGCTGGCGGCGCTGCCCTGGTTGCCCATCTGCGTGGCCAGATTTTTCTCCTTGGCCAGTTGCCGCACGACCCGCGCTTCATGGACTGTTTGCACGAGCGGTTTCTGGCAAAAGCAATGCTTGCCCATCTTCATCGCCCTTATCGCCGCCACGCCGTGGTTGTGGTCGGGAGTGGAAATGGTCACCGCGTCGATGTCCTTGCCCATCTTGTCGAAAAGCTGTCGGTAATCGCGGAATTGCTTTAAATCCGGATATTTATCGGCGAACTGGCTGACTTTCTTGGCCAAGTTCCCCGTGTCCACGTCGCACAGCGCAACGATGTTCGCCCCGCATCGGGCCGCGTCGTTGGTGTCGCTGTCCCCTTTGCCGGCGCAACCGATGCAGGCGAGATTGATGCGGTCGTTGGCCCCAAGGACTTTTCCGACGTAAGGAAAGGAAAAAGCCGAGGCGCCAACCGCCAACGAAGCCCGCTGGATGAATTTGCGTCGCGACAAACCATTGGCGGGTGACGATTCGAGAGGGTGTGATTCTTTTATGGACATATCAATTAGCCCCACAGGCTCTCACACAATCCCCGATTCCGCAAGACTCTACGCCCCTAGGTAGTGGGTCATTTTGAATTCTGAGGGTTTTTGGGCAGGATGCCAGATAGTGGGCAATTTTACCCCCCCCGGCGTTTCCTTGATTTTCGAGGTTTTGCGTTTGCTGCAAATTTGATCGACAGCCATGCCTGACGGGCCCATTGTCTCTTCCATGAACCCATCATGGCCAGGAGATGACGAACCTGAACCAGTTAAAAAGCCGCTGTTTGAGAAGTTCAAAGAGCGACATTCAATTCTTGTGGGAAAGTACAGGCGTCGAAATCGTTCGCCCTTGAAATTCGTCGAATGCTTCGATGGGTTTCGCTGGATTATGGGCGTCATGGAGCGGAATGCACAGCCGGATAATAAAGCGATTGTCGCACAATTGAAATCTTCCTATGAGGCCATGAGGCCAGAATTTGATCGGTGCATTCCGCTCGCTCGCGCTCAGTTTGAGAAAAGGCAATTTTGGGATAGCGTTTACGAAAAAGGCCCTCCAGTTTGGCAAGGTGGCCGGGCTGACGGGAATTCCTAATTTACGGATGATGAAATCAAACAAATTAGTCGCCATCATCATCGTGGCAGGAATGATTGGATTGATTGGTTGCAAGCCGAGCGAAACCAAAATTACCGGCCAAGTGTTCATCGTCACCCAAGGGGCTGAAAATGTAAAGTTGGGTGCGGTCGAGATCGTCTTGATAGAAAAGAAACAGGTCGTTGATTATTTGCGTGAGAGGAAAATCGACATTGACGCCGACATTAAAAACCACAAACAGGAATTGGCGGATGCGCTAAAGAGCATTGAAACCGCGAATGTCAATGAGGCAGAAGTTTCAAATCAGGTGGAACGGTTAGTTCGGGCTCATCCGTTCGGGTCATCTGGATTGGAGGTGGAGTCTGGGTTGGTAAGGGCTGAAGCCTCGCATTATTGGGTTGGATTGGAGATGGCGTTTGGATTAGTGCAGGCTTCTCCACAACCGCAATTTGAAGGCGGCACAATAACTGAGGATGCCTACACAGTGGCTAACAATTTTGCTGACCAGCAAAACAAAAAGCTGAAAGATGCTCACGAAGCGGTGACGAGCGCAGAATTAAAGGCCGACAATCTCAAAGAATGGCTCAAACATTTTCCAACAACTGAAGATTATTTATCAGGATTCCAGCCGGTGGCCATTAAGAAAACCCTCACTGATGCTGATGGTAAATTTTACATCACCTGTCCTTGTGACACAGGGATTACGCTGTACGCGAAGGCTCAACGGCAGGTGGGGTATCGCGCTGAACATTATTATTGGCTTATTGGCGCCCCAACACATTCGGAAAGCGGGCCGTTTATTTTGAGTAATAATAATCTCATAGAGATTGACCCGGATAATTATGTCAAAATTAAACCGCAAAAACCCGAATGAGGGTAGCGCACTTCTCTCTAACCTATAAATGAAACCAGAATCAGCAAAAGAAAAAGCAGAAAAAGTCCTATTGCCCCTCCTAACACTAATGCTAGGATTTGTAATCTCACCCTTTCTTCGAGAGATGTGGGATTATGCCGCCGATATAGTTTTACCAGAATTATCGCCACGAGCACGGCTGTCCATATTGGCCACGATGACCATAACATGTCTTGTATTAGGGATTTGGGTGTATTCATTGGTGAGCAAAAGGCGTTTAATAAAACAATTTAGCGAAGATGAAGAGTTCGATGGGGTATATCGCCACAACAATAGCTTGGGGATGGAGGAAGTTTTAAATGCTCAAAATGTCCTGCGGAATTTTTAAAGCCCGTAAGTGCCGCCGATGCGGTCGGGGGCGCAAGTTCCAGAAATCCACTCCCAATCCACAGTCAACCAGAATTGTAAAATTCTAGTGAAAGATGTCAGAAAACGCATTCCCCGCGCCAAGGGCTAAGGAATCAAGGAGATAATCTCTTTATATCCCAAACATGATCCGCCACGCCAGCCTCCATTGCCGGGGTGACGCGCAAACTCTGATGAATCCGGGAGAAGTTGTAGTACATAAAATAGAGCGCAACGGCGTGCTCGTGATTCTCAACCTTCTTTGAAAAGGCGTTTGTCAGCCTGGTAAACCGGCGCATTCCCATCCGCATGGAGAGATTCTGGCGCTCGGTCTGAGAAGTGGAGATATGCTTATAAGCCGGACTGCCTGAAATAACCGCCTTCTTTTCGCCCATGCAGATCGCCGGGCTGTAACGAATTTCACTGTTGTCCTTCGCCTCGTTGCCGTAAATCTTTTGGAGCATCGCGTAATCTATCTGTGAGCCAAAAGCATCCTCCACAGCCTGGAGGTAGGGCTTGTATCCATCTGTGGTAAGCTGGACGCGGCTTTGCAGGCGTCCAGCCAGATCGTGCATGAAATGATATGCTGTGCCAGCGTCCCTCGTTCCCACGGCCCAGCAGGGAACAAGTTTTGTGTCCGGGTCCAGGGATGTCCAAGTCCAGATGTTGCCCCAGCCCTTGGCCCTCTGCTTTTGCGTGGTGTTCTTTTCTTTGGCCCCGCAAAATGCCCAAATTTCATCGCACTGAATCCGCTTGCACTTGAGATTTCGGAAAGTCTTGTCCTGATATGCGGAACAGGCCGCACCAACCTCGCAGAGGAGCTTTATGACGGTGTTTTTAACCGTATCGGTAATCCGGGCCGTGGATCGGATTGAATTGCCCTCAACCAGGCAATGGATGATCTTCGCCCGCTTTTCAATTGAAAGCTGGTTCATGTTGTGGAATTGATGAGGCTTGATGTTTTCCTATCGACATTGGTATCAAAAGGAGGTATTTCACGTTTGAAATAATGAACGACCCTTTGCCCATTATCAGTGTCACGGATAATCGAGCAAACGAGTTCCCATCCTTTATTTCCCTCCTCATTAAGCTGGGCCTGCTCGGCCTCCAAGTCCCAATCCAAGGATAATGCCCCAATCATATACTCCCATTTTTTATGCATGTTCCAACAGGAAAAGATGTGGAAGCCGCGCACGAATTAAAGTATGGTCGCGCATATTACACGGCTGTTTTGGTAAATGAAATGTTCATGGCGATCAAGCGCACTTCCCCGAAAAAAGAGCAACCAATTCTGACAGCGCAAACTCCTTTTGGAATGTTTGAAGTAAAAGACATCAGGGGAGATGGCGATTGGTTAATCGCCTTGGAGGTTGTGCAGCCGAATAAAAATGCGATTCTCTATTTTTCGGTTGAGCAATGCAGTTTTAAATTTGAAAGCCAAGGGGCCGTCCGAAATGTAATTGAAGGATTCAAACAACCAGCATCAAAGACCACCTCTTGATCGGTATTTGTGGAACTATTTTCCCTTGCGCTGTTTTTTGGATGGTTTCTTTGGAGGCGGAGCCGATGCCAAAGCGTGCATCATTCCCTTTGGCGGATCTGTCCAAGGCAATTTTTCCTCGGTGGCCTTTTTGACCGTATCCAAGGCGATTTGTGAAAAGTCTCGTTTTTCGGATTTCTTCATGGCCGCCAATGGTATCAAAGGCGGCAAAACTTCCCATCCTAAAATCACCCCTCAGAATTCAAAATGACCCACTACCCGCCCCTACAGTCAGGGCAAACGCATTTAAATTCCGAGCAATCGCAGTAAATAGGCGTGATCCCAACTGGCATTGAGTTGTTTGCCACGGATGCCGCGCTTTTTGGTTTTCTCCCTTTTGAGGAGATTAAAG
>JBEKDI010000104.1:0-18454 GCA_050014435.1 Verrucomicrobiota bacterium | reverse complement strand
CTTTAATCTCCTCAAAAGGGAGAAAACCAAAAAGCGCGGCATCCGTGGCAAACAACTCAATGCCAGTTGGGATCACGCCTATTTACTGCGATTGCTCGGAATTTAAATGCGTTTGCCCTGCCTGTTCATCGTGGATTCAGGTGGATGTGGAGCGCTTATCAGGCTCGGAGCCGCTGACTCCGACCGTGGAACGCGCGATGTGAGGTGAACCGCTTTGGCGCCACCCATTGCACATGACGGAGAATTTATGCGGCCAGCAGTTTGTCCAAACCGGCGGCTGATTTCAAGGGGCTGACCAGGGCAACGGTAAAACGCTCCGGACGGAAGATGTCGCGGGCCGCGGCGCGGACTTCAGTTGCCGTGACTTCGGCTAGACGTTTTTTGACTTGTGACGGCGGGATGATTTTACCGTAACCAAGCCATTGCTCGCCGGCCCACATCATTTGATTCTCGCTGTTTTCCAAGCTGAGATCAATCTGGCCGGCGAGATAATCGGAGGCGCGCCCCAGTTCGGCGGCGGACACTGTTTGTTCGGTGAATCGCCTCATCTCGAGCAAAATAAGGCGGAATGTCTTCTCCAGATTATCCAAATCCAGACCGGCCGAGACGACCAGGTCCCCGGTGTCGTCGAAAAAGGTGTTGGCGCTGTAGATGGAATAGGCCAGGCCACGATCTTCGCGCACAACCTGGAAAAGACGCGAACTCATGTTCTCACCCAACATGGCGTTGAGCACGCGCAGGGCGAAGCGCCGGGGGTCATGGCGCGAACAGGCGCGGATGCCGAGAGCGATTTGTGTTTGTTCGGTCTTCTTGGTGTAAAGGCGGATGGCTGGCCGGGTTTGATCGCTGCTGGCGGGAGTATAATTCGGCCGGCCTTTGGGCGCGAAATAACGCGCGTAAGGTTTGACAGCCTTGAGTATTTGACCGTGGCGCAATCGCCCGGCGGCGGCGATGACGATCGCGCCGGCCACGTAGTTTTTCTGTTGATAATCCCGCAGGACCTTGCGCGAGAGAGCATCCAGCGTTTTAACCGTGCCGGTGATCGGGCGGCCCAGGGGCTGGCCGGGCCACATGGCCGCATTGAGCAATTCCTGCACATGTTGGTGAGGCTCATCCAGGCACATGGCTATTTCCTCCTTGATCACGTCCCGTTCCTTGTCGATCTCAACCGGGTCAAAGGTGGAATGCAAAAACATGTCGGCCAGAACATCGAGCAAATCGGGCAAATGGTCGTGGCGCGCCTTTGCATAAATGCAGGTGTGTTCCTCGCTGGTGTAGGCATTGAGATAGCCGCCGATGCCCTCGATCGCCTGTGAAATCTCCCGGGCAGACCGCTTTGGCGTGCCTTTGAAGAGAAGATGTTCGATAAAATGAGAGGCCCCGTTGAGAAGAGCAGGCTCATGGCGCGAACCAATGCCCACCCAAATGCCAACACTCACGCTGGCCATGTGCGGCATTTCCGCCGACGCGATGGTCAATCCATTTTCGAGTTTGGTTATGTTATACATATCAAGATTTGACCGTCGGCTAGACCGTATTCCGGATTATTTCCAGTTGTTGATCCAGCCGCTTTGGGGAAACCGGCATGGCCGTGCCAATTTCCTGCGCGAACAGGGAGATTTTGAATTCTTCAACCATCCACCGAAAGGTTTCGATCTGACGCAGCGCCTCGGGTGATCCCGCCGGTTGGGCTTGAAGTTTTCTCAATGCGTCCTGGTACGGCGCGAGTTGGCGGAGACGATCCTGGTTTTTCGCCGGATTCAAGGCCGACCGTTCGGCGCGAACGAGCAAGCCTTTGAGATACCGCGGCAGATGGGTCAACCGCTCGTAAGCGATGCGCTCCAGAAAACGGGAAGAGACCAGTCCGGACAGTTCCCCGGCCAGTGGATTGACGGCGCGAATAGTGGTTTTGGATCCAAGTTGGTCGAGCGAGGAGAGGGTCCTGGGGGGAGCGACTTGGGGAGCCGTCCCTGCACCGATTCGTTGCCGGACCTGCTGGAGCAGTTGCAAAATGACTCCGAGCCTGTCCATGAATTGAGATGCAAGTCCGGACAGACGCTGGCGCGCTTCCGCCACCGCCGTTTCAAAATGGACCCGCGTCAATGTCGGCAGGGGCTCATTCGGAAAAATATAACGCTTCAGATGTTCCAATGAAGTTTCCCGCAACTCGGCGCTGTCGCCCAATGAGGAGTAAAGCGCGTCGAATCGGCTCAATGCGCGCAAATCCTTCTCCAACCACGCCAGATCCTTTTGCACAGCCAGTTCCACGAGACGTCGCACACCGTTCAACGAGGCGGCTTGCGCCGGGTCCCTGCTGCGGAAAAGACGCACGTTCACGCTGCCTTCGGCAAACTCAATGGCAGGCCAGGCGTATTGTGGAAGTGGCTGCCCTTCACTTACGGTGATGCGTTCGGGAAGATCGCCGCAGGTCCAGTCCGTGAGCCCAAAACGTTCCCACTGCCGGACGGCGCGGAGCCAGTCGGCCGAGTCAGGCTTTGCGACTGGCTCCGTCTTGATTTGCTTCAAGCGCTGTTGGAGCTGAGCCAGGTCACGGCCCGCGCCGAGCGATTTCCTGCTCTCGTCAACCACGTCAATCCGCGGGCGCAAGTGGGCCGGCAAAGCGTTGGCCGGCCAGTCAGACGCTTTTACCGCCACGCCGTAGCGGCGGTGCAGGAAGGCGGCGAAGTCCCGCAAAAACGAAGTTCCCGCAGGCTGAAACTCGCGGACAATCTCGGTCACTTTGGGAGGAAACGGCATCAGCTCGCGGCGGATGGATTTGGGCAAGGCCCGGAGCAATTCGCCGGTCATTTCCTCCCGCAGCCCCGGCACGGCCCATTCGAGCAAGGCGGCGGAAGCAGTTTGAGCGAGTGTGAACGGAAGCTCAATGGTCACGCCGTCGTGCTCCTCGCCGGGGGCATAGGCATAGGCCAGCGCCACCGATTGACCGCCGACCGGCACGGCATCAGGAAATGCCGCCGCGTCATAGTCCAATAATTGTCCGCCAGCCAGTTCGGCCTCGGAAATGCAAAGGCGCTCCGGCATGGTTGGGTCGCGCAACAGCCGGTTCAATTCGTGCAGTGACGAGACGGCGGTGATGTGCCGCGCGTAGAATGCCGCCAGGGCGACGTCCAGATCGGCCAAGCCATGCTGGCGAACGCGCGTGCGCCAGTTCTCGATTTTCTCCCGGATGCGCCGGTTGTGAGTCAGGAACCGGTAGGACGGCGGCAAGTCCGGCTTTGCCACCACTGCGGGGGTGAGCACACGGACCTCATCGCGATCCGCATCGGCGTCCTCCTCGCCAGCGCGTGAAGCCGTCAAGTTTTCTTCCACCAACGCCGAGCGGATGAAAATGGCGGTGGCGTCCTGGGGATTGATATTGCCGTAGGCGATTTTGCGGCGCTGCACTTCGAGCCCATGCAAGGTGACGATCTCTTCGACCAGCACATTGCCGGCACTGGCGCTCCAATGCGGATTCTGGTGGGTCAGCTTGCAGCAGTGCGGCGCGAGTTGGAAGATCCATTGCGGCTCAATCCCGGCCAGCGTGCGCGCAAAGAGTTGGGAAGTTTCGACTATTTCACCAGCGACAATCCATGGCGGCTGGCTGGATTTGGGTTTTGGAGGCGGCTTGCCGCCTTTGTGGATTGGCTTCCTTTGTGGCTCGCCGCGCGCATAAAGCGCCGAGCCGGGGAACACCGAAAGCAGCTTGTTGCCCGCGCCTTTGTAATTGTTTCGCTCTTCGAAGCGCGCCACATGGCCGATCAATCCGGCGAGAATGGACCGATGAATCGCGGTGTAAGCGGCGTTGCTCTCGTTGAGTCTCAGCGTGCCCATATCTTCCAGCGCGTCCTGCAACTGGGAATAAACATCCTGCCATTCGCGCATCCGCACGTAGGAAAGAAAGCGCTGTTTGCAGAATTTGCGCCGCTGTCCTTGCGTGCGCAACCGGTCCCACTCCTCGTGAACCGCGTTCCAAATGTTGAGCAGCGAGAGAAAGTCGGATTGCGGATCGGAGAATTGTCTGTGCGCCGCGGCCGCCGCTTCCTTCTGCTCCAGAGGACGTTCACGGGGATCTTGAATGCTCAGTCCGGCGGCAATGATCAATAATTCAGCCGTGGCATGTTCGCTCTGCGACTGGAGCAGCATGCGGCCGAGGGTGGGGTCAATCGGCAGCCGCGCCAGATCGTGACCGAGCGAAGTCAGCTCGCGCAATTCGTTCAGCGCGCCAAGTTCCTGAAGCAGCGCGTAGCCATTGGCGATGGCAGAGGGCGAAGGCGGTTGGACAAACGGAAATGTTTCAATGTCCCCCAGGTGGAACGCCTTCATGCGCAGTATGACTTCGGCGAGATTGGCGCGCTGGATTTCCGGCTGCGTGAACAGCGGCCGGGCCTGGAAATCATCCTCCGAGTAGAGCCGGATGCAAACGCCTTCCTCCACCCGTCCCGCGCGGCCTTTGCGCTGGTTGGCGCTGCTCTGAGAAATTGGCTCAATCGGAAGACGCTTGATGCGGGTGCGCGGATTGTAACGGCTCATGCGGGCCAGACCGGCATCGATCACGTAACGGATGCCAGGAATGGTCAGCGAGGTTTCGGCGATGTTGGTCGCGATGACTATTTTGCGCCGCGAAGAGGGGGCAAAAACGCGTTGTTGATCGCCGGCGCTGAGGCGGCCGAACAGCGGGATAATCTCTGCTTCACCGTTAAAACGACCTTCCAATTGGTCGCCCGTTTCGCGAATATCGCGTTCGCCCGGCATGAAAATCAGCACGTCCCCCGAGTGGGTCTCATAAAGAATTCGTTCCGCCGCCTGCACCGCGGCATCCACGTAGCTGACTTCACCCTGCTCCTCGGACGCCGCGTCCAACGGCTGATACTGGACTTCAACCGGATACAACCTGCCGGAAACTTCAATGATGGGCGCATTGTCGAAGTGCTGCGAAAAGGCCTGCGTGTCAATGGTCGCCGACGTGATGATCAACTTCAGGTCCTTGCGCCGGGAGAGCAGGCCCTTCAAATGGCCGAGCAGAAAATCAATGTTCAGGCTGCGTTCGTGCGCCTCGTCGAGGATGATCGCGTTGTATTCCGCAAGGTCAGGGTCGCCCTGGGTTTCCGCCAGCAAAATGCCGTCAGTCATCATCTTGATGTAAGTCCGGGCGCTGGACCGGTCGTCAAAGCGAATTTTGCAGCCGACTTCTTGGCCCCAGGCGACGTCCAATTCCTCCGCAATGCGGCGCGAGATGGAAAGCGCCGCAACCCGCCGGGGCTGGGTGCAGCCGATCTTGGCTTCAATGCCAAGACCCGCTTCCAGACACATCTTGGGGATTTGCGTCGTCTTGCCGGATCCAGTCTCCCCGGCAATCACGATCACTTGATGAGCGCGAATCGCGGCCACGATCTCATCTTTGCGCGCGGTGATGGGCAGTTCCGATGGGTAGGTCGTGCCCGGAACATTTAGCCGGCGATCTTCTCGCAAGGCCACGGAAGCGTGAACTTGTTGAGACAATCGCTCCAAAAGTGCATCGCGCTGGTCGGGGTGATGACGAGCGCGCATAAGCAGGGCGAGCCGCCGCCCCAGCCGTACCCAGTCGGCCAACAGGCATTGCGGCAGCAGCGTCCTTAGTTCTTCAATCCGGGCATCAGCCATGCAAGGGTAATGATAATACCAGACTGTAGGCATTGCAGTCTGTCGAAATATCCAGCACTACTCCGCCCCATTTTTAATTAGGAATAAGGAAGCAGAGAAGTCGCAGGTCCGTTGGGATCGTCAATTAGAAAATCACCCCCCCCGCCTCGAAAACAGAGAGGCTGGACCAAAATGAGAGGATCTCCATCCCCTTTCCCACATGAAAACAATGCTTGCCTTTGCCGGCTTGCGGCATAAGATTCATTAGTTCACGAAGGACGGCGACATTAGCTGCTGCTAATACATCATTCCTGAACAGCCCTGGTGAGATGAACTTGAGAAACCATTGGCTTGCCCGCTATGTCTTCGCGCTGATGGCAGTCGCGGCGGCTTTTCTCGTCCGAGAGGGTCTGGGGCGGCTGGCAGGCGGCAGTTTGCCGCCCTACATCACTTTTTATCCAGCCGTATTGCTCTCGGCGCTGATCGGGGGCGTTGGGCCGGGGCTTTTCGCCACGTTGGTCTCAGCACTGGTGGTGGATTATTGCATTTTGCCGCCTCAAGGCTCGTTCACCGTGACGAGCCTGTCGGACGCCGTCAGTCTGGCTTTTTTTACGGGCACGGGTGTGTTCATGAGCGTGGTCGCGGAGCATTACCGCCGCGCCCGCCAACAGAGCGACATGTCTGAAACGGGGTCTCTCTTGCGCGATCGCCGGGAAGCGCCGGCTCGATGGTCCAGGCAAGGGGTGTTGGTCAATGCGGGATTGGCGGCGTCTCTCATCATCCTGGCGGCGGCCGGTTGGCAGTCCGCCCGGAACCTGCGGGCTGTGGCCAAAGCCGATTCATTGGAAACCCATTCCCGTGTCGTGATTCAGGAGTTGGAGCGGTTGGTCTCGGATTTGAAGGACGCAGAAACCGGCCAACGCGGCTACCTGCTCACTGGAGAGGAGAAATACCTGGAGCCGTACCAGACCGCGCTTGGCCTGCTGGAGAGCAGACTGGCCGGCCTGAAGCAACTTGCCCGGGACAACCCCGCCCGGCAGCAACGCCTGGCCGGCATCGAAACCCTGGCATTGCAGAAGATCTCTGAACTCAAGCAAACCATCGAATTGCGGCGCAGCCGGGGCTTGCCGGCCGCCCTTGAGGTCGTGACTACGGATTACGGCAAAAAACTCATGGACCAAATCCGCCAGCGCGTCGCCGATGTCCAGAATGACGAGAACCGGCTGCTGCAAGAGCGGGACGCGGCCAAGATCGTTGAGGCAGGCAGAACCCTCCAGTCCCTGTTGGCTGGCGGCGTTCTGGCCATTCTCCTGCTCATCACTGTGTTTCTGGTCCTCAAGCAGGAAAACGCGCGGCGGGCGCGGGCCGAATCCGACGTGCGCCATCATCGCGACCACTTGCAAGAAATGGTGGAGGCGCGCACGGAGGAACTCAGCCGGACAAACGAGAATCTCGAGCAGGAAATCGAGGAGCATCAGCAGGCCAAAGAGGCTCTCCGCCAGCAGCGCGAGTGGCTCCGCGTCACCCTCACCAGCATTGGCGACGCCGTGCTGGCGACCGACACCGCTGGCCGCGTCACTTTCCTCAATCCGGTCGCCGAAGCGCTCTGCGGCTGGCCGGAGGGAGAAGTTCTGGGCAAGCCGGTACGGGAGGTCTTCCGCATCATCAATGAGCAAACAGGCGCGCCGGGGGAAGACATCGTTTCCCGCGTTTTACGGGAGAACCGGATCGTCGCCCTGGCCAACCACACCGCCCTGCTGGCCCGTGACGGTCGCGAGATTCCGATCGAGGACAGCGCGGCGCCCATCAAGGACGGGAGCGGGACTGTTTCCGGCGTTGTGCTGGTTTTCCATGATGTCACCCAGAAACGCCGCGCCCAGGAAGCCTTGCGCGCGAGCCGGGAACGGCTCGAGCTTGCATTGGTCTCGTCGAGGATGGCCACGTTTGACTGGGACATCGTCAAGAGCACGCGCACATGGAGTTCTGGAGTTCACAGACTGTTGGGTACCAGAGAGGAGACCTTCACCGGAACAGCCGAAGAGTTTTTCCAGATAATGCATCCGGAAGACAGAAATGTTGTCCGAGCCGCCTTGGCCAGGGCCGTCGAAGTCACCGGGGTGTACGAGACAGAATACCGTGCCGTGTGGCCTGATCGCAGCATTCACCACATTGCCGCCAGAGGGAGAATCCAACGTGACAACGCGGGCCGGGCCGTTTTGATGGCAGGTGTTTGCTGGGACATAACGGAGCGCAAACGCGCGCAGGAGACGTCCGCCCGGCTGGCTGCGATTGTCGAGTGGTCCGATGATGCCATCATTTCCAAAGACCTTCACGGCACCATCACCAGTTGGAACTTGGGCGCCGAGCGGATGCTCGGATATCGCGCTGGGGAAATTATTGGCCGTTCGATCAAATTGCTCCTGCCGCCTGAACGACAGGATGAAGAAGATTTGATCATGGCGCGCCTGGAGGCCGGCGAACACGTGGATCACTTCGAGACAGCCCGATTGACCAAAGATGGGCGCAGTCTGGCTGTGTCGGTGACCATCTCACCCCTCAAGGATGGCGGGGGCCGGGTCATTGGCGCCTCGAAGATCGTCCGCGATGTCACCCTGGTCAAGCAGGCCCAGGAAGCTCTGCGCCGGAGCGAGGCCCTGCTGCGCATCATCACCGACAACAGCCCCGACCCAATTTTCCTCAAGGACCGCGACAGCCGCATCCTCCTGGCCAATCCCGCCACCCTGGCGGCCATCGGCAAGCCGGCTGAGGCAGTGGTCGGCAAGACGGACCAGGCGTTCTACGAGGATCCCCAAATCGGTCGCGCGATAGTTGAAGCCGACCGCCGGGTCATGGATTCCGGATGCGTTCAGGTGGTCGAGGAGGTTGTGCCCGGCCCGAACGGCCCGCGCGTTTTCCTTTCAACCAAATCGCCCTATCACGACTCGGAGGGGCGCGTCGCTGGTCTAATCGGCATCTCCCGCGACATCACGGAGCGCAAACAAAAGGAAGAAGAGCTGCAAAAACTCAACCGCGCCTTGAGGGCGCTCAAGGAGAGCAGCCAGGCGGTGACTCGCGCCACCTCGGAAACGAACTATCTCGACGAAGTCTGCAAGAACGTCATCGCGAACTGCGGCCATGCCATGGTGTGGATTGGTTTTGCCGAGGGGGACGAGGCCCGGACTGTCCGTCCCGTCGCCCACGCCGGCTTCGGGCAAGGGTATCTCGAGTCGCTCAACATTAGCTGGGGCGACAACGAACGCGGCCGCGGTCCCACCGGCGCCGCCATCCGCACCGGCCAACCTTGCGCTTGCAGAAACATGCTGACCGACCCCGCCTTTGCGCCCTGGCGCGCGGAAGCCCTGAAGCGCGGCTATGCCTCTTCCCTTGTTCTGCCGCTGCTTGCCGAGGGCAAGTCCTTTGGCGCCATCACCATTTACTCGCAACAGGTCGATGCCTTCTCCGAAGACGAAGTCCGGCTGCTGGCGCAATTGGCTGACGATGTCTCCAACTGCATCCGCAGTCTGCGCGCCGTCTCGCTGCGCGAGCGCACGGAGCGGCGCACCCAATTGCTGGCTGAAGCGGCCAGCAGCCTGCTCAGCAGCGATGATCCGCAACGCGTGGTGGGGGAGTTATGCCGGAAAGCGCTGGAATTCCTCGATTGCCAGCTCTTCTTTAACTTTCTGGCGCAGGATAAACAAGGCCTGCTTCATCTCAACGCTTGCGCCGGCATTGCGCAGCCGGAGGCCGGGAAGCTGGAATGGTTTGACTACTGCGCCGCCATGTGCGGTCGCGCCGCCCGCGACGGTTGCCGCCTGGTTGCCCGCAACATCCAGGAAACGCCCGGCCCCGGAACCGACTTGCTCAAACCTTATGGAATTCAGGCCTACGCCTGCCATCCGCTGATGATCGCAGGAAGGTTCCTTGGCTCCCTCTCCTTCGGCTCGCGCACACGAAAAGACTTCGCCGAGGAGGAATTGTCCTTCATGAAAACGGTGGCCGACCTGGTGGTGACTGCGATCGAGCGGAAGCGGGTTCAGATCGCCCTCCAACTCACCGCTGAGGAAGCCAAACAGTCCAATCACGACCTGGAACAGTTCGCCTATATCGCTTCGCACGATCTGCAGGAGCCGTTGCGGGCGGTGGACGGTTATGTGAAACTGCTGCAACGCCGCTTCCCCCAATATGTGGACGCGAAGGCGCTCGAATACATCAACGGCGCAGCCGAGGGCGCCGGCCGCATGGAGCGGCTGATCAACGATCTGCTCGCCTTTTCGCGCGTGGGCACCCGCGGCGGGGCTTTCTCAATGGCTGACTTAAACGCCATTCTAGGCGAAGCCTTGCACAACCTCCAAATCAGCATCAAGAACGCCCAGGCCAAAGTCACCCACGATGTCTTGCCGGCCCTGGACGTGGACGCCACCCAGATGATGCAGCTCTTTCAGAACCTCATCGGCAACGCCCTCAAGTTCCGGAGTGAGAGCGCGCCGGAGATCCATGTGGGCGCGAAACAGGAGCCGGGACGATGGGTCTTCTCAGTGCGGGACAACGGGATTGGCATCGAGCCGCAGTATTTCGAGCGTATCTTCCAGATTTTCCAACGCCTGCACACCCGCAAATATTATCCCGGCACCGGCATCGGCCTGGCCATCTGCAAGAAAATCGTCGAACGCCACGACGGCGCCATATGGGTCGAGTCCAGTCTCGGACAAGGCTCCACTTTCTATTTCTCATTGCCGGATTCCTCCGCTCCAAAACAAACATAGTTTATGATAACAACAAAAAGTCACCCTGTGGAAATCCTGCTGGTGGAAGACAGCCCCAGCGATACCGAAATAACCATCGAAGCCTTGAGAGAGGCCAAAGTGCGCAATCACCTCAACATCGTCGAGGACGGCGTGCAGGCCCTCGAATTCCTCCGTCGTCAGGGGAAATTCGGCGGGGCGCCCCGGCCGGATCTCATCCTGCTGGACCTGAATCTCCCGCGCAAGGATGGCCGCGAAGTCCTGGCCGAAATCAAATCGGATGACCATCTTAAGACGATTCCGGTGGTGGTGCTCACCACTTCCCGCGCCGAGCAGGACGTGCTCCAGGCCTATAAACACCACGCCAACTGTTATGTTACCAAACCGGTGGATTTTGAGCAGTTTCTTCACGTCGTCCAATCCATTGAATCCTTCTGGTTGATGTTGGTGACCCTGCCGGACGGGGCCAAGTCCGCCCAGCCTGTTGCGCCCGGTTCAAAAGGCTGATGTGCCGCCCGTAATGCTTGTTGGCCATCTGTTTTCATGACGAGCCTGGTGAAAGTTCTGTTGGTTGAGGACAGTCCGTCGGACGCGGCGCTGCTGGAGGAATCGCTCACCCAGGACGCCTTGAGCCGGTTTGAGTTTACCCACGTCGAGACTCTGGCGGAGGCGATGAGGCAGGCCCATCGGGCAAAGTTTGACGTTGCAATTTTAGACCTGTCACTGCCCGACAGTTCAGGTCCGGCCACATTCCTCCGCGCGCGGGCCGAAGCTCCCTCCCTGCCCATTGTCGTCATGACCAGCATCGAGGATGAGGCGGTGGGTTTGGAAGCGGTGCGCAACGGCATCCAGGATTATCTCATCAAAGGACAGTCCTATGGGCGGCACACTGCCCGCTCCATCCGTTACGCCATCGAGCGCAAGCAGGGCGAGGAGTCCCTCAAGCAGGCTGAAGCGGCGTTGCAACAGGAACGGGCCCAGCTTGAGAAAAAAGTCCGGGAGCGCACCACCGAGCTGTCGGCGCTGAATGAGGTGCTGCATGGCGAAATTCTCCAGCGCCAGCGCGCCGAGGAGGAGCACCAATTGGTGCGCCGCCGCCTGTCCGAGGCCCAGGAGACCGAGCGCGGGCGCATTTCGCGGGAATTGCACGACCGCCTTGGACAGGATCTGACGGCCCTTAAGCTGGGACTTCAGAACCTGCGCCGCCAGGGCGCTTCCGCGCACACCGCGGGAGAAAGCCTGGGCAAACTGGAGAAGCTGGTGGAAAACCTGATGTCCGACGTTCATCGTCTGGCTTGGAAGCTTCGGCCTTCCGTGCTGGACGACATGGGTCTGGACCGCGCCTTGCAGCGTTATACGGAGGAATGGACCCAGACCACGGGAGTGCCTGTGGACTTGCATACGAGCAAGGATCTGGAATCCCACCGTCTGCCGCGGGAATTTGAAACCATCCTTTACCGCATCACCCAGGAAGCGTTGACCAACGTGGCCCGCCACGCTCAAGCCAAACGCGTCAGCGTCCTCGTGGAACGGCGCCCCGGCTTTGTTCTGCTTATCGTGGAGGACGACGGCCAGGGGTTCGACGCCCAAAGCGTGGGCGCTGCGCCCGCCGGCCCAGGTAAGTTGGGTGTCCTGGGGATGCAGGAACGAGTCAGACTGGCGGGTGGATCCTTGAGCATCGAGTCCACCCCGGGCGCGGGCGCGGCGGTCTTCGCCCGATTGCCGCTCGATGCGGAGTCCAAGACCGCGGCGTGATTGCCCATCATGAAAAAACTGAAAATTTTGCTGGCCGACGACCATAAGATGCTGCGCGAGGGTCTTCGCATTATGCTTGACGCTCAGCCCGGCCTGCAGGTGGTGGGCGAGGCGGCCAATGGCAGGGAGGTGCTGGCGATGGCCGCCGAACTGAAGCCGGACGTGGTGGTGATGGACCTTTCCATGCCCGAACTCAATGGATTGCAGGCGACCGCGCTTCTGAAGAGCAAGCATCCGCAGATCAAGGTCGTGGTGCTTACCGGCCATGAGGACGAGAGCTATTTGACCCAATTGTGCAAGGCCGGGGCGTCCGGGTTTGTCCTGAAGCGTTCCCCGGGTGAAACATTGGTCCAAGCCATCCGCCTGGCGGCCATGGGCCAGGTTTATTTTGAGCCGGCGCTGGCCGGCAAAGCGCTGGCGCGGCTGGGCGCGGAAGCGCCGGGCGGCCGGGATACCGCCACCGCCCAGCTTAGCGAGCGGGAGAAGGAAGTGTTGCGGCTGGTGGCCTGGGGCTACAGCAACAAGGAGGCGGCCGATAAACTCAACGTGAGCGTCAAGACGGTCGAGACCTACAGAGTGCGAATCGCGGAGAAACTCGGCCTGCGCAGCCGCACCGAGCTTGTCAAGTATGCTTTGCGGCAAGGCTGGTTGAACGACGAGGACCCTCCCGTCCCGCTGCCCGGTTAAGCCCCGCCTTCCAGGGCATGGCGTGTCCGGGAATCCCCTGACACAAAAATTCCGTTTTCTCCGACTATTCGGTTCCCCCTCTTCCCGATTATCTTTGCGCCTGTCATTGGGTTCGTAGTGTTGTTTTTGGTGTCCTGGGACGGGATGCAACATTCGGAGGGAAGTGAGGCCTTCCGGCGGCTGGGTTGAGGCAGTTGCAATGCTTGGGTAAAAACCATGTCCCGGGACATCGACTTTGCCAATGGCGGACAGCGGAGACAAACACATGATTTCTATGGAACAGGCCGGATATGGCGGAGTTAGGGTGACAGAATTTCGGTGTCCCGGTGCGCGGCTCAATAGGTGTGGGACAGAGACCCACGACAACCAGGTCGCATCGCTTGCACGGGCCGATACGGGCTTCAGCATGTGGCGGATGGATACCCACGGCACCCAAGTTGCAGCGTGTGAACGCACTGGTGAGGGGTGCAGCATATGGCGGATTGAGGTCCCCATCCGGGACACCGACTTTAACACCGCCCCCGGGATGGGTTTGCCCATACCGGTTGCTTGGAATCCGGCGAAAATGTCATTTTCTTGACCGAGGGAAAGCACTATGCGCGACACGAACGGAAATGAAACTTTGCTTTTGGAGCCGGAATCAAGATTGGAGACTCCACCCACAGCCAGCCTTTTTGACGATTACGAAGTCGGCCCCTTCTATGACGAAATGTTTGTTCGCGAGGGCGAGCCGCGGCCCGTGGCCCGCGGGCTGCTGACCGGCATCCTGTCACTGCCGGAAGGGGAGATCCTGAACCGCCAGCAGGCTGCGGAACGTGAACTGCTCCAAATGGGGATCACGTTCAACGTCTATGGCGAGCACGACGGTTTGGAGAAAATCTTCCCGTTCGACATAGTGCCGAGGATCGTCGGGGCGGATGAGTGGAGGCGGATCGAGCGCGGGCTTAAGCAACGCATCCAGGCGCTCAATCTTTTCATTGATGACGTTTATCACGAGCAGAAAATCCTGAAGGATGGGCTCATTCCGCGGGAGATCATTTATTCGGCCAAATCCTACCGACGACAATGCGCGGGCTGGAATCCGCCGCACGGCATCTGGTGCCATATCACGGGCACGGATTTGGTGCGGCATGAGGATGGAACAATTTACGTGCTGGAGGACAATCTCCGTTGTCCCTCGGGGGTGTCGTATGTGCTTGAGAACCGGCGGGTGATGAAGGGCCTGTTCCCGAAGATCTTCTCGCATTCCCATATCCAGCCGGTTTCCAATTACCCGAGTTGCCTGAGGAATATGCTGGAGTATCTGGCGGGAGATGCGGTCGCGACTCCCCGCGTGGTGCTCCTGACCCCGGGACTGCACAACTCGGCTTATTTCGAACATTCCTTTCTGGCGCAGCAGATGGGAATTGAGTTGGTGGAAGGACACGACCTCAGCGTGGAAAATGGCGTGGTGCGGATGCGGACGACGGACGGATTCGAGCGGGTCGATGTCATCTATCGGCGGATTGATGACGATTTTCTCGACCCGAAATGTTTCCGCGAGGATTCACTGCTGGGTGTGCCCGGCCTGATGGAGGCCTGCAAAGCGGGCAATGTCGCGCTGGCCAATGCGCCCGGTAACGGCGTCGCAGATGACAAAGTGGTCTATGCCTACGTGCCACAGATGATTCAATACTACCTGGGCGAGGAAATCCTGCTGCCCAACGTGCCGACCCGCATCTGTGCGGAGAAAGCCGACCTCCAGTATGTCCTGGAACACTTGGACGAGTTGGTCGTTAAAGCAGCCAACGAGTCGGGAGGGTATGGGATGCTGGTCGGGCCGCATTCGACTCGAGAACAGCGCGCTGCTTTTGCTGAAAAAATCAAGGCCAATCCGAGAAACTATATCGCCCAGCCGACTCTTTCTCTGTCGAGAGTGCCGACCATCGTGGGTGACCATTTTGAAGGCCGGCACGTGGATTTGAGGCCGTATATCTTGTATGGGAAAGAAATCTTCGTTATGCCCGGCGGACTGACCCGCGTCGCGCTCAAGAAGGGTTCGTTGGTGGTTAACTCCTCCCAAGGCGGCGGGAGCAAGGACACTTGGGTGCTGGCGGATCCACCGTCAAGAGCTGCCGCGGCGGAAAGGGAAGCCGCATGTTGAGCCGTGTCGCCGATTCGATTTATTGGATGAATCGCTATGTGGAACGGGCGGAAAACGTCGCCCGGCTTATCGATGTTAACCTCCAACTCGTGCTGGATGGGCCGCCGGGCCAGGAACAACAGTGGCAGCCGCTGGTCAACGCCACGGGCGATCAGGAGGAATTCGCCGAACGCCACGGTCTGGCCACACAGGACAACGTCCTCCAATTCCTCACCTTCGATCCTCAGAATCCCAATTCGATCCTCTCCTGCTTGCGGGCGGCGCGCGAGAATGCCCGCGCTGTCCGCGAAGTCATTTCGTCCGCCATGTGGCTGCAATTGAACAAATTCTATCTCATGGTCAAGCACGCCGCCGCTGCGCCCATGGACCTTGACCTCGCGGCCGACTTCTTCCACGAAATCATCCTCTCCAGCCAACTCTTCACCGGTATCACCGACACGACGCTGACACACGGCACAGGCTGGCACTTTTCGCAGATCGGGCGGATGCTCGAGCGCGCCGACAAGGTCTCCCGCATCCTGGACATGAAATACTACATCCTGCTTCGTTCGCCCGAGGACGTGGGGACCTCCTTCGATCACATTCAGTGGGGCGCGGTGCTTCGCTCCGCTTCGGCGTTTGAGATGTACTGCAAACGACATGGCCGCATCTCGCCGAACGGGGTGATTGAATTTCTCATGCTGGATCGCGAATTCCCACGCTCCATCCAGTTCTGTTTGCGGTCGGCGCGCGAATCGCTGCATGTCATCTCCCGCGCTCCGCAAGGCGCGTTCCACTCCGCCCCTGACAAGCTGCTGGGCCAGATTTGCTCGGACCTGGAGTTGGTCACCGTGGACGACATCATCTGTTGCGGCCTTCATGAATTCATTGACCGGTTTCAGAGGCAACTGAATCAGACAGCCCAGGCGATCTTCGAAAAGTTCTTCGCCTTCAGGTTGCCCTCGGAATCGAATACAAATCCAACTGCCATCGTATTGCCAAATGTATGAGCCAGAACCAGTTCCAACAGGCGCAATCATTGCCAGGCCAGATTCGGGAAATTTCGGAGAATTCCAGGCTTTTGGCTGAATCAGAACGCCTGGGCATAACGCTCCTCAACTCGATTTCCCACGAGATTCGAACCCCGTTGACCGTGATCCAAACTGCCGCGGATAACCTGATCAAATACGGCGATTCGGAGCTGTCCCAATTCCAAAAGGAGATGATCATGGAAATTCAAGAGGCAGGTGAACGTTTGAATCGTTTCATTGGGAAAGTGCTGGACATGACACGGTTGGAATCGGGCCGCCTTAAACCGAGGTTAGATCTTTATAACATCCGTGAGCTGGTGATGATGGCCGAAAAGGAGACGCGGAAAGAACTGGCGCGCCACAAGGTGACGATTGAGATCGCGCAGGATTTGCCCCTCCTTGAGATGGACTTCGATTTGATGCTCCATGCCCTGACCAATCTTCTGTCCAACGCTGCTTTTCATACGCCCCCCGGCACTGAGGTCACCCTGAGCGTGGAGATTGAGGATGGAGCGGTGCTCATTAGTGTGGCCGATCGCGGGCCTGGCATTCCGGCCGAATCCATCCCTCACCTGTTCGAGAAATTTTATCGGGCGCCAGCCTCCCGCGCGGGCGGCACCGGGCTTGGACTGTGCCTGGTGAAAGGTTTTGTGGAGGCCCAAGGCGGGCGGGTCACGGCGGTAAACCGCGCCTTGGGAGGAGCAACCTTCACCATCCGCCTGCGGGCGCTACGCGCTTGCATCTGCGACGAATTGTGCAACACAGGTTGAATAACAGATTGCCTGCAATCGGACGGCTGGCCGTGGTTCCTCCCGGCAGCCGTCCGATCTGCGTCCTGTACCCGCAACTCCATCCTATCACCATTGAATCTTAACTGCTGAAACAATGTAAAATTAAGTAAATATATGAAATTATTATCTTCACCGAACACGTCTGTTCACACTCCTGCCGTCCAACTGGCCCGCCTCTCAGGGTCGCATGGTTACCGCTTTGACGGTGACACGGTGCATCTTAACGCGATGTTCGCGCTCCTGAACCCCGTCGCCCAGGAACGCTCGTGGGCGCTGCAACTTTGGGCCTGCCCCTCCGCACCCGCTTCCACCCGCGATCTTGCCGGCCACATGGTCGCCCAGGTGGCGCTGCCGCCAATGGCTGAACTCGCCGACGAAATCGAACATTTCGACGTCAGCACCGCCGCTTGGCCGCCAGTCAGCGCCGGCAAATATGTCATGGTCCTGGTACTGGCTTCCGGCCGCCCCGGCCAGTTTGACGACGTACACGATCTTGCCGTTTATCCGCGACACGAGCAGTTCATTCAGCCTCGCATGAGCGGGGACGCCAGCTACCGGCTGAACGGCGCTCGCGTGCAAATCTCGGTCGGGCGCGTCGAGAATCCGCGCGCGGCGTCCAACCGCAGCGGCACTTTGTCGCTCGAACTCTGGGCGTTGTCCGCGCCCTTTGCCGGTGGACGCTTCCAGGGCCATCATCTGGCGGGCGTGGAAATCGGCTCCGTCAACGGCCAGAGCGAACTGATGCTGCAGCCGATTGACCTATTGTTCACACCCCCGCCGGCGGGCAATTGGCACATCGTTCTCATGCTCCGCGAATGGACCGCGGCCGGTTTCGTGACCCGCGATTTCACCAACTTCGCAACGCGCTTCGTATCTGCACCTGTCGCGGCACCAGCGCGCGCAGCCATGGCCGGGAAACCCACCGTCCCCGTTGCATCAAAACCCGTTCCGCCGATTGTTGCTAACGCACCCGAGTCAGAAATTCCAAAGGCTGCAATGCCTGTGCCGCCGGCCAGGTCACCAGTGGAAGCTTCCTCGAACGGCGCTTCTGTCAATACCGCGCGCGTTGAGGAATTGGCTGCGGTCAAGGGCCTTTCCGCAAAACTGGCCGCGAGCATTGTCAAACAGCGTCCCTTCGCATCGCTCGACGATCTTCGCCGGGTCAAGGGCTTCAGTGCCAGCATGCTGGCCAAAGTCCGTTCCAGCCTGAAACTGTGACCCGGATCGGGCGGGAATATTTCTCGGCAGGACGCGCGTGGCGGCCGGCCCCGCCGTTTGTCCCGGTTTGTCGTGAGGTTTATGAAAACAATTCCACAACAAAAATCAACAAAAAGTCGGATAAACGACCCTGTCTTAGTTGAATTCAAACGCTTGTGCAGTGGGTTGCTCGCTCACGCATCCAAGAATTGCGACCAGGCTTATCCGAAAGATTTTCTTGGGAATCGGTTTGTTTGCCCCGTAATTTCCCCGCGGGCCCCAGGGTTGTCGATCGGGGTTGATGTAAACCCGATTCTGAAATGCGGTCTCCATGGCTTATCGTGCGAGATTGATCGCGACAAACCCACACAGGCTGAACGGCGGGACCCAGGGTCTTTCGTTTTGAGTTCATAATTTGGCGATCAGGGCCGGACATTGTTTTGGACAGGAGCGGAGATTATCGCGGAATTCCGGGAGGGATTTTTCTTGGATGTGGTCCGAGAGGGTGTG
>JBEKDI010000103.1:0-18458 GCA_050014435.1 Verrucomicrobiota bacterium | reverse complement strand
CACACCCTCTCGGACCACATCCAAGAAAAATCCCTCCCGGAATTCCGCGATAATCTCCGCTCCTGTCCAAAACAATGTCCGGCCCTGATCGCCAAATTATGAACTCAAAACGAAAGACCCTGCCGGTCACCGGGGGGCGGGAGATGGTACCAACCAGGCGTCTGTTTGTTTCAAAGTTTGACTTTGAAACGGCAATGCCTTTCCGCCGTTGACAGAGTATGGCGGTGAAACCCGAAACATCCTACGGTTCTGTTGCAGTTGCGGGCCGTGTTGCGTGCTAACTCGTTGATTATAAACGTGTAACGCCATTTTCAGAGCAATGCATCAATCTGGCGTTTGTGGCCAGTCTTGGCAGCGGTTCCATGCTATGCCCCCTATGTTTCTGCCGTTTACCCAAAAAGGAGCAACATGTTGCCGATGTGTTGCTCTTCGTGTTGCCAGCTAAATCGTTGACTGCCAACACTTGTTGCCATGTTTTCTTTGGACCTATCTATCAATCAGCCGTCGGAAAGCCTGAATCTGTGTCCATCTGCGAACAACTGTGGCCCCTGTTCGTGGACTTGGTGTCCGTGGTCAAAAGTCTGAAAGTTGTATGGGCTGGGGCTTTCCCCGTCGCTCCGCCAAACGAAGCTAGTTTTTCAGAACTTCAGCCTTCAGACTTCCTGCCGGGTGGAGCGCTGGCAAATAGCTTGCAAAAGCGATTTGCGCGAGCGCCCAAGATTTGTTTGATGTTTGGCCGCCGCAATTTAAATTGAAGGCATGTTCGATTCGCTGAGCCAGAAACTCCAGACCGCCTTTCGCAATCTGCGCGGGCTGGGCAAAATCTCCGGGGACAATGTGGGGGACGCTCTGCGCGAGGTGCGCATGGCGTTGCTGGAGGCGGACGTGAATTTCCAGGTGGCCCGGAATTTCATCGAGGAGGTCAGGACAAAATCCCTCGGCCAGGAAGTGGTGGGGAGCATTCAGCCGGGCCAGCAGATCATCAAAATCATTCACGATGAGATGGTTAAATTGCTTGGCTCGGCCAACGCCGGCCTTGCCCTGAGCGGCAATCCCAGTTCCATTCTGATGGTTGGTTTGCATGGCTCGGGCAAAACGACCTCCAGCGCCAAGCTGGCCCGTTTGCTCCATAAACAGGCCCGCGCGCCTTTGCTCGTCTCGGTGGACGTTTATCGGCCGGCCGCCATGGAGCAATTGGAAACCCTGGCCCGGCAAATCGCCCTGCCCGTTTTTGTCAAGAAGGGGGAAACCGACGTGCTCAAAATCGCGCGCGAGGCGTTTGACTTTGCCCGCCAGAACAATTGCAACACCTTGATTTTTGACACGGCTGGCCGGTTGCAAATCGATGAGCCGCTGGTGCAGGAATTGGTGCGCCTGCGAGATTTGACCAAGCCGCAGGAAATTCTGCTCGTGCTGGACGCCGCCACGGGCCAGGAGGCGGTCAACGTCGCCACGCATTTTGATCAGGCCCTCCACATTACAGGCGCGATCCTGACCAAGCTGGACGGCGATGCCCGGGGCGGCGCGGCGCTGAGTTTGAAAGCGGTCACCGGCAAGCCGATTAAGTTCGCCGGCGTGGGAGAGAAGGTGGATGAATTCGAGGCGTTCCACCCCGAGCGCATGGCCTCGCGCATCCTCGGCATGGGTGACGTGGTCAGCCTCGTGGAACGGACGATTGAGGCGGTGGATGCCAATGACGCCAAGCGCATGGAGGAAAAAATGCGCAAGGGCCAGTTCACGCTCGATGATTTCCTGGAACAACTGCGCCAGATGAAAAAAATGGGATCGCTGGAAAGCCTGGTCGGGATGCTGCCGGGCGGGGCGGAGATGCTGAAGGGGGCGGACTTGACGAAGCAGGAGAAAAACTTCAGGCGGATGGAGGGAATCATTTGCGCGATGACGCATCAGGAGAGGCGCGCGCCGCAGATCTTGAACGCCAAGCGGCGCATGCGCATTGCCAAAGGGAGCGGCGTGCCGGTCTCCGAGGTCAACACTGTGCTGAATCGGTTCAGCCAGATGCAGCAAATGATGAAAAAAATGGGAAAATTCCAGAAAATGATGGGCAAAATGGGCGGCCTCATGCCGGGAATGCTGGGACGTTGACCGCCGCACGAGAGCCCAAAGAGAACAGCGCAGCCAACCGCAACCGAATTCCCAGAAAGAGGATTAATCCCCGATTGTAAGCAATTCCTCTTTGAACCGTTGCGGCGGTGGGAGCTGCGCGGCGGGCAGGTCCAAAGTGAAGGTAGCTCCCTTGCCAGGGCCTTCGCTGGAAACGGTCAATGTTCCGCCAAGTTCCTGCGCAGCCAGGGCGCCGCTGTGCAGCCCAAAGCCATGTCCATCCTTCCGCGTCGTGAACCCGTGCGAGAAAATCTTTGTCAGGTTCTCCGCCGGAATCCCACTGCCATTGTCGGTCACCTTTATGCTAACGCCGCTATTTCCAAGCTTGCTGATTCGCACCACGACCCTTCGTTCGTCAGGACTGGTCTGTTCACAGGCTTGTTTGGCATTTTGCAATAAATTGACCAGGATTTGAATGACCTTGTGGCGATCCACGGTAATCCGCGGCGCGTCGTCGAATTCGCGCACGAGGGTCACTGAATGCCGCGCATAGGCTTTGCGCAGCAGCCGCAGCGCGTCCTCCACCACCTCCGCCGGGCTAACGATTTCCGACACGCCTCCTGCTTTGGCGTGGGTCTGCTGCATGGCGACGATCTTTTTGATATGCTCCATGTGGTCGGCCATTTCCCTGATCTCCCCCAGCAACTCCTTTTGCTCGCGGCCCATGTGCCGGGCAAGTTCCTCCAGGAATTCCGGCAACCTGCGGCCCTTCTCATCGTGGGTGAGGAAATGCGCCAAATCGTTGTGGTGGGAGTGGATGAGCTGCGCGACTTTGCTCAGGTTGGAACTGTCCAACTTGCGCAGCCGGTCCGAAAGAAGCGAGGTGGAGACATTGACGCTATTGAGGACATTGCCAACATTATGCAGCACGCTGGTGGCTACTTCCGCCATGCCGGCGTGGCGCGAGGCCAGCACCAGTTTGCGGTTGAGCGACTCCAATTCGGCTTCCGATTTTTTATGCTCGGTGATCTCGCGGTTGATGCCCGCCAGGCCAATGACTTTGCCCGAGCTGTCACGCAGCGGCACTTTTGTGGTGTGCCACCAGCGGGATTCCCCCGTCCGCACGTCCACCAGCGTTTCCTCGGCCTCATACTCGGTTCCGAGCGCGATCAGGTTCTGCTCGGCGGCATACAACTTGCCCGCCTGTTCCCGCGGCAGACAATCCAAGTCGGTCTTGCCCACGGCCTCGGCGGGGCTGTTCAGACCCAGAAATTGGGCGTGCGCCACATTGTCGATGACGACACGGCTGCGGGTGTCCTTGACAAAAACGCTGTCGGGCAAATGATCAATGAGGGTGCGCAAGAGATTGCGTTGCTCGGCCAGTTCGCCTGTTCTTTCCCAGATTCTTGATTCCAGGACCTCGTTCGCCTTTTGCAGGTTCCGTTGTTTCCGGGCCATGTGCCGGAGCCGCCAGGCGTAGCCGCCCAGCACCAGCGAGACCGCGGCCAGGCAGGCAAGAACATCGAACCATGCGGTTTGGTAATACTGCGTGGGCAGGTTGATTTGAAACCAGGCATCCGAAGTGCTCCAGACGCCGTCGACACTGCACGCCTGCACTATGAACATGTAGGAGCCGGGCTTCAAGTTCGCATAAAAAACCGAACGCCGGTCGCCGCCGTCGATCCAATCCGAATCGCACCCTTCCAGCCGGTAGCGGTACCGGATTTTGTGCGGCGCGACATAGCTCAATGCGGTGTATTGGACAACCAACTCGCCCTTGCCCGGACGGGCTGCTGCCGCGGCGGGGCCCATTTGCTCCGCGCCGTTGACGCGCACCTGCTCGATATGCACCCGCGGCGGAATCGCGTCCACCTGGATGTGGTCGGGATCAATCATCACCGGGCCGGGGGGCGTCGGAAACCAAATCCGCCCGTCTGTGCTCTTGCAACCGCTGAATTCGACATCTGAAATATCAATAGACTTGACGGAATCCATGCCGTCATAGACCACGCATTCCACCTTGTTGGTCCTGCCCTCGGCAAATTCGTTCGCGCTCCGGCCGTTGAGGCGCAGGAACCCGCGGCTGGAGTGCATCCAGAGATCGCCGTGATTGTCAGGCACGATGGCGAGAATATTGTTGTCAGCCAGTCCATGGCTTTGGTCGATATTGCGGATTTGGTGGCCTTTGATGCGCGCCACGCCTGTCTGCAACCCGGCCCAAATGGCGCCGTCCCGGTCCATGCAGACACAATGCACATCGTGATCCGACAGCCCATCATCCACCGCCCAATGCTTCAGGACACGGTCCTTGATCAGAAACAGACCGTTGACTGACGCGACGAGGATCGAGCCATCCGGACAACCATACAGGTTGCGCACCCATCCAAGTTCCGGGCTGATGCCGTCTTGATAAACAAAGGGGGTGAATTCCGTCTTGCTTACCCGGAACAAGTCCCCGGCCACTCCCACCACCACGCCGCGGGCATCTTCGGCAAACGCAATCGGCCAGTTCCGGGCGGGATGGCGCGCCACAATGGTGCCGTGGGACAGCACGTCCACTTCGCGGCCGCCCGTGCGCTCGGCATTGATGAAATAGACGTCGCCATCTTTGGCTTCGAAGACGCGTTTGATGTAGGCATTGCGCAGCCCGACCTGACTGGAGTAATTGACGAACTGGCTGCCATCGAATCGGGATAGCCCCTCGGTGTTGGCAGACCAAATTCCGCCGTTGGCGGACGGGCATACGCTATGGCAGGAGCCCCGCACCAGGCCGTCGGCGCGCGAGTAAATGGGAAACTTCACGTCGCTGAGCTGGCTCAACCCTTCCCGTGTTCCGACCCACAGGCTGCCCTCACTGTCTTCGCACAAGGCGGTTATAAAATCATTGGCCAACCCGTTCTCGCGACCCAGATAACCAGCCTTGCCATTGAAGAAACGAATCAAGCCATCGCCGGCGGAGCCAATCCACACGGCTCCGTGCCGGTCGGCCAGCAGGGTTTTGACGTCTATCAAGGACGGGATCGGCTCCGTGCGCAAGAAGTTCGCATCGTAGCAACGCAGTCCGGCCTGCGTACCGACCCACAGCACTCCGCGCGTGTCCGAAGCCAGCGCGAAGATGGCTTCCTTTTTCAGCGTGGCATCGGGAAAAGGCTTGAGACGTCCCTGCTCGGAACAATACAAGCCGTCATCGGCGGTCCCCAGCCAGACACGATGCTGCGCGTCTTCACACATGGCTGTGATGCCGATGACTTGGGCGAAGAAGGAGGCGCCATTGGTTTTGCCACGGGAATACAAACCCAAACCGCCCGCAGCCCCAACCCATAAAACACCCCGTTTGTCTTCCCGCATGGCTCCGATGCGCATTTGAGGACTGACCCATGGAAGTCCTTCCATGGAATGGAACCTGGTCTCATCAAAGAAGCCTATTGAGCCGTTCTCCACCCCGAACCACAGCCCGCCATTCATCGAGCTGGCCAGCGTCCCAACGACACCCGGGCGGAACTGGAGGTCGTTGGGGAGGCTGAAGGTTTCAAAGCTGATCCCATCGAACCGGACCAGGCCCTGTTGGGTCCCGAGCCACAAGTAGCCATCCTTGGTTTGGGCGATGGCGCGGATCGCATTGACTGGCAGCCCAGTCTCCCTCATCCAGGTGCGGCGATTGTATTGAAAAACTGTTCTCGACGGATCCAGGGCAAGAAGCGGCGTCGGCGGGAGGAACAATCCAACTCCAGCGATAACACCCACCCAAAACGAATGTGGCGACTTCATGCCTTGTCATCATGGAATCGGAGGAATTCGCCCTGAAGTTGAGGTTGTTCCGGTGGTCCGTTTTCCCTTTGTTTCCCCGGCAAACCATTCGTATCATGGCATCGGCAACATGAATAAAAAACTGTCGCGCGGCGCCCTTGGCCTCCTCCTCATTGTTCTCCCCGCCTGCGTCACCCCTGTCCAGCACCTGGACCCCGCCCGACTGGAGAAAATCGATGCCGCCATTGGCCGGGCCATGGACGAGCACCGCCTGCCCGGGGCTGTTGTCTGGGTGGAACATGGCTCAAGTCATTATTGGAAAGCTTACGGCCATCGCGCCCTCATTCCCGCCGCCGAAACCATGACGGACGACACTATTTTTGATGTGGCTTCCCTGACCAAGGTGCTCGCCACCGCGCCCGCGGTGATGATTCTTTGGGAGCGCGGCCAGATCAAACTCGACGAGCCGGTCCATTCCTATATTCCCGAATTCAGCGGAGATGGCAAAGAGCGCGTCACCGTGCGCCAGCTTCTGACCCACACTTCTGGTCTGCCGGAAGGCATCAGCACTCATCCTCCCTGGCTGGGCGCGGAAACCGCCATTCACATGGCCTGCGCCGCGAAACTCAAGGCTCCTCCCGGCCGGGAATTTCTCTACAGCGACGTCAATTTCATCCTGCTCGGTGAAATCGTAGCGCGCGTTTCTCATGCGCCATTGAATGAGTTTTGCGCCAGGGAAATCTATGGACCCTTGAAAATGGTTGATACCGGTTTTCTTCCCGGCAAGGAAAAGCTCCCGCGCATCGCGCCCACTCAGATGACTGCCGGAGTGATGCTGCGGGGCGAGGCGCATGATCCGACGGCCCGTTTCATGGGCGGCGTGGCGGGGCATGCCGGCGTTTTCTCCACCGCTCCTGATTTGGCCCGATACGCCCGCATGATGCTCAACCTTGGCGAACTTGACGGCGCGCGCATCCTCAAGCCGGACACGGTCAGGATGATGACCCGCGCGCAAACGCCGCCCGGCCTGAAGGCCCTGCGCGGTTTGGGCTGGGACATTGATTCCGGCTACAGCGCGGCGCGCGGCGCGCATTTTCCATTTGGCTCCTACGGCCACACCGGGTTCACCGGCGTGGCCCTCTGGATTGATCCGTTCTCCAGGACGTTTTTCATTTTCCTTTCCAACCGGCTCCACCCCGACGGCAGCGGCAATGTCCTCGGGCTTTACCGCACCGTGAGCACGCTCGCGGCCGAAGCAGTCACGGATTTCGATTTCAAATAAGAATATGTTGCGCGGGGCGGGGGAATGTCCCAACCTTTGAATTGTGTCCGGCAACGTCAATCCAACTTCGCAGGCCAATCGCCTTGCCGGCGAGAAGTCCCCCTACTTGCTCCAACACCAGCATAATCCGGTCGATTGGTATCCGTGGGGCGAGGAGGCTTTCGAGAAGGCGCGCCGGGAAAACAAGCCTGTCTTTTTGAGCATCGGCTATTCAACCTGCCACTGGTGCCATGTCATGGAGCGGGAATCGTTCGAAAACCGGCAGACGGCCGATTTCCTCAACACCCATTTTGTCAGCATCAAGGTGGACCGGGAAGAGCGCCCGGACGTGGATAAACTATATATGACAGCAGTGCAGGCCATGTCCGGCCAGGGCGGCTGGCCGCTGAATTGCTTTTTGACGCCCGATCTGAAGCCCTTTTACGGTGGGACTTATTTTCCGCCCGAGGATCGATACGGCCAGGCCGGCTTCGGCCAGGTTCTGAGGCAGATCGCCAAAATATGGGAAACACGCCGGGGCCAGGTGCTGGACACGGCCAGTGAATTCCATCAGAAGCTGGAAGGTTTCATGGCGCGTCAGGCGAGCGATTTGTTCCTGTCCCCCGCCTTGCTGGCCAACGCCGCGGCCGTCTTCAAAAGGGAATACGACCCCGAAAACGGCGGTTTCGGCGGCGCGCCGAAATTTCCCCGGCCCAGCCAGCCGGCGTTCCTGCTGCGTTACGCGCTGGAAGCCGGCGATCCCACGACCGAGAAAATGGTGCTGCACACCTGCGACCGCATGGCGGCGGGCGGCATCCACGACCAGATCGGCGGCGGTTTTTCCCGCTACTCGGTCGATGCGAAATGGCTGGTGCCGCATTTCGAGAAAATGCTCTATGACAACGCGCAGTTGGTGGCTCTCTACCTCGACGCCTTTCTGGCGGGCGGCCAGCCGGAGCATGCCGAGACGGCCCGCGAAATCATCCGCTACGTCCTGCGCGACATGACCGGTCCGGAAGGCGGCTTTTATTCGGCGGAGGACGCGGATAGCGAAGGCAAGGAGGGCAAGTTTTACTGTTGGACGAAGGAGGAGCTTTCCAAATTATTGAAAGCCGGGGAATTCAACGTGGCCGCGCGCTATTTTGGAGTGACCACGCAGGGCAACTTTACGGACCACAGCGACCCTGATCCGCTGCCGGGACAAAATGTCCTGAGCGAGGCCGATCCGCAATTGTCCCAGGCCGACCGGGCCGCGCTGGCGTCGGCGAAGGGGAAAATCCTCAACGCGCGCAACATGCGGGTCCGCCCCCATCGGGACGACAAAGTGCTGGCTTCGTGGAACGGCATGATGCTGGGAGCGCTGGCTCGGGCTGGCGCCGTGCTGGAGGACGACGCCTGCCGGGCCGCCGCGGAGAAGAACCTCGCTTTTTTGCGGAACAACCTGTGGGACGCCCCGGCCAAAACGCTGTATCACCGCTGGCGCCAGGGCGGGCGCGATTCCGTCCAGTTATTGACAGCATACGCCAACCTTCTCTCGGGCACCCTCGATCTCTACGAAGCGACCTTGCGGTCGGCGCACCTGGATTTTGCGCTGGCGCTGGCGGAGACGATGCTGGACCGGTTTTATGACGCGAAGGAGGGCGGTTTTTATGACAGCGCCGCCGATGCGAAGGATTTGATTCTGCGCATCAAGGATGACTACGACGGAGCGGAGCCGTCCGGCAATTCGACCGCCGTCCTGGCCCTGCTGCGCCTGGCGGCCATCACGGAGCGGAAGGGATTCAAGGAGGCGGCGGAGAAAACGTTGCGGCTTTTTGCGGCGCGCCTGCAGGAGCTGCCCCAAGCCGTGCCGCATTTGTTGATGGGACTGGACTTTCTCCTGCATGAGCCGGTGCGCGTGGTGGTGGCGGGCGACCCAAGCCACCCGGAGACGGCGGTCTTGCTCCACGCCATCCACAGCGTCTTTCAGCCGAACAAAGTCGTGTTGGGCAACCGCGGGGCCGTGGGGGACTTCGTGAAGACGCTGCCGACGAAAGACGCGCCGATTGTTTATCTCTGCACCGGCACAGCCTGCCAGCCTCCGACATGCGACCCCGAAGCCATCAAGCGACTCTTGGGGAAAACGGAGTAGATCAATTACCTCTGGCACTGTTCATGCTAAAAAGCGGGCATGAGACGACAACGCATGAGCAGGAAGCAAATTCCGCAGCAACAGGACACTGCATGCCCCAATGTTGGAAGCCTGCATGAGTGAATCACATATCATGGCCTGCATCGCCGGTGGTCTGCAATTTCTCGTGGCCGGCTACGCCTTGCGGCTCAATCGGCGCTTTGGCATCAACCGTGTGGGGTGGTCCCTCTTTTGCGCTTTCTCCCTTCTGGCCCTGCTCCAGTTGGTTCAATCCGCCGCCTGGTTCGACGCCACGGGCAACACCGCCCTCAAGGTCAGCGTGGCCTACTTGCTGCTTTCCTTCCTGCTCCTCATCGGCATGGTCCATCTTGAAGCAATGCTCAAGGAACGGGCGCGCATGGAGCGTGTCGAAAAAGAGTTGCGGGCCGAATTGGAATCGGAAGTCAAATCCAAAACCGCGCACCTGACCCGGGCCATCGAGGAATTGATGAAGGAGATGGAAGAAACCAAGCGCATGGGCGCCATTATCGAGACCTCATTCTGGACCAAAGTGGGAAAGACGGCGGCCCGCCTTGCGCCGGACTGCGAGACGACGGCGGCAACGGCCGTGCTTCATCCGGACCAGCAAACCATCAGCGAACCGACGGTCACATGCTGTCCCGTCAGGCCGGATTCCTGGGAAGAACCGGTCGTGGACGGTGTTCTGTGCGGAGAGTGGCTCGCGCATCTATGATGACGATTCATCCTGGTTTTTCACTTGGCGGCTATTAATGAGCTGGTTCAATGGGTTAGCCGTGCTATTCTTGCCCGGATGTCATGACGGAGAGCCATCCCATTTCACTGGCGGTCAGATGCGAACCCGCCGGCCGCCACATCACGGCGGCGGAGGCGATCGAAGCCGTGGCCCGGGCCTGCCCGGCTGAGGCTTACCGGCGCAAGCGGGTGCTGATCATTGTGCCGGACGGAACACGCACCGCGCCCATCGGCCTGATCTTCAAGGCGCTCCACGCGCAAATCGGTGCCGTGACAGCCCAACTCGACGTCATGATCGCGCTGGGCACGCATCAACCCATGACCGAGGCGGCCATTTGCGGGCGCCTTGAAATCTCGTTGCAGGAACGCCGCGGAACCTATTCCCGGGTCGCCTTCCATAATCACGCTTGGAACAAACCGGACGCGTTGCAGGAAGTTGGCGTGATTGGCGCGGAGGAAATCCGCCAGTTGACGGGCGGGTTGTTCGCCATGGACGTTCCGGTGGAGATCAACCGCCTCGTCTTCCAATACGATGAAGTGATCATTATCGGGCCGGTGTTTCCGCATGAGGTGGTGGGATGCTCGGGCGGAAACAAGTATCTTTTCCCGGGCGTGGGTGGGCCGCGCATTTTGAATTTCTTCCATTGGCTGGGCGCGGTGGTGACCAATCCCATGATCATCGGCAACAAATGGACGCCCGTGCGCCGGGTGGTGGACCGGGCCGCAGCCATGGTCAAGGTCCCCAAACTCTGTTTTTGCCTGGTGACCGACGGACACGATCTGGCCGGCCTTTACGCCGGAAGCCCGGAAGCGGCCTGGGACGCCGCCAGCGATCTCAGCCGCCGGCTTCACATCACGTGCAAAGATCATCCCTTCCAGACGATCCTTTCCTGCGCGCCGCCGATGTATGAGGACGTGTGGACCGGCGGCAAATGCATGTACAAATTGGAACCGGTGCTGGCCGACGGCGGCGAGTTGATCATTTACGCGCCGCACATCCGCGAGGTCAGCGTCACCCATGGCCGGATTCTATCGGAAGTGGGCTACCATTGCCGCGACTACTTTCTCAAGCAATGGGACCGTTTCCAGAAATATCCCTGGGGCGTCCTGGCGCACAGCACTCATGTTCACGGCTTGGGCACTTTCGTCAACGGCCTCGAAACCCCGCGCGCCCGTGTTGTCCTGGCCACCTCCATTCCCGCCGATGTTTGCCGGAAAATCAACCTCGGCTACCTCGATCCAAAGACCATCCGCCCCGGAGATTTCGCCGGGCGCGAAGACGAAGGCGTCTTGCTCGTGCCAAAAGCCGGTGAAATGCTGTTCCATCTCAAGAACCCTCCATTCTGGGCGGGCGGTGTCGCGGCGTGATGAAAAAAAACGCGGCCCTTCCCTTTGTTTTCGTCAACGTGGCCATGACTGCCGATGGCAAAATCGCCCCGGCCAACCGCCACTTTACACAGTTCGGCGGCCCTGACGACCGGCGGCACCTGTTGGAACTCCGGGCCACTGCCGACGCCGTCATGTCCGGCGCGCGCACCGTGGATATGGATCGTGTCAAGCTTGGCCCCGGGCCGGCCCGTTATCGCCGCTTGCGGCTCCGGCACGGTTTGGCGGAATACAACCTGCGCGTCATTGTCAGCGGCGCGGGAACCATCAATCCGCAAGCGGCGATTTTCAAACACCGCTTTTCGCCAATCATTATCCTGACCACTTGCCGCGTTGCGAAATCCAGGCTTGCCCGGCTCCGCAAACTGGCGGACGAGGTCAAAATCTGCGGCGCGAAGGAACTTGATTTGGGCGAGGCGCTGCAGTGGTTGCGCAAGAAATGGAAGGTCAGGCGTCTGCTCTGCGAAGGCGGCGGCGAGTTGAACGGCGCGCTTTTCAAGGCCGGCCTGGTCGACGAAATCCATCTCACGTTGTGTCCCATCGTTTTAGGCGGCCGCAACGCCCCCACCCTGGCCGATGGCGCGGGCGTGGCAAAACTGGCCGATGCGGCCCGGTTTCGCCTGGCGTCCATGAAACGCTGCGGATCCGACCTGTTTCTGGTTTATCGCCGCGACGGCAGGCAGGGGCTTTAGCCGGCTTTGTATTGTTCGTCGCTGACCTTTTCCAGCCAGTCAACAGCCTTGCCGTCGAGCGCTTCTTGAATCGCGATGTGCGTCATGGCCGTGGTCGGCGCGGCGCCATGCCAATGCTTTTCTCCAGGAGGGAACCAAATCACATCGCCGGGATGGATTTCCTCAATTGGACCGCCCTCCCGCTGCGCCCGGCCGCAACCTGCTGTGACCAGCAATGTCTGCCCAAGCGGATGGGTGTGCCATGCGGTGCGGGCGCCAGGCTCAAACGTGACGATCGCGCCGGCAACACGCGCAGGTCCGCTTCCCTTAAACGGCGAATCAATGCGCACCGTGCCGGTGAACCAATCAGCCGGTCCCTTGGCCGAAGGTTGTGAGCCGCTTCGTTTGATTTCCATAATTAATCTTCTTTGGTTAAGGCTGCCATTTGTCTGTCCCGGTCATCGACCGGTCATCTGCTCGAGCTTTTCAGGATATCGCGCGCCCTGCACCGTGATCTTTGCAGCCGCGCTTTCGATGTCACGAAGATCGTCCGGTGTCAGTTCGACTGCAACCGCTCCGATGTTCTCGTCCAGACGATGCAGCTTCGTGGTGCCAGGGATCGGAACAATCCACGGCTTTTGCGCCAGCAACCAGGCCAGCGCGATTTGAGCCGGCGCCGCCTTCTTCCGTTTTGCAATCGTGCTGAGCAAATCAATCAGGGCCTGATTCGCCTTCATCGCCTCCGGCGTGAAGCGCGGGAGGGTGCTGCGGAAGTCGGTGCTGTCAAGTTTTGTGTTCTCGTTCATGGCGCCTGTCAGGAAACCCTTGCCCAGCGGACTGTAGGGCACCAAACCGATGCCGAGTTCTTCGAGGGTCGGTATCACTTCCTTCTCCGGTGTTCTCGTCCACAACGAATATTCGCTCTGGAGCGCTGTCAGCGGCTGAACGGCATGGGCCCGACGGATTGTTTTCACGCCAGCTTCAGACAGGCCGAAGTGCTTGACCTTGCCGGCGTGAATCAGTTCCTTCACCGCGCCCGCCACGTCTTCGATGGGCACGTTCGGATCAACCCGATGTTGATAGAGCAAGTCGATTGTCCCGACTTTGAGCCGCTTGAGCGAACCTTCGACGGCCTGCTTGATGTGCTCCGGCCGGCTGTTCAGACCGGGCGCACCGGGCCGATTATCGCTGCCACTCAGGTCAAACCCAAACTTGGTGGCGATCACCACCTGCTTGCGGAAGGGAGCGAGGGCTTGGCCGACGAGATCTTCGTTTGTGAAGGGGCCATAGACTTCAGCGGTATCAAAGAAGGTGACGCCGCGTTCGACGGCTGCACGAAGAAGCGCAGTCATCTCCTTTATATCTTTGGGCGGGCCGTAGGAAAAACTCATTCCCATGCAGCCCAGCCCGATGGCTGAGACTTCCAGATTGCTTTTCCCAAGTTTGCGCTTTTGCATATTTGAATTCCTTTGCCTTGTATTTTCCTCGTTAAGTGTCACGCCGGTTACTCAGATTTGAGAGAAGCCATGTCAATCGAGAAGCGATATTTCACATCGGCCTTGAGCAGTCTTTCGTAGGCTTCATTGACCTTCTGGATGGGAATGACTTCGACATCAGCGGTGAGGTTGTGCTTGCCGCAAAAGTCGAGCATCTCCTGGGTCTCGGCGATGCCGCCGATAACGGAGCCGGCAAGATTGCGGCGGCCCATCAACAGGCTGAAGACGGAGACGGGCATCGGTTTCTCGGACGCGCCGACAATCACGAGCGTGCTGTCGTGGGCGAGCAGATTAAGGTAGGCATTGAGGTCGTGTTCCGCGGCGATGGTATCCAGGATGAAGTCGAAGCTGCCCGCGTGCTTCTTCATCTCATCGGCGTTGCGGGAGATGACGACCTCGTCGGCGCCGAGGCGAAGCGCGTCCTCCTTCTTCTTCGGCGAAGTCGTAAAGACGACGGTGTGCGCCCCCAACGCGTGCGAAATCTTCACGCCCATGTGGCCCAGCCCGCCGAGGCCGGCGATGCCCACCTTCTTGCCTTTGGTGACGCCCCAGCGGCGCAGGGGCGAATAGGTCGTGATGCCCGCGCACAACAGCGGGGCGACGCCGGCAAGATCAAGGTTGGTCGGGACTCGCAGGACGAAGCGGTCGTCCACAACGATCCTTTCGGAGTAGCCACCGTAGGTGACCGGGGCGGTCTTGTGCTTGTCCGGAGAATTGAAGGTGAGAACCTGGTTCGGGCACAAGTTTTCGAGGTTGGCCTTGCATTGCGGGCAGGTGTGGTCGGAATCAACCAGACACCCCACCCCGACAAGATCGCCGGGCTTGAACTTCGTGACGGCGGGGCCAACTTTGGCGACCCGGCCCACGATTTCGTGGCCCGGCACGATTGGATAAACCGTGGGCATGACGCTGCTCCACTGGTTGCGCACTTGGTGCAGGTCTGAATGGCAGATGCCGCAGAAAAGGATTTCGATCTGCACGTCGTGTTCAGTCGGATTGCGGCGCTGGATTTTGGTGGAGGCCAGCGGCGAGGTCGCGCTGGCAGCCGAATAAGCTCTGGTCTGATTCATTAATAATGCCTTTCTGTTAATTCCAAATGGAAACGAAACATTGCGTAAAATGCCCGCAGCCGAAAACATGGCCCCGCTTCGCCGCCAATGCAATACGCCCGGCGGCCCGCTCCAATTGGAGAAATATTGAGGCATCCGGCGTGCTTGCCTTCCCGCCCGGTTTGGGGTCTGCTGCTGGCGGCACGCTGATTCCCATGAACCGGTACGAATTTTACCTCAGCATCACGGCGGAGCAGTATCTGGACTATTACCGGGGGACGGCCCGGCACGTTCTGGTGCGATGCGCCACCGGACAGACCGTCCAGTTTCCGGCCTCGCTCCTCCAGCAATTCGTCACCCCGGAGGGAATCAACGGGAATTTCGCGCTAAGCTGTGACGAACACCACCGGCACCCACACCTGGAACGCCTGAGATGATTATCAAGCAGTTGCAGCGTTACCCGTCTGCTTGGATCATCACGATTCTGCCCGAAAATCGGCAAACAGTATCAGATGGCAGTATCAGATTTTATCTTTCGACTGCAAATACCCGGAAAGCCTGGAAAGAAGACGTTGATGCCGCTGGCCTGAAATGGAACCTATTGTTCCGAGAAAGTTGCTTGCGGGAAGAACCGCCAGGAAACCCAGCCGAATCAGGGAAGGGGCTTTGAGACCGCTCGTTTTGAAATCAGCGTGGGATGGTTCAATGATCTCGTCGAAATCAGCAACCTGCTGCCGAAGCTGAGTGCTGATGCCGCACACCAGCAAATCGCCGAATCCAGGCATCCGCCGCAACACCGCCGCAGGACGATACTTGCCCCGTCCATCCGTTTGCGGCAGCAGCGCCAGGACGATGTCGCCCTACTTCATCACTTAACGTCAGCGGCGGAATAGTCCGGTTCATCCTCCCCATACGCCCTTGCCAGCGCGCCAGCAGCCAGGCTGTGCCACTGGGCATCTTCGGTGGAATCTTCCTTGGACATGACCGTGACCATGAGCGGGGAATCCGTCGGCAGGTCGAATGGTTCGTCCAAAACGATCTGCTTCCCGTTAAAATGCGCTTTCAAAGTGACCGCAGGCATGGATTCAGGATAGTTTCAAACCGCTTGAACCGCAAGAGATTTGACGCTCTTTTCCTCTAGCCTTTCCCCGCTCCGCATATCATGTTCGCTGGTCGATTCCCATCTGCCCATAGCCAGACCAGAAATTGACAAATATATTTTTCAAGAGTCCTCACACGTCATCCCGGCCTTGAGTATCAAGGCTTTGCAGCTATTTGCGTCTGCCTGAATCGTCACGAATCTGCCCGAAAAGTGCCAAACAGTATCAGATTGCAGTATCAGATTTGCCCAGGAGCGAAGGAATTCTCCCGTTGTGAGTTGACAGGTCAAACGTAATGGAGGTTTGGAAGGACTTAGACGCTGCCCCAACCGCTGATAGTTCCTTGTGGACTCGTGGCAGCTCTACCAGTAAACGCTCTCTGGCCGGCACATTGTACAGGGACGGCACTGAGAACACTCGCAACCACCAGTATCCGTGAAAATCGAAATAGGAGACGCGCATGAGGGTGACAACCCCTCGTGCTTGTACGCGCTTCCGCCAACGTGATGCCCAGTACTCATCTTGAGGGATGCCCTCAAGGGCAGCCGAGATAGCCTCCGCTGCTAGTGGATACGAAAATCCCTTCGGCAACTTTTCCTTCCGACTTGTCCGAATCAAGCTCATGCAACTGCCAACTCTCGCAGTTTACCCGCCGCGCTCTCAGTGTGCAAGTTTTCAAGATCGTCTGAGGTTCGACTCGGGCATCGTTCAATTTGAGCGACGCTTCAATCTGGCAGGAAATCCAATAGATGCAGGAGACGCAACTTGGACAGTTATTAGACTATTAAACAAGGTTAAGGGCGACGGGGGGGCCGGGCTGCGCCCGGCTCCCCTGCCGCCCCTTCACCGTGTCGTTCATGCCACCATTTCGGCCTCTTTGATGACCTGCCGTTTCTCCCGTTCTTCCCAGCGCAAGTGGTCGCCATTGCATCCAAATGTTATCTGCGCAGCACCCCGGCCGACTCTGTCCGCTTACAGGGCTTCTGACTTCAACCAGCGCCCGCCTGCAAGGAATGTAACGGGTCCGTTACGGCCTTGTTGCGCTTTTTGTTACGGGTTAAGTCCTTGACTATCAATAGTGTAACGGATGTTACGCCCTTTTCAGACCAATCTATCAGTCTGCCGTTGGAAAGGCTTTTCCCGTCGCTCCGCCAAGCAGAGTTGGTTTTTAGAACTTCAGCCTTCTGCCTTCTGCCTTCTGCCTTCTGCCTTCGCTTTGCGCGGTGTTGCCTTTCGCCCCAAGCCTCCTTATCGTGCCTTTTCTTATGGCTCAGATTAAACCTTTTGCCGCCCTGCGTCCGCGCCCCGATTGGGCGGTGAAGATTTGCGAATTGCCCTATGACGTCATGTCATCGGCGGAAGCCCGCGATTTGGCCGGGGACAATCCGCTCAGTTTCCTGCATGTCAGCAAGCCCGAGATTGATTTGCCGGCGACCGTGGAGATCGACGATCCGCGGGTTTATGCCAAAGGCCGCGAGAACTTCAACCGTTTGCTGGCCCAAGGCGCGCTCCGCCAGGACCCGCAGCCCTGTTTCTATTTCTACCGTCAGATGATGGGGCGGCATACGCAAACCGGGTTGGTCGCGGTGGCGAGTTGCCGGGATTATCGCAACGGCGTCATTAAAAAGCACGAGTTCACACGGCCCGACAAGGAGGACGATCGCGTGCGCCACATAGAGGCATTGAATTCCCAGACCGGCCCCGTTTTGCTTTTCCATCGCGCCGCAAAGGAACTGGACGAGCTCACCGCCCGCCACACCGCCGAAGCGCCGGACACGGATTTCACCGCCAGGGACGGCATCCGGCATTCTTCCTGGACGTTGCGCGACCCGGCGGACATCCGGTTAGTCACGGACGCCTTCGCCCGAATTCCGTTTCTCTACATCGCCGACGGGCATCATCGCTGCGCGGCGGCGGCCCGCGTGGACCAGGCGCGGGGCGGCTCGGGTGAAAGCTCATTCTTTTTGAGCGTTATCTTCCCGCACGATCAAATGCAGATTCTGCCCTACCATCGTGTCTTGAAAGATTTGAATGGATTGGATCAGGCGCGATTGCTCAAAAGACTGGAGGAGATTTTTGTCGTGGCGCCGGGCGGCCCGCCCCAGCCGGGGGCCATTCACGAATTGGGACTTTACCTCGGCGGCGAATGGCGGACGCTGCGCTTTCGCCCCGATACCATGGCGGACCGGGAGCCGGTCGAGCGTCTTGATGTTTCGCTGCTGCAAAAACTCGTCCTGGCCCCGGTTTTCGACATCAACGATCCGCGGACCAGCCGGCGCATCCAGTTCGTCGGGGGCATCCGGGGGACCGCGGAACTGGAAAAACTGGTCAATGCCGGCGAATACGCATGCGCCTTCGCCTTGTTCCCGACGCGCGCGGAGGATCTCATGGCTATCGCCGATGCCGGCGGCATCATGCCCCCCAAAAGCACTTGGTTTGAACCCAAACTGCGCGACGCCATGTTTTGCCACATGCTCTAGTTGACAAAGCCCCGGAAATGCCGCACTTCATTCGAAGGAAATTTTATACAAAATGGCGGCTGAAAGTGTCTATTCAATGAAAACACGGATCGATCGCAAATAATGACTACGAAACCGAACCCGGCCCCGGCGGCAAGCGCCAAAGCCGCCCCACTCAAACCAATCCAACCACCAACCCCGCCGCTTTTTCGACGGGTGGATTGGTGGACGCTGGCCGTCGCGTTTGCCGTTGTCTGGACGGTTTATTTCATCACCCTTGCGCCTGAAGTAACGCTCGAGGATTCCGGCGAATTGGTCACCGGATCCTACTGGGCGGGCATACC
>JBEKDI010000102.1:0-26092 GCA_050014435.1 Verrucomicrobiota bacterium | reverse complement strand
CGGATCGCATTATTTGCGCAGGCGGTTGGGAGTTTGATCGCCAGACCGGGGCGGAGATCGACGAAGATCTCGGTTGGGGCTCCGGTCGTATTACCGGTTCCTTTATCGAACCAGAACCAGAACAATGAGCAACCTAAACCGCCCCAAACTTGCTCCGTTGCCGCGGATGATGTGTGAGTTGTTGCGCCTCCCTATAACGATTCAACCTTCAACATCAAAGATGGCTTCTATACGAATTCCCCGAGGCGAACAAGTGTCAGGCTAATCGTGCCATCCTGTCGGTGTATGGCAGCTTAAAAGATGCTCAGAGTGACGACGTCGCTTCCAGGGACTTTTCATGTCCCGCGACCATGAGGGAGTTGCTGAAAGACCGGAATGAGAGGTGCAAACCTGTTGCCTCGTGCCTTTTGTCGTAGCACCCCAAAATGCTGCCGGGTGAGTGGCCTTTGAGGCAAGAAACTTTCGGTAGAATTATTGGAAGAGCATATAATGAGGTATGTTCGAACTTGCTAACCAACATCAATGTTTGCCGCTGGCGGTGCTGCCCCCGGCCAGGCTCACCGTTGAACAAGCGTCCTGCGGAGAAAAAGTATCGAGTCCGGCGCGGCAGCGACAATTGCGAGGTGGCGCAAAAGTCGAAGCGGCAATTATTCCCGGCAGGGCGTGCTTGAATGGGAGCAAGGACGATCTGACGGAAAACGCAAGTGGCGAGCGGGCTTTCATGGACGAAAAGCAATTGCTGACCAAATTGCCAATCAGCCGCCGGACTTTGGGCAACTGGAAGGCAGCCGGAATCCTCCCGTATATCAAGATCGGCAGACGTTGCCTGTACGACTGGGCAAGTGTGCAAGGCGCTCTGTTGCGCCGACAGAGAGGCGGGCAGTGAGCACAGAAACCTGTGCGGGCGCATCTTGTCCCCCCCGGCCAGTAGTGGAGATTCCCGCTCTCGCCCTGACGTATTGGAAGTTCGCCGGCAAATTTACGCCAAGGCTGGAAAGTGGCCACGTTTCGCAAAACGTTTGCTCGTATTGGGCAATGGAACAAAGCATTTGTGACAGCCTTGAAATTTTCCGCGAGGAAGCAGCAATTGTCCCAGGAGTTCGCCAAGCTCATCGCCGAGCGCAAAAAGGACCTCAGGTCGCCGGGCCTTGCGGTTCCATCCCACCCGGTTCTCGTGGGGTCATAAATCCCGATCCGCGTCGCAACCGCGCCTTTACCTGCTCGACCACGAGAGGCACAAACTTTTCGGCCTCAGCCCACCGCCTTGAAACCTTCGAGGGGTCAAAACCGTTCACCCTCACGATTCCCTTGAGCGTCACCACGTCAAGGCCGCGCAACCAGAATCGAAACTCATCCTCTCCCCGGCTCTGGTACTCTGCGTAAACGTCCGGCATGTCCTTAGCCGTCAACATCCCCTTGCCCGTGCGCTTGCCCGACCGTTTCGGCAGCGGCGCCAGAATCCCATCCAGCTTCTCGGCAAATGCCGAATTTCGCTCAGCCTCTTCTTCAACCAGGTCCACAAGCTGCCGCAGCAGCCGCATTAAACTTTTGGCGCGTTGCATCGTGCGATAATCTCCCGCGTTAAACCTTCAAACGATTCATAAGTCTCGCCGTACTTATACCGGAACGTCCGCAGATTTGCATCTGAATCCGCCCCGGTTGCAGTCTTGACGTGCTGCTTTATTCTGTGCTCAAAAAGCGGCGGTTGCTTCAAGTCGGTTTTCTTCCCGTCGAACAGCCGCCCAGCCTTCAAATCCCCGAGTACCCGCTCATGCAGCGAGTTGCTTTGCACTTTCGTTGCCACAATCCCAAGCGCGTGAATCGGCCGGCGCAACTCGCCCGCAAACTTATGCACATTATCCACAATCTGAAAAATGCCCCATGTGGACAGAATATCTGGAATGGTCGGAATCACGTAGCTAGTCGAAATCCGTAGCCCGTTCTTGGTCACCAACCCCAAGCTCGGCGGGCAGTCAATAATGATGTAGTCGTACCGCTCGATTGCGGGCTCAAGCGCCGCCTTCAAAATGTCGCGCGGGTCCTTGTAATCATCAGCAAAGCTGGCCGCGCTCACCTTCTCCTGCACGTTGATCAGCTTGATGCTTGATGGCAGCAGATCAAGCCGCGAAATCCCGCCGTCGATCGTCGAGACTTGCCGAACGATTGAATGCTCCAGGCTAAACCGCGGCGGTTGCCCAACGGTCGCAGCAACCCTGTCCTGGAACAACTGCGCCAGCGTCTGCCCGGCCTCATCTCGCTTCTGCCATTCCTCTTCCTTCATCAGGTTGATCGTTGCATTCGTCTGCGGGTCCAGGTCAATGAACAGCACACTTTTCCGATGCACCTTTGCCAACACCTCTGCCACCGCGACCGCCGTTGTGGTTTTTCCCACCCCGCCCTTCAAGTTGATGAAGCTGATCACTTGCGTCGCGCGCCCAGCCTTCTGCTTCACCCACTGTTCGATAACTTCTCGGTTCCAGACAGGACCGCTTTGCAGCGTCTGCACCGGGTTCGGGAAGTCTTCATAGCGCCCGCGCCAGTTGTTCACCGCCTGCCGGGTCACCCCAGCAAGCTCCGCAATCTCCGATATTCCGACCAATTTCGTTTCCATGACACACACAATAGCCGATATGTTTACCATGTCAACACAAAATGAAATCCGTGTCATATCATTGATTGACCGCCCAGCCCGCGTGCGTTCTAATTGTTGGCATATATGGGTGTAACGACCGCCAACCACGTTGCCGATTATTTCCTCGCTTTCTGCCATCAGCACGGTGACGTTCTCACCAACCTGAAGTTACAGAAACTGGTGTACTACGCCCAGGCTTGGCACCTTGCTTTGAAGAGCAAGCCTCTTTTTGACGAGCGTATTGAGGCTTGGGTTCACGGCCCGGTTGTTCCGCCGCTCTACCGCCGTTTCAAGGAGTACGGCTGGGAGGCCATCACTGAGGAGCCAGCCGAACCGACCTTCACCAACGGGACGGAGAAGCACCTCGTCGAAGTCTTCTCCGCCTATGGACAATTCTCCGCATGGGATTTGGAGCGGATGACCCATCAGGAAGCGCCCTGGCGCAACGCCCGCAAGGGCCTTCAGTCGGACGAGGAGGGCCACAGCGAAATTGCAGTCACCGACATGCGTGATTTTTACCGGAAGCGCGCGCAGCAGAACCGAGCGTGAGCAAGCGTGGTAAAATCAGGCCCACCCTCCTGAGACAGCCGGCGGCGATCAAGCCAACGCCACTGCCGCCGGCCCGCGTTAGCTTCTCCTTCAAGTACCTCCAAGCCGACCACGGCAAGTTTCAGTTCAGCCACAGGGACTCCCCGTACTTCTGCAAGCTCCTTGACCGGCTAAAACACGTCTGCGAACTCTCATGGCAGGAAATGCGGACCAGCCACAAGGACAGTCTTCGCTGTCACGACCACAAGTGGCACGAAACCACCGAGCCGAAAGGCTTCGGCCTCAAGGGTCAACTTGCCGACTGTCAGGGCTGGCAATTCGCACTGAGCAGTAACGAACACGGTCGCGTGCATGGCTTTTTCCTCGATGATGTTTTCTTTGTCGTTTGGCTGGACCCAGACCACAAGCTGTACAACGAACATGCCTGATCCAGAGGATGTCGCCGTCAGCGCCCAAAGTCAGAGGCGGCCTTGATGTAGTCCTCCCGATGTATCACCGTATTTGCTGGATGCCGTTCCAGCGGCGAAACGCGGGAAGGCAACCGGGCGGCGCGGGCGAGCGGGCCATCCTGGTTGGCGCTGGCCACGGTTGACCGTTTATGACACTGTTGGAAATGCCGCCGGTTGAATCGCCACAAACGGCGGTCAGGGTGGCGATTGTGGCAGAAGCCAAGTCAAGCGGCGCAGCTAAGGGAAAGACCAGGCAATGATCGAGCGGGTAATGGCTGATTGGTCTTTTCAAGCTTCGACCGCAGGTCTTGAACCAATTTTTCCAACTGTTCGCGCTCCGTTGGATTAACAGCGGACTGAAGCCGCTTATCATAATAATCCAGCGCTTCAGCCTCTTGGCCCTGAATATAGGCAAAACTCGATGTCATAACGTTATATCGGACGTTCCAAGATTTTATAAAGCGGTTTTTGAGCAATCCACTGAAATCCGTTACGATTAGTAATCAAGGCAATGTCAATGTCTCCCCCGACGGTTTGCCATTTTCCTGAAAACCTCTGATACTCGGATGTTGTTCGTATTAAGAACTTTGCATAATCTATCGCGTCTTGCAAGGAAAAAACACCTACGTTTGCTGTCAAAACACCTCCGGGGAAAAGCATGTTTACAACAGTTGTGTCTCCGGTGCAAAAAACGGATGGGTTCATTTGCTGCGCTGCGGGATTTTTCCCCATCTTGATCCAATACACTTTGGGCACCGGCTCCCCGTTTGCGTCCTTTGCAAATCCGACCAACTGGAAACCAAAGGGCATCCATGTATCCGGTTGAAGCGCAATGTTAAACCCTGTTTTGGCGCATTCCAGTTTTATTTGGTTGTCAAAATATTCGATGAAACTCTGCTTTACCACATCCATGTAGTCGGGAGCATCAATTGTTTTCGGCAGCTTCGCCTCCAAATCCGTGATAAGGCTATACATGCTCCTGCCGTTCAGATGCCCGGCTCCATGAATAGTCAAACCCAATTTGTTGCGTATCGAGAACAATTTTTGCGCATAAGGAAACGAGGATGCTGGAACGGCAAAAGGCGGAATTTGAACATCTTTTAGCTGAATATCCTCGCTGCACTTCGGGCATTTTGAATCAACGTTGACCCTTTTGTTCACCGATTCATTCAGAGTTGCCAAACTGTCCGAAGCAATAATGATCCCATCAGGGACGCAGAGAGAAACATTTAATGTCACGGCGGGACTTTTGCAGAGTGCGAGAACTGGGTCAACCCAAATTAGAACACTACCCATCCGGCGACGGGCTTGATGTAGTCCGAATTTGAGGTAAATTGCCCGACGACGAGTTTATGAACCAGAGCAAAAGTGCCACAGTGATCGAAAAGAGAGCCGCTGCGAACCGGCAAAATGCCTTGAAGTCCACCGGGCCGCAGACGACGGCAGGGAAGCTCGTCGTTGCCGGGAACGGCATCGCACACGGCATTTACGCCATCTCCCCGGTCGTTGCGGGCATGGAGTCTTTGCGAGACTGGAACATCTACCGCATGGAAATGATGGCCAGCTTTGCGCCCCTGGGGATGTTGGAAACCACCCTGGCTGAGAGGATTACTTTCACTGGTTGGCGGCTGCGCCGCGTGGCCCGGTACGAATGCGAGCACGTTCGCTCGGAACAAGACGCCGCCAAGGATGAGGTAGGGGAAGATTGGTTGCATGACCAGCACCAGTATGGTCGGGATGATGGCGCTGAGGCAGTGGAGGACGTCTTGCGGTACTCTAAATGGTGGGAGCAATTTTGGCCATCCGTGAATCTGCTCGCCGAAGGAAGCGACGAAATTGAGATGAACAGACAAGGTGTCGTAGATTTGCTCTACCGGTTCCTGGCAAAGCTTAAAGTGTCCGATCCAGCGGGTAACGCCAACCAGCAGTTGAAAGACCAGGAGCGATGGACAGTTGGCTTGCTTCGCCAACGTCTCCGCCTTTTGGTCGAAAAGCACGGCAAAGGTCGCGCTTCTCTCGATTCAGTGCTGGAGGCGATTAAGGAAGATGGGGTCCAGGCTCGGAGAGACACCGATCAGGTAAAGCAGCGTCTCAACGATTACCGGCGCGAACACTTGCTGCCGGATGAACGGACACTTGAGAAGGTGATGCGCTACGAAACCCACCTGTCGCGGCTCCTGCATCGTGATCTGCGCGAACTGCAACGGCTTCAGGAAATGCGCCAGGGACGATTTGCGCCAGCCCCGGTTGCGATTGACATTGACGGAGCCAGCAGCCCAAAAACAGGCTCAGAAAACGGCGTCTAAGTGGCTTTGCTTTGCAGAAATTGCCCTTGAATCATGGCCAAACAGGGCCGAAATGACCTCGAAAGAGTTCAAGCCGCACACCGGCATCAAAAATGGTCAAGCCTGCTAAAGCACTTAATTTCAATGAGTTCCAATTCAACCGGGCTACCGATGCACTAAATCGTGCTGATCCCACAACGCCATAGCTCCCCCGGTCAGATGCCACTCAACTGGCCGTCCAGCGACATCCTCCAATCACCATCCGTCAGAAGTCGTCATATTCGCAAGTCGTTGAATTGCAAGACCATTCGATGAAAGACGTCCATGAACCCAAGCTCAAACCTATGGCTCGTGCCGGGGTTGCGCGCACGTGAGCAATGTATTTTTTCCGTCGAGCACGCCAAATGCCCGCGCCGCCGCTTGACTTTGACTGCTGGCGACGACACCCTTTCTGGCAAGATGGTTGGTGGTTTGACAGTTCGGATTCCGCGTATCGCGCCGACCGTGGCCAGAGAGTTGAAGTACTACGTGTATCTTTACATAAACCCGCTGATAAACCCACCGGACGGGTCTGTATTCTACGTCGGCAAGGGTAAGAACGGACGGGCACTGGCCCATCTGCGCGCGGGCGAGAGGAAAGCCATGACCAAGACTCTCAAAGCGATTCGTGCGGGGGGTAAACAGCCTCGGATTGAGATTCTTGCTCACGGACTGCCGACCACTGATGCCGCCTTCAAAGTTGAGGCGGCAGCCATCGACCTTCTTGGCCTCAAGAATTTGGTCAACCAAGTGCGTGGCCATGGGGCAAAGTATGGTCGAACGCCCCTTCGAGAACTCATCGCCCGCTATACGCAACTCAAGGCCAACATCCGAGACCCGGTGATCCTCATTCGCATCAACAAGCTGTATCGGTACGGCATGACCGATGCGGAACTCTACGACGCCACTCGGGGCGTCTGGCGCGTTGGCCCCAAGCGCGAGAAGGCTGAATTCGCTTTGGCGGTCTTCGAGGGTGTGGTGAGGGAAGTGTATAAGATCAAACATCCGTGGCTTCCGGCAGGCTCAACTTTCAGCACCCGCGACAGGCGCGGCATCACGGCACCTCGCCGCTGGGAGTTTGTCGGCACAGTCGCCGAAGACCGCATCCGCAAGAGATACGTCAATCGTTACGTTGGTGATCTGTTCCCCCACGGTGCGCAGAATCCGATCTCCTATTTCATTCCAGAGCCTTGATGCTTACATGACACCAAAAGCGGTAAAAAGCGGCCTGTTTTAACCCACTTCAAACGCAGTTTGCTTACATCTCCGCGCCATCCGCGATACATCTCCGATCAGGTTTCCGAACCGGACATTAAAATCGTAAGTTGTTGCAAATCAAGAGGTTTATTAAAACGTCGAGTCGCCGAAACGGCTGAATGGGTCTCCCGCGCTGGCTCCGCGTGCGCGTGCGTGCGAGCCATGTACCGGTCGCCAGCCGCCGAAACGGCTACATGGCGGCCATTATGGTGAAATCAACGGTTAAAACAGCACGACACAGCCACGGCACACGCTGCGACAACGCACGACACACGCTATCGCTAACGCCAGTTGCAAGGGGGTCAATTTGGGGTTTCTACGAGGGTGGAAGACTTGAGAGAGCTTGAGATTTCCGCGTGCGCGTGCGTGTGTGCGCGAGCCATGTGAAGGTATCGGTTTTTTCGTAGCCGCAGTGGAGAAGCAACCTGGCGCATTCGATCCGCTGTGCGATTACCGCCTTCGTCGCTTTGGTGTAGCCCTTTTTTTGGCCGGGGCGGACGATAGGTTGTTCATTCTCGTTTCGCATGATTTTCATCGTTGAATTTCATCCCGGCCATCTCCGGCCAAGCGGATGGTATGGTGCTATGGTCTGTCATGGTGTTTGTCCGCAGTAACGGCAGTTACCCCCCCTAAATCCTGAAAAACACCCCCCATTTTTCAGAATCTATAGCCCCTTGCTGCGGTAGCTGCGTAACTGCGGAATTATGGGTCATTGTTTGATTGTGATGGTGTAGATTTTGGATTTAAAATTCCCGCCCTCAGAGACTTTATCTCGGGAAATGTATCGTTCTTCCCTTGTCACGATATAACCGTCCACTTCGAGCGTATCCTGGTCCCGAAAAAGCTTCCCCATAATGCTGCCAATGATCTTTCTGCCCTTTTCCTCATCAGCCCCAGCCCGGAGGCCGGGAATTTGTATGTCGGCTCCTTCGCACAGCCCATAAATGTCCGTCGCCGTCAGCCCCCGCGTCATTTCCCCGGCATTAGCCACCGCCAGCACCAGGTGGCGCACCCAAACCAACGACGGGTTACTCACCCGCTCTTGCGCCTGCTGGTGCCCGTCCATCACCGGAACCGTCTTGAAAGTATTCTGCGCGATCCAATCCACCACCTGTACCCATTCCCGAAAATCATGCCGTGTTTCCTCAGTTTGCAGTTTTCCGCGCCTATGCCATTCCCAAATCACTGCGAAAAGGCAGCCCAGGTAATAAGTTTGCGAATGCCGCACATGAGCCAGTAAATCACCTGCCGTGAATTTTCGGAACTTATACCCAGGCGGTTGCTTCCGATTCCGAATGATATTGCTCCGGTTTGCAAAGTCCCGCGTCGTATCCACCCCGTTTGAACTCAAGCAAATGAAATAATTCTCCGGCGACACGGTGACATCCGGGCGGTAGGGGACGCGACAGGGGAAAGACCCTTCCGCTGTCATGAACGCTTCCAAGTGTGCGCTCGCGAATCGACCACGAAAATTGTCGAACTGGATGAACGGACGCCCAGCCACCAATTGCTGATTCAAACTTTCATCCACCGATCCGACGCCGCCTTCCCGATTCGTCACCAAAGAAAGCCGCTCATTGTAAAGCGCGGCCAACACCTTTTGCCGGTAAGTCTTGCCCGATTGCGAATGGTCAGCTTCTGCCACATCAGCCGGCACACGCCCTTTGATGAAGCCGCCCACTTTCAACGCCGGCCCGATTATGCTGGCCACAGCCCTCGCCTTGTCTCCCTCAGTCTGAAAATCAAATTCAGTCAGCAAATCCAACAAGGCTTTCACCGCTTCATCCAGCGGCACGATAGGAGGCGTTTTTCCACCCGTGACCAGCATCAGCGAGCCTGGATCGTATCCAGGTCCGGCCACCACAAGCTGCCCTTCAACCTCGCGCATGAAAGGGCAGTTGATCAGCCCATTCACACGCGGCAGAAACCCGCCTGCCTCTTCGCTTTGGAGCAGCGCATCCGCCATCTCATGTGGGCAGGTGGTCGGTTTCAACACCGGCCCGGTTTCTCCGCCAACGCGCCAGGCGAAAAGCCGCCCGAACTTTTCGAATAACGACCGTGCCGATGCGGGCCGCAAAACATCCAAAGCCAGCAACCCATCATCCCGTTTAACCAAGCCAACCACCGCTCCGCCTCGCATGAAGAGCTTTTGCGTCGGCGCTATCAGCTTGAACAATTGCGTCGCGCATTCGGTAATCGTGACGGTCCCGCTCGGAAGAACCACATGCGGCAGTTCGTTCGTGTCGTTCGCGCCCGGCCGCAATTCTGGCGGGTGTCCATCCGCGCCGATCCCAGCTCCGTCCGTTAGGTAATTCTCAAAATCCCTCATCTATGCGCCTCCATGCTTTGGTTCCATCGGGGACATACGCGCCGCCAGCGGTGCAATGCTTCGGCGCGCGACCGCAAGGCGGGCAACTCGATCAATGGCGAAAGCGACGGATTCGGATTCAAATAGAGCAGCTTTTGGAAATTCTGCTTTTCCGGTCGCCAGCATCCGGGAAGGCGACTCAAACGCACGGCGGAGAGTGCGCCAGAATCGCCTCCCAGTTTTTTCAGTGGCCGTTTCAACGGCGCGATGCTGCCATCCCATTCGGCTTTCGTGGCGGCATCGACCCGGAGAAGAGTATGGATGCTGCGGCCTCCACTGGTGTAAATCGCCGATACGCGGGCCGGCAGTTGGGCAACGAAGGCAATCCAGACATCTGCCGGTGCTTGATCCGATTCGAGGACTGCATAGCGGAAACTGGTAACAGACTCTTCGCTCCGGCAGGAGACCTCGTTGTTTTGGCGGGGATTCGGATGCCATTGCCCGTCTGTGGGGTTCGATAAAAACCAGATACCATTTCCGTATCTTCCGCCGGCTTCGATCATTGGAGGAACGCGGCAGTCCATTGGTTCTGTGACCCTCACAACTGCCACAGGGCTCTTTGTCTCAAAAACATCGAAGACAAGAACCTGCTCGCCGGGTTCGTAAAGATTTGAAATAAAGCTGTAGGCATTCATCGCATCTGGCAGTTTTGGACTGCGCTCCCAGAAAAAATGCCGCCAGTTTTTCGGCGCGCGGATTTTCTCAACCATCGCTTTGAGTTTCGAGGGATCAAACTTTATCTCGGCCATCGAAACAGGATGGGGTCGGAACGACTTGCCCGATTGCGGGGGTTGCCAGGTTGAACGGTATGCTTTCTGCACGGCGGTTATGACTTCGTTCGATGGCGACGGTTGGCGCGTCATTCCCCCGGTGATGCGACGCACGGCCTCTGTCTCGGGGAGTTTAGCCCAGCGACAGCGGTTGGCCATGCTGAGAATCCAGGAGTGAACGCCGGCGCCAGCGGTCGGGCATGGGGACGGGGCTAAAATCGGTGAGGGCATGTTTCGACTGCGTGTGCTTGAAAATTCATTGTTGGGCAATTTTCGCAGCGGCGTTTTTTGTTCCGTCACTTCGCCGCTTTTTGCTGGAACGGCCTGAAATTCCAAAGCGGGCAGGCATAAGAGGTGCATTGAGCGATTGTCGGCACGTCGAACCCACAGCATTCCAAACAGAAAGCACGAATCGCACGGCGAGGTGAACAGGCCGCTCGACCGGAGGCTTTCGACGACCAAGCAGCCACGAAATGGCCCTTCCACCTGTCCGGCGTTGTGGCAAGCCTCCCAGCGCGTTTCAGGGCGATTTTTTGCTCCAAATCGTCGATGGGAATATCGGCGGGATTAGGTGTCATGGTGGGGTGCGGCGATTCTTGCGGTTTCATTGCTCACCCCCGCGTTGCTGACGCAGTAGCCAAGCTTGGACCGAGGGGGGATGCCAAAACAGTCGCCTGCCCAAGACGATAGTGGGAAGCCCTTTTTTGCGCAGATTGTGGATGCTGCGGCGGCAAACCGGAACGTGAGCCATTAGCTGCTCGATGTCCCAAAGTCCAGGAAGGGTCGGAGATTGTTGGGCCTCTGCCGCTTTTAGCACCTGCTCGGCTGCGCTCAAGGCGGCTTTCTTTACCGGCTTTGGTGTGCCAGCGACGGCAACCTGTGGGCCGCAGTTGGTGTTCTGTCTTACTGCCAGCTTCGATTTGCCCGTGGCAGCTTCGGGCGTTTCGGTAGATTGAACGTATTCCATGCTCCGATTTTTGCACGGAGCGGTAAGGGCCACATCCTTTTGATTAATTGCTGAAATTCAGCAGGGAGATTTCAGCAGGTTCCGGTCGCTAGGACAGGGGCTACGGTCCTTAGTGCAGACACTATGTCATCGAGAATCGCATTCTGAATCTCTCCTTTGGTGTCCGCCTCGTTAAGCTTGCACGAGTTGCGTTGGTACTCCCATTCGGGTAGTAAATGGAAATCGGGCGTCTGTTCGCGTATCATCTTGCGGATGACCTTCGCCCATTTTGCCAGCGTGTCCTTTTGGTTAGAGAAATCTGGTAAATCTTTTGCCTCTGACGCCCATTGCGGCGCGATTCCTCGCTTCCAGCATCCTGGCCACAAAGTCTCCCCGACACTAACTTTGGATTCGTACAAAGCGATCTGCCTTTGCAACAGCCGGGTGAGGTTGACACAATAGACCGCTGCCTTCGCCCACCGGCGAGCCGGATAATTCTGATCAGCACCGTGCGCTTTACGGAAAGGGGTGTCAAGTTGGTGCAAATCCTGGCTTAGACCAAGTTTGGTCAATCGAGCCTGTGCATCGCGTGCCAAATTTGGGTGAGTGGTGCTGGCAACGATGGGCCAAAGATTCATTTTTCGAGCAATCTTACCCATCATCTGAGGGTGTGCCCCTTCCAATGCGGCGACTGACAATGCCGCTCCGACTGTAATGTCCACAAGAGACTTCGCGGCATCCCTGTTTCCACTGTAAGCAATGTCAAACAGCGGTTTCAGACTCGGCGGAAGAAAGCCGCATTTTCCCGTAAAGAATCCCAAGGCCAAAATCATGTCCTTCAAATTCTCAGAATTATCGCCGTCGGGCCGAAAGCGCATAAACGGTTTCAGAGTAAGGGTAACCACTGAATGGTTTGGGCAAGATTCTGCCGTCGCAGCTTGTTTGATGCATTTTCCTTGTTTCTGCCGTTTACGCTTTGCTTTGCTCATGGCGTCGTGGCGTTTATGGCCATTGGAATGACATTCGCGGCCCGGTTCGGTTGCACATTGAACCAGTTTTCTGCCTCAGCCTTGGTCGCCAGACCTTTGTAATGGGCGTGAATCATGGCAGGGGAGTTCATTGTTCTCGGATTTTGCGGTGCTTTGCAACCGGATTTTTATCTTCCGGGCGCGTATGAAAACCGATTTGGCGGCGCGGTGGTTCCGGCGGTGTCATCAGTTCCCGTATGGCGGCAACGATCTTTTTTATCTGTTCGCTGTTCTCGCTGGTGGCGCGGCCCAGTTCCTCAACCCGGCGCGCCAGGGCATCCATTGACACGGCCATGCGTGACAGACGGACAAATGTTTGCACGATGACGACGCTCATCTGAATGGCGCGCGGACTACGCAGAACGTTTGCGGCCATCAATGCCCCATGCTCGGTGAAGGCATAGGGCAGATACTTCAAATGCTTCCCACGCCGTGAATCTGGAACCGCTTCGTTTAAGGTCACAATTTGTGACCGGTTCGGGTCGGGCTCGTTTAAGGTCACAGATTGTGACCTTAAAGAGTCGGCTTCCTCCTTGGCCACCTGGAATACGAATTCATCGGGAAACCGTTGAATGTTGCGTTTGACCGCCTGATTCAGTGCCTTGGTTGACACGCCGTAGAGTTCGGCCAGGTCGCGGTCAAGAATGACTTTGCGCCCGCGAACAAGATGAATTCTTCCCTCGACGGTGGTAACGGGAAGCATCGTTCGGAGTTTCTTCGATTTCATGGCGAGCATCAGGGGTTAGCGGCGGTTTTTGCGGTCAACGGCACGATGTTGGCCGCGCGGTGCGGCTGGACGTTGAACCATTTTTCCGCCTCGGCCCGCGTTACCATCCCCTTGTAACACTTGTGAATCATGGCGGGCGAGTTGCCCGCTTCCTTGGCGGTAAGTCCCTCGTCAGCGTGCAAAGCATAATGGTAGGTGCAGAAGCCGTGCCTCAGACCATTGCGCCGTGCGGCCGTGTGGAGCGAGTCTCTGAGCGCGTTGAAATCCGAATGAAACTTGTCGAGGCACACGGTCCAAATCGGGCCGGACTGGTTGCGGTATGGATCGAGCCAACCCGCCAGAGCCGGGCAGATAGTGACCAGTCGGCGTGAGCGGGTCTTGCTCTTGCCGCTGGAAATCTCAACGTGTCCTTCCACATGAAATATATCTTCCCAGGTCAAACGCACAGCCTCTTGCAGTCGCACGCCCCCCAAGGCGATAAGGGCTATCACCGGGCGCAATTGAGCGTGCGCGTTTTCGAGCATGGCGCGTAACTCTGTGGGGGTGTAAAAGGCGATTTCCTCCGGCTCGGCAACCTCTCGCGCCATGCAGTCCGCTTCCAGCAGGCGGTTGTCTGCCCGCAAGTAGTCTTGCCGGACGCACCATTTCAGGAACATGCGGACCACGTTGCGCCGCTCATTCCGGGTCTTGGGGGAAACCTTGCTGTGTTTTCCGAAGTAGAGGTCCAGATGCTCGCGGGTGAGATCACACACCGCATTGCCAGGGAAGGTCTTGGCGAACTCCCTGAGCCACATGGCCACGTTGTAGGCGTACCCGGGCGACAATTGCGGACGTTTCCCGTCTCTCGCCTCTGTCCTGGGCTTGCGGGCGTCAATGAACTGGTCGGCAGCTTCGGAAATGTCCTTCCGCTTCACAATCGCCAGCGTGCGGCCAAACTCCCTCACGGATTCAGTCAAGCCGCATCCTTGGGGCAATTGCTTCATGGCGTCAAGAAAGCCCGTGACCGCCTCCAGGGCCGTGAAACTGCGCCCGGTGTCGCGTCTGAATGCGTCCAGGGAATCACGGATGGAAAGGGCGGCGGTCGCTTCCTTGGCGGTCAAGGCGATGGACTGACTGCCGCTTGCAAGTTCCCTAACCTTGGCGTCAGCCTTGGCTTTTGCCTCTGTGTAAGTGGCGAACGACTGAATGCGGCGCTTCCCGGCAGCGTAGTAGCAGAGCCGATAAAACGGGTAAGCGGCACTCTTGCCGTAGATTTTCACCTCGGCCTTGCGGTAAGTGACCTTGACCGGAAACTTCATTTTGCCAGAGCCGGAGGCGGCATCAGCCAACCCCCCTTGATTCTGTGCGGAATCTGTGCGGGCGTTGCCATCGTTCTCGGCTTGATAATCGCCTGAATCCTCATTTTCACTCGGTAAAGAGTGGTCGGAGCGACAGGATTTGAACCTGCGACGTCTTGGTCCCAAACCAAGTGCTCTAGCCAGGCTGAGCTACGCTCCGAACCAGTTTCTACAGAGGCAAGCTGGCAGCATTGCAGACCGCCGCTTGACAATTTGATGCTGAAGCCATGCACGGTCGCGATTGGCCAGGAAGTGGACCAGGTCTGCCCCCGGCAGAAAACGCACTTCGCAAACTCGATTCGTTACAAGCCTTCACCGGTTTATTTTGCCCGGTTTAGAGTGAAGCGCAAGCTCATTCGGCGCAGTCTTAAAACTGGTCAAATCACGGTCGCCAGGCTGCGGCTGGGTGAACTGGAAAAGACCGGGCGGCAGAGAAGCCCAAAGTGCCCGTGCGGTCGTGGATGGGGAAATGACTTTCGGGGAGGCTTTGGCTGTATTCAAAACGAGCGTGCAGGCCAGTCCCTTCATTAAACCCCGCGCCAAAACACTCCGGGCATTGGGAATTCATCTGGCCAAGGCGGTGATCGGGCTCAAAAGATACCTCACGATAGTTGTTGCTATCCCGTCGGAACCGGTCATGGTTCATTTGTCCGTTAGATGGCTTGTCTCTTTGAAGGCATGGTGAATCTTCAATTGAACTTAGTTCAGTGATGATTTTAGACCCGGTGTTCGGGAACAGTCAGCAGAAAGCAACGGCTGGCGGATTGTAAAACATCAAATGAGCACAAAATTATACGTCGGGAATCTTTCCTTCGACATCACTGAACAAGACCTTCGTGACATGATGGCCACACACGGCCCCGTCAACGAAGTCAAGGTCATCATGGACCAAGTGACCGGCCGCCCCCGTGGCTTCGCTTTCGTTACCATGAACACCCAGGAAGGGGCCACCGCCGCTATCGCCGCCTTGAACGGCAAGGAATTCCAGGGCCGGGCGCTGACCGTCAATGAAGCCCGCCCGCGCGAGGAACGCCCTCCAGGCGGTGGCGGCGGTCGTCGGGAATACGGTGGTGGCGGCGGCGGCGGTCGTCGCAATTAGGCGGTTTGGATAGTGAATAGACTGGGAATATTGCCGGCCGATGGCCATAACGGGCTGCCGGGACCGGGAAATCTCTCCGCACAACGACTGAAAAAAACCTAAAAAGAAAAACTCATGAATTTAAAGCAAAACATTCGGCAATTTATTATGCTCAGCGCTGTTCCACTGGCTGTTGCCATTGGGACGGAAGGCGTCCACGCGGGAGGAGTGACGGCAAAGTTGGCCATCACCATCAATGGTCGTGGCAGTGTGAGCCCAAATGACAAGGGCAAAAACTTGATCATCGGCCAAAGTTACACCATAAAGGCCGTCCCCGCCGCCGGGTTTGGGTTCTTGGATTGGATCATAACCGGCTCCACCAACACCGTTACGAACACCGCCGCCAAAATGACGTTCCAAATGGTTTCGAACTTGCAATTGACTGCAAACTTTTTGGATGTCCAGCCGCCCACCGTAAAAATCACCACCAAGGCCGCCCAAGGCAGTAATTCGGTCGTTACAATTAGCGGAACCGCCAGGGATAACGTTGGCGTGTCGGGTCTTTGGTATCAGGTCGGGACCAGCGGCTGGAACCTTGCGGCCACAGAAAACGATTATACAAATTGGACCGCCGTCGTCGTTCTTGTGCCGGGCCAGAACACGATCAAGGTTTATGCGGAGGACGCCGCTGGAAACACCTCACTGACCAACACGGTAGCGTTGACTGACGATTCAATCGGGCTTGCTCCGGAATCCATCGCTGGAACAACCCTGCAACTTACCGCGACCAACACCAACAGCGCCGTGCTTAGTTTTGATTGGAGCACGTTTAGCCAGATCGGCGGCAGTAACACGAGCACCGGCGTTGGCACTTACACGTATGTTCCGATCGGCGCCAGCGCGGGGCAGTTGGCAACAATGCTCCTGGCGCCGCCCGCTGTGAGTTCTAATGACGAAGTTTTTACCCTCTTCTTTACCAATGGCACGAGCGGGACATGGACAAACATTGATACCAATTCCGGCACGTTCACCTTGGGCGACGCGTCGAGCTCGGCGCCCGGGTCGCTTTCCGGCCTGACATTGATGAATGCCGCTTCCGGCAGCAATATTTATCAATTCACCAACGAATACGGAAACGGGACTTTCGTGGCAACGGACACCAACGGCACTTCTTCCGGCGCTTGCTCCTATGCATTATACAGTCCGACCGCAGCCCTGTTGCAGGCCATCCCGACCAACGCGGCTGACCTCGGCACGACCAATTATCTCGTGCTGAATTTTTCGAACGGTTCCAACACGTATTTCACTGAAACTGACATGACAAACGCTTCGGCCGACACCAACGCCGGGACTTTCAGTGTCACCGGAGAGTCCAGTACGCAAGGAGACAAAGCGCCTGTTTCCCTGGCCGGTTTGTCTGCCATCGTAACCGAGATCAAAACGAATGGGGCAACAAAATCGTTCAGGATTAGCTTTGGCGCCAGCTCGTTCAGCCAATTTACGCCGGACACCAACCATGACAGCGGGGTGGGGACCTACATCTACACCGTCACGGGCACAAATACAGCCGAATTTCTGAATACTTATCTGGCGCCGCCGGGTTCTGTGTCCGATCAAGGAGGACCCAGCCCCGTTTTCTTTACTTTCACAGGCAGTCATTCCGCAAAGTTCAGCAATGCCGACGGACATGGGACGCTCACTTTCGCGGCTACCGCCAGCACCGTTCCCCTTTCCCTGTTGGGCCGCACGCTTCACGGCAATGGCAAAAACGGGTCAGGGGGTATTTCGTTTACCGACGGAAATTTCACCATGAGCGGAAAGTCCGAATCAGGCACCTACACGTATGCGATTTACGGGCCCCAGGCGGCCATGGTGGTAATGACGGATACCGATTCCACAAATGCGGGGACAGTGAAATATCTGTTGCTTTGGTACTCATCCACAAAGGCCGGCAGTTTCGTGCAGAGCCAATCGTCAGGGGAAAGTGCCGACTCGGGAACATTTACCATGAAATAAGCTCGCGGCGCCTCATGTTTCGCGAACGGCGCCGCCGAGTCTCTGCTTGAATTATTCAACCGCTGTTTCATGGGCGGCATTGACTTCGGCATCGGCCAATGTCCGTTCAGGATTGCGATGGATGAAGGCATGGGCTGGGCTTTGCAGCTCTTGCTCTCATAAAGTCTCGCATATCCCGGGCCAGCGCATCCGCCATCCCCAGGGATGCAACCGCTCAAATCTACCCCAGCCTTGCGAAGGCATCTGCGCTCTTGATAAACCCGCCTTGAGCAACGATCATGTGCCCGGGAACCAGCCGGGATTCGCAAGGTTGCCCCGTTGTGCGAGTCCCTGTATCGAAAGCAAAAGAATGCCAGACTTAATCGCCATTGTGGGCCGGCCCAACGTCGGAAAATCCGCGCTGTTTAATCGCATCGTCGGCAAGCGCATCGCCATCGTCCACGACGAACCAGGCGTCACGCGCGACCGCGTCACCGCCGAGGCCGAATGGCGCGGGCGCGTTTTTACCCTCGTGGACACCGGCGGCATCGGACTGTCGCGCCGGGAAAAAGCCCAAAACATCATCGCGCAAGCGGCCATCGAGCAGGTCCAATTGGCCATTGACGCCGCCGCCGTCATCCTCTTGGTCGTCGATGTGCAGGAAGGGATCGTCCCGCTCGACCGTGAGGTCGCGCAACGCTTGCAGCATTCCGGCAAGGAGGTGCTGGTGGCGGCCAATAAAACCGACAACGATCGCGATGAAGCCGGGGCCGATGAATTTGCCGCGCTGGGTTTTGCCAGAATCTTCCCGGTCAGCGCCATTCACCATCGCGGCACCGAGGCCCTGATGAACGCCGCCGTGGCGCTGCTTCCGCCCGAAACCGCCGCAGCGCAACAAAACACCCCCGACGCCGAACCTGCCCTCAAGCTGGCCGTCGTGGGCCGGCCCAACGTCGGCAAATCCTCCCTGATCAATGCCCTGACCCATTCGCAGCGCGTCATCGTCACCCCCATCCCGGGCACCACCCGCGACGCCGTGGATGTCCCTTTCGAGGTCGAAACGGACGGGCGGCGGCAAAAATATATTTTGATTGACACCGCTGGCGTCCGCCAGGAACGGCGCATCGACGATTCCGTCGAATTTTTCAGCGTCAAACGCACCGAGGAATCCATCGCCCGCAGCGACCTCGTCATTTTTGTCATGGACGCGGAAGCCGGGCTGACCAGCCAGGACAAAAAGGTCGCCGGCAAAATCGTCGAGGAGCGCAAGGCCTGCATTTTGGTTGTCAACAAATGGGACCTCATGGCGCCCGAGCTGGACACCGCGCGAAAGGAATTGCGCCAAAAGGAGGGTGAAAAAAGACGCGAAGGCCAGGAAAAGCCTCTGGCCAACTTGTCGGAATTTGCCGGATGGTTGCAGGAACATTTGTTTTTCCTCGATTATGCCCCGGTCCTTTTCACCTCCGCCAAATCGGGCTTTCACCTCGACCGCCTGCTCGAGTCGATCCGTTATGTCTCCGCCCAACTGCAACAAAAGGTGCCCACCGCCATCCTCAATCGCACTTTGCGCGATGCCATCGAACGCCGCCAGCCCGTCAGCTCGGCCGGGCACCGTTTGAAGTTCTTTTACGCCACGCAAATCAGGCAATCGCCGCCCACTTTTCTCCTCTTCGTCAACCGCGAAGATTTGTTTTCCGACCAGTATAAGAGGTATTTGGTGGGCGAAATGCGCCGCGCTTTCGGCTTCGAAGGCTGCTTCATCGTCCTGGTGGGACGGGCGCGCGCCAAGACCATTGAACCTGTCCGCAAGACCAGACCCCGCAAGTCCCGCCGACATCCCCTAAAAGCCCGCCTCGAGCCACACCTGCGCCGGGCAAAATAGCCGCCAAACACCCAAAAACGGCCTAAAGTTGTTCACAAAGGGTCAACCAACCTTGTTCACAATGCCAACAAAAGGCCCATTTTACGGCAGAATTTGAGCCTCCGACCGTGAACAACCAAAAAATAACATTTTTTTGCAGATTTCTCTTGCGGGCACCATATGTGGTGGTTAGAGTAACACTCACTCCCTACTGAATGGGGCTGGCGGTCTGAAAATGACCGCCTTTTTTCCGCAGTAGGGACTGATTATTTGGATTTTTCGAGGTTTTTTAAGGTTGCAGACACGAAAATAAGGATTTGCTATGATTGATGCGCGTGAACACGTTCGCCCTGCCGCTTCGACTCGTGGTCGGCGGCGTTCAAAAACAAGCCCCTCTGCTGCGGTTCGCGGGCCATCGCCCGCTGTTCCCTCCAGGAAAGCCCTCCCCATCGAAAGGATTTTCAGCGACGCCGCTGTGAAACCTTTTGACCAGGTTGAATGGGATGAACGCACCGCTGAAATCACCGATGACGGCGGCAAGGTCATTTTCAAACAGGAAAACGTCCAGGTCCCCAAAGCTTGGTCGTTCCTGGCCACCAAGGTGGTCGTTTCGAAGTATTTCTACGGCGAACAACACACCACCGAACGGGAGACATCCGTCCGCCAATTGATCCATCGTGTTTGCCGGACCATTGCCGATTGGGGCGTTCAGGACGGCTATTTCGACCAGGCCGGCGGGGAGGTTTATTACGATGAATTGTCCTGGCTCTGCCTCAACCAATACGGCGCCTTTAATTCCCCGGTCTGGTTCAACGTCGGCCTTTTCCATCAGTACGGCGTCGGGCGCGCCTCCTCGCGCGGCAACTGGTTTTACAATCGCCAGACCCAAACTACCGAACGCGCCTTGACCCAATACGAATATCCCCAGGGCAGCGCCTGCTTTATTCAGTCCGTGCAGGACAACATGGAAAGCATCATGCGACTGGCCCATAGCGAAGCCATGCTGTTCAAATACGGTTCCGGCACCGGCACTGATCTCAGCCCCATTCGTTCCAGCCGCGAAAAACTCAGCGGCGGCGGACGTCCCAGCGGCCCCCTCTCCTTCCTCAAGGTCTATGACCAAGTGGCCAATGTCGTCAAATCCGGCGGCAAAACCCGCCGCGCCGCCAAGATGAATACTTTGCGCGATTACCACGGCGACATCGAGGAGTTCATTGACGCCAAACAGAAAGAGGAAAAGAAGGCCTGGGCGTTGATCGAACAGGGCTACGACGGCTCTTACAATGGCGACGCCTACGGCAGTGTCATGTACCAAAACGAAAACCTTTCCGTGCGGGCCAGCGACGAGTTCATGCACGCCGCCCTCGCCGGCAAAGAGTGGTTCACCCGCACCGTGACCGGCGCTCCCCTCGAAAAAAAGGATGCCGCCACCTTGCTCCATAAAATCGCCGCCGGAACCTGGACCTGCGGCGACCCGGGCTTGCAATTCGACGGCGCCATCCAAAAATGGCACACCTGCAAGGGCACCGGGCCGATCAATTCCACCAATCCCTGCTCCGAGTACGTCTTCCTCGACAATACCGCCTGCAATCTCGCCTCGCTCAACTTGATGAAATTCAAATGCGAGGATGGCCGGTTTGACATCGAACGGTTCAAGGCCGCCGTCCGCATTTTCATCACCGCCCAGGAAATCATCGTCGATAACGCCAGCTATCCCACACCGGAGATAGCGGAAAATTCGCATATATTCCGCACCCTGGGTCTGGGCTACGCCAACCTCGGCTCCCTCATCATGAGCTACGGCCTGCCTTACGATTCCAACGAAGGCCGCGCCCTGGCCGGCGCCCTCACCGCCATCATGACCGGCCATGCTTACGAACAATCCGCCGAACTGGCCGGCGTCATGGGGCCGTTCCAGGCTTACCGCGACGCCCGCTGCGCCCACGTCAGCCGGACCGTGGCCCGGGACAACGTTGCTTCCATGCTGGGGGTGATCCAGCAGCATCGCGCTGCCGTCGAAGAGATTCAGCCCAGCGCAGACTTCGCCTACTTGAAGGACGAAGCGCGCCACTGCTGGAACCGCGCCTTGGAGCGCGGCCGCGAATCCGGCTACCGCAACGCCCAGGTCACCGTCCTGGCCCCCACCGGCACCATTGCCTTCCTCATGGATTGCGACACCACCGGCGTCGAACCTGACATCGCGCTTGTAAAATATAAACTCCTGGCCGGCGGCGGCATGCTCAAAATGGTCAACCGCGGCGTGCCCGACGCCTTGCGCCGCCTCGGCTATGCCGAAAAGGAAATCCCCCCCATCCTCGCCCACGTCGAAAAATTCGACACCATCGAGGATGTCGAAGACAACGGCGCCACCGTCTCCAGCGGCGTCAAACCCGCCCATTTGCCCGTGTTCGATTGCGCCTTCCGCGCCTGGCGCGGCAAGCGCAGCATCAGTTACATGGCCCATTTGAAAATGATGGCCGCCACCCAGCCCTTCATCAGCGGCGCCATTTCCAAAACCGTCAACCTGCCCCACGACTGCACCGTCGAGGACATCAAGGACGCCTACGTACAGGCCTGGAAAATGGGCCTGAAATGCGTCGCCATTTATCGCGACGGCTCCAAACGCTCCCAGCCGCTCAACACCAAGAGAACCAAGGAAGGTGAGGAACCCGCCGCCGTGGCCCATCTCCGCGAACTCGAGGCCGAGTTGAATCAGCTCAGGGCCAGGGACGGCCAGCCCTTGCGCCGCCGCCTGCCCGACACCCGCACCGCTGTCACTCATAAATTCGACATCGCCGGACACGAAGGTTATTTGACCGTCGGCCTCTTTGACGACGGCCAGCCGGGCGAACTTTTTATCACCATGGCCAAGGAGGGGTCGACCATCGGGGGACTTATGGACACCATAGGCACGCTGACCAGCCTCGCGCTGCAATACGGGGTGCCGCTCGAAGCGTTGTTGCGCAAGTTCGCGCATCAACGCTTCGAGCCGTCCGGCTTCACCAAAAACCCCGAAATCCGCAACGCCTCCTCCATCATTGACTACGTCTTTCGCTGGCTGGCTTTGCAATTCGTCCCGGGCTACCGCGAAGCCATTGTCGCCTCGCGCACCCAGCCCGAACTCGCCATGCCCGGCCTCATGGAAGAGGTCAAAAAAAAGGTAAACCGGCCCGTCCCTGACCTGGCGATTTCGGACGACACCGACATCCTGATCCAGCCTGCCGCGCGCGGTGCCGAGGCCAAGGGAAACGGCCATGGCAACGGCAATTCAGCGGCGCCCGGGAACGGTCGCGGCCTGTCCCCGTTGAGCCAGCAACTGGCGAGTTTTCAAAGCGACGCCCCCACCTGTCCCAACTGCGGCCACGTCGCCGTGCGCAACGGCGCCTGCTACAAATGCCTCAACTGCGGCGAAAGCCTGGGATGTTCATAGCTCATTATACTCATTATACACGTAACAAGTCCTTGAAATAGGCTGTTTCTGTCCCTTCAAGCTGAGCTATCTTCTTTCCAAGTAGATAGCTCATTTTTCTTTTGTCATTTTACTTTTGGCCACCTTTGGGGTCAGGGATGCGAGGTCGGCATCAGATACTTCCCTCGATATAAACTCTGCGAAATAGCCTAATGCTTCTTCCATAACGGGATCAAAGGTCTGTTTTGCATCCGACATGGCCAAACGCTCCCTGTCGCGCGAGACCGCCCGATGATCTACCTTCGCGCCATATTGGGTCCGGATAAAGGCAACCAGCTCATGGGCCGAAGCCTTATTAATTGGTTTCGTTATTCGACGCCCTTGGTCTTGAAATGTTATAACCCGATGATCGCGCAAAGCACGCCTAATCGGTGTCAAATGTTCGTGGAAGCGATAAAGATGCAACATTAGTTCCAAGAAGATTTCCGGATTCCGAGCGTAAGCCTTCGCAAACACTGACCGGCTTTCACGCATTTCTGAACCATGCCGGACCAAAAGTAAACTTGGATCTCGTACAAAGCCAATGAGGATCGGGAGGCGACGAAGGAGAGTTTCCGGGATCCGTTGCCCACGCTTGGCGATGAACCGCTCCGCTTCAGCTAGGAGAACCTGGTGAAGGCCCGGCGGGCGAATGGTTGCGATTTTTTGCTTCTTTGCTGCCTTTTGTCGCTTCTGCATCATTCATTAGGGTAGCAGAAAGCATGCCAAGAAAGGTCTTGATTTGGCGACATTTTTCTAAAATTTGTCGCCACTAAGCCATTCCCAATATCTCACGGATTTTGCAATGGTATAGCATGTTATTTCAAAACTGGCGCGCATTCGATGGTTGTCTCCAAAATGATTTATAAAAAAACTTTCAGCGCAAACGATTTGAGCCAACTTCGCGCGCGTGCGACCCAAGGATAAATGCATTCGACGATTATATGGTTATCCTGGAAGGGCGTCGGCGAAACCCCTGCAATCGTTAATGATCAAGGCGAGGTTTTGCGGCTGCCGCTTCTATGGTTGGTCAAGCTTGCGAAAGAAGAGGCCTCCTCCAGTAAACTGCGCGACAGCGCAAACGGTTTGTGCCGCTTCAATGACTATTGGCAACAGTATCATCCGCAGTTCAAAGTTGACCACGACTTGGGTCCAGTCAGCGAAGAATATGACCAAGATGCATTGTTGAGGGTGTCAGCGGACGGTCAAAACCAGCCACTCGGGGTCGAATCAAAACCAGCCAGTTTGAGGAAGATAATTAGTCGGCGTTCTCACAAAGCGGGCACGCTGGCTGATGAATCAACTCAAATTGAGCCAGCAACAGTCCATTTTAACTCTGCATAAGGCCGGATGGTCCAACCGGGCCATTGCCCGTGAACTTCACCTCAACCGGGAGACGGTCGCCAAATACCTTCGAGTACAGAATGCGCCCAGCGCCGAAACGACCCGCGGGACAGGGCCGCCAAAACCAGCCATTTCGACCCCCGGCTCCTGGTTGGACACCGCTGCAAAACCAGCCATTTCGACCGCCGGGTCCGTGGCGGGAAGAAAGAGTGGTTGCGCGGCTTGGGAGGAGCAAATTACCACTGCTTTGGAAAAGGGGCTGTCCGCGCAAAGGATTTACCAGGATTTGGTCACGGAGTATCAGTTCATCGGCAGCTATCAGTCGGTCAAGCGGTTTGTCCGGCGCTTGGGAGCCGCGACGCCGCTGCCTTGGCGGCGCATGGAATGCGAACCGGGGTTGGAGGTGCAGGTGGATTTTGGCAAGGGGGCCTGGATCGAAGTCGATGGCAAGCGCAAGCGGCCCCATGTCTTCCGGGTTGTGCTCAGTCATTCGCGCAAGGGCTACAGCGAGGCGGTCTGGCAGCAAACCACCGAGAACTTCATCCGCTGTCTGGAGAACGCCTTCCGTTACTTCGGCGGCGTGCCCCATACCACGGTCATTGATAATTTGCGGGCGGCGGTGACCCGGGCCGACTGGTTCGACCCGCAACTCAATCCCAAGATCGTCTCCTTTGCCGAACATTATCAGACGGTCATTCTGCCCACCAAACCTTATACCCCGCGCCACAAGGGCAAGATCGAAGCCGGGATCAAGTATGTGCAGAACAACGCGCTGCAAGGGCGGTTGTTTCACAGCTTGGCCGAGGAGAACCAGTTTTTGTTGGAATGGGAAAGCCGGGTGGCCGACACCCGCATTCACGGCACCACCCGCCAGCAGGTCGCCGTGGTTTTTAACACGAGCGAGAAGCCCCGGTTGCTGCCCCTGCCGGCCATGGTCTTCCCGGTCTTTGCCGAAGCCCCGCGCACCGTTCACCGCGATGGCCATGTGGAAGTGGCGCGCACTTACTACTCGGTGCCCCCGGAGTATGTGGGGCGCAAAGTGTGGGCGCGGTGGGAGTTGCGTTTGGTGCGCATCTTCAACACCCGCATGGAACAAATCGCCCTGCACGCCCGGCAGCAACCCGGGCGCTTCAGCACCGATCCGGCCCACATCCACAGCCGCAAACGCTCGGCCATTGAAAACGGGCTGGACTGGCTGCTGGATCGCGCCCGGATGATCGGCCCTCACTCGGCCGACTGGGCCGAAGCGATGATTAAAAACCGCGGCCCGCAAGGCATCCGCGTCTTGCAAGGCTTCCTGCAACTGGCCGCCAAACACGCCCCGGCCAACGTCGAAGCCGCCAGCCAACTGGCCTCCACTCATGGCGGCTGGCACTTGCGCGAACTCAAGGACTTGCTCCAGCATCCCACCGCGCAGGAGCAGTTCCAGTTCATCCAGCAGCATCCGCTCATCCGTGATTTAAGCCACTACCAGGCGCTCATCCCGGACTGTTTCACCCCCGAATCACAAACCGATAACAATGCAACAGAAAGCTCGTCATGAATCATCAAATACTCCATCAAACCCTCAAACGCCTGCGCCTTTCCGGCCTGCAACAGTCCCTCTCCGTCCGGCTCCAGGAAGCCGCCGCCAACCGCCTCAGCCACGCCGATTTCCTGGAACTCATCTTCCAGGACGAACTGGCCGTGCGCCAGGAACGGGTGCTCAAACGCCTGACCCAAGCCGCCGACTTCCGCCATTTGAAAACCCTCGAAGAATTTGACTGGCAGTTCAACCCCACCATCAACCGCAAACCCATTTACGAACTGGCCACCGGCGCCTTCATCCGCAAAGCCACTGACGTGTTTTTCGTCGGGCCACCGAGCCTACCGACACACTGCTACTCTTGTGTAAGTCGTTGATCATAAAAGAAACATGCTTTGTTTGGAATCGAGACGCGGACCATGTTTGCCTGCATGCACCGCCTCTATATAAGTTT
>JBEKDI010000101.1:0-18755 GCA_050014435.1 Verrucomicrobiota bacterium | reverse complement strand
AGCGTTCTTGTTGGAGAGAAGGTGTCATCATAATATTGTATATATCATATACAATATTGGCGCGAAAAGTCCAGCAAAATCTGCTTTTTTGAAAATCAATCAACTAATTTTCCCTGCACCCCTGGCGCGATTCACCGTTCCGTCAGGCGGCTTCGAGGCAGTTCCGTGGGCAGGCTTCCATGCACCAGGCCTTGATCTGCGCCTCGATGGCGTCGCGCACCTCACGGATTCTGGCCAGCTTCTCTTCGTGGGAGCCTGTAAAACCAGACGGGTCGGCAAAGCTCCACTGCAGCCGCTGGGCGACGCCGGGAAAAACGGGGCAGCGCTCTGCATTGGTCTCGTCGCAGACGGTGACGACGCGGTCGAACGTTGCGCCGGACTTCAGCATGTCGGTCACGGCTTTGGTTTGGTTGCCGGAAATATCAATGCCGATTTCACGCATTGCTTCCACGACCATGGGATTGAGCCTGCCCGGTTCAAGCCCGGCGCTGTGGGCCTCGAATTCGCCGCCGCAGATTCGATTGAGAAACGCCTCGGCCATCTGGCTGCGGGCGCTGTTATGAATGCAAACGAACAGGATTTTCTTTTTCATAGGGTCGTTCCTCCTTTTGGTCTGGCGCAACAATGTTTCATCGCCCTCGTCCGCGGCGGCAAACCAATGCCGCGTCCGGTTGCAGGCGGCGCAGACCGAAAGCATGACCGGCACTTCCACCAGCACGCCGACCACCGTGGCCAGCGCCGCGCCGGAACCCGGCCCAAACAGTGTGATGGCCACGGCCACGGCCAGCTCAAAGAAATTGCTCGCGCCGATCAGCGCGCCGGGCGAGGCGACGTTGTGCGGCACACGCAACCAGCGCATGAGCAGGTAGGCCAGTGTCGAATTAAAATAAACCTGGATGACGATGGGAACTGCCAGCAACAGCACGGCCAGCCAGCGCGCGGTCAGGTTCTCCGCTTGATACGCGAAGATGAGCACAAGTGTCAACAATAGCGCTGCGATGGTCATGGGATGAAACCTGGCCAGGAAGCTTTCCTCAAACCAGTCTTTGCCGCGCCAGTGCATCAGCAGGGTCCGCGTCAGCCAGCCCGCCGCCAGCGGGATGACAATGAACACCACCACCGACGTGATGAGGACTCCGGACGGCACCACCACGTTCGCCACGCCGCACAGAAACATGACGATGGGCGCGAAGGCGAACAGCATGATGAGGTCGTTGACTGCCACTTGCACGAGGGTGTAAACCGGGTCGCCGTCGGTGAGATACGACCACACAAACACCATGGCTGTGCAGGGCGCGGCGGCGAGAATGATGAGTCCGGCGGTGTAACTCCTCGCCGCCTCCGCATCAATCCAGTGCGCGAAGACATGCTGCATGAACAACCAGGCCAGCAGCGCCATGCTGAAGGGCTTGACCAGCCAGTTGACGAACAGCGTCACCGCCAGACCCTTGGGCCTTTTGGCGATGCCGCCCAGCGCGGTGAAATCCACCTTGAGCATCATCGGGTAAATCATCATCCAGATGAGCACTGCAATTGGGACGTTGACATGCGAACCCCGGCCAAATTCCAGTTTGCTCAACGAGGCGGTGAGGCCGGGCGCGAACCGGCCCAACACAACGCCGGCCACCATGCAAAGAAAAACCCAAAGCGTCAGGAAACGCTCGAAAACAGCCAGATGTTTGACTGGAATGGACTTGCTCATGCCGGGACCCGAGTTTGTTTCCGTGTTTGGCGCAGCGCCCCCCCGCATTGGCGGCGGCAAATTTCCTGCGCGTCCATCTTCAAGATCGCTTTAAGCCGTTTGGCGTCGGCCACCGCCTCCCCGGACTTTCCCAGCGATTTCCAGGTCCAGTCCAGCGCCGCGCGGATCATGGCGGGCGCCGTTCTGTCCGGCAGACGATAATAGACCCAGCGTTCCTCCTTGCGCGAAACAATCAATCCGCCTTGATGAAGGATGGATAGGTGTTTGGACATGGTGGAAGGCGCCAGGCCGAATAGCTCCGTGATTCGGCAGACGCACAATTCGCCCCGGCGCAGGGCCAGGAGAATCCGGACACGGCCCGGGTCGGACAGCGCCTTGGTGACGGCCATGAACCCGGACATATCTATATTTCGCCACATAACGAAATAAATGTCACACAGCACCACGGCGCGCGCAAGCGTTTATTAAAGGATTTTTTCCAGCGTCTCCACCACCGTGGTCACACAGCCTTTGCAAGTCTTGTTGTGTAGATCGTTTTCCTTGAAGCGCCGCTGTCCTTCTGATGTGTTCAGGTCGCAACCCTTCAGCAGTGTGCGGCAGACGCACGAGCCATGCTTTGATTCAAATTGTGACATGAGTTCCCTCACCTTCCCGTACGTTTCCTCGGTGGGAGTCCGGTCCTGACCCTCGCCGCGGCCGTGCTTGAGTCCCAGGGCGATGATGCCACCGCTGATCGCCCCGCAAACCTCTTGCTTGCGCGCCATCCCGGCCCCCAACCCGCAGGCCAATTTCAGGGCGGCGTCCTTGTCCAAACACAGATCTTCGCAAAACGCGTAGAGGACTGCCTGGGCGCAGTTGTATCCGGCGAGAAACTTCTCCACAGCAACATCTCTTCTTGCACTCATAGGATTTCGGTGTTGAAAGTAAAAAGTCTTCTACGCCTTCAAACCCCGAAAAGCAATCTCAAAGAACCGCCCGGAAAGAGTTGACGGCCAGTTCGCCTGCGGCGATAGGTCTTGTAACCTTAAAAAACAGCAGGTGAACCATGAAGATCCAGAAACTCGCGCCCTTCAAGATAAGTTTCGCGCATCCGGCCAGGATGGCGATTGCGGCTGCGATAGCGTTGCTCGCGGCCCGAGTTTTGGGATTGCGGGAGGTGTATTGGGCGCCGGTTGCGGCCTTGATAGTTGTGCAATCAGATTCCAATGCGATGCTGGCCACTTCCTGGCTTCTCCTCGTGGGGACCGCTGTGGGTGTTTGCGCCGGCGCGTTGCTGGCGACCTATATCGGGCCGCATGTGATTGTCTTCGCGCTGGGCGTGCTGGGCATGGGTCTTTTGTCGGCAACCCTGCGGCTCGACCGGCGCGCAAACCATTTCGCCGCGATTGCGCTCATCATTGTCCTGCTCGCCGGGCCTGCCAACCAAGCCTGGCTCCGTGCGCTGCACCGATTCATCGAGTTTTCCATCGGAATCGTCATGGCACTCCTCCTCAGTGCGCTGTGGCCCTGCCAACAGACCAGCCAGGTCAATGGCCGGAATCAAAAGCATTGACCAAAGGATTTGCCCTGCCAACCAGCCGCCTCAGTTCTTTTCCTCCCACCCGCCGCCCAGCGCCCGGTAAATGTTCACCAGGTCCGATGAAATGGCCTGCCGGCTCAACGCCAGTTCCGTCTCCGACGCGAGCAACGACCGTTCAGCGTCCAGCACGGTCAGAAACTCCGTCGTTCCCGCCTGGTAAAGTTGCTGCGATAAATCCAGCGCGCGGCGGTTCTTGACCACGGCGTCGCTCAACGCCTGGCGATGGTCCCACTCCCGGGCAAAGGCCACCAGATAACTCTCCACGTCCGAAAACGCCGACAGCACCGTTTTTTGATAGGTGATATAAGCCGCGTCCGTCGCCGCCTTCTGCAACCGCAGGTTGGAAATCATGCTGCCCCCCGAAAAAATCGGCCAGTTCACCTGCGGGCCGCCGGAATAAATGCCGTTGGGGCCTGCGAATAAATCCCGCGCCACGCTGCTCTGATAAGTGATGGTCCCGGTCAACGAGAATTGCGGATAAAAGTCCGCCACCGCCACGCCGATTTGCGCCGCCGCCGCATGCAAATTTGCCTCCGCCGCGCGGACGTCCGGCCGCCGTCGCAGCAGGTCCGAGGGCAATCCCACCGGCACTTCCGGCGGGGTGAGCGGAATGGGGCCGGGTTTGGACAAATCTTCCAGCAGAGCGGCGGGCGGACGGTCCAGCAAAATGCTCAACGCGAAAATATTCTGTTGAATGGTGGTTTGCAGCGGGGGAATGGTTGCGGCTGTCGTCGCCACTTGCGCGTCGGCGTTGGCCTGGTCCAGCGCGCTGACGAATCCCGCCATCCCTTTCTGGCGCGTCACGTCCGCCGTATGCATTTCGGATTGCAGATTGGTCTGGGCAATGGCGATTTGCTCCTGCGCGCTGCGCACTTGGATGTAGTCCAGCGCCACCTCCGACGCCAGCGTCACTTGCGCGCCGTAGATATTCTCGCAGGCGGCCTGGATGGAGGCGTCGTCGGACTCAAGCTGCCGCCGCGTGCCGCCAAAAAAGTCCAGATCCCACACCGCCGCCGCTCCTGCGCCGAACGCGTTCTGGTGGCCGCCGCGGACCGTGCCGGTGCGGGTCAGCGATCCTGAAGCCGTCGCAGACGGCCACAGCCCGCCCGCATCCTTCCCGCAGGAGGCGCGCGCCTCCCTCAACAGCGCCACAGCCAGTTGCACGTCCAGATTGGTTCGGAGCGCCGCATTCACCAATTCGGTCAGCTTGGGATCCTGGAATTTGGTCCACCAACGGGCCAGGTCAACCGCATTGGCCGTCAGGCGCGTGCCTGCGGTTGCGGTGCTGTTGGTCACGCCGGACCAGACCGGAGGCGCCTGGGTTTTCGGCGGGTGGTAATTCGGGCCAACCATGCAACCGCTGATCATGGCCAACGCAGCCAGGGAAACGGCCAGGGACACCCATGCCGTTGGAAATTTTTTGTTCATTGAATTTCGTCTGTCGATTTCCCGGCCTCTCACTCGTAACGCAGCGCGTCAATCGGGTCCAGGCGCGAGGCCTTCCACGCCGGATAAAAACCAAATACCACCCCCACCAGCGCCGATACCGCCACCGCCACAATGATCGCCCCCAGCGACACCGCTGTCGGCCAGTGTTTGATCAGGCGCACCAGCACCGACGTCGCCCGTCCCAATGCAATCCCGATGGCGCCCCCGATCAGGCACAGCACAATCGCCTCCATCAGGAATTGATGCAGAATATCATTGGACTGCGCGCCAACCGCCATGCGCAGGCCGATCTCGCGGGTCCGCTCCGTCACCGATACGAGCATGATGTTCATGATGCCCACCCCGCCCACCACCAGCGAAATCGCCGCCACGATCAGCAGCAGCGTCGTCATCAACTCCGTCGTTGAACTCATGGTCCGCACCATTTCTGTCATGTCGCGGATGGTGAAATCCTCCGGCGCGCCGGGCCGGATGTGGTGCCTTTCGCGCAGCAGGGCCGTGATTTCATCAATGGCCTGCTTCACCTCGCCTCCCGACTTGGCCGCCACCACGATCTGATTCACATTGGCAAACCGCACCGGCTGCGGCGTATCCGCCTGCTGCGATGCCGAAGGAACCGGATACAAGGAGGCCTGGGCGGCGGGATAAACCTGGCTGGGAAGAACGGTGGCGGTGCTGGCGGCGGCAGCCGAAGTTGTGGCGTTGGCCGAGACGGCGGTGACACGGTATTTAATCGTTGTCCACGGAGCCAGGATGATGTCGTCCTGGTCCGACCCCATCATGTTGGCCCCCTTGGCCCGCAGCACGCCGACCACTTTGAAGTTGACGTTCATCAGGCGGATTTCCTTGCCAACCGGCGGTTCATCTTGGAACAGCATTTTGACAATCGTTTTGCCAATCACGCAAACCTTGCTGGAATTGCGGACGTCGCGGTCCGTGAATCCATTGCCCTCCGCCATCTCACTCCAGTCCCGCACTTCCAGAAATGCCGGCGTGGTGCCGTAAAGGGTGCCGGGCTGCCAGTTCAGGTTGTTATAGACCGCCTGGGCGCGCGCCCACACCACCGGAGCCGCCGCCGCCACCGACGGGCAATCGGTCAAAATCGCGTCCGCGTCCTCCGGCGACAGTTTCATGCTGCCGCCCGTGCCCGTGCTGATGCCGGCCATCAAGGAGTTGCCGGGAAAAACCATCAAGTTGTAAGCGCCCATGGTGGCAATGGTGTGCTGGATCGCCAGGGAAGATCCGTTCCCGATCTCCATCATCGCAATCACCGCCGCCACCCCGATCACGATTCCCAGCGTGGTCAGCCCGGCTCGCATGACGTTCCGACGCAAGGCCCGCATGGCGGTTTTAAATGTGCGATAAGCTCTCATATCAGGCCGCTCCCCCGTCGATCAACCCGTCCCGGATGTGGATGACTCGTTTGGCATGATGCGCCACTTGCGGGTCGTGCGTCACCAGGATGATCGTCAGCCCTTCCGATTCGTTGAGTGCCTTAAACATCTCCAGGATTTCTTCGCTGGTGCGCGAATCCAGGTTGCCCGTCGGTTCATCGGCCAGCAGCAGCCGCGGCCGGTTGATCAGCGACCGCGCAATGGCCACCCGTTGCTGCTGGCCGCCTGACAGTTGCGACGGCTGGTGATCCATGCGGTCAGCCAGCCCCACCTTGCGCAGCATCTCCGTGGCGCGCGCCTTCATCTCGGCCTCATGGACATACTCCGCGCCATACGTCAGAGGCATGGAGACGTTGTCCAGCGCCGAGGTCCGCGCCAGCAGATTGAAACTTTGGAAAACAAAACCTACCAGCCGGTTCCGCAACGTGGCCCGTTCGTTGGCCGACGCGGCCGAAATCTCCCGCCCATCCAGCCAATACTCTCCAGAGCTGGGGTGGTCCAGACAGCCGAGAATATTCATCAGTGTGCTCTTGCCCGAGCCGCTGGCGCCCATCAACGCCACCAACTCCCCGCTGGCAACGGATAGGGTGACACCCTTGAGCACCTGCAAATCCATCTCTCCAAGGTGGTAGTTCTTGCAAACCTCGCGCAATTCAAGCAATTCCATAACCGTGCCTTGCCGTCATGAACCGCCCGGTCTGGTGGGGGTGGCATTGGTGGGTCCGCGCCGCTGGCCAAATTGCGGCACGAAGGGATTGGCGCCGGGCGCTGATTCAGCCGCAGCCGTTTCCGCGCTTGCGATGCCCGTCACCACGCTGGTCCCTTCGGCCAGACCCTCGCCTCGCACTTCGGTCCATGTTCCATCGGTCAATCCAATTTCAACCGGCACAGGCCGGACAAAGCTCTCCGCCTCTGCCCATAATGTTCCCGTCTGTGAGACAACCGCCTTCTGTCCGACGGCCCCCCGCTCTCTTCCCTGCCGACCGCCGCCGCCGGAAGCGCCGGCCCCATTGCCCGCCTGGCGAAACTCCGGGGCGATCAAATCGTTCTGCGGATGCCAGCGCAACGCCGAGTTCAACACCAGCAGGGCATTCGTGGCCTCTCCGGCCAGAAAGTTGACATTGGCTGTCAAATACGGCAAAAGCGTCCCATCCGCGTTGTCCGTCGTGACCTCCACCGTGTAAGTCACCACATTTTGCGTCATCGTCGCGTTCAGCCGCACCTTGTTCACCGACCCCCGGAACACCCGTTTCGGAAAAGCATCGACGGTGAATGTCACCTGCTGGCCGGGATGGATGTTCCCGATGTCCGCTTCATTGACCGACGCCCAGACCTGGATGCGGGTGAGGTCCTTGGCGATCAGGAACAAACTGGGGGTGTTCAGGCTCGAAGCCACCGTTTCGCCGATGTTCACCCGCCGGTCAATAATCACTCCCTTGACCGGAGACAAAATGGTGCAGTAATCGAGCGTCTGTTGGGCTTTGGCCAGGGTGGCTGCGGCTTGCACCGTCGCGGCTTTGGCCGAGTCCACGGCGGCCTTGGCCAGATTCACGTTGGCCTTGCCAATTTCATAGGTGGCCTTGTAAGAGTCATAAGTCGTCGGTGCCAGCGCTTCCGAAGGCCCCAGCTTTTGCGCCCGCTTCCAATCCGCCTCGGCCTCCGCCTCCTTGGCCTCCATCTGCTCCAAATTGGCGGCGGCCTGTGCTTCCCCGGCCTTGTCGGAAGCCACCATGGCGGTGTCCAGATCCACGTCGGCCTTGAACAGGCTGGGATCAATCCTGGCCAGAAGCATGTTTGACTCCACCACGGACCCATAATCAATGGGCTTTCCAGACTTGTCCCTGCCAAACTCCAGAAATTGCCCGGACACTTGCGCCCCCACGTCCACCACCTCTTCCGGCTCCACCGTGCCCGTCGCCGTAATCGTGGCCCGGAGATCTCCCCTTCGCACCGTGCTGGTGCGCCACAACGGCCTGTTGCCATGGCGCGCGTGCCACACCCAGACGCACGCCACACCCGCCAGGGCCAGCGCCAATCCCACTATAATGATGACTTTTAATGGTCTTTGCATAAATCCAAATCCTCAGGATGAGCCTCCTATGCCACTCCAGACCGGATTGATCGATTCAATCCCTGTCCGGAGGAACGCCTGCATTAAACCAGAAAAGCGCGCCCACAAAAAGAACTTTTTCTAATGGTCCACGGCAGCGCATTCAAACGGTTGCCCCCATCTTCCTGCGATTCACCGAAGTGAAGCCCTGGCCCCCCTTTGTTTTCTTCGTTCGCTTCGTGGTTCAAATGATTAAGACCATACTACGGGTTCCTCGCATTGCACTCCCATGGATTTGATGGGAGATTGATGTTTGAAATCGGTTCTGGTTCACGCCTGCGGCGCTGACGAAAGCGGTTTTGCTCCCCATCACACAACGGCCCTCACTTTTTGGCGGTCAAGTTCGACAAGCGAATTTTGTCCCAGCGCGGTGAGGACGGCGGAAAGATGCGTTACTGCAATTTCATGCCAGCGCCATATGCTGGCTCTTAAGTTTGAGCGATTGCGCGGCAAATTCGAAACAGGCGCGCAAATCGTCGCGGTCCAGATCAGGGAATCCGTGCGAATCTGTGCCCATCCGTGGTTGAGTAATCCGGGCGAGCAGACCGTAAAAAAGTGAGAAATGAATACTTACCTTTTTTGCAATTGCAACCAATTGTCGGCCAACATGTTACGATCAAATGGGTGGAAAATATCCCGCGGTTTTTCGAGGATTTTCGGAGTTTGTCAAAAGGGTCGCACCAGCGAAGGGGTCAATGTTCGGCGGCTTGACACCCGATAGGGCCGCCCGACCAGCATGTCGCGGGAACGGTTGGCCAGCAGGACAACCACGGGTATGGGTTGAGCAAGCTGGTCGGGATCCCCTTGAGGCACGACATGGGTCTGGACACGCGGACAACCGGCAGGTCCTCCATACCGATGATGTGTCCGGCGAGACGCTTGCTGCAACCGGGAAGAAGACTCCGTGCGGCTTCACAACGGGCCGGGGATGGGGGGTTCGACGGAGCACCCCCACCAGGCTTCTTAATTCCTAATTCTTAATTCTTACTTCCCAAAACGGCCAGTGGATGGAAGCTGACGGGATTGGTCCTGGGCTGGACCAGGCCGCCTAGGATGTTGCGCAGGAAACTGCCGCCCGAGATAACATTGTTGGTGCAGGCGTCGTCGTTGACTTGGAAAGCCTTGCCGCCGCAGTCATAGACCAGCAGGTTCTCAAAGCTGTTGCCAATGCAGGCCGTGTTGGGACAAGGGCCCCAGCCCTTGGAGGTGCGAGCGAGGGACTCGGCCATGAAAACGCCATGATGATGACTCTTGGAAATGGTCAGTCTCTTAAACGAATTGTCGCGGGAGTGGCGCATGAAAATACCCAAGTCGTTGTCCGCCAGCACCGCGTTGGTGATGAAATTGTGATTGAATTCCAGGTCCAATGAAATACCCGCCGCCAGATTGTTATGGAGGCGCAGGCCGTCGAAGTGGCTTTCTTGAGTTTCGTAACAAGCCAGGCCGTCGAATTGATTGTCGAAGGAGTCGAAATCGTTCACTTGCAAACGGCTGACCCCGGCAGTGACCAGGCCTCCGGAGCGGCAACGGCAGCAGATCACATGTTCCACCGAGGCATCCGTCGCGTTCCAAACTTGCACGCCATTGTTATTGAACTCGGAGCCGTCACTGGCCGTTCGCCAAAACTCCAGCTTTTGGTTCTTCCGGTTGCCGTCAATCTGCAAGTCCGCCAGGCGCAAATGAGCCGCGCGATGCTTTGTTTTGATCATGGGGGGCCCGAGAATCACCACTGGGCAATCAGCCCCGTTGGCCAGGCGCAGGATGGTGGCCGGCCCGCTGCCGCGCAAGGTTTCGTAATCGTGGCGCAACATGAGCGGCTGGGTAATTTCATACGTTCCAGGGCTGAGAAGCACTTCGCCGTTGGCCGGCAGGCCGTCCAGCGCTTTTTGGATCTCCGCCCCGCTGGAACCGGCGCCCAGCTTGAGAACAAGCGCTTCGGACGCGGCATTGGCGGCCATGCCCGCCGCCAAGCCCAGAAGCAACAACGCCATGCAGGCTTTGCCTCCGAAACGTGTTCTTTTTGAATGTGCGCTCTGCATATAATCCAGATCCATTACTTCATCGGCTGATTATTAGACGTTGCCCAACTTTTTTTATTCGTTCTGATGGAGTTTTTTTGGCTTTTTTCCGTACTGGTCATTTGGCCGGCATTTGGGGATAATGGGTGGCGGGATCAGGGGAAACCCGTAATGCGCTAGTGATGGCGGGAAAAGGGAAACTGTTGAAACAGTTTTCGCACATGCTTCGCCTCAAATTCACCTGGCTGAAGCCAGGTGTTAATGAGATTCCGCCTTGACTGACGCATTACGAAAACCCGCGTCCTTCGGTTGCGTTTGCCGCCATTTACTGCAAGATTCCAGGCGGCGCGCCGTATGGATAGTTGGAACGATTTTGAACGAGAAGGGGGAAAGGGCCTCAAAACTGACAAGGATATGAATATGAACTATATTTCTGATACAAAACTGAAGGTTCTTTCAGCTCTGGCGACGCTGGCCATCGGCTGCTTGTGCTGGAACGGAGGCACGCTGGGCCAGGCCCAGTCGGCCCCGGCCACGCAGTCTCCTCAATTGCAGGAGATTGTGAAATTGTCGCAGGCGAAAATGGGCGACGAAGTGATCCTGGCTTACATCAGGAATTCCGGCGCATCTTACAATTTGAGCGCGGATGACATTCTTTACCTTAACAGCCAGGGGGTGTCGCAACCGGTGGTCTCGGCCTTGTTGCAAGCCAAAGCCAGCGCGGCTCCCGCTCCCGTGACGACGCCGGCCACTCCGGCTCCTTCGGTCAACTCGGCGCCTCCGGTCACTCCGATGGCGTCTGCTCCCCCTGTTTCACCTTACCCAAGCGCTCCCGTTTCGCCGTATCCAACTCCCGCTGTTGCCCCGTATCCCGTGCCCGAGGCCCCCCCCACCGGATCCGAGGTCAATTTGAGTTATTTCCAGAGCCAATTGGCGCCCTACGGCTCATGGGTCGATATTCCCGGCCAGGGTCCATGCTGGGTGCCATCGGTGCAGGCGGCTGTGCCTGATTGGCGACCTTACTTCAACGGGGGGCACTGGGTCTATACGGACGAGGGCTGGTGCTGGCAGTCCGATTATCCGTGGGGTGAATATGTATTTCACTATGGCCGATGGATGCGGGATCCGCGTCTCGGCTGGGCCTGGGTGCCTGGATATACGTGGGGTCCGGGCTGGGTCAGCTGGCGCCAAGCCGAAGGCGACGGCTATTGCGGATGGGCACCGCTGCCTCCCGGCGCCACTTTCGTGGCCGGAGTCGGTTTGATGTGGAATGGCCGTTTGGCCGTGGATGCAGACTTCGGTCTCGGCCCCGACGCGTATGTCTTCATCCCTTTCGACCATTTCTGGGCGCATGATTATGTGGGGTTCCGGGCGCCGTTCGGGCGGGTGTCGTTCCTTTTCCGGGGCAGCTTCGTGGCGAATCATTACGGGTTTATCGGGGGCCGGTTTGTGTTTGACGGGATTGGCCATGACCGCATCGCGCTCCTGACTCACCATGAGATCCGCGCGGAAAGGGTGGAATTCCACGATGCGCGCATCGCCCGCGGGCGGGAAATTGAACATGCCCGCGGTATGGACATGCATGGAGCGGACCATGGGCGGCCCGGCTTTGGCCATGATGAGGGCAGGCCCGGCGGAGGGCATGACGAGGGAAGGTCCGGCCATGACCATGGATTTTGACAGCGGCCGATAACGGCGGCGTTCAAGCCGGCCAGGAGATCTTAGGACGATTCGTTTCAGCGAGCGGGTTCACTTTGAACCCGCTCGCTTCCAGTTCAGCCAGCCAGCGCGCGGTCAAGTCTCTCAATTCGCGCAAATCGATTTGCTCGTGCCGCGCGGGATAATTCTTCAAGTTGGCGGCCGCCAGTTTGAAAAGGGCGGCCGCCGGGCTCAGGTGGTTCTTTTGCAGATGGACAAAGGCCCCGGCCAGTTGAATCAATCCCTTGTAGAACGAGCCGTTCGGGCCATGACGATCCTTCAGCCAAAGCTGTTCCAGCACGTCATGCGCCTCATAATAAAGGCCGCGATTGAAGCAATCGAAGTAGCCGCGGAAATGCGGATCGCCATCGTGGCCGCGCCACTGATCCACTTTTCTGGCTATTTTTTCCTTCTTGGTGCTCATGATGGCAAAGTACGAGGTTTAGCCACAGATCAACACAGATGAACACAGATAAGCTAGAAGACCGCTCTTTTGAACTCAACTTTAGTCCTGCCAAAGTTGATGAGCAATCCCACTTTCAGACTGGTCGCTTTCAACTCGTTGAGTAGTTGAGCCTCATCCGCCTTTTGATAATCAGACGCCACCTTCAACTCCACGAGCACCCGATTCTCCACCAACAAGTCAGCCGCGTACTCGCCTACTCCTTCGCCTTTGTATTGGACCGGAATGCGATGCTCCAATTCGGCATTCCGCCCGCGCTGTTTTAGTTCCACTTGCATCGCCCGCTGATAGACCTTCTCCAGAAAGCCGTATCCCAGCACCCGATGCACCTCGAACGCCGCCCCGATGATGTCGTGTGTGATCGGATCACGTTCTTCGTTTTCGACCCCGTTAAAATCATCTGCATCCATATGTGCCAATCTGTGTCCATCTGTGTTGATCTGTGGCTTTAACCGCTTTCTTAAGGACAACAAAACTACAAAATCCGCTGCAGGTACTGGCCGGTGTGGCTGGCGGCGGCGCGGGCGATGGTTTCGGGCGTGCCTTCGGCCACGATGCGCCCGCCGCCGGCACCGCCTTCCGGGCCTAAATCAATCACCCAGTCCGCCGTCTTGATCACATCCAGATTGTGCTCGATGATGATCAGCGTGTTGCCGGCGTTGCGCAGTTTGAAAAGGACATCGAGAAGTTTCGCCACGTCATGGAAATGCAGGCCGGTCGTCGGCTCATCCAAAATGTAAAGCGTGTGCCCGGTGGCTTTGCGGCTCAACTCGGCGGCCAGCTTGATGCGTTGCGCTTCGCCGCCGCTCAACGTGGTGGCCGATTGCCCCAGCCGGACGTAGCCCAGCCCCACTTCCGCCAGCGTCAGGCACGGATCGTAAATCTTCGGGATGGCGCGAAAGAACGTCACCGCTTCGTCCACCGTCATGTCCAGCACGTCCGCGATGTTCATCCCCTTGTAATGCACTTCCAGCGTCTCGCGGTTGTAACGCCGTCCGCCGCACGCCTCGCAGGTCACGTAAATCGGCGGCAGAAAATGCATCTCGATCTTGATCAATCCGTCCCCCTGGCATTTCTCGCACCGCCCGCCCTTGACGTTGAAGCTGAAACGCCCCGCCTCATAACCGCGGACGCGGGCGGTGGGCAGTTTGGCGAACAGAACGCGGATCTGATTGAACATGCCGGTGTAAGTCGCCGGATTGCTGCGCGGGGTGCGGCCAATCGGCGTCTGGTCAATAACAATTACTTTGTCGAGCGATTCGAATCCGCGAATCAACCGGTGTTTTCCCGGCTGTTCCTTCGAACCGTAAAACTTGCGGAACAGCGCCCGGCGCAGAATGTCATCGACCAGCGTGCTTTTGCCGGAACCGCTCACGCCCGTCACCGCGGTCAACGCGCCCAGGGGAATGCGGGCATTGATGTTTTGCAGATTGTTCTCCCGCGCGCCGACGACCTCGAGCCAGCCGCGCTCCGGGGTCGGTTTAAACCGGCTTTTGGGAATGGCGATTTTCAAATCGCCCTTGAGATACTGGCCGGTGAGGGAGCGCGGAGTGGCCTCGATCTCGGCCACCGAGCCTGCCGCCACCAGTTCGCCGCCGCGCACGCCTGCGCCCGGGCCAAGGTCCAGCACGTAATCCGCCCGGCGGATGGTTTCCTCATCGTGCTCCACCACCAGCACGGAATTGCCCAGGTCGCGCAGCCCCTCCAGCGACCGGAGCAAACGCTCGTTGTCGCGCTGGTGCAACCCAATGCTGGGTTCGTCAAGTATATAAAGCACCCCAACCAGCCCCGCGCCGATTTGCGTGGCGAGGCGGATGCGTTGCGCCTCCCCGCCGCTCAATGTCCCGCTCTCCCGGTCCAGCGTCAGGTAGCCCAGCCCGACGTTTTTGAGGAAGCCCAGGCGCGCCCGGATTTCCTTGATCACTTCCGCGGCGATTTTTTGCTGGAACTCGCTCCACTTCAACTCCGCGAAAAAATCATCCGCCCGCTCGATGGACAATCCGCACACTTCCATGATGGAAAGGCCGGGGGGCTTGGCGGATTGTCCTTTGAACCGCAGGCTGGCCTCTGGTCCGCCGAGGGTCACGGCCAGGATTTCCGGCTTGAGCCTGCGCCCGCCGCAAGCGTCGCACGGCTGGGGATTCATGAAACCCTTCAAGCGGTTTTTCGTGAATTCGCTTTCACTCTCGGTATAGAGTCGTTCGAGATTGGGAATGATTCCCTCGAACGGCTTTTTCGTCTTGCTCATTGTGCCGGCGCGCCAGAAAGTGAATTCGATTTCCTCAGCGCCGGAGCCACGCAGCAGCTTCTCCTTGAAATCGTCCGGCAAATCCTTCCAGGGCGTTTCCAGGCTTTGCCCGTAATGCTGGACCATGCCGCGCAACAGCGCCTTGTAATAGACGATCATGCGCTTGTTGCCGCGCCGCCACGGCAGGACCGCGCCTTTCTCCAGCGATTTCTCCACGTCCGGCGCAATCAGATGCTCGTCAAACACCATCTTCTGCCCCAACCCGTGGCAAACCGGACACGCCCCCAACGGCGAATTGAACGAAAAATGTTTCGGCGTCGGCGTGTCGAAGCTTTCCCCGGTGGCCGGACTGTAATTCCGATTGGAATGCAGTGACTCGGTCCACGCCGCGGCGTCCGTTGCGCCGGCTGACATTTTGCCATCGCCCGGCTGCTGCAAAAGCAGGAGGCGGCCTTCGCCCCATTTCAGCGCCGTTTCCACCGAATCGCTCAAGCGCACCCGGATTTTGTCGTCAATCACCAGGCGGTCCACCACGGCCTCGATGGTGTGGCGCTGTTTGGGCTCCAGTTTGACGCGCACATTGTTGCTCAACTCGACCAATTCCCCATCGACGCGCGCGCGCACGAAACCCTCGCGCGCCAGCCGCTCGATCACGTCGCGGAACTCGCCTTTTTGCCCGCTGACCACGCGGGCCAGCAACATGACGCGCGTCTTGGGCGGCAGGGCGAGAATTTTATCGACGATATCGCTGGTGGTTTGCTGCGTGATCGGCTCGCCGCTGACCGGGCAGTGGGCCTGGCCGACATTGGCGAAAAGCAGGCGCAGATAATCGTAAATCTCCGTCGTCGTGGCGATGATCGAGCGCGGATTTGTCCCCGAGCCGCGCTGCTCGATGGCGATGGCCGGCGACAGCCCTTCGATGAAATCGACCTCCGGCTTTTCCATCTGATCAAGGAACTGCCGCGCATAAGCGGAGAGCGACTCGACGTATTTCCGTTGTCCCTCCGCGTAAATGGTGTCGAAGGCCAGCGACGACTTTCCCGACCCGCTCAACCCGGTGATCACGACCAACTTGTCGCGCGGGATGGAGAGGCTGAGGTTCTTCAGATTATGCTGGCGCGCGCCGCCGATCTTGATGAATTTGCCCGTCATGACACAACATTTCGCCATCAGGCGATTTGGCGATTCTACCCCATACCCCGCAAAAGGAAAGCCGCATCAAATCTGGCGAAAAGTGCGTGGCGTAGGCGTCCTCGCCTGCGGGTTCTGGCAGCGCCTATTGGGTGGCAGTGTCTAGATGTGCCCAAAAGTGCCCGTCCCTTTCCATGCCAGTCCGTGTCCGTCCATGCCGGTCAACAAAACTTCGAACGCAGCCATTACGTGGCACGGCAGGTGCTCAACTCTTATCCGTGATTGGAAGACTTTTGATCCGCCGCCAGGGCTTTTTGTCGGCGCTGTTGCTGCTTTTGGCTGTCACGCCGCCATGCTGCGTCCAAGCGCAATCCAAAACCAGCGACCAGTTTATGCAGGCGGTCGCCGCCAGGTTTTACACCTGGGATCTGGATCACAATCAAACCCTGTCCATGGCCGAGTTGGACGTTGCCATCAAAGATCCAGCCAACACCGGGCGGCCGGCTGCCGCGCTGGCGGCGCTGAGACGCGCTTCGCTTTCAGCCGATTACACCCTGCCTCCATTGACCTTCAACAACATCCGCGAGCTGGCCAGCCGTCCGCCTGCCAAACATCAGCCGAATTTGGCGCGCCTCTACATGGAGGGTCTCCGGCGCATTAACAGTCTCACCAATGGCCAGCTTTTTGCCTCCAATCTGCCGCGCTTGGAAACCATCCGGCAGGGTCGCATTGGCGATTGCTTTTGCCTGGCCCCAATCGGCGCCATGGTTCATCGCGACCCGCGCGAGGTTGCCTCCATGTTTTCCACGGCGGGAGAATACCATTGCGTCGTCAGGATCGGCGGCGAATCCATTGTCGTCCCGCTGCCCACCGACGCGGAGCGGGCCATGGGCAAGCTGGCGAGCAACGGTCAAGACGGCCTTTGGGTGAATCTCTACGAGGAAGCGATGGGCCAATTGCACAACAGCCTGAAATTGCCCGATCAGCAATCCTACTCGCCCATTGAGGCCATTGCCGGCGGCGGTTCCGCGGGAAAGATCATTTCCTTTCTTACCGGCCATAAGGTCAGCGGCTTCTCGCTGGAGTTCGGCAAAAATCCCGCCGCTCCAGCTGCGTTGCTCAACCCCAGATTGGCCGCGTTGCGCAGAAAACTGGCCGATGCCACCGGCCAAAAGCGTTTGGTAGTCTGCTCGACGCAAAGGCCGGCGACTCCGGGTCTCACGTCCCATCACGTTTACGCCTTGCTGGCGTATGACCCGATAAACGACTCTATCGACATATGGAACCCGCACGGCAACGACTTCATTCCCAAAGGCCCGTCCGGCCCGATCAACGGTTACCCGACCCGGCACGGTCTGTTCACCATACCCGTGCCCGAGTTCGTGCAACTGTTCTCCAGCATGGCTTTGGAGGACACCGAACTGGCGGCACACTCCCTCGCTTTTCATTGACCTTTCGTTTCAACGAGGCGCGCAGAATGCCACAAGGCCCTGCAACTGTTTTGACCCTCGTCAGTCCATGCCGTCCACGGAGCGAGCCCTTACAAGACTCAATGTGGCAGGGACGACCTGCCGCCTCCGTTCACGACCCTTTCACTTTACAAGGATGAGTCCAGTCCAATCATAAGTCATATTATCCGGTGTCAGCGCGGTGGGTTTAACGCGGCCTACATTCACCATGACCTGGTCACCGGAGGCAAAACCTGGAAAGGAGCTTCCGTCCGCTACATTGGTCAGGGTGGTTAAGTCCAGCAGGATCACGTTGCCGGCTAACGGTTGCGCCAGACGGTATCGATCGTTCCGGGCATGCCGCGTCACCTGCACCATGTCGGGGGTCACAGTCGCCCCTTTCTCCGTAAACTCAAAGTGCCCAATATCCAATCGAATCCCCGCCGAAGGAATAATCTCGTATGGCGGCGGATTTTTTCCATTGCCGAGTAGAATCTGGTGCTCCGCATCGGCCGCCACCACCGTATAATGTGACGAGCCACTGCAGCCAACCAACGCAAGCGCCAGGACACAAGCCGCGGCAAAACGAATGATCTGTATCTTCATAATGGTGATTCTGGACTTCCCCTTTGATTTGTCGCCCACGAACAGCGCGGGCCTTTCTCTTGATACTGACCCTTCTCCACAGATTTGCAACCCCTGTTTCCCAGTTCGTTTTCGGCTTTTTCCTGGCAGAGGGGGTGTTTCCGTGAAAGTGAAATCGGCTCAAGCCTGACAGGCTTGGCATCGCCCGCCAGCCATCTCTTGTCATTCTTCCAGGCCCCGTTCATGGAACTTTTTTTGAGCCAGTTGACTGTGCCGGCGCTTCCAGTAAGTTCACCAAATATGAAAGATGTCAGAATCAAAAAAGAACAACTGGTTCAGATCGTAAAGAAAAACAGGCAGGAACACCGCGACATATTCCTCAAGGCCCAGGAGAAATACCGCGAGGTTGCCATCGCCCTGCTGGATAAGCAGCTTAAAGCGGCGAGAGAGGGCAAACCGTTCGTACTGGCGGAGTTCACCCATTTGGTACAGCCGGAGGACCACTCGCACGATTACGACCGCGCCCTTCGGATGCTGGAGCTTGAGGTCGAAGACGTGGTGACACTGACCACGGCTGACTTCGCAAATCTGGTCCAGGACCAGTGGAATTGGAGCCGCCAGTGGGCCGTGTCCAACATGCGCTACACCGACAGCCCCAAATTTCGTTCCGCAATGGAACCATGAAACCAAGGCCTTAGATTATTTGAACTAGACGCGGCCCGGCAGACGGATACGAAGGGGACGAGCCATAAACCAGCTCAAAGCCTGACGGGCTAAAAACCGCCCGCCAGCCACGCTTTGTCATTTTTCTATATATCCGCGCATAAGTAATTCGACATAATGATCAAAAGAACGGGCGCATGAGATTGGCAATGTCTTCCGGGTGGCGTTGGACGTGGCGAAAAGTGCGGTGGAGTGCGCGGCACAGGT
>JBEKDI010000100.1:0-19135 GCA_050014435.1 Verrucomicrobiota bacterium | reverse complement strand
GCCGGTTCGAATCATTTGGGACCTCCGTGGATGATGGGTTGTGGTTTCAATTTCACCCTCATCTTCATCAGAAACGGAGGCCCTTTTCAGCTTTTTTCAGAAGCTAATTTGGACACTAGTGTAGATTAGATAGATTAGATTAGACTTAGACAGACGACCCCCCAGAATGCCAGGTCGAGCCTTTCACCTCTCGCAAGCGCACGTTGCTTCAATAGTGCCGTTATCCGGCGCTGACGCTGACTTTGAGATTCAACGCCCGTTTTTGTCTCACGAAGGCATTCTTGCTCCCGACGACCATTGAGCCTCGTATCAACTTTTGCGGGGAGTCGTTCAAGGCCCCAAGATACCGTTCGCAGAATTGTGCGCGTAAAAGACGGTTCTGAATTAGCCCGTTTTGGGTGTGATTTTGAACTCTCTCCAATTCCCAAATAAGCTCAGAAAAAAAATGCGGGTCGGTTTTAAAAACCCACCTAAAACCAAGCGGCAATTCGGACGCCAATCGGGTTTCCCCATATTCGAATCTAGCAAACCGATAAAACCAAAGCGTAGCCCGTTTCCGACTGTGGAGAAAAATCTCATCGCGGTCAGATGGCGAAACTTGATGTTCGTCATTTTCGGTCAATTCTCAGATTTTTGGGCAGGGTTCACCCACTACCAGCAACAATCTGAGGCAACATTACCGTCAGCCGGTAGCGCGTCGGGAAGTTTTACACTTTTCGAAAATCAGCATCTGATATGCGCAATCCTTTTGTAATCAGATATTTATGCGCTTTATTATTTAGACAACGCCCGTTTTGTTTCGATTTTTAGGGGGTTTTCTTTACACTTTTGATTCCGGCTATCGAATAATGAAAAAATCCGTTACTTAAAGCAGACGCGTTTTATAATCACAACTTACGCGATTATAAGCACATAGGACGAATGAGCGACGGAAGGTTTCGGACTTAGATTTGCGATGGCATAAGCTCTGCTTAAAAATCAATCATAAGACACGCGAAGGTTCGAGTGAGAGCATACGAGAGTTGCTATGGATGGGCGAAGCGTGCTTTTAAGGAATGAAAGCGGTTTGGCGTTGAGTGGCGCCGACTTCAAGGACAGGACGTCCGACTCTGGTTTCAACTGGATAGAATTTCAAGTGGTGAATTGTGTCCCGGCATGGGGGGACCCCACCGCGGCGCCAATAGATGGCTGTTGGCTCCGTTGAAAAACCTGTAAGACAGCCACCCTAAAATAGCCAAAGTTGGACGCCCGCGAAAGCGGGCGTTCTCTTGTACCCCCAACACGCCCGGCCCGCCCGGCGGCGGTTTTTTATTTCATTCCGTTGGATTCTGCGCTGGAATGGGGGCGGAATGCGCACCATGAAAGCAAAAATCCTCGCCGCCGATGACGAACCGGATGCGCTGGAGCTGATCGAGGTCAACTTGAAAAGCGCCGGCTACGAGGTTCTCACGGCCGCCGACGGCAGGGAAGCGTTGCAAAAAGCGCGCGCCAACATGCCGGATTTGATCCTGCTGGACATCATGCTGCCGGAAATGGACGGCTTGGAGGTGTGCAAAGCCCTGCGCCGCGATGCCGCGACGTCGTCGATGCCCATTATCATGCTGACAGCGCGCACGGCGGAGATCGACCGGGTGCTTGGGCTTGAGTTGGGGGCCGACGATTACATCACCAAACCCTTCAGCCTGCGGGAACTGATTCTGCGCGTCAAGAACGTGCTCAAGCGCGCCGCTGCCGAACCAGCGGGCGGCGACCTGATCGCGTTCGGCGGCCTGATCATCGATAAGTCGCGGCACAGTGTTACCTACTTGGGCAAGCCTCTGGAGTTGACCGCGACGGAATTCAAACTGGTGACGGTGCTGGCGGGGCGGCGGGGCCGGGTGCAGTCGCGCGAGCAACTTTTGAAGGACGTGTGGGCCTACAACAGTTTAATTGACACGCGCACCGTTGACACCCACATGCGGCGACTGCGCGACAAGCTTGGCGGCGCGGCCAAGCTGTTTGATACGGTGCGGGGTGTAGGCTACCGGTTCCGCGGGGAATAAAACCATCGATGCCCGAAATGCGGTACTGGCTGATCATTGCAGGGTTTCTGGCGGCGCTGGCGCTCTGGCGGGGGCAGGTGCGGCAGCGGCGATTACACGCCGAGCTGCGACGGCGTTACGAGGAGAGCCTGGAAGAACGGCAGCAGCTTCACGCCCAATTCCAGGTGCGCCAGCAGGCCCTGTTCAACGGCATGATCGAAGGGGTGCTGCTCCTGAACGAGCAGGGGCGGGTGCAGATGATCAACGAGTCCCTGCGCAAATTTTTCGGCATTTCAACCGACATCCGCGGCCAGACCATTATGGAAGCCTTTCGCTGGCACGAACTGGCCGCGCTGGCCGCGCGCTTGCCGGCGGAGAAAAACATTTCCGGGGCGGAGCTGGAAATCAACCGCGCCACGCGCCGGTCGTGGCAGGTCAATGCCTCGGTGGTGCAGGGCCACGCCGGAGCCGGGCCGGGGCAGTTGTTCGTTTTCCATGATGTGACGCGGCTGAAAGAGTTGGAAAACATCCGGCAGGAATTTGTCGGCAACGTGAGCCATGAATTGCGCACGCCGCTTTCCCTCATCAAGGGCTTCGCCCAGACCCTGCTCGACGGCGCAAAGGATGATCCTGAACAGGCGGTGCGGTTCCTGCAGAAAATCGACAAACATTCCGACCGCCTCCTCTTTCTCATCGAAGATTTGCTGGCCGTATCCCGTCTGGAATCCGGCCATGCCGCCCTGAATCCGCAGGCGGTCGATCTGCACGACCTGACCCGGCGCGTCCTGGACGATCTTGGCGCGCGCGCCGCGGCCCGCAAAGTCGTGCTGGAGAATAAAATCCCGCCGCAAACCATCGTCTGGGCCGACGCGGACCGCGTCCAGCAAGTTCTGTTCAACCTGATCGAAAATGCGATCAAATATGGGCGGAAGGAAGGCTCCGTCAGCATTGGGGCCGGCGGCGGCCCGTCGGACAAGCTGGAGATATTTGTGGCGGATGACGGCCCGGGCATTCCGCCCGAGGCCATGGGCCGGGTTTTCGAACGGTTCTACCGCGTGGACCGCGCCCGGTCGCGCGAGAGCGGCGGCACGGGGCTGGGGCTGGCGATTGTCAAACATATCGTTCAGGCGCACGGCGGCGAGGTCTGGGCCAAGAGCGAATTGCAGAAGGGCACGACCTTTTATTTCACGCTTCCCAGGAAAGCCGCGCCGGCGCCAGCGAGCCTCCAGCAGGCCGGGCGGCCCAACGGGCTTCAATCCAAATCGTAATCAATTCATCGAAGCAATGGCCCGGTCGCCTGAATAGGCGGGTTTCAGAGTTATAAAACCGCTTCAGGAATTCGCCGTGTGCGGTAATGCCCGACGAAATAATTTACTCTACTTTTTATCATTATCAGGGTATTCTTTGACAGACAGGTGCAAACAACCGGAATTTGAAGCCCTGGCTCACAATAATCCGTCGATTGGCTCTGATCGCGATTTCAGGATGGATCGCGCATCGGGCTGCTCCCGTTTTCGCGCAGACGAACGATGTCATTACCCTTGTGGCCCTGCGGCCTCCAGTGGAGGTTTTGCCGCACGATTCGCGGCGGTGGCTGCCGGCCGCCCCTGGTTTGATCCTCGAGGCGTTTGACCGGGTCAGGATCGGCCCCGACGGTTTCGCGACCATCCTCTGGTCCAACAGCGGGGTGAATTTTGGCGCTTTGACCGAGCTGGAAATCCGGCCGCCGGCCACTTCCGGAACCGATCAGGGCCTGCATCTGATCAAAGGGATTCTCTCATTTTTCCATCGCGGCAAGCCTGGCCGCATCAACGTGCTGACCAGCGGCGCCTTTGCCGGCATTGAAGGAACAGAATTTGTCATGCGGGCAAGCGGGTCCAACGACACGGAGCAAACAGAATTGTCCGTTATCGACGGCACAGTCCGCTTCACCAACCAAGCGGGCCAGCTTGTGCTCAGCAACGGCCAGCAAGCCGTGGCCCAACCAGGCAAAGCGCCCGCGCTCGCCTCCGGTTTCATCGCGAAAAATCTGTTGCAATGGTGTTTTTATTATCCGGGCATTCTTGACACAAATGATCCGCCTTCTTTTACGGAGGAGGAGAAAACCCATCTGAGCGCATCCCTCGCCTCGTATGGGGAGGGGGATTTGCCGGCGGCGCTCAGGAATTATCCAGCGGGTCAGCGGCCGGGTTCCGACACCGCGCGCCTCTATCACGCCGCGCTACTGCTGGGAGCCGGCCAGGTGGCCCCGGCGGAAGCTGACCTTTCGGCCCTGACGAACCAGGACGCCGCGGGAAGATCCCAGCGGCTTGCCATGGCGTTGCGCACGCTCATGGCCGCCGTGAAGCGCCAGGCGCGACCTTCCGCGGCAAATCCGCAACTGTCAACCGAATATCTGGCGGAGTCCTATTTTGAACAGTCGCGCGCCCTTCCCGATGTCTCGCTCCCGGCAGCGCTTAAACTGGCCCGGGAAGCGGTGGCGCGCGACGCCGGCTTTGGCTTCGGCTGGGAACGCGTGGCCGAACTGGAATTTAGCTTTGGCCGCATTGAACAGGCCTCCGAGGCCCTGGACAAAGCGCTCGAACTTTCGCCGCGCAACGCCCAGGCGCTGGCCTTGAAGGGTTTTCTGCTTGCGGCCTGGAACAAGACACGCCCAGCCATCGAATCGTTTAATAGCGCCATGGCAGTGGATTCCGCCTTGGGCAACGCCTGGCTGGGCCGCGGCTTGTGCCGCATCCGCCGCGGCGATTTGCGCGACGGACAGGAAGATCTGCTGGTCGCCGCCACCCTGGAGCCGGGACGAGCCTCGCTCCGGAACTACCTGGCCAAGGGTTGGAGCCAGTCCGGCGACGACCGCCTGGCTTTGAAAGAATTGCAACGCGCCATCGCTCTCGACCCCAACGACCCGACGGCCTGGCTCTACTCCGCCCTGATCAAGGAAGAGGATAACCGGATCAACGAAGCCGTTGGAGATTTGGAAAAATCCGAGGACTTGAATGACAACCGGACGGTCTATCGCTCGGGGGTGTTGTTGGATCAGGACCGGGCCGTGCGCAGCGCGAACCTGGCGCGGATTTATGATGAAGCCGGGCTGGAAGATGTGGCCTTGCGGGAGGCGAGCAAGGGCGTGGAATCCGATTACGCCAATTATTCCGCCCATATGTTTCTGGCCAACACCTATGACCGGCTGCTCAATGAGTCTCCCGGTGATTTGCGTTACGAGACGCCCGCTGTGAGCGAATATCTGGTCGCCAGCCTGCTGGGGCCGGCCGATGGACGGCTGCTGGCCCAACCCGTGTCGCAGGAGCAATACACCACTCTGCTTGACCGCGACGGACCCGGCGTCTTTTCCAGCACGGAGTATTTGAGTCGCGGGGCCTGGGATCAATACGAGTCTCAATATGGAACTTTGGACAACACCAGTTACGCTCTTGAGGCGGAGTATGCCACGGACCCGGGGGAGCTGCCGGACCAGGACAGCCTGATCCGCACTTTTTCCTTCAAGCTCAAGCAACAGATCACGCCCAATGACCAGCTCTACGGACAGATATTGGAATACCAAAACAACGGCGGCTTCCTTTCGAGCGTCTATGCTGCGTCAAACATTAATACCAGTTTCCGTTTTGAAGAAAAGCAGGAACCAGACCTGCTCCTGGGCTACCATCATGAATGGGGGCCGGGCCAGCATACCTTGCTCTTAATCTCGCGTTACAATGACACGTATGATTATTCCGCCGCCGATTCCCCCTCCTATCTCCTGCATGAGCAAAACAACGCGCTGACAGGCGTCCAGCCCATGTCCATTGACACGGTTTACCGGCATCAGGAAGATATTTACTCCGGCGATCTCCAGCAGATTTGGGAGACGACAAGCCAGACGCTCGTCGCCGGAACGCGTTTGCAATGGGGCGATGCGCAGGCGAATAACTTGCAGACCAACCCCGGTGACGGCGTGCAGCCCTTGTTTCCGCCTCCCTCCGTTCCGGCGGCTGTGCAAACCTATAGCTGGCATTTCTCGCGCTACAATGTCTATGCCTACGATCACTGGCATGTCGCCAATTCTTTGACCCTGATTGGCGGACTCTCCTTTGACCAGGTTACACTGCCGCGCAACGATAATTCACCCCCGCTGGACCTGGAGTCCGAGACCTTGAGCCAAGTTTCGCCCAAAGCCGGTTTTAACTGGACCCCGGCGGACACCACAACTTTTCGCGGCGCGTACACCCGCTCCCTGGGCGGGTTCAATCTGGATCAAAGCGTCCGATTGGAACCGACGGAGATCGCGGGTTTCGTCCAGGGTTATCGAAGCGTGATTCCCGAATCAGTGACGGGCGCGATCGGCGGGGAGAGATTTGACACTTACGATCTTGACTGGGAACAAAAGCTGACGCCGCACACTTATTTCACCCTGACCGGCGAACTTCTCGATGCAACGGTCGATCATGACATAGGCGCGTTCGTCAATAGTAATTTTACGGCCCAAACCTCCATGCCCTCAAGTTTGACCGAGGACTTGTATTTCCGCGAATGGTCGGTCGAAGCCGCCCTGCGCCAGATTGTGTCCCGCGAGTTGACGCTGGGCGCCGACTACAGGCGGAGCGACGCCCGGCTGCACTTTGAGTACCCCGGGGTGTCCCAAGCGGCCAGCAACCCGGGCTTCCCACAATCCTATGCCGAGCAGGGGTTGCTGCACAGTCTCTTGCTTCAAGCCACCTTCAACCATTCCTCCGGCTGCTTCGCGCTGGTCCAGGGACGCTGGGTTGCGCAAAGCAACTCCGGCGCGGACAGCAACCTGCCCGGAGACAGCTTTTGGCAGTTGGATTTGTTCGCCGGTTACCGCTTCCCCCGCCGCCATGCGGAAATTTCGCTCGGTTTGTTGAATGCGACCAGCCAGAATTACAATCTTAATCCAGTCAATCTCTACACCGAACTGGCAAGAACGCGCACCGTGGTCGCAAAATTTCAATTCAATTTTTAAACGAGTCAGATCGTTGAACGGTCACTGGCACAGATAATACAGCGTTACTTTTGAACCCGTGGGCGGGACAGGCGCTTTGGTGAAGAACGCGGTGAACATATATGCCTGGTTGGGATTGCCGATGTTGCCAAGACTGAAAGAATAGGTGTTGGATGAGGTTGCCTTGGCGCAACCGGAATACGGATACAGCTTCGCTGTCCACTGAATTTTATAGTCAGATGTGTTGTAAGGGGGCGCAAGCCATACGATGCCCACCCTGGCATTTGCCGGATTGGGCGTGTAGCTGGGCGAGCCGGCGTCAGGAAAAGTAACGTAGGCATCAGACTTGACGTCGCAGGCATTGCCCTCCACGGACCCTCCGCGCACGGTGCCCTCCACAGGAACTGGGGTGCCATTGAAAGGGCCGTTTGTTGCGCAGCCGATCAAACCCGCGACCAGTCCCGCCATCGAAACGATTGCAATGATTCTCGAAGTCTGTCTGTTCATATTTTCCCTTTCATTATTTTTGGTTTCGTTCCCGCAGCGCCATGACACCGCACAACGACTTGCGGTTGACTCGCCGGGACGCACTGAGGGTTCTTTTCGCACCAGTAGTTTCGCTTGTAAAGAGAAAAAGTAAATCGAAACCACTTTTTTTTAACCTCGGCTGTAGTAAACTGCCCCGCGGAATGCGCGCAAAGCACCACGGAACGTTCGGTCGGGCTGAAAGAGGGCCTGGCGGGCGGCCGTGTGTTCCGTTCGCGCACTTGTTGTGAAAAACGCCGGCGCCATCCGAAAAATCCTGACCCGCCCCGCCCTGCCGGGCGCGGCGCTGACCCTCCTGGCCGGCCTCGTCCTTTTGCTCACCCCGCTGGGCGAAGCCTGGGTGAACACCAGTTACGATTACCTCTTTCGCTTCGGATCCCGTTCTGTCACAAATAATGTTATGCTGGTCCTGATGGATGATGAATCCTGCGAACGATTGCACCAGGAACGCGGACCCAAATGGGACCGAGGCCTGCACACGCGACTGCTCCATAAATTGGCGGCCGACAATGCTGCGCTGGTGATTTTCGACATCCATTTCAAATCCCCGCAAACAGCCGGGACCGACCAGTCGCTGGCTGAAGCGATGCGCCAGCAGGGCCGCGTCGTGCTGATGGCGGGGACTCGTTCTTCCGAACAACCGGACTTGGCTCACGTCGCCGTCTGGCCGCCGCAGGAGCTTTTTCTCAAGGCTGCCGCCGGCTGCGGCATCGGCCAGGCCGGCGCGCCCACCGGCCAAATTGTGCGCCAGCATTGGCCTTTCCTGGGGCCGGCGGAAGGCAGTTTTCGCAGTCTGGGCTGGGCCGCCGCGGAACAGTTCCGCAAACAACCCGATCCAACCGTCGAGCAGCAATGGCTGCGCTACTACGGCGAAAATGGTGCCTGGGAACCCATCAGTTATGTCTTTGCCCTCTCCAACGCCCCCGGCTTTTTCCGCGACAAAATCGTTTTCATCGGCAACAGCCCGCACAGGAAAAGCGATCCCGGTTTGCCCGAAGAGGACAAATTCTTCACCCCCTACTCCCGGTGGAACGGAAAAGCGGTGGGGGGCATGGAAATCATGGCCACCACTTTTTTAAACCTTGTCAACGACGACTGGCTCCGGCGTCCGTCGGCGTGGATCGAGGTCACGCTGCTCGCGCTCACCGGGATCTTGCTCGGGGGCGGGCTCTGCCGGCTGAAGCCACTGACAGCCGGCTTGGTGGCCGCGGGGATTTCCCTGACTGTAATGCTGGCGTTCGTTTCCTGGAGCTACATCAGCAATTACTGGTTCCCCTGGTTGATCATCGCAGGCGGTCAGGTGCCATGCGCCCTGGGCTGGGCTTGGGTTTCGCAAAAGCGGCCAGTGGCGTTTTTCTTCGAGCGATTCCCCGGCTACATGACCGTCGGCGCACCGATCGGGCGGGGCGCCTTCGGCAAAGTCTGGCTGGTCCGCGATGCCCTCGGCCATTTGCAGGCTCTCAAGGAAATCGAACGATCCGAATTCAACCGCGACGAAGCCTACGAAAGCGAGTTTAGTGGCATCAAACACTACATGCCGGTGTCGCTCGAACGCCCCTTCCTCCTGCACATTCACAACGTCAACCGAAACCATCAGCAAGGCTACTTCTACTACGTCATGGAATTGGGCGAGGCCCTCAATCCAGACTGGGAGCAAACAGGCGAGGCATACCGCCCGCGCGATCTCGCCGCCGAATGCCGGCGGCGCGGCAGCGGTCGATTGCCCCCGCAAGAATCCATTCAGATCGGCATCGATCTGCTCGAGCCGCTGGTTTTTCTGCATCGCCTCGAACTGGTCCATCGCGACCTCAAGCCGGCCAACATCGTGTTTGTCAAAGACCGCTTCGGGAAAGACCGGCCCAAGATCGCCGATGTCGGAACCGTCCGCGAAGCCAGCCAAAGCGCCACCGTGTTGATTTTCACGCCCGGCTACATGCCCCCCGAAGGACCGGGCAAGCCTGCCGACATTTACGCAATGGGCAAAGTTCTCTATGTCATCAGCACGGCCAATTCGCCCGAAATGTTCCCAGCTATTCCGCCGGAACTGGCCGGAAACCCTGAGTTCATGCGCCTCAACGAGATCATTGTCAAAGCGTGCCAGATTACCGTCGGCCAGCGCTACCCAAGTGCCGTTGAGATGCTGGCGGCATTGCGTGATGCGAGCCAAGACCTGGAAGACACCCACACCAGAAGATCATGAACTCATCCCCTCCCGAATCGCTTGGACGGTTTGGAAAAGGGACTTGCAACTCTGTGGAACAGGAAGAAAATCACGAGAAAGGCCCATGGTGTTCGTGGGCAAGAATCCAAATGGAAGATCTTAGCTTATGTGTATGTCACCGGATCGATTGACGCCAAAAGTCATCGCGCGGCGGGATTTCATCAAAAAGGTTGGCTACGCTGCCGCAGGCAGCGCCGTATTGTCGCAAGTCATGCCGGCCGTGGGCCAGGACGCTTCGCCCACCGTGGTGCTGGCCCTGGTGGGCGCGGCGCATATCCATACGCCGAATTACGTCAAAATCCTCAAGAGCAGGAAGGACGTGAAGGTGAAATGCGTTTGGGACCATGATGCGGCGCGCGCCGCGCGATGGGCGGGCGAATTGGGCTGCGCGGTGGTGGATGATCCCAAGGCGGTCTGGTCGGATGCGGAAATCAAAGGGGTTGTGATTCTGTCCGAGACGGACCGGCACAAGGAGTTGGTGCTGGCGGCGGCGGCGGCGGGCAAGAACATGTTCGTGGAGAAGCCGCTTGGGTTCACCTCGGCAGACAGCCAGGCCATGGCGGCCGCCATCGAGAAAGCCAGGGTGGTGTTTACCACGGGTTATTTCATGCGCACCGATCCGGTGCTTCTGTTTCTCAAGGAGCAAGTTGGGAAGGGGAGCTTTGGCAAAATTTCGCGGGTGCGCGCTTCAAATTGTCACAACGGTTCGCTGGGACATTGGTTCGACGGGGACTACCGCTGGATGGCGGACCCGAAGGTTGCGGGGGTGGGGGCGTTCGGGGATTTGGGGACGCATGTGCTGGACATTTTGATGTGGATTTTTGGAGAGGTGGAATCCATCACGGCGGACATCAAGGTGGTGACGGGGAATTACGGTGAATGCGACGAATCCGGGGAGGCGCTGCTGTCGTTCAAGAGCGGGATCATAGGGACGATCGCAGCTGGTTGGGTGGATTTGGCCAATCCGGTGACCTTCCTCATCAGTGGCACACAGGGATTTGCCTGCGTTTTCCAAGGCAGGCTCATTTTCGTGAGCCAGAACGTGGCCGGGGCGGATGGCCGCCAGCCTTGGACTGATTTGCCGGCGCCCACGCCGCAGCCGATGGACCAGTTCGTGGATGCCGTGGCAGGCAAGAGCGGGCTGCCGCTGGTCACTCCGCAGGAAGCCGCCGCCCGGGTGAGTGTAATGGAAGCCGCCTACAAGGGAGCTCATGGCCGGGAGTGGGTCACCCCGGCATAAATGCCGGGACGGGCCGTTTATCCGCCAAAAGTCAAGACGAAATACCAATTTCCCGGCTGCTGACTCTTCAGCCTTTGCCCCGGGCCTTGTCCGGATTTTTTATCTGATCGTAAATCCAGCGATAGGTCCTTTCCATGCCGTCGCGCAAACGGACGCCAGGCTCCCAGCCGAGGTATTTCTTGATGAGGGTATTGTCGGAATTCCGGCCATTGACTCCTTTGGGGGCCTTCAAATTGTAGCTGCGCTTGAGCTTGATGCCGGCGATGTCCTCCACCATGTCCACCAGTTGATTGATGGAAACCAATTCGCTGCTGCCCAGGTTGATGGGCTCCAAAATATTGCTGGCCAGGATGGCTTGGATGCCTTTGAGGCAATCGTCAATGTACATGAAGCTGCGAGTTTGTTTGCCGTCCCCCCAGATTTCGATCTCATGTTTGCCCGCGAGCTTGGCTTGGATAACTTTGCGGCAAACGGCCGCCGGAGCCTTTTCGCGTCCGCCGTCCCAGGTTCCCAAAGGCCCGTAGACATTGTGAAACCGGGCCACGCGAGTGACCAGGCCGAAATCTTCCCGGAAATGCCGGCACATCCGTTCGCTAAAAAGCTTCTCCCATCCGTAGCCGTCTTCGGGCATGGCAGGATAGGCGTCGGCCTCCTTCAGGGCGGTGACGTTGACGTCCCGCTGCTTGTCCGCATTATAGACGCAGGCTGAGGAAGCGTAAAAGTAGCGCTGCACGTCGGCGGCCTTTGCCTCCATGAGCAAATGGGTGTTAATCAGCACGGAGAGCATGCAGAGCGCCCGGTTGTTTTCGATGAAACCCATGCCGCCCATGTCGGCGGCCAGGTCAAAGACCGTCGCCGCGCCCTGCAGGGCCTGGTGGCAGGCCTCGCGCTTTTGCAAATCGAGCTGCAGATTCTCCACGTCCGGAAACACCTGGTACCATTCGGCGAACGGTTTGATGTCCACCGCCCGGATTTCCTTCACACCTTGGCGGCGCAAATCGGCGACCAGATGACCGCCGATGAAACCGCCTCCACCACAAACAATGACTTTATTCGTACTCATGAGCAAGAGGCGCAAACTAGCGCAATGCCGGGATACTTCAAGAGAAAAGTTTCAATTCGTGGCGCCGGCGAAATGGACGACGCTCCACGTTTCCGGCCCGTAATTGACTCTTTCCGTCACGACCTGCCGTGCGACGACCGAGCCGCCGTCGCGTTGCAACCACTGATCGAAGTCCTCGGGGGCGCCGCGTCCGATTGCCTCATTTTTGACGGCAATCCAATGAAGACTCGATTCTTCGCGGCGGTCACCTTCCAACACATGCACCACGCGCCGTTGGCCGAAGGGACGCCACCACGAAGTTTCCGCGTCATTGCCGCCTTCGATCAACCCAACGACGGGAACTGACGCGGGAATGCTGCGCCGCAAGGAAGCAAACAAATCATTTCGGCAACGATAGACCTCATAGACCGTCCGGGCGCGGCCGATGAGCGCGTTGCCGGGGAAGCGTTGCACGGACCAGTCAAAGAAGCGTTCCGCCGGCCACAGAGGCCGGGAGGGGGTTAATATGACCGCAATCAAGGCAATCAAGCTGGCGCAAATGGCGAGTGCCCGGTACCAGCCTCGCCTTGTTAAATAACTCTGCCGCTGGTCCAACAGCAACGGAAGCAACAGCAGGGGATAATAAGCGGCAATCAGGCGGGAGGTCGATTCGCTGCCCAATTTCACCATATAAACCATCAGCGCTACCCATGTCAGCAGCGCTATGGCGAGGCTATGGCGTTTGACCTGCGGCGCGGAGAATGCGTTCTTCCAGGATCGCGAGCGCACCGCCGCCACCACGGAAATAAGGGCGATGACGGTTATGCCGATGCCCATGCCGGCGGATTCTTCCTGCGGCAGTTCGCGAAAGCCCACGCCAAAATGGGGAAAATCATCCTTCAATGTTGTTTGGAGACCTTCGGGAAAATGATCCCAAACCCAACCCTCGACGGAGGTGGCCACGGGCAAAAAGGGGGGTTCCAGACATTGCAGGCCCAGTTGCAGGCTGTTGCCCAAAATTCCCGCCAGCGGCTTAACCACTTTGAGATGTCCAACGTTGTTCGGGTCCCCGGACCAATCGCCTGCATAGTGCTGGTTCAGCGCGGCGGTGGGCAGAAAGGACACCAGCAAACTCAGCAGCACGACCGCGATGCTGCTGCCAAAGCGCTTTTCCGCCAGCCCCAACGCCGGCCAGACCGCCCAAACCACGGGCAACAACAATGGCAAATTCGAAGCCTTGACCCCGGTGAGCAATCCAGCCGCCAAAAAGGCCAGCCACATATTGTGGACATTGCCGGACCACCGCGCCTGCAGGGCAAAGTAAATCGCGGCGAGAAAATAAGTTGCCGCGATGGTGTCGTTGGAGATGCTTCCCGCCTGCATTGCGTAACACAAGGCCGCCGGCAAAAGCCACATCCAGAACCACGCCACCCTCCGCGCCACGCCGGCCGCCACGAACACCAGGAAAACAAGGGCCGGCAAGAGCAGGTAGGCAATGACATTGATCAAAAAAAAGAGCCGGTCGCTGTGTGTCAATACAAAGAGCGGCATCATCAACCATTCAAAATTTGTGCCGGCCAGATTCATGCGGTCATTGGGCGTGGCGATCCAGTGCCAGCCGGAGGCGCCCCACCAATGCAACATGCGCGGGAATCGATAGGTCAGGCCGTCGTAATTATTGGGCGCATGCACGGCCCCCCCAACAAACGCCAGGGCCGCCGTCAGGAAAAAGAGCAGGGGCAGGGGCCGGCGGAAACGGCGCAAGATCCGCCCCATTCCTTTTGCGCCTGCCGCGACACCGGCGGCACAGGCGGCGCGGCTGGCCCGGCGGGGCACTTGATATTCGACCGCCAGCACCACGGCCAAAGCCAGGAAGAAAAGCACGTAGCCGGCCAGGTTGACTTGATGCAAAAGGGATAGGATCCAGCCTGCGGAAACACAGGCTGCAGAACCGAGAATCCACAGTTTGATCAGTCTAATCATCTTGAATTCCCATAATATCGCCCATCGCCGCCGTCGAAATCGAGTTCAAAATCACCGGCGCCGTCAATCTGGTATCGGATATTTCTTCAAGCGGGTTAACTGGCAGAAAACCCGGGCGACAAAGAGGGGATTATTCTTGACATAGCGTTTCCATAACCGCCTCGGCTCGCAGCAAAGCCGGAAAAACCATTCCAGCCCGGAACGCTGCATCCAGCGCGGCGCCTGGCGCACTGTTCCGGCCAGAAAATCGAAGGCCGCCCCCACGCCGAACATCAAAGTCACATCCAGTTTCGGCAGGGACGCCGCCATGAAACGCTCCTGTTTGGGCGTACTCAATCCGACCCAGATCGCATCCGGCCGGGTTTGGCGGATCGTCTCCTCGAGCGCCGCCTGTTCCTGGTCATTTAACGGCCGGAACGGGGGTTCGTATGTTCCCGCAACCTGCAATTTGGGAAATCTCTCCAGCAATTTTTCCCGCAACTTCTGCGCCGTCCCGGCCGCCCCTCCGTAAAAGAAATGGCGCCAGCCCATTTGTTCGGACAAAGCCATGACCGCGAGCATGAGGTCCGGGCCATAGACGCGGGTCATGTGTTTTTGCCCCCGCAGCCACCCCATCCAGACCAGCGGCATGCCGTCCGGCGTGCAAAGAAAAGCCCGATTGAGGATTTGCCGGAGCTCCGGATCCGACTGGGCCTCGGACACGCCATGCACGCCAGTAATGCAAATATAGCCCTTCTCTTTTTTCTCCAAGGCGTGCCGAACTCCGGCCACCGCCATGTCCAGGCTGATGGCGCTGATGCCGACGCCCAAGACATTGATGCGGGCGGTCGCGGGGACGGTGGGGGAAGCGTTCTGCATCAGGAGAGGGCATTGTATTTGAAGATGCACCACAGCGCCCAGACCCCGTCCCGCCAGGAAATCTTTTTGCCGTCGGCGTAAGTTCTTCCGTAGTAAGAAATGGGAACTTCGTAAATGCGAATTTCATGGAGACGGCGCACCTTGGCCACGATCTCCGGCTCAAAGCCGAAGCGGTTCTCCTGTATCTTGATGCCTTGGATGACTTCGCGCCGGAAGACTTTGTAGCAAGTCTCCATGTCCGTCATGTTCAGATTGGTGAACATGTTGGAAAGGGTGGTCAGGACGCGGTTGCCGAGCGAATGCCAGTAGTAAAGAACGCGCGTGGGACCGCCCCCTGCGAAGCGGGTCCCGTAGACCACGTCGGCTTTGTTCGTCATGAGTGGCGCCAGCAGTTTGTAGTATTCCTCCGGGTTATACTCCAAGTCCGCATCCTGCACGATGACGAAGCGGGCTTTCGCCAGGGCGAACCCTGTTCTCAAGGCAGCTCCCTTGCCACAATTTGTCGGGTGGTGAACCACCCGAACGGCAGGGTACTCGGTCGCGATCTGGTCGGCCATTTTGCCGGAGCTGTCGGTCGAGCAATCATCCACAATGATGACTTCCTCCACCGGTCGTTGCGCGCAGACGCAACGCACGATTTCCCTGATCGTGGCTTCTTCGTTGAACATGGGAATGACCACCGATAAACACGGGGCCACGTCAGCATTATCGAGAATGACAGGGGTTTTATTGTCTTGGGAAGTCATATTGATTCCCGGCCTTCGGCGGCGGATATGCTTGTTTCATCGCGAAAGGCTACCAACGGGACGAAGCGTTTGCAACCCGCAGTGATGTGGCGCCAGACCGCCGCTACCGGGCCGTCGGCGAGGGATTCATTGAGTAAAGAATCACGTGTGGCGTGACGAACAAGGGTGAGAAATGCTGATCGCAATACCGGCGGAACGGGCTGTCCGGCTCGGTAAAGCCCGGCAGGTTGGCTCCGGTTGCAGGCGGCGTCTTCCGCAGCACTTGAAAAAGTCGGCCGGCCCATGCCAACGGCCCGATCGAGCTTTTCTCGTTGTGCCAGCTTTCAATATCCAATATGAGCACATGCGTGAAACCGATCTGACGCAACCCGGTAAAGCGCCCGGCCATATCCTTTGGTTGTTCCCAGATCGCCAGAATATTGCGGTTCAACCACACGACGGGAGAACAGCCGCAGGGAAAACGGTACACCACCACCACCCGCGCCTCGGGCGGGAGAAGCCGGGCGGCGCGCTGGATGTCGGGATAGTCAGGAACGCGTGAAGCTTTCAAATCCAGGGTGAAAGCCGTTGCCACCAGCACGTGCAAGGCAAGCGCGGCGCCGAAGGCCACCCGCGATGCCGCGCCGGCGCGAAGTTTAGCCATAAGCCAATTGAAGCCGAAAGCCGCCGGCACCGCGCACCAAGCCAGCATTGGCAGCATGTATTGAGGTTCGGACACTTTTCGGAGCACCATGATGAGATAAAAGATGTTCGACCAGATGATGGCCCATTTGATCCGCTGATCCATTTTCAACTGCTGCGACCGCATGGCGAAGACCATTCCCAAAAAGCCCAGCACTCCCAGGCCAAACGGAAACAAACAGGCAATCAAGAATTTATAAAATGAAAAACTGACCATGCTTGCCCAATCACCCCGATGATTGATAATGAACAGGATCGTGGCTGAAGTGGGAGGCGCAAACCAGTAGAGCACGCCGGTCCAAAGTATCAGGCCCAACAAGGACGGCCATCCCCAAGCCAGGGCAAGCAGCAGGCCATGCCGCGCTGAACTGCAGTTCCTGGCAATCAGCAGCGCCACCAAAATCGGCAGCCCAAAGGGCATCACACTCATCTTGGCCAGAACGGCAAACAAAAAACAACCGCTTGAGGCCGGCAGTCTACCCCGCAACGCAAACCAGAAGGAGGCCAGCATCCCGGTGGTGCAAAGGATGTCCGGTATGGGCACCTGGCCGAAATGAAGCGTCAGCGGCGCCATGGCCCAGAGGATGGCGCCAGCCGCCGACGGTGCCGGCGGCAGCCAAAAACGAAGGATCCAATACAGCAATTGGATGGCGATCAGCGCGAAGACCGTGGAAACAATGCGCACCACCGCGCGTTCGTGGCTGGTGAACAGCGTCAGCGGCCATCCGATCACGCCGTGAAAAGGCACTTCCTGCAGCACGGCGGTATAAGGTTGCGCTTCATAACCCTGCATGCTGTCGGATACTTTTGGTGTCACGATGGAGCGCCAGCCATCGTGAAAAACGTGCCGCGCCATCTCGAAGGTGTGGTTCTGCCGCTCGTTGTGGGCAGACAGAAAAGGGGCGTCCAACTGGAAGAGCATGATCGCCACAAATAGAAGCTGGGAAAAATGCACAGACCAGTTTGCCGGTTTTTCCCAACGACAAAAGTCTGCCTGTGATTCCTGGTCTGGCGCTCCCTGATGCATTCTTAAATCCTATTTGAACCCGCTGCCGAGTCGAGGTTAAACTCCCGGAATATGGCACAAACGACGGATGCAGACACGCGCCACGATCCGGAAACCCGGGAAATCTTCAGCCCATGCCTTCCGCGCGAACTATGTTTACTCTGGATCATCGGGCTGGCGCTGATCGCGGCCGTCAGCCGGCAGAGTCTGTGGATAGATGAGGCCGGCACCGCCATGCTCGCCGGCGTTGACTCCTTCCGTGAATGGTTGCGGATACTCCTTGCCAGGCGCGGCGCGGAATTGCAGCAACCCGGTTTCATGTTTTATATGTGGACCTGGGTCAAAGTTATTGGTGACAGTGAGTGGGCCTTGCGCGCCGCGGGATTGGTCTGGATGGTGCCGGGCCTGGTCGCCATGGCGTCGGGTTTTTCCCGCCGCACCCAGCGCATGGCCGTCATGCTGGTGGCGGTGACAAGCGCCTTCGCATGGTATTACGCCGGAGAGGCAAGGACATACGCCATGCAGTTGGGCGCCAGTTGCCTGATTTTTGGCGCGCTGCACCGTTTGGGCCGGGACGAATTGAGCGAACGCGGGCAATCCCGCTGGCTTTCCGGATTCCTGTTCGGCGTTTTCATGCTCTGCGCCAGCAATTTGCTTGGCGTCATTTGGTCAATCGCGGCTTTGGCTGCGGCTCTTATCCTGATTCCCCGGCGGCGCCTCCTTGACTTGTGGAAGACCGGCTGGCCGCGTCTCGTGCTGACGGGTTTGCTCTTGTTGCTTTTGGGCATTTATTACCTCTGGACATTGTCGGTGGGAGCGCGAGCCACGGCCATCGGAAGCACCGACTTGAAAACGATTATTTTTGTATTCTATGAGCAACTGGGCCTGACTGGACTGGGGCCGGGGCGCCTGGACCTGCGAGAGGGTGGCATGGGGAGCCTCCGCGCCTACATCCTGCCATTGGCAGGGTATGCCGTGTTGTGCGCGATCCTGATCGCCAGTGGCATCAGGGAAGCCCTGCGCCTGGAATCGGCGAAGCGGGTTTGCGCGCTCGCCCTGGCGGTGGCGCTGCCGGCGGTGATGCTGCTGGGAGTGGGTTTCGCCACCCATTTCCGGGTCCTGGGCAGGCACTTTGCGCCGTTGATGCCCATTTGGTTCTGCCTGCTGGCCCTGGGTCTTTCGGCCCTTTGGGACCGCCGCGAAGGATGGATGGGAAGACCCCTCTTGGAAGCTTACCTGCTGCTCAGCCTTTGTTCCTGCCTGTCCATCCGGTTTGCCACCCGTCATCAGCGGGACGATTATCGCGACGCCGCCCAAACCGCCATAAATGCCTTGCGCCAACATCAGGTGGTGTGGTGGAGCGCGGACAGCGGCTGCGCCCAATACTACAAGCTGCCGCTCGCTACGCAGGCAGACGGGAACAACGTCGCAATCCAGATTTACAACACCCCCGCGGCTGATCTCGTCAGATTGAAGAAACCCGACATTGTCATTGCCTCCAAACCGGATATTTACGACGCCGAAGGCACCCTGGCTGAGTATCTGGCCCGGAACCATTATCGGGCGCTGGGTAAACTTCCCGCGTTTACGCTTTGGGGAGAATGAGGCGGGCTGAGATGGCCTGGGAGCCGGGCGGCGCTCAGAGCTTGAAGCCGGCGGCGCGGGCGTCCTCCGCAAACATCTTCACGGTGTCGAGCGAAAGCTCCGCCAAATCCCACTGCTGTCCAAATTAGCCGGTTTTAAGAGGGGTTTCCCTCGGAGATGTTCCTCGAAATGGCATTTTTGGAAAACAGGTTGGTCATGGCGACGCCGGTGTGCTGTCCAAATGAAACTC
>JBEKDI010000099.1:0-19352 GCA_050014435.1 Verrucomicrobiota bacterium | reverse complement strand
AAGGCTATTCTCAAAGAAATGCAGCACCTTTCCCGCGAAGTGTTGTTTACAACCATCCCAAATCCAAACCGCCGTAAACGCCTGGGCAAGAAAGTTTTGGGTCTTATCTAAGCGCCATTCGGTCCTGACCTCGTTTATAATATCGGCGCATTGGGATCCGTCGCGCCACGAAGTGTTATGCCTGCCCACGCAATATTCGCCCGTCAAGCCCACCTCCAGGCTACCCGTTTGGGATTACGAATCGAACACCGTGCGAGACATCAATCTCCACCAGTGACAACGATCGAACTCAAACAGGCCAAACTTCCGGTTGAGCCACTTATTACTTGAGTTTCTCCGCCAAGTTCCGTTTCACTTCGCCAGGGAAGGCATAACCGCTGTATCCTGGCAGCCAGCGCCAGGCTTGGGTGAAGTCGATTTACGGCAATCCTTGCAAGTTCAAGTGTTTGAACTACCATTCGCCACACACATGCAACTTTCTACTTCAACGAATCCATCGAGCGGCCCGGGCCGTGGATGTTTTGCCGCAATCGTTTTATTGTCATCTTGTTTGACCGGCTTGGCCGCGCCCGCCGCTCCGGGATATTACGACCAGTTGGTCCAACGCTTCCATGCCTTGGAAGCCAGGGCAGCCGACTTCGGCCCGGTTTACGAGCCGCTCTACCGCGCGGCCATCGCCTGGTACCCAACTTGGGGAAACCACACCAATGATCCGGCGGACACCTATTTTGTCGCGCCCGATGCATATGCGGCGGAGTTCGCCGACGCTCTGGAGCACGGCCACAATTACATCGCCGAGCACCTGGGCAGCGCCTTCCCCATGGCCTTTGCAGCGACATTGCCTGACGGAACTGTTGTCAAGGCGAATTATCAATTGAATATTCCGGCGGGCTTTCCGGAAAAGGGGGGCAAATTCCCCCTGATCATCGGCCTTCACGGATCGGGCTGGCTTGGCCACAAAATTTCCTATGTCCGCGGCGGCCAGACGGGCGGTCGCGCCTTCCAGGTGACACCGATCAACCAGGGCGGGCCATGGAAGCTGGATTTTCTGAATGCCTACCTGGATGAGCTTCTCCGGATTCTGCCCGTCGATCCGGACAAGGTTTATGTGGAGGGCCACAGCCTCGGCGCCATGGCGACTTGGGACTGGGCCATGAATAATCCGGAACGCTTCGCGGCGATTTCTCCGCGCGATGGCAGCGGCGCGCCGTTTCGCGCGGCCAGATTGAAGAACATCCCCGCATGGGTGATCCACGGCTCGGAGGATGACGTCATTTTCCCGGCTTACGCCGATCAGATGGTGACCGCGCTGCAAGCGGTTGGCGGAACGGTGAAATACTCGCTGCTCAAGGGCGCTCCCCACAATTTGCCGGATAATTTCGACCAGCAGGCGGTCATTAGCTGGTATTTGCAGCAGACCCGCAGCCACGAACCGGCCCCGCCAGATCCATTGAACGCTCTGGGCATAAGCGCCACGGGGATTTCCAAAACGGCCATTGTGACTTTGCCTGCCGAATGGTTCTGGAAATCCGCACCCGTGCCGAAGCGGACAGGTCCGGATCGGCGCTCCGGGAACAGCGACGTCGAGAAAGTGCTTTTCAAGAAGGTTGAAGATCGCGGCGCATTGGTGGACAGCCCAATCCGCCAGGAGATCGGCCTGGAAAATCAAGCAACAACGCTCTGGCTGGAGGTCCCGAAATCCATTTATCCGGACGTGAAGGACGATGCCTCGATCATCAAGCTGGCGGACCGAACAGCCGCGCGATTCTATTGTCGTGGAGACAGACAGACGGCCCTTGCCCGGGCCAAGGAGGTGTCCGCGAAACTCACAGGCGAAGGGAAAAGCGTATCCGACACAGTTTGGCTGACATCCCTTACGCGGGAACAACGAGGGTCGAACCATATCACCGAATGCTGGATCGAATTGAAATGACGCCAGTCTGGAGATTGATAGACAGGTCCGGAAAAGGGGAAACACGGTTACAAGTATTGATGGTCAACGAGTTAGCCGGCAACACAAAAGGAAACAGACCCGTAACATGTTACCCCTTGTTCAGGTTGAGATGTTGTTGACCGGTGATTTTTGACCGTTGGTCACTGCGAGCAGCACGCCCCCGAGGATCAACGCCGCGCCCAGCGCGCTCCAACCGCTGGGCCGCTCATGGCGCAGGACGAAGCCCAAAAGAAGCGCCAGCGCCGGGGTGAATACCGCAATGAAGCTCAGGCTGGTCGCGCTCCATATCTTTAGGAGCCAGAAAAAGATCAGGAACGTCACGACGCTTCCCGCGATGGCCAGATAACCGATGGCTGCCCAAGTCGCTGCCGCCGCCGGCAGGCGATAGCCGTCGCCCACCGCAAGACTCGCTGCCGCGAGGAGCACGCCGCCCACCAGCATCGAAGCGGCATTGAGCGCAGCGGGGTGGAGCGCGCGTCCGTGCTTCTTGGTGGCGAGCGACGCGAGCGCTGCGAAGACCGCGCTGACGAGGATTGCGAGCATGGGCATGGCGAGCGACGAATCGAGGCGCAGGGTGCCGCCGAAAAGGGCGGCCACGCCCAGCATGGCCGCGAGCGTGCCCGCGAGCTTGCGCGGCGTCAGGCGCTCGGCGGGCAGATAGAAGTGCGCGCCAACGGCGGTCAGGATTGGCAGCACCGAGAAGGTCACCGCCGTGATGCCCGAATCAAGCCACTGTTCGCCCCAATAAATCAGGCCGTATTCCACCGTGAAGAGCGTCGCGCCCACCCAAAGCGCGAGCAGCCATTCCTTTCCCTGCGGCCAGCGCGCGCCGGACAGCGGAACGAGAGGCACCGTGAGCGCGCCTGCGATCAGAAAGCGGATGGAAGCGGCGTTGAACGGCCCCAACCCGCCGTAGCTCTCCTTGATGACGAGCCACGTCGATCCCCAAATCGCGCAGAGCAGAACGAATGAGGCGGTGGCTTTTATCGACATATTCTCCTTGCCGGAAAGTTTCGACAACCTGCCAGTCAGGCTGGGCAGTTTTGTTGAGAGCGCATCCGCTTACTTTTACGACAACGAATCGTGTCACGCAATGCGATTACAGGTTTTGAGGTAATGGGTCAGTCAAGGCGGAATCTCATTAACACCTGGCTTCAGCCAGGTGAATTTGAGGCGAAGCATGTGCGAAAACTGTTTTCAACAGTTTCCCTTTTCCCGCCTTCACTGACGCAATACGTTTTATGGAACTTGCGGATTTTCGGGATGGATCAAACTTTCGCCTGCAGGACCCTCCCGTTTTTGCGGGCGTTGACGACAGCGGCGACGAAGGCCCAGAGAACCGCCAAGCCCAGCGCGCCGCAGAGGGTGTTGCGCATCAGACCGCCGGTTTCAGTGTTGACGGCGCTGAATTGAATCGTCAGCGGCTTGGCGACTTCGGTTTGCAGTACCTGGGTGAAGCTCTGGCGCAGGCCGCGCGTCGGCAGGCTGACCCGCAAGGGCTGCACCCGCGCCACCGCCAATTCCTGGGCCTGTTGCAGTTTGTTCCATTGTTCCCCGGCCACGGCCTCGGATTCGGCCGTCGCGGGTGGGTTCTGGCCGCCGCCGAAGCCGCCCGACTGCGGAGCTGCGTTCAGCGGACGGTTATTATAAACGCGCTGTTGCTGCTTCAAGTTGCTGTACTGGACATGCGCCAAGTCCTTCTGCAAAGCCTTCATTTCCTGGAGCGCCTCCGGGCTGGCCCCACTGAAACTGTTTAATGTATCCGCATTGTTGATGCCCGATACGTCGTTGTTCGCCAGCTTGGCGCGGGCGTTGCTGACGAAGGCATGGGCCTCGTTCTCGAGGCTTTGCTTCCGGTTTGCTTCCTGGGCGCGGTATTCGAGCAGGGAATAGTTCAGCACCGCTGGAGCGGCCCCGGCCTCATGGATCATGCTGCCGGTGAATTCAGTGTAGTCGTAATCCGGCGGCAGATAGACGTCCCAGCGCGCATTTTTCAACGGCACGCCCAGGCGCGGCGAAACCAGGCTCACTTTGCCGCTCCGCCTGGGAAAAGTCTCCCGGCCCAGGTAAGTCAATTCAATGGACACCGGCGCGTCCGCGCTGGCGGCGGTTGCTTCCAGCGGCAGAAACAGCTTTTGATCGCGCCGGGCGGGACGCACGGCCTGGCCGCCCACAAACGCGGACCACACCTGCGCGCCCTCAGGCAATTCGATTTCCAAATGTTGCAGGCCGTTGTTGCGCACCTGCAGCGCCATCTCGGTCATGGCCTGGCCGTCGTCTGTCAAAACCGTTGTCAAGTGAACTTGATCGGCCAGGGCTTGCAGGACGGCGGCGTCCTCGAAATGTTTGGCCTCGATGCTGAGCTTGTAACCGGGCCGGACGTAGCGGTAAACCAGCACCGGGCGGTCGCTGCTTTCCACCCAATCGGGCAATTCACTGGCGTCAATTTTCATCAGTTCGCCGCTGGCGGATTTTTCGGTGACTTGCAGGGCGGACTTGCTCAGGACAAGAACGTAGCCGGATTCCCGTTCCACACCCAGCGCTTGGATTCCGCCCAAGTCCAGCGCGTTGGTCTTCACATCGACGGGCCGCTCCCAATTGACCACCAGCGTGAACTGGCCGTGGACGGCGTTTTGCAATTCGACATGCCAGTCCTCCCCGTCCTGGTCGCGGCGGCGGATGTCCGGGGCCGAGAACTCAACATTGGTGCAGGAGGCGGGAATCTTCAGATGGAAATCCTTCACCGGCGCGTTTTGAATATCGTAGCGAATGACCGCCGCCCCGCTGAGGAGAGTGTCCGAAACAACCACGATCTGGGCAATGTCCGCGCGCACCCAGGTTTCCACTTTTTCACAGGCGACTTCCAGTTTCCAATCCGGGAGAGGCCCGGGCTGCGCGCTGAGAAATTTATAGGCCAGCACGCCGGCGGCGGCATTCGCGCCGGCGCCGGGACTGACTCCCGGACTTTCGGAAAGGCCGTCAAAGCTGGAGGTTTTCACGGCGACACCGGGCTCGGCCTCGACGAAGACAGCCCCGTCCAGTTTCTGCACGTTCAGCGGATGGACGCCCGGAATGGCGACTGTGGAGGGAAACTCCTTGAGCAACCGCGGTAGATCGATCCGCAAGGAATAGCCCCCGAGCACCCGGTCCTTGAACGGGATTTCGAGAATCTGATTCGAGCCGGTGTCGCGCACCTGCCACGGCAGCATGTTTTCGCCTTGCACATTTTCCACTGCGTAGCCGGCTGGCAGCATGGCCTGGAGGGAAAAGACACCCGCCCGCTTGATGCCGTATTCAATGGTCGTCGAAAGCACGATTTGATCAGTGGAGATGCGAACCACATTATTCACTATCGCTTCAATTTGGGGCTGGACGGTTTCCGCCCTGATAGCAAGGACGAAGCCGGGATTGAGGAAACGCCAGACGCTGAAGAGATTCGCCGTCTTGTCGGGCAGGGGGAAATCGGCGGCATCAACACGCTCCAATTCCGTCGCGCGGTCCACCGTCAGGCTCAGTTCTTCGCTGGCCCGCACCGCGATCAACCCGGTTTCGCGTTTGACATCCAGCGCGCGCGGCGCTTCCACAGCCACTGTGACCGGAAACCGGTCCAGGATTTTCTCGGTTTCGACGGAAAGCTTGTAATCGGGCGACACGCCCTTGAGCAGGTCCACGACAAGGATGTCACCGCTTGGCTTCGTCGCGACTTGCGGGTGCAATTGCCAGGTGCGGATGGATTCGCCATCGACGCGCAAAAGCCGCTGGCCCACAGGCAAACGCACGCGGGCCTGGCGCATTTCGCCCTGGCTGATCTGAAAGTCCAGAACGGATCGAACATCCATCACGCCATTGGACAGCGTGGCCAATGCATTGTTATCGACAAATATGGTGGCCGCGACTTCGGCGGCGCGCTTGATCCGGGGCGTCCACTGGATATCGACGCGGTCAGCCGGGCCGATGGTCGCGTCGAGGCATGTTTGCCTGGCGTCGCTCGTGCGATGGAAAGCAACGGCAGTGGAAAACTCAACGTCCGCATCCGGCTCGTCAATGCTGGCGCTCAAACGGCTGGCCAGCGCCGGTGGAATGGCAAAGCTCAGATGACGCCTGGCCACCTCGCCGCCGACCTTGACAACGAATTTCACAACGACCGAGGCGTTGCCGCGATTGGGAAGAAGAACCCCCAGCCTCCCGTTCTCCCGCAACAACATGGCCTCGCCTGATTTGACGGAGAAGTCCTCCAACGCGGTTTCCTCGCCAAAGAGCGGGAGGATTTGGTTGGTGCCAGCCGAAGTCAATAATAGTGTCCCCTCGAACTGGGCGACATGCTCGCTGATGACGCCCGTGTAGGAAGCGCTTTCAATGGCGGACTGCATCCCTGACACCTTATCCGCGCTCGCAGCAACCTGGGCTGGAGCAGGGTGAGTCAGAGCCAGCAGCAACGCAATGGCGGCCATGGCGGACGGCAGACCCGACTCCGGCGGAGATGGAGGCGTGGCGGCGTGGCGGGGCCGAAATTTGCGGAAGACCATGACCACGGCAGCAAGGACCGCGAGAGGCACCGCCAAGATGAGGGCCAAATGCAGGACACGACTGGCAATGAGCAGGGCAGCCACGGCGCAGAGTGACAGGGCGATGCCGATCATGATCCAAAAGCTGCTTTGCTTGTGATGCCAATGCCACCAAACGAGCAGCAACCCGGTAATGAACGCGGCCAGTTGAAATCCAGAACGCAGAACGACAAAGACGACCGCGTTCATCACGGACATCTTGATGCTCAGCGGTTCACCGCTGGTGTTGAGAACTTTGGTGAATGTAAAAGGCTGGCCTTGCCTTGGTATATCAATGTGGATGGAACGAAGCCCGGCCACAGCCGGCAGGGCGGAAGCGGCCTGGGGTTCCTCTCCGGCGAGCATCGTAAGTTTCGGGGCGGGAATCGCTGCTTGGGCGGAGGCAACCGGTGCCCCGGGAGGAATCGAATCAGCCTCACTTTTAAGTGCCTTCGTTCTCATGCCTAGCGTTGGCAGATTATTCATGCCCCGGAACGCGGATACTTCGGCATCGGCAAACTGCCCGCTGGACATCTGCTGCACGCTGCCGTCGCCAAATAAAACGGCCCGGCCATTGTGATCCACAGGTGAGAACGCAATAATGGCGTTCGGATCACCCGCGGTCTTGCCCGCGCCGACATAGACGAAAGGCTCGCCGCTATCCGGGTCCATGAGGATCTGCTTTGATTGCCCAAGCTCATTTTGAGCCTCCTCCCACAAATTTACCGGGAGACGGTTTCCGTTATCGTTGGCCCATATTCTCAGAGCGGTGCCGATCTGTCTTAAGTTATTGACAGCGCTCATGCGCTGGGACTTTTGCTTGGCCTTGGCCAAGGACGGCAGCAACATGCTCGCCAGGATTGCCACAATCGCAAGGACAGCCAGCACTTCCAACAGGCCTCTGAAACCGTGCCATTGCGCCCGCATCACGGCCAGTACGATGATCAGCACCACCACCATCCATGTGAAAAGGGCGGGGCCGTACGCTTCCAAGACATCCCCGTAGAATTCTCCAAACCGACGCAAGCCGTCGCGCCAGCCGTAGGTGGTCCCGCGCGCCACCTTCATGCTCCCGCCAAAAGACGCGACGTGGCAATCATTGGGCACGAACAATTCCCATTCGGCGAAGGTGTTCGGCAAATCGGTTTTCGGCGCTTGAAACGCGACATGCCGGGGAAACCACCGGGCCTGCGCAAGGCCGGAGTTCTGCGCATAAACGATGTCCACCGCAAACGCCTCGTCGCGGTCGGCGCGCTGGGGAAGGGAAATGAGCAGCCCGTCGCTGTCCTTCTGGGCCTTGGCGCTTTGGCCGTCCACGTAGCATCCCCAGAATTCCGCGCCGGGCGGCAGTTGAAAACGTTGAAATTGTTTGCCGTTGTTTTTCACCATGAATGATGCCTGCGCCAGCATCTCCCCGGCGTCCGTCAGCACGGAGGTCATCTGGACACGGTCCACCACGGCTTCCAGGACAGCCGCCTCCTCCTGCCGGGACGCCTGCAATTGGAGCGCGTAGGAATGGCCGGTGTAGTGCCAGGCAAGGACCACGGGACGGGTCACCAGGGCGCGGTCGCTTTCGGCCAGTTCCGTCGGATCAATGACCCGCAAAGGTTCCTGCGCCGGGCCGGACTGAACTTTGAACCCGGCCGCCGTCGTCACGGCGACCGAGCCGGTTTCGTGCTCTGCCTCGGGCGCGTGCAACCCCCCGGCGTCAAGCATCGCATTGGTCGCGTCGAATGGATAATCGTAGGTGACAACCAGGGTGTAGCCATCCCAGGCCTTTTCCTGGAGGCGGATGGTCCACACATCGCCCTGCCGCTCGTGGCTGCAAATGTTGGGCCCTATAAATTCCACATTCCTCCAGTGAGCAGGCGCTTGGAGGTGAAATTCCTGCACCCCCTGGTTGATCAAATCGTAACGCACCGTGGCGCTTCCGCCGACCACGCCGTCGCCAATGGTGATGAGGTTGAAAATATCCGCGCCGATGCGCGGAGCCAGGCGCTCCGTCGCCAGCGTCAGACTCCAGTCGGGCTGGGCCGCGTTGTAGGCCAGCAATTCATCGGTGCGATGGGCCAGTTCGGCGGCGGGGATTTCGCGCAACCCGGTCATTTCCCCGGTCTTGACCTGCAATCCCCGCGCAGCGGAGGCGCCGATCTCCGCCGTTTCACGGCTGGCTCCGCTGACGCGCAAAGGCGCGAGGGTGATCTGCGATGGGAAGCTCTTCAGCGCCTGTTCCAACTGCACTTCCAGATGGCGCCGGCCAAGGACGCGGCTGGCAAAGTTGATCTGCAATTTGCCCCCGTTCACTTTCCAGTCCTCCACGCCCTCGCCTGTCACGCCCGCCACGACAAATCCGGGTTGCGGCGTGAACTCGACGGCATAGATGCCCGCCTTGTCCACAGTCAAATCAACGGCGTGGAGCGCGGCCAGGCGGCTTTCCTCCAGGCGGGCCGTGACTCGGTCGGCCGCGGTCAGGACCGGCTCGACGCGTTTGACCCCGGCCGCGAGCGAAAACGGACGCGCCGAAAAGAGGAACGCCGCCAGCGCGTCGCCGCTGGCGTTGACTCGGCGCAATCCGGACGTCTCGCCAATATCAACCACCGTGTCGGCGGCTGAAATGATCAAGGACCCGGCCTCCCGTTCGACGCCCAGCGGTTCCGGCGCGGTGATCTGGACGGAACCGGGCAGGGACTCGACGGATTCCTCGGTGAAAAGAACCAGTTGATAATTCTTCTCGACTGGCTTGACGAATTCAATGGAAAGGATCTGCCGCCCGTTGTCGGTTTCAATCCGCCAATCGCGAATCTGTTCGCCTTGCAGCCGGGTCAGGGCCTGGCTGGCCGGCAGGGCGATGCGCAGGCGGGGGACACTGGCTTGCAAAAGTTCATAGCGCAGTGTGGTGGTGAGCTTGATGACGGCGGGAGTGATCTGCGCGGCGGCGCTGGTCTCGACCGCAATGAGCGCGTTGCGGGCCACGTCCGCCGTCCGGCTCTGCCAGCGTAGCGACACCTCGCGGCTGGCGTTGAGAAATCCCTCCACCTGCGCAGCGGCTTTTTCATTTTCCAAAGCCGTGCCGCTGAGCAGTTGCAATTCCACGCCGTCGCCGGCGGCCTGCGCGTGAATGGAGGCAATCGCTGCGGGCGGCCCTTTGAAATTCACCTGGTTCCACGGCTCGTCGCGGGTGATTTTGGCCACCACGTCCATCTTGGGATTATACACGCCGATTCCCGCGACCCGCAGATAATATTGGTTTCCTGAACGCACCACGCGCACGTTGGCCGGCAGGACCTTGACCGCCACGGCCACGTCCCCTTGAAACAACGGCGCGGAAATTTCGTTGGTGGTGAAGGATTCGATTTGGAAGTCGGCGGTGAAACGCGCCTCATGGTCCGTGATGGTGCCGTCGTAGCGGATCTCGCGCACGATCAGGTTGGTGAAACCCTCCGCCACTTTTGCCCCTTCGTGCCCGGCCAGCCGTGGCGGGCTGGTGCCCTTGGAACTGATTTGCAGCCCGTTGAGCACGGCCACCCCGTTGGGCCCCGCCGCGATTTCAATCACGACAGGTGAGCCGGCTTGAACTTCAACATCGCGAAAGACAACGTACTGATGCCCTTCCTGCCACGGCATGGTCGCCCTCCAACCGGCGGAGCTGACTGTGGTCAGCGGGCCATAATTCGTGCCCGCGCTGTGCAACTTGAAAAGGCTGTTTTGTTCGCCTGAAGAGTCCGGGTCAGCATGACCGTAGAGGAAGATATTGTAGCGTCCCGGGTTGAGCCTGGAAATCGTGGCGGTCATGTTGCTGCCGTCCGGCGCGAAGACGTAGGAGTCATACATGGGATCGCCGGTGGCGTTGCCCCAAACGCCGGGGGCGTTGGTCAGGTCAATGGAAACTTCCGTGGCGGCGCCATCGGCCTGCTTCAGCCCGGTCTGCCGGCCACTGAAAACAAGCGCCTCGCCCGGAGTGTATTTCGGATCATAAAGCCGGAACAGGTTCCAGAAATCATTCGTGCCCTGGCCCGTGGCGGCAAAGCCTGCTTTGGCGCTGCGGCTGCCCGCGCCAAAATCAATGTTGATGAGGCATTGCCCTCCGGCCCCTTCCGCCAAAAAGCTGAAAACGATAATTGACAGAACGAGACGGATCCGGCACGGCGAAGTTCTCCAAGCATTCATAAAGCTTCCTGTAAGCGGGCAAAACGGACGGCACCAGGCAGCAGAGTCGCGTATCGTGGTCCCGCTTGAGTGCCCCGCGACGCGAAAGGTTCATGTTTCAGGCCAAGCATTATTCGGGCCGCAGTCAAGCAGCGCAAATTTCCTCCGGTTTCCCGAAGCATTTCAGATTCCGGGGTCGAGTCAAGTGCGCAATTTTCGTCGCCGCCTGAGCAAAATCACGCCACTTTACTTGGTCCTTTTGCCGACTTTCAAACCAGCCTTGGCATTCCCGGGTGCGGTGTATTATTCTCCCCGGGTGGACAACAATCAAAAAAGGCAATCAAGAATGAATTCGCTCAAAGATAAATGGTCCCTTGTCACCGGTGCCAGCCGGGGTGTCGGCGCCCGTGTCAGCGAGGGCCTCGCGCAATTGGGGTCCAATGTGGTGCTGCACAGCCGCGAGTTGGCCCACACCCGGACTCTCGCCGCCAAACTCGAAGGGCTGGGCGTGAAGGTGGTCACGGTTGCCGCCGAGATTTCCGACCAGGCCCAGGTCAACGCCATGCTCGACGCCGCGCTGCGGCAGGCGGGGCAAATCGATATCGTCTATAACAACGCCGCCATCATGACGCCCTGGCGGGACAACCCCTGGGACATCCCGGCGGAGGATTTCCGGAAAAGTTTCGAGGTCAATGTCATCACCGTGGCGCGGATTTGCCACCGGCTGGCGCCTCCCATGCTCGCCCGCAAATGGGGCCGCGTCATCAACGTGACTTCCGGAATCATGAACGAGCCCAATCTCACCCCCTACGCAATTTCCAAGGCGGCCGTGGACAAATTTGTGCGCGACTTTGTCCCAACCCTCGCCAAGTCCGGCGTGCAGATGAACCTGCTTGATCCAGGCTGGCTGCGCACCGATTTGGGCGGCCCCAAGGCGCCCAACGACCCTTCCTCGGTGGTTCCAGGAGCGCTGGTCCCCGCTCTTCTTGACAGTGGAGAAAGCGGCCGTTTGTTCCGCGCCTAGGATTATGCCGGATTAACCCTTGCGCAGGCCTTGGAGAAAGCCCGCCTCAAATGACACTGCCTTTCGTCCATTTTTACATCATGGATTGACCCCATGGGTGGATCGGGGCATCCTCCTGGCATGGAGCGTATTGGGATCATTCAACCAGACGCTCCATGAATCACGAGATTGAAACACCCGATGAATCTTCTGCCCGCATTGCGTTTGGTGCTCGACGAATTGCATGAGCGTTTCGGCGCCGAGATTGAGCACGCGCACGCGCCGCAGCCCAACGAGCTTTACCTCCACACCCGGCTCGAAATGGCCGGGGCGTTTTGTTCCGCCTTCTACAAAATTCATCAGGGACGATTGGCCGGCGTCTTTGCCGAGGACGCCCGCGCCAAAGACAACATCTTTATCGTTTATTACCTATATGCGCTCGACTCCGCCCACGGCTTTGTCTTCGTGCGCGTGCCCGTCCCGGCGGACAACCCGGAAATGCCCTCGCTGACCAACGCCGTTCACGCCGTCAACTGGCAGGAACGCGAGATACAGGACTTGTTCGGCATCAAATTGCTCGGCCATCCTAACCCGCGCCGCTGCGTTCTGCATGACGACTGGCCCGAGGTCTATCCGTTGCGCAAGGACTTTGATTTGCGCGCCGAGCTGCCGCCCTTCAGCGGCCCGCGGCACAAGTTTCGAGAGGTTGAAGGCGAAGGGGTGTTTCAGGTGCCGGTCGGCCCCGTCCACGCCGGCATCATTGAGCCGGGCCACTTTCTGTTCAGCGTGGCGGGCGAGCCGGTGCTTTACCTGCAATTGCGCCTGTTCTACACGCACAAAGCCTCCGAGAAAATGTTCGAGTCCCTGCCCGTGCCGCACTGCGTTCGCCTGGCGGAGAGCATCTCCGGCGATTCCAGCTTCGCCCATGCCACCGCCTTTTGCCATGCCATCGAGCGTGCCGCGGACGTGGAACCGCCGCCGCGCGCCCGCGCCCTGCGCACGCTCTGCCTGGAATTGGAGCGCCTGCACAACCACGTGGGCGACATCGGCGCGATCTGCACGGATGTGGCTTTTGTCACCGTCAACATGCACGCCCTCCGCCTCAAGGAAAGCGTGCTGCGCCTCAATGAACTATTGACCGGCAGCCGGCTCTTGCGCGGCATGGCTTGTCCCGGCGGGGTGCGCTTTGATTTCGACGCGGAGCAACTGCGCGGCCTGGCCACGCTGGCGGATGAGCTTGAGAAGGAGTTCAATGACCTGCTCCAACTCCTCCGTTCCAACTCCGGCTTGCGCGACCGGGTGGAAACCACAGGGATCCTCAAGCCCGAAACGGCCCGCAGTCTCGGCATTGTGGGCGTCGCTGGCCGGGCCTCCGGCTTCGACCACGACCTGCGCCGCGATTTCCCGCACGACTTCTACGATCAGGTGCAATTCACCGTGCCGGTTTTCACAGAAGGTGACGTGCGGCGCAGGATGGTCGTGCGCAGCAGGGAAGTTTCTGAATCGCTAGGCATCATTCGGCAAACGCTGGAAAAGCTGCCCGCCGGCCCCATCCGCGCGCCGCTCGAGGAAGTTCCGCCCGACCGAATGGCTTTGGGATACGTCGAAGGGTGGCGCGGCGAGATTTATCATTGGATCCACACCGCTCCCGGCAACCGCCTGGCGCGTTGCAAAATCAAGGACCCGTCGCTGCAAAACTGGCCGGCGATGACCGAAGCCATCCAAGGCAACATCATCCCGGATTTCCCGGTCATTAACAAAAGTTTCAACCTTTCCTATTCGGGAACGGACCGCTGATTATGTTTGACATACTCCGTCAAAGTTTGAAGACCGGTGTTGTCACCACGAGCTATCCGCGGACGGCCGCGGACGTCTGTGCCCGCGCGCGCGGCAAGCCGGAGATCGATTGGCCAAACTGGAAGGACGCGCGGCCTGCCGCCGCCGTCTGCCCGACCGGGGCCATATCGCACGAGGACGCCAAAAGCCGCCGCACCGCGCGCCTCGATCTGGCTAAATGCACCTTCTGCGGCCTGTGCGCCGACGCCGACCCCGCCATTCGCATGACCCATGCTCGCGAATGCGCGTCGCCCAGCCGCGACGCTCTGCTGGCCAGCGCCGCCTACAGCCTGAAAGCCGATGGCACGCACGAGCGCATGATTTCGCCGCCCGCAACGGCGGCTTCCCCAACACGAAGCGAGACAACCGACACCCTCGGACGTCAAATACAGGAAAGCGCCGCGAAGATGTTTGGCCGTTCGTTGCACATCCGCGAAGTCGATGCCGGCTCGTGCAATGGCTGCGAAATCGAAATCAACGGCCTGACCGGTCCGGTCTATGATGTGGAGCGGTTTGGCATCCACTTCGTGGCTTCGCCGCGCCACGCCGACATGTTATTGGTGACAGGCCCGGTGACGCGCAACATGGAACTGGCCTTGCGCAAGACCTACGACGCCATGCCCGGTCCGCGCCTGGTGGTGGCGGTGGGCGCCTGCGGTTGCAGCGGGGGCATCTTTGGCCGCAACTACGCCACGGTGGGCAGCGTGGACAAAGTCATCCCGGTGGACGTCTATATTCCCGGATGCCCGCCCAATCCTTGCGCTTTGTTGCATGGCATTCTTCTGGCCATCGACCGGCTGCCGGCCAGGGCAGTTTAAACATATCGTCAAGGCAAGTCCTTCCCAGCCGTGCTCAGGCAAAAGAGCGCTCTGCTGGTCGCGATTTGGGCCGTGGCAGCGAGGGGGTTGCGCCGCCGGCCAGCTTGATAAATTCCATTTGACTCCTCCGCGAGGACCGGCTTTTTGGCCGCGCGCGCCGGTAAACGCCGTCGGACCGCAGCAGCCAGGCCCGGGCCTCGTCCGCCAGGGGGATGTCCAGCAATTCCGTCTTGACCCTGTGCCGCAGGGCGGCGTCTTCCACCGGGAAAATCGACTCGATGCGCCGGAAGAAATTGCGCGGCATCCAGTCCGCGCTGCCCAGGAACATTTCCGGACGCCCGCCGTTCTCGAAGTAAAAAATGCGGCTGTGCTCCAGGAACCGGTCCACGATGCTGCGCACTGTGATGTTTTCGCCCGCCCCGGGCAGGCCGGGCCGAAGACAGCAGATGCCGCGGACCAGCAGGTCGATTCTCACGCCCGCCTGCGAAGCCTCGTACAAGGCCTCAATGATTTCGCCATCGGTAAGCGCATTCATTTTGGCGATGATGAGCGCCGGCTCGCCCTTGCGCGCGTTCTCCGCCTCGCGCCCGATGAGGGCCAGCATCCGCCGATGCAGTTGAAACGGCGACAATATTATTTTCTTGCCCGCCTGGAAATGCCCGATGCCGGTGAGCAGATTGAAAACGTTGCCGGCGTCCTCGCCAAAGTCGGGCTGGCAGGTGAGCAGCCCCGTGTCGGTGTAGAGGCGCGCGGTGGTGGGATTGTAGTTGCCTGTGCTGAGATGGACGTAGCGGCGCAGGCCATCGCCGTCCTCGCGCACGACGAGGCACATCTTGCAGTGGATTTTGTAGCCGACCAGGCCATAAACCACGTGGACGCCAGCCTCCTCCAATTGGCGGCTCCACTGGATATTGTTGGCTTCGTCAAAACGCGCCCGCAACTCGACCACGGCCGTGACGTGTTTGCCCCGCTTCGCCGCCTCCATCAAGGCCCCGACGATGCGCGTGTCGCCGCCCGTGCGATAGAGCGTTTGTTTGATGGCCAGCACTTTCGGGTCGCGGGCCGATTGCTCGAGGAAATCGACCACTGTGTTGAAATTGTCGTAGGGATGGTGCAGCAAAATGTCGCCGCGCCGGATCGCGGCAAAGAGGTCCGTTTCGCCCCGCAAGGCGGCGGGGGCGGGTGCCACAAACGGTTTGTCGCGCAAATTCCGGAAATGGTCCCCTTCATAAATGGCCATCAATCGCGCGGGATAGAGCGGGCCGTCGATCAGCGTCACGTCGTCCGGCGCCAGCCGCAGCGTTCCCAACAGGGCGTGGCGGATTCCGTCCGGGCAATCCTGGTCAATTTCCAGCCGCACGGCGTCGCCCTTGCGCCGGTTGTGCAGTTCCTGTTCCACCGCCTTGAGCAAGCTGACCGAATCCAGTTCGTCGATGTACAGCTCGCTGTTGCGCGTGACGCGGAAATGCCAGCGGCCAAGGATTTTAGTGCCGGGAAACAAGTCCTTCAAAAAGCAGCTCACGATCTCGCTCAGGAAGACGTAATCGTGCCGCGACCCGTCGCGGGGCAACTGGACCACGGGCGGCAGCCCGCGCGGCACCTGCACCACGGCCAGATGGCGCAGGGTTTCCCCGCCGGTTTGCATTTCCAACTGGACGATGATGTTGAGGGACTTGTTGAGCAATTGCGGGAAGGGGTGCATCGGATCGATGGCCAGCGGCGTCAGCACCGGCAGGGCCTGGGCGCGGAAAAAATCCTCCAGCCACTTCAAATCCGGCTCCTTCAAGTCCGTGGGATCGAGAAAACAAATGCCATGCGCCGCCAGGGCGGGCGCGAGTTGTTTGCGCCAGCACTCATATTGGTCCCCCACCAGGCGCTGGATGCGTTCATGCACCGCGCGCAACGTCTGCACCGGGGTCAGCCCGTCCAGCCCGCGGGTCATCACGCCGCTTTCGACCTGCTCCTTCAATCCGGCCACACGCACCTCGAAAAACTCATCCAGGTTCGAACTGGTGATGCAAAAAAACTTCAGCCGTTCCAAGAGGGGATTGCCGGCGTCGCGGGCTTCATTCAAAACCCGTTGGTTAAACTCAAGCCAGCTCAATTCACGATTGATGAAGTGCGCCGGCTCGAACGATTTGACGGCCTTCGGCATAGAAAAATCAACCATACCCAATGCAGGCATCGGAAGCAAGGCACACCCCCAGTTTTGGAGATTGGCCGGGGACATCAAATCACGGGAAGGTTTTAACGGAATTGGCTGGCAGCAGGTTTTAACGGAAAAATGGCCAGAATCGATTTTTACTTTTTAAAAAATGTTTCAAAATGGTGCGATTAAGTCGGATTAAGTGCGAGCAGGTGCGATTAAGTGCGATATTTGGCAGGGGAATCAGTCGGCAGCCCCATTGTCCAAATCTTCTCGCAAATGCGTGCTTCTGACGCATTGCAGAACAAGAGACGAAGCTCCAAATTGCGACTTTCCCCGATACTTCGCGGCAATGGCCTCGTTCAGCCTCCGTTTTCATTTGCAAACATACATATTCTATATTCATCAGAATAATATTATAGTTTATATATTATTTCGTCAACAGATATCTTAAAGATTTTTTAAAACCACCGCGCGACATCTTCTTTCGCGTCGTTCACGCCCTGATGTGGGGCAGTTAGTTGAATGTCAGGGAAACTGAAAGCACGAGAGCGGTGGGAACGGCGACAGCCAAGGTTCGCCTGAATCAGCTCAAATGTGGTGCTTGCCGAAGCAAGGGAAGGACACTTTGAGCAATAGTTTGCAATACAAAGTGGAGACACATTGAACGTTTCGGAGCCGTAGCGGTCTTTACTTTGTAATGCAAAGTGAACATCACTTTTGGCAGCCGGAGGCGATGACAAGGCCCCCGGATTTTCCGTCGGAAGCGACCGTCGGCCGCCTGGAGCCGCGATTTGCGCTGCTGATCAATCCGTTTTATCCCAAAGACGCGCAGGCGAGCTTTGGGAAACACGTGCTCACGCCCTCTTTGGCATTGACGAGCGTCGCCGCCGCGGCGCCGCCGCATTTGCGCATGGGTTATTGGGACGAGAATCTGTTGCAGGGACCGCCACCATGCGATCCAATGCCTCAAGTTGTCGGCATCACGGTGCATTTGACCTTTGCCAAGCGAGCCTATGAATTGGCGGCGTGGTACCGGGCACGCGGGGCAACAGTCGTGTTGGGAGGTTTGCACATCCTATCCTGTCCAGCGGAAGCAGCGCCTCATGCGGACGCCCTGGCTCTCGGCGATGGAGGACAGCTTTGGCCGATAATCCTGTCAGACCTTGAGGCTGGAAGGCTAAAGAAGGTTTATCGGGCCGACTTTACGAACGAGTATCGAACCGATCCGGCTCCTCGTCGCGACCTCGTGCCGCGACGCAGTTTTCTCACCACCGCCAGTCTCATTGCAACGCGCGGATGTCATAATCGCTGCAGCTTCTGTTTTTTGGCGACCGATGGGCTTCGGATGCCGTATCGCGTGCGAGACGTCAATCAAGTGGTGTGCGAATTTCAGCGCAGCGGGGAACCTTATGCGGTGTTTATTGACAACAATTTGGGTTCAAGGCCGGAGTATTTGCGACGACTATGCCAGGCTTTGCGGCCGCTCGAAAAGATCTGGAGCGCGGCCGTCACTCTTGATGTGTCCGACGATCCAAGTTTGGTGCGGGAAATGGCGCTGGCGGGTTGCACGGGCGTGTTCATCGGCTTCGAGTCGCTGTGGACAGCACTTATAACGCTCTGGGGCCGGTGGTGAGGCCCAATACGACCGATGGCGGAAGTTATATGGCCGTGATGTCCCCTCTCGGGGAAGAAAACTCCACTTTGACCCAGAACCCCGCCGTCCCGGCCGGGTTTTTCCAGCCTGTTACACTCTCCTTTGAATTCGATCTTGTCGCCAAGGCCAACGAAGCAAACGAGTCCCCTGCGGTTCAGGGATCCACCCTGAATTTGAGCATTGGCGGGATTTCGGTGTTCAGCGAGACCTTTGCGGAGGCTGGCGGAACATCATTATCAAGGGCAGACGCGTCGGGCCAAACTGGTTGGCAGACGGAAAGAATCGCGCTCTCAGCGGCTGAAATCAACGCCATTAAAACGAGCGGAGTGGATTTGGAATTTAAGGTGGATCAATCTATTCAGGTGGCTAATGAATATGACTTCGCCGCAGCCATTGACAACGTAGCATTAGACTACACAGCCCCCGATTCCTCGTCCACCGCACTCCTGCTCCTCGGCGTTGTTTCAGGTATTTGTTTCGTAAAGCGCAAGATCGCTTGGAGCGATGGCGGGCAAAGAATCTGAAATTTGGTCTCGCTAGATGCGTTTGCCCTAATCTGTGGGTGGACAGAGCGGGGGTGGAGAGGGTGGAGAAAGACATTTAACGCAAAGGCGCAACGGCGCAAAGACGCAAGGACTTTTGGACAGGATTAACAAGATTAAGGCCTGGATGGAACAGCCTGAGTCCACTCCCCATCCATCCAGTTGTTTTTTCCTTCTTGTGGCTTTGCCCGATTTGTGGGTGGACAGAGCGGGCGGGCGGCGGCAATCTCATGGTAGCAATGAACTACATGCGCAAGATAATGGCTTTGGCAGTGGTGACTTTGACAATTGCGGCGGTGCATGCGGTGGCCAAGGATGCGTCCACCTCGGCTGATAAGCTGGCAAAGCGGCTCGAACAGGCTGTGAAGGCAAAGAACCAAGCTGCGGCGCTGGAGTTATTCTGCTGGGAAGGCGTGCCCAAGGACATGAAGACGAAACAGGAAGCATCCATGCACATGCTGTTTGACGAATTGAATCAAGGGCTGGAGTTGACCAGTGTGAAGGTCGGGCCGTTGCCTTCTGATTTCCCGAGCGAACAGGTTCTGAACGGCGTGAAATATCGCCCCAATGTTCCGGTGTTAGGGGCAATGCCGTATAGGAATTCAGACATAAATGGTTCCAACCGAGTAACGGACCGCGCCTTTGCGGCAAGTGTTTTTTCGCAGCCGGGGCCAACTGCTCACTGGCTGGCGCAACCGCCTCGGAC
>JBEKDI010000098.1:0-20584 GCA_050014435.1 Verrucomicrobiota bacterium | reverse complement strand
GCGGAGCGCGTGGGACACGATCCATTCGGAGGGTGGCTTTTGGGGAGAGGCGGTGCGGATGTAGGTGTGGAAGTTGAACCAAACTACCCGGCGAAAGTGGAGGGCCAGGTACTGGAGTAATCTCATTCGCATTCTACACTGACCCTCCTCTGGATGCCCGTTATCTGGAAAGGATTCGCGAAAACAATAGCGGATTATTGGCCGCACTGCCGGAGGATCGGATTTTCAAATATCCTCTAGCCGACCTACAACAGACAGGCAACCTGCTGCTGTCACTTTATTCCGGTTTACGTGAAGATTACCGTGTTATTCTTGCGCCTCTCGGGACTAAGCCCTTCTGCCTGCTTTGTCTTTTGCTTGCGAGTCGTTTCCGAGATGTAGACGTATGGCGGGTAACAACAGGAACAAAAGCACCTTCTTTGGACCGCAAACCTTTAGGCCCTCTTCTAATTTTGAAGGCCGATTTCGCCACGTGAAGGCTGCGGCGAGGGGCTTTGATGGGGTCCCAGAAAAATGACAGTTCATTTTTGGATAATCTCTTGATCATCTATCGCCAGCCTGCCGCTATCTGACTGACCCCCGAAACATGTGACGCCTCTGTAGCGGATCGTGTTGCGGGCCAAGAGCCTTTTTGAAAACTACGAGGAGTCCTGAAATCCTGTGGATCCAGGGCATTAATCCTGTCCAATTCAGAGGGCCGTTTGTGACGGCTCCGTGCCGGGTTGTGACGGCATTTGTGACGGGTTTCCGGTTTTGATTGGCCTTTTGCGGAGCTTGCTCCTAATCTTTGCCCCGATTCTCATCCTGACAGTTGAGCCTGATTGATTACATTTTGAATGTTGTCGGAATGCTGCTGTGGCTGAATTGGCGGGCGGCTGAGGCGCCGGTCGGAGCACAGGCCGGCACGTCGATCGTTAGGACGCTTCGCCCCGCCGGGCCGCCGCGGCCGCGCTATTATTATTGGGGAGCGTTGCCGGTGTTGCTGGTGTTGCGGGCGCTTTTTTATTGGGAGGCAGGTCCGCCGATTCATTGGAGTCCCCGCCTGTTTCTCGGGCCAATCACCTTGTCGTTCCGCGTCGATTTGCCGGGGCGCATGGTGCTGTTTTCGGTCTTGAGCTTCGGCGTGGCCCTGGGGGTTTTTTACCTCTGGCTGCTGTTGCTCTCGTGCCTCAATGCGCAGGTGCCCAACGCCGATCCGGTGCAACGCCTGCTGCGCCTCTGGCTGGGCCGCCTGGAACGGTTGCCCGCCGCTCTCAAGCTGCTTCTGCCTTTGGCCTTCACCGCGCTGGCTTGGTGTCTGCTCCATCCGCTGCTGGCGAGGTTCGACTTGGTGCCCGGCAATGCCCCGGGGCGCTTGCTGGCCCAGGGAGCGGTGATCGGACTGGCAGCTTATCTGACCCTCAAGTTCTTGATCGTCGCTCTTTTGGTTTTGTACCTGTTCAACAGCTACGTGTATTTGGGGGAATTTCCCCTGTGGAATTTTGTCGATGCCACGGCGCGGCGGATTTTGCAGCCCTTGCAGAAAGTGCCCCTCCGCGTTTGGAAAATCGATTTCGCGCCGGTTCTTTCGATGGTTCTGGTTCTGCTGGCCGCCGAGTACGCCCAGCGCGGACTGGCCCAACTTTATCAACGACTGCAATAGAGCGCGATTAACCTTCCACCAAAGCAGCGGCGGCCGCATTGGCGCGGACTTGGGCCGGGTCTTTGCAGCCCGGAATGACCGCGGCCACCAACGGATTTTTCAGGCACCAGGCCAACGCCCAATGCGACATTGGAATTCCCGGCGGCACTTCCTCCTTTTGGATGCGTTCCACTTCGGCCATGTCCCTGCGCATTCTCTCCGGGTCGAATGTGGCCCGGACGTCATTCGGCGGAAAAGTGGAGCCAGGGCGGTATTTGCCGCTTAACAACCCGCTGGCCAGGGGCACGCGCGCCAGAATCCCAAGATGCCCGCGCTCCGCATGGGGGAAGTAAAGCTGCTCCGGGCGGCGATCCAGCCGATTGTAAACCACCTGCAGGACTTCCGCGCCCCAGTGCCGGGCCTCGCGCGCCTGGATTTCGCTGCCCTTGCCCAGGATGGATACTCCCAAATGCCGGATTTTTCCGGCCCGCGTCTGTTCGGCCAGCATCGCCCACAACTCCTCATTCTGAAATAGCGCGTCCGATCCGGAATGGAACTGATAAAGATCAATGCGCTCAACCCGCAAAGCTCGAAGGGAATCCTCCAATTGCCGGCGCACGTCATCGGCGCTGAAAACGTCATCCCGTTGCATGAAGCTGCGGAAGCGATGGCCAAATTTTGTCGCCACAATCCAGCGGGAGCGATCGTGCCGGGCCAGATATTCGCCCACCGATCTTTCCGCCGTGTGGTCCCCGTAACATTCCGCCGTATCAACAAGGTTGATGCCCTCGCCGGCGGCCTGGTCGAAAATGGCATCCGCCTCAGCCTGGGAAAAGGCGCGTCCCCATTCCCCGCCCAATTGCCAGGTGCCGATTCCAATCACCGACACCCGCAGCCCGGTATCACCAAGAATTCGATAACGCATGGGACACAATGACCCGCCTGGCGAAACGTTGTCAAGAAGCGGTCAGAAGAATGCCCAATGCGCCTTGACACGTGGTTTTCTTGGCAGATGCTATGTTCGCCATGATTACTAAATACAAGACAACCCTGCTTTTTGCGCTGGCGGCAAGCGCGTTCCCCTGCCGCGTTCCCGCCGTTGACTGGACGCAATTTCGCGGGCCGAATCACGATGGCACAAGTCCCGAGATGATCGCCACGCAATGGCCGCAGAGCGGCCTGCGCCAGATTTGGAAAGCCCCTCTCACCGATGGCTTCAGCGCCCTTACGGTCGCCGGGGGCAAAGCTTTTACCCTGGTCCTGCGCCCGGTGGACGGGGCGGACCAGGAGGTTTGCGTGGCGCTGGATGCCAATAGCGGCCGGGAACTTTGGGCCGTTCCCCTCGGCGTCGCCAAATACGACGGTGGCGGCAGCAAAGGCGCGCCTGGCAACGACGGCGGAGACGGCCCGCGTTCGACCCCGACTTACGACGATGGCCGGGTCTATACGTATTCTGCCCGAATGGTGTTGCAATGCCTGGATGCGGGGACGGGGAAACAAATCTGGGCCTGTGATTTGGCCAAGGATCACGACGGCCGGAATATTCATTGGGAAAGCGCCGCCTCCCCGCTGATTGACGGTGATTTGGTCTTTGTGGCCGGCGGCGGCGTTGGACAGGCGCTGCTGGCGTTTGACAAGCATGACGGACACGTCGTGTGGCAGGGCCAGGACGATATGATGACCCACTCCACCCCGGTTGCCGTTACATTGCTTGGCCAGCGCCAGGTCATTTTCTACACGCAATCCGGATTGGTTTCAGTCGTGCCAAAGACGGGCGCGGTGCTGTGGCGCTACCCCTTCCGCTACTCGGGTTCCGCGGCGATTTCGCCGGTTGTATCCGGGGACATGGTGTATTGTTCGGCAGGTTACGGAATCGGCTCCAGCGCATGCCGCATCACCAAAACCGCCGGCGGTTTTAGAGCGACGCGGGTCTGGTATCAGCCGGCTAATGTTATCGCCAGCCATTGGAGCACGCCGGTTTGCGCCAATGGTTATCTCTATGGCATTTACGGCCAGGCGCAGTTTGGCCGGGCGCCGCTCAAATGTGTCGAGATGGCCACCGGACGAGTGATGTGGTCGCAAGACGGCTTTGGCCCGGGGGGATGCACCCTTGTCGATGGCCGTGTGCTGGTCTTGAGCGATGCAGGCGATCTGGTATTGGTCAAAGCCACCCCGACAGCCTACACCGAGGAGGCGCGGTGCCATGTCCTTGCTGGTAAATGCTGGAACTACGCCAGCATCAGCAACGGTCGCATCTACGCCCGAAGCACAAAAGAAGGGGTGAGCCTGGACGCTTCCGTCAAATAACGAGGCGTCGGGCCGGTTTTTGGCAGAGGGCGACCGCCCCCGGGTGCCTTGCCCGGATAGTGCTTGTCAATAGCGAAGACACTGGCAATATCGCACTGTTTCCTGGCCTGCGGTCGTGAATTTGCAAAACAGCTGCACAATGTGAATGGCATGGAAGTTGCGCCGAGACGTTCCAGGAAGGTTGGATTGCAATTGTGTGAAGAGAACTGGGAAGGACATGCGCAGACTGATTTTGATGTTTGTTTTTGGTCTTGGACTATTCTCCGGCCGCTTTGTGGAGAATGGCCAGGCCCAGGCGCAGGTGACCCTCGGGTGGAATGCAACCACGGCTACCGGCCTGGCCGGATATTACCTGGCTTGGGGCTTGAGCACCGGCGTTTATCCCGCCACGAATACCTATCCTGCCGGTCAAACCACCGGAACCATCAGCAATCTGGCCTACGGCACTGTCTATTACATTGCTGTGGCCGCCTTTACCAGCAATGGCCAGGTCAGTCCGTTTTCCATTGTGGTACAGTTCAGTAGCAATGCCCCGGTTGTCCGCGCACCCCCCGCGCCGCCGCTGCCGCCGGGCGGAGTGGCCGGCAGCGCGCCGCCGCCAAGCAGTTCCGGCTCCGGCACCAGTACGACGGGAGGGTCGGGTTCCAGCTCCGGTTCCGGCTCATCCGCTTCGGCTTCATCAACCAATGTTGTGCAGGCGCAAATATGGGGCATCCCGCCGCTGCTCCGTTTGACCGTTACCAACGGCCAGCCGAATTTGAATATTGGCGGAACAGTGGGTGCGACCGTCGAGGTGCAAAGCACGACCAATCCGACTGCGCCTTTCTCTTGGACGACCATTACGAATGTGGCCCTGACCAACGTCGCGCCAATCGAAACGAATCCCGTGCCCGGCCAACCCCAGGACGCGATTGATCTGGCCTTTGTGCCTGCGGCCCAAATTGCCGTGTTGCCCATAACAACGGCTGCGGCCCGGATGCAGTTCTTTCGTGTCATCCAGCCTTATGACTACGTCATTCTGGCCGGCCGAGTTTTGCCGGGGCAGGGGTACCCCGCAAGGCTGATTGTGGTCAACATGCCGGGGCTGAACGATGATGCTTGTTACGTCAGCCAGGCCGGCAGTTTTATTCATTACACCTGGACCAACTCCTCCCTGCAATTGGAAGGCTCCGGTTCCACTATCCGGCAGATTGCCACCACCCTGGCCAGCTCGCTCAATCTGGACTGGACGACGGCCTCTGAGTTTATTTGCTCTAGCGGCGTGGGCGAGATATTGGCCACCGTGGTCGAGACCGATCCAGCATCTTCTGACCCTGTTGCCGGGAAAACTCCGACTAGTACCATTGCCATTAATTTTTGATCCATCGGACCAGCGCGCATGAAAGAGAGAATTAAGCAGCGTGTCATCGGCCTCTTTGTGCTGATGTTGGGGATACTTGTCTTCGTCGCCTGGTCCGCCGTGACCACCATCAATAAATCCACCGTAAGCAGCGACTGGGTCAATAAAACCCACGCCTTCATCATCGAAGCCAACGACATTCTCTCCTGCTTGCATGCGGGCGATGCCGCCTTGCGCACCTACCTGCTGACCGGCGAGCCGCCGGACCAGGGCGCTTACCGCTCCGCTTATGGGGAAATGCTCGAACACCTGTCCGTGGCCAATGCCCTGACGCAGCATGGTGAAGAGAAGGAATTGCAGAACCAGCAGATACTCGAACTGGAAACCCTGATCAGCAACCGCATTGATTTTACCCGCTCCGTCGTCCTGGCCCGCGCCCAAAGCGGCCTGGACGCCGCGCGCCAGTTCATGACTGCGCATCCGGACGTCGAGCCAATGGGCAAAATCCAGCGCCTGGTCGAAAACATCACCGATCAGGAAAACAATCTACTTAAGCAGCGCGATCAAGAGTCGCATCTAGTTGCGCAGGCCACGCGCACCACGGTTTATACGGGGGTCATCGTGAATTTCGTGCTGCTGGCGTTGGTCGTTTGGCTCCTGCGCGATGACCTGGCCGCCCGGCGGCGCGCCGCACAAGCCTTGGAGGACGCCAATGCGCAATTGGAAACCAAGGTGCAGGAACGAACGGTGGAATTGGTCAATACCAACAAGTCCCTCAAACAGGAAAACCTGGAGCGGCGCTGGTCCAGCCAGGCCCTGGACCATCAACTCCGCTACAGCCAGTTGATCATCAATACCATTTACGAGCTTGTTTTCGTCGTCAGCCGGGCCTTGAACATCAGCCGCATCAATCCTGCCGTCTCCCACCAGACCCAGTGGGAGCCGCAAGAGCTTGTAGCCCAGTCCCTCGACCGGGTTTTGCGGTCGAGTGCGGAGGATGCCGCCGGCGTGCCTCCCCAGAATCCCATCACCTTTGCCATGCATGAAGGCCGGGAGATTCAGGACCGCGAAGCCCTCTTGCTCACCAAATCCGGCCAGACCGCCCCCGTGCGTTACAGCATGGTTCCCTTGCGCGATCATGACAAGGTCGTGGGCGCGGTGGTCACCGTGCGCATGCAGAACGGATCGCGCAAACCGGGCTGAGCGGGAAAGGTCTATCCCCATGAAGAAACATATTCTCTCTGTCGATGACGAACCCGATATCCGTGAATTGTTGCAGGAAGCGCTGACCATGAAGGGCTATCGCGTCTCCACCGCGGCTGAGCCTGACGTCGCCAAAAAAATCGTCAAGGAAGACCCGCCTCAGTTGATCATCATGGATTTCCAAATTGAAGAGGGCGACGGCTTTGTTTTGATCGAGGAATTCAAAAAGCTGGCGCCCACCACGCCGATCCTGCTCCTGACAGGTGCGGTCTTCGACCGCCAGGTCGTGCGCGACACGATTCAAAAGAAGGTGGCTAGTTATCTCGACAAGACCGCCTCCCTGAGCACGATTGTCAGCGAAATTCAGCGATTGCTGGGCGATCCCCTGGACACCCCGGCCCGCCCTTAAACGCCTCCCGCAGCCATGCGGACCATTCCGGCCGGTTGCGAAGCGGGATGGGCACCCGCCCAAAAAAAACAGTGCAATCCCGTCGCGGCGCTTTTACTGTGTTCACGCAGTATATGGATAAAGTGCTCTTAATTGATGACGAAGCGGACGTGCAGTATTCTTTCCGGCGCATCTTCGACCAGGCGGACATCGAATTGACCACCGCCAACAGCGGCGAAGAGGGGCTGAAAATCCTGCCCCGGCTCAAACCGGATCTGGTCATCATGGACGTGCGTATGGGGGGAATGAGCGGGCTGGAAACCCTGCGGCGCCTGCGCCAGGTGGATGCCAAACAGATGGTCATCATGATGACGGCCTATGGCACGACTCAAACCGCCATCGAAGCCATGAAGCTGGGCGCTTACGACTACCTGCTCAAGCCCTTCGATGTTCCCCGGCTCAAACAGATCGTGCTCAATGCCCTCAAGGCGGCGCGCGACATGCGGCAGGTGGTCTCGTACGAGCCGCTGCTGGAATCCGAGGATTATGACCAGGGCATAATCGGCCGCAGCCAGGCCATGCAGGAGGTGTTCAAGGTCATCGGCCAATTGGCCGCCAGCGACGCCACCGCCCTCATCACCGGGGAAAGCGGCACGGGCAAGGAACTGGTGGCCCGGGCCATTTACCATCACGGCAAACGCAGCGAAGCGACTTTCCTGGCCATTAATTGCGCCGCCATCCCGGAGAACCTGCTCGAAAGCGAATTATTCGGACACGAAAGGGGCGCCTTCACCGGCGCCGCCGCCCAGCGCATCGGCAAATTCGAGCAATGCGACGGCGGCACGATCTTCCTGGACGAGATCGGCGACATGTCCCTGCCCACCCAGGCCAAAATCCTGCGCGTGCTCCAGTCCGGCTCCTTCGAGCGGGTGGGGGGCAACCAACCCATCAAGGTGGACGTGCGGGTCATCGCCGCCACCCACAAGCGCCTCGAACAAGCCGTGGCGGCGCGCGAGTTCCGCGAGGATTTGTTCTACCGGCTCAACGTCGTGCGCATCCATATTCCCCCCTTGCGCGAGCGGCGGGATGATATTCCGCTGCTCGTCAATTATTTCCTGAAAAAATTCGCCCAAGCGCAGAACCGCCCCCCCAAATCCATCCTGCCGTCGGTGGTGGAAATGCTGGAACGGTTTCAATGGCCCGGCAACGTGCGGGAGTTGGAGAACGTGATCCAGCGGGCCACGGTCATGGCCAAGGGCGATGTGATCCTGCCCGGCGATTTGCCGGCGCTGATTTCCAGCGGGATTTCTCCCGCCACCGAACGTGCGTCCGCCGTCCCGGGAGCGCCCGGCGCCGCCCCGACTGAGGAGAAACCAGCGGACCTGGCGTCCATTAGCCGGATGCTGTTTCAATGGGCGCGCGATCAGGAGAACCTGAAGATTCTTCCTGCCGTGGAGCGCGAATTGATCATCCAGGCCCTGTTGGAAACCAAGGGCAACCAGGTACAGGCCGCCAAACTGCTGGGCGTAACCCGCGCCACCTTGCGCAAACGCGTCGAAAAATTCCAAATCAAACAAGCCCTGGCCATTCAGTAAACATCCGCGCCCGCCTATTGCACGAGGGCGCGATAGAATCGCGCCTGGCCTGTCCCGTTGCTGTCCGTCCACTGCATGGCCTGGCCGTTGCCCGGAATGTTGGTGGCCAGCGTCGTCCAACTCCCCGAGGTCAGACTGGTGGAATATTGCACGGTGTAGCTCTTATTCACCACAGACGGCCATTGCAGGGTGAAGTTCGACGAGCCGGATGAGCCGCCCGGCAGCAATTGAAAGACCGAGGTCGAGTCCAGCGGATTTGTCCCGGCCACATATTCGGCCCAGTTGGAAGCGCCATCGCCATCCGGATCCGCGCAGGCGGCGGACAGCGCGTTGGAAACCGTGCCGAACCAGCGCAAGCGCCAGGAATCGGAAATGCCGTCACCCCAACTGGAGCCGCTGCGGTCTTCGACAGTAATCAAGCCATCCTGCACCGTGGACTTAAAGAGGGCGAGCCCATTGGGCGAGGCGGAGAAGTGATCGAAGTGGACGCGGTAGGCGGAATTGGTGGTGACATTCGACGGCAGCGTCACGGACAGGGTGCCGATGATGTTCGTTCCGCTGACGCCGGAAACAGTCGAATCCAGCCAGGCGGCCGCATAATTATTGGGGCCTTGCGACGAGGACAGGGGCTGCGCCGAAAGATTGGCGCCGGTCGCAAAGGAAATCGCGCTCGTAATGGGTGGAGATCCGTCCAGAGGATCAATTTCGACGTTGAGCATCAGGACGCGGACCGGATAAATGGGATCTGCGGCCAAAACCCGAATCGGCACTTGCACTGAGAGGTTGCCGCCGGACTGAATCTGGTCCGCCGCAATGGTAATGGACCGCGGCGTGACCACAGAAGCCTGGCTCCGGGCGCTGCTCAACGGTTCCGGATGAATGGCGGATGTGACAAAATTGGTAAATGGCGAGACGGAGAGAATGCCGTTGGACCAGGTGCGAACCCACCAAATGAGGTTCGTGTCCAACGAGCGCCGCAGGGTCACATACACGTCATTTACCGCCAGGACGCCGTCGCCAGTCGTCATGAGATTAATGGCGCTGTCGTCGGCATCGTAAGGAATGGTCAAGTTGCCCGCCGAGTCCATCGCGTCGAAGTAATCGCTGGCGGTGGGAGGATAGTTGTATGGGCCTTCCGTGGAACCAACGGCAGATACGTAGGTTGTTACGACATCATCGTTCAGCAGGCTACCATCGCCAAATTCGCCAGCGTTGTACCAATAAAAAGGATAAACATCGCCGACAAGGTATGAAACGCTGTTGGTCACCGTGACTTTCTTAAGGGCATTGATGGAGCCAATGCCGGTTGAACCATTGGTCAGCGCTTGCACATAGACACCCAACGGCTCGTTTGGTGCGGATCCTCCTGAAGCAAACGTTGAGGCCGAAGGCAGACTGGCCTGGAGCGTATAAGTGTTTCCGACCGAATTCACGGTTGGAGTCAAGAAGGCGAAAAAGCCGACAAGCACCTGATCGCCCGATTCAGAAAAAGCATGGCCCTGGGCCTCGGACATTGAGGTAAGATCCTGCGTGGTTGTGGGGTATAAATTGGTTTGGGGAGGTACCGTAATCCAGGCAAGCTCCATTACATCATTTGTCGTTACATACCCGGTGGAGATGTTAGTAAGATTCGTCGAACCCGGGCTTAGGGGGATGATGATGTCGGGCGGGATGGGAACGACATACCCGTTTGACGTTGGCATCATCATCAGGGATTGAAAGGCCCAGGTGTTTGTGATCACGGGGAAATTAGTCCCTGATTCTCTAAGATCAAACTGCATCGAGTAGATGGTAGTGCCGGGCAGTTCAGTAAGGGTTATGGGCGCAAAGTAGGTCCGGCCGGGAGCGGTGATGTATTTGCTGGATGCCACGCCGCTGGCAAATCCGAAGTCGAGCTGGTTGCCGATATCATTGGCAACGGTGAGCGATTCGATGACGGTGGCGCTGGGAGCAAAACCGTCCGTAAAGGCACGAACCTTCAGATTTACATTGCTGGTGAGGTTGAAGCTCAGCGTTGTTCCGCTGGTAACAGGGCCGATCCCATAGCTGCCGTCATTGGTCGGGGAGTTGGTCGAATTGTCCAGCACATAATACATCTGCGCGCCCGAGGTGGCATTGCTCAGCACGATGTCAGCGGCATCGTTGCCCAGGATGTTCGGGTTGGACGTGACAAACTCAATTATGGCGCTGACAGCGGCGCTGGAGGGGCGGCCGGTGGCTGCGCTGATGGTCTCCAGAGTCAGGGATGGCATGATGGTAATACTCAAACCGGGAAACCCAGTAGCTGCGACACTGGCTTGAGTGAACACAGGCGACACCTGCCCTGTGCTTGCGCTTGGAGGCAAAATAAACGTGCCCGTTGCTCCATAACTCATATAGGTCGCCACGGTGGGGTCCAATTGCTCAATGGCTAGCGTCGGGACATTGTTGAATATGGAGATCTGCGCGGTAATCGGATTGAAGGTCGCGCTCGGCTCGCCGTTTATTATGGGAAAGGTCACATACCCGATGACCGGGTTCGGAACGGGAACCGGCGGCGGCGGCGGCTCGGTCGGTTGCAACGCGCGCAGGGCGTTGTTGTCCGAGTCCACCACGTAATACCCCGAGGCGCCCGCATCCAGGCACAGGCCAAGCGGATACCAGAATTCCGCAACACCCGGCGCGCCATCGACAAAGCCGTGCGTGCCCGGAATTCCCGCAACGGTTTGGACGGCGTAGCCGGTCACACCCTGGACATTGGTTGAAAACAGGCTGCGAACGGTGTTGTTGCGCGTGTCGCTGATCACCAGCAGATTGTTGTTATTGTCCCAAAAAAGTCCGCTCGGCAGGTTGAACAGCGCGCTGGCCGCCGTCAGGGAATCGTTGGTGCCGATGACCCCGGGAGTGCCCGCAATGACCTGCGCCGTTGACGTGCCGTTGCTGATTACACAAATGACGTCATGGCCCGAATCCGCCACCCAAAGGTTGTTGTTGTTATCCACCGCCACCGCGGAAGGGAGATAAAATTGATAGCCCCCGACGTTAACGGTTGAGACCACATTATTGGTGGACAACATGCGGATGGCATTGTTGCCCTGGTCCGCGATGTAAAGGGTTGCGCCGTCGTTGGCGACCGCGATGCCGGTGGGATAGGTGAATTGCGCCCCGCCCAAGGCCGGGCCGTTGCTCAGGCCATAGACGCCGGTCGTGCCGGCGAGGTTCGACACCGCTCCCGCCAGCGAAACGTATCGAAGCTCTTGATTGCCCTGATCCACCACCACCAGGCCACCGCGGGCATAGACAATTCCCTTGGGCGTGTTGAATCGCGCCGCGCCGCCGGCGCCATTGTTCGTCCCATAGAGCAGCTGCCCGTCGCCTCCGGCCAGGGTCGATACCGTGTTCAGGGTCGGAACGTATTTGACAATCCGGTTGTTGACAGTGTCGGTGATATAGACGTTGCCGCCTGGGTCCGTAGTGGCGCCGTACGGCTCGCTGAGCCCGCTGGAAATAACGGTGGACACATACTGGGCTTGCAGCCGGGGCGCCAGAATCGCCATCGCCGCCAGGCTGGCCGCAAGCAGCCGGCCTGACCGGGAACGGATTAAACTGTGGAATGTAGTCATCATGGCTGTAGGACAATGCGATAGAAGTGCGCATTATCGTTATATATCGTTTGGATGAATTGATGAGGATAGCCATCCCCCGTGTTCGTGCTGATGGCTGTCCAACTTCCCTGCCCCAGCGCCGGAATGGATTCCAGGACATAGGTCTTTCCCGGTGCTGTCAGCCAGTTCAAGGCAACCCCGCTCACGCCATTGGTGGATAGGCCCGCGCTCCCAAATTGCAGGACAGAGGCAGGATTGGTCGGGTCTGTGCCGGCCAGGTATTCCTGCCAATTCAGCGCCCCGTCGCCATCAGCATCGACATTGTCGCCCGCCAGGCTGTTGGTCAGGCTGCCAAAGAAATGCGCTTTCCACTCGTCGGATGTGATCGACGCCGGTTGCAGGGCACTCGAACGCACCCAGGCAAAGCCGGGGAAACTCTCCATGGCATAATCGGTGTTGGTGCCGGGCGCGCCGTCAACGCCAATAAAATGCACGGCATACGATTGGCCGGCCTGGGCCGTGGCCGGAATTTGAAAGCTGATGGTGCCGATGTAATTGCTGTTCTCCAGCGGCGGGGTGAAGGAGTTTAATGGCCAGGCGTTGAGGATGTCATTTTCCGACAAGCCGGAGAATGACATCAGGCTCGCCTTGCCCGCGGCGGCTCCCGCCGGGTTGTAGGTCACCTGCCCCACGGGAGGTGCGTTGCCATTGGGCGAAACGACGGCTCGGAATTGAAAGCCGGAAAGGCTGTATCCGGGCAGGATGTTGGCATACACCGGCAGGGAACATGTCTGGCCGGGAGTCAGATTCGTCACTGTGCCGGCGCCAACCGAGGCCGGGCAATGCCAGACCAATCCAGGCGGAGAGCCTGCCGGCTCCATTTGCGCGGCAGCGGCGGTGGGAACAGCGGGGTTTCCGGGAAGCCCGGCCGGGGCGTTGGTTGACTCGCCGAATAGCTCGCCACCATTGGTCCAGTAGCGGATCCAATTGGGCAAATCCAAGCCGACCGCCCGCATCATGACGGTGTTCCAATCCTGATACTGGATCAACCCATCGCCATTTTGGAATGGGGTCTGCGGATAGACATCCATGGCGTTGAAGGCATCGCTGTTCACGGGGGGAACTCGAATGCCCATCGATGCAAAAAGAATAGCATTAAAATCGCTGTCCTCCAGCACGCCGTTGCCAAACTCCCCGGCATCGTAGCCGTAAGACGGCTCGACGCCCCCCGCCAGATAGGGCAGATCCGCCACCTTCAGCGTTTGAATGGACATGGCTGACATCGGGATCGAATCCGTATAGCCGCCGAATGTGCCTGAAGGATAGAGGATGTTGAGGCTGTAGCTCTGGTTTGTGCTTGCGGAAACGGGAATCTGAAATTCCAACAGCCCCACCACGCCAAAATTCTGGATGTCCAACCCGGTGTTCTCGCTTTCAGTGGCCACGACCAGCCCCTGGCCGTTGCTGGAGGTGGTATAAGGAGTTGTGCTGAAGGTGACCGGCGAATTCGCCACGTTGCCGCCGACAAACTGGACAAAATCATTTGACGAGACCGGCAACAGGTTCAAGGACGATATCACGGGCGCCGAGCCATTCGGCGTGACTTCAACCCGGAACAGCAGCGACTCGACCTGGTAATTGCTCTGCAAATCCAAAACAATAGGGACAAAGGCGGTCGAACCAATGCCCGCAAACGGGCTGCGCACAAAGCCCAGTTGGTTCGTCTGCAAGGAACCGCCGGTCTGCACCTCGCTGGCCACGCCGCCGCTGACGGTGATGATTTGCAGAGCGCTCAGGTCCTCGTAAGGATTGCACCATTGGAAAGTGCCGATGAAAAGGCCCGAGCCGTTGGTCTGGGTGATGACCACCTGGTCGCTGTTGGTGGTGGGAGTGCTGCCATTCTCCGTGTAGTAGATATTGGACACCGAACTGGTGACAGTGATCGTCTCGCACTCGGGAAAGTAACCGGAATTGGGATCGAGGGTTACAACCGACGCCTCCACCGGCGTCGTAAAGAAGTTGCGTTGACCACCATAGCTGGTACCGCCGGCGTTGTTCGCCACAGCCTCGAAGTAATATTGCGTGTTCGCCTGCAAGTTGCTCACATTTATAGGTACCGGGTTGGTGACGTTCAGAATGGTCGGGTCGCTGAGAAGCACAGGCCCCGTGGTGTTAGTGGATATGCCCACGATGCCCCAGTAGTAGAAAACGGTGGTCTCCGAGCCGTTCGGATCGACGTTTGCATTCAGCGTTTCGATGGTCCCGGAGACTGGGGTTGCCTCCTCCGTGATCACTATCGGAAGGTTGGTTGAAGAACTGCTGGAACTGATGCTGGTCACCGGTGTCAGCCCGCTGCCGCTCACAGACCGGATGAGATTGTAATAAAGCTCCGTCACAAAAAGAGTGCCATTCGAGGAGATGGTGACGCTGACCGGCTCGCGGCCCGAAGCACTGGAGGTGGTGTCCCCCGCCGTTCCGTCCACCCAGCCCGCGTACAGCGCCGGGTCGCAACTGCAGCAGGTCCCCGTCCAAATGTTGCTGGGCGTGCCGTAAAGCGTCGTCGTATTGAAGTTGGTGTCTATCACGCGCAAATAGTTGTTCAGGGTGTCGCACACCACCATGCGCCCGTCGCCCGACGCGGCAATGCCATGGGGTTGATTGAACCTGGCGGAACCTGCCGCGCCATTGACATATCCAGGCCCCAAACCGCCGGTGACCAGGATCGGCGTGGATCCAGTGTTGGTGGTCACGACATAAATGCCGTCATTGAGCGTGTCGCTGACCGCCAGCCTCCCATCTTCCCGCAGGGTCAAGCCGGCGGGCGCAAACGCGTAATCGTTCACCACGATGCTGTAGGCCCCGTCATAAGGCTGCGGAATCCGGATGATCGTGCCTCCCAGGCTGTTTGTGAAAGAGATGTAAATATTCGTTTTGGCGTCGCTGGCGACGGCGATGGCCGTGGCTGGCGCGGAGGAAAACATGCTGAGGGAAAGGGGCAACACGAGGTTCAAATCCGGAAAGGACTCGATCACGTTCTGATACACGGACAAATTGGTTGTGGTCAGCACATAAAGGTTGTTGCCGGAATCTACCGCGGTACCGACGACACCGGGGAACGGATGATGATTGCTGCCGGAGTAATAGGGGTAGGTGATGCTGGAGGTGCGATTGCCCGCCTGGCTGACTTGCTCGACGTCGGAGTTCTTCAGGTCGGCGATCCAGAGGTTCCCCTGCGAATCCAAGGCGGCGGCATACGGCTGGTTGAATTGAGCGGCCGTGTACGTATTGCCACCGACAAATCCCGCGCTGGGACCGCACTCACTCCGGACTCCGCCGCCGACCGTTTCAACCGAAACTTGTCCCGGCGAGGCCGTGACGAAGGCCAGCAGGGCCAAGCCCGCCAGCGCCCCCCGCCAATCTGGATTATTTCGATTTATGCTCATAAATAAGGGCTCAGGGTTGATAGGATGGGGCTACCGTAGTCTTCGGCTTGGTCCAATCGTAGGGCTTGGCGCTGTCCCAAGCGCCTTCCTCGGCGACCGGCGGGTTGTCCTTGCTTTTCAAGAACCGCGAACGGCCGGGTTGAAAATCACTGTCGTCGATGATGGTGGGCGTGACAAAAATCAGGATCATATCCTTGTTGCGGGTTTTGCTGTTGCTGCGGAACAAACTGCCCAGGCCGGGGATATCACCAAACAAAGGCACCTTGGTGGCGCTGTTGAGCATATTGTCAATCTCCACTCCGCCCAGCACCAGGGTGTAGCCGCTGGGCACTGCCGCCTGCGTCGTCACCCTGCGCCGGTCAAAAATGGGCGATGTGCTGACCTGCCCATCCAGGGTGTAGCTGGCCACCTGCGCATCCACGGACGAGATTTCCGGCCTCACGTCCATCAGAATATTGGTGGGACCGGCAATGCGCGGTATCACCGTCAATTTCACGCCCACTTCATTAAGGACTGTTCCTTCCACCTTCTTATCATAATTGGGCAGGACCGTGGCCAGTCCCGCGACGGCTCCGGCGGCCGGGGCGCTCTGCGTCTGTTCAAAAATGGGGATGTTCTGCACGGACATGATTACAGTCTGGACTCCATCCAGCGCCACCGTGCGCGGGAAGGACATCGACCTCGTGTCGGCATCCGTGTTGAGGAACGACAGCACCGCCGAGACACCATCGGCGCTCAGGAAGGCGGTGGCTGGGGTAAAGCCGTGGGCCGTGTTCACTGAGATGCCGCCTCCACTGGAGGGCGATCCTGGAATCAAGGTCGTCAGGGAGGAGACGTTGGTCGTGGCTGACATCATTCCACCACCCGAAGTGGTGGGAATGGTGGTGCCGCCCGGCAATGTCGTCGTTCCGGATGTCACAGGGGCGGTAAAGCTCGTATTGGTCGCTCCAATGATTCCAGAGGTCAGACCGTTGCCGAAGCTGACATGCTGTGCGGCGAGCGTGCCGGTCCAATCGACTCCTTTGGCCGAGGTGATGTCCTTGGTTGTTTCCACGATTTTGGCCTCGATCAGCACCTGGCGCGTGGCCGTGTCCAGTTTGGAAATGAGCGCCTCAACCCCGGGCAGTTCCTTGTCGGTGGTCCGGATGATCAACTTGTGCGTGCGCGGGTCACTGATAATCGAGCTGCGGCCGGACAAGGTGGGCTGCACTTCGGCCAGAATGTTCGTCGGGTTGCTGTACTCCAACTCAATGACCGTGGTCACCAAAGGTTCCAAGGCAGCTGGATCCTTCGCCGTGATGCGCCCGATTGGCGTGCGGGGATCCATCACCAATTGCCAGCCCCAGTTATCCAACAACGAGGTCAACGCCTGCTTGGCCGTCACCTTCTTCCATTTTTCCGTTATGGTCGGCGGCGTGACGGGAATGGATCGGCCGTCTGGACCGACGGTGTTGAGAAGCCTGGGGTCAAATTGAATGTTCAGCCCGGCCTGCAGGGCCAGCGCCCGCACCGCGTCGGGCAATGGGATGCCGTCAAAGACCACCGTATCCAGGATTTCGTCTCCCAGCTCATTCGTCAATGCGACGACCTCGGTGGTGGACGGCTCGGTGCCGGTGCCGTGTGCGACAACGGCGGGTTCGGGCGGTTTGAACATGGGCTCGGCCTGGCCGGACTGCGCAGTGCCGGGCGACGGGGCGGAGGGAGGGGGCGCCGTGGGTGTGGAGCTTTGTTGGGCTACGGCTGGCATGCAGGGTGCAAGGACAACGACGATGAGCGCAAATATATTCTTGGGTTGCATAATGGCTGGAACGGATTTGATCATTCGCTTGACGGGGATATGGTTCATGGTGCCTCAGTTGTTCTTTTTTTGCTCCATAAATAATCGCTTGGGCCCGGCATCTCCTTCTACCTGGACCAGCACGGAGTTGCTGGCGATATTGATGCACCGCACCCGCACATGGCCGTTGGGGACGCGGACTGGTTGTTCTTCCCCCGGTTCGAAAATCACATTGTTAATCACCGCCTGGCCGCGACCGATCACCGCCTTAAGCGAGAGGACCGGCTCCACAGGAGCGCCGCCGTCGGCCTGTGACTCAGCCGTAGCGCGAACCGGCTCGCGGCGGTGGGACATGGGGAAGAACGGGTCTTTGCCTTTTGGCGGAGGCAGATCCTCAAAAACAGAATTGTATTGCTCGGCAAGATTGGCTGGCGCGGCTGGCGCGGCCGCCATTTGCGGGGCCTCCACCTTGGGCTTGGCAGGGGCGGATGGCGGGGCCGTCGGGCCGCATCCGGCGGCAATCACAAGCGCCAAAACCAGCCCGCACAGGGCGGAAATCTGTGCGCCTCGACTGCTTAGGGTGATGCAATTCATTTATTGTCCGGGACTACTGGTAGCCACAGGCGCGACGAGGTCAAAGGTCACACTGAGTTTCTCAGGTTCCATTCCCGGTCCGGAATTGGCCGACAGGTTCACGTTTTGAATGCGAAAATAAGGGAAGGTGTTCTCGAAATCGGCGAAAAACCTGCCCAAATCGTGGTAATATCCCGTCCCGCTGAGATGAAACGTAGCCCAGCGGTAGGGAAACTTCGGAAGGATCCCCGTCTCGCTAATTTCTGGCTGGCTATAGGTGTCAATGTTCACCTTGCGCGACTGGATGAAGGTATTCATCGTGTTGATCAGCCAGGCATAGGAGTCGCGGTCCGGCGCTAGTCCCGCTTCCCGCTTGGCCAGCAGTTCACTGCGGGATTGCAGTGTCCCGTTGATTTCATCTTCCCGTTTCATCAAGGCCTCGGCGTCATGGAGCTTCTTCTGCATCTCAGCCGATTTCCGCTCCGTGGCAGCCAGACTGGCTTGCATGCTGGTGACGCCGAAGTACCACAAAACCCCCATCAGCCCCACTGTGCCGATGGCGATGCTGATCAGTTGATCGCGCTGGGCTTTGGTAAGATTAATCACTATGGCGAACCTCCGGGAAATGGGCGGACAGCATGAAGGTGACAAATTGCTTGTTCGGATCCACCGGGTCCACCGTCAGCGGACCAAGAACACCATCCATGACAAAGCCGTCCCGCCTTCCCAACCGCTTGGCAAAAAAGTCAAACGTGCAAAGATTCTCCTTGTACTTGGTGTAATTCTGCTCATTGGGCTTCAAATCTTTTGCCTCGATGGACAGGCTCACTTTCTCAATCATCGCGCCCGGCAGGCGCCTGCGGCTGGCGCCACTGCCAACGTCATGGCCTTCCTCCCTGCCAAGGGCCTGCTCGCCCCGGATCCGTGTGACCTGAACGTCATCCAACATGGTTTGTTGCAGCGCGTTCAGCACCGGCGCCCACAAAAAGCGGTTGGTGGACAGATAATCCAGCGCGGCCAGCTTCCGATCCACCTCCCCGGTTTTGACCTGCTCGTTCGTCACGATGGTGTAGGTGGCAAGCTTGTTTTTCCACAGGCCCTCGATATTGGTGTAGTGGTGCTGCTCGAAAGAAATGTCCAGTTGCAGCTTGGCAATCCACAGCACAACCACGCACACCAGAAAGCCGCCGATCCATATCCCTCGCTTCACCGGATTCTTCCGCCGCATTTCCGCGTCGGCTTGGGCCTCGGCAAGTAGATTGATTCTTATCGGCATAGCTTCAGGACAAACCAATGGTCCGGCGCCGCACATGTCCGGTGTCCAACGCCCCCTGGCTCCTGTTCCAACGCATGCCGCATATTCTCCGCAGAGAAAGCGGCCCGGCGGCGTTCACCGCCCGCGCCTGTAAAATAAACAAAAACGACAGCATGGCTGAAACCTGTTCACTTATATGCAGTTCCCCCGAAGGAATGCAAGTAGCAACTCGCAGACCACCAAAACTTTTTTCCCGGCCGCCGGGACTTGCGCCGGAAGGCCGGCTCTTTTGAGGCGCGCGCGTCTTGAAAACACACAGTGCCGTCTCAATTTCCTCCTCGCGACCACTTAAGGCTCCGACCGGGCCGGCTCCGCCTCTGGCTCCTTGGCCGGCTCATCCTTCTCTTCTTCCGCTTCTTTCTCTTCGGACGATTCGGTCATTTTCATCGCCCCGACAAACAAGCCGGTGAACAGGCCGCCGCTGATCAGCGTGTTGCGGAAAAACTCCCACGTCGGCGGGTAGGGGGGCAGTCCACGGGTCAGCGCTTGGATCCAGCCCGCCAGCGTCTTCGCATAGGGCAGGGTGAGCCACGACGCCGTGTTCGTCACGAGATAAAACAGCAGCGCCCCGATCAATCCGCTTCCCATCAGCAGCCACAACGGCCTCTTTCCGCTAAAAAGCCGGCCCAACCCGATCAGCCCCGCGTAAGCCAGATAATTGGGCGCTTGATCAACAATAAAACGCCCCGCTGAAAAACCGTATTGAGGGTAGAAGAACAGACTAATCAATAAATCGCTCCCCGCCAGCACGCACAACGGAACGATCCACCCCATTCGTCCCGGCAAATACAGCCCCGCGCAAAAGACAATGGCGTAAGCCGCGCTGAAATTCGGCGGCATCAATCCCGGCCACCGGCTCAACGCGAACACGACGATGAGCAAAATCGGCCAGACATATCCTTTTTTCACGGCCCCGATCATACCCCGTCCCCCGCCGATGACAAGCCCTCCATTTGCAGTTGTCCCGGCGCGGTGAGACTCCCTTGGCCCCGGCGGGCGTCAACCCATTCTTATTAACCCTCGTTTTAACGAGGGGATTTGGGCGCAAGATGACCCTTAAACTGTTTCAACAGTTTCGGCCCTGCAAGGGCGCGGGACCACACTCAGACTTTTCCAAATGACAAATGAGAGATTTTCAATGCCCAATTCTCAATCTAGAGCGTCTAGAGCGTTTTAAGACATGGTGGGGTTATACCCCATGGCGAAGTTTCGGCGCATTCTTTAGGTTGACACAGCCAACGACATGATCCTTATTGATAAGGCCCGGTTTTGCAGGCTGTTTGTCGAAGCAGGAAAGTTGGCGGTTCAATTTCAGATATTATGAAAACAAAAACATTAATGCTTGGTTTGCTGTTGACGGGTCTGGCCAGCGCGGCCCTGGCCCTCGAGCCGGCGGATTTGGACACGCGAATCCGCACGCTGACGGATAAGTTCGAAGC
>JBEKDI010000097.1:0-20728 GCA_050014435.1 Verrucomicrobiota bacterium | reverse complement strand
AATCCAGAGCATCAAAGCCGCCGCCCGAGGCTTCCGCAGCTTTCGGAACTACCGCATTCGGATCCTTTTCTTCTGTGGAAAGCTAGACCTCTACCCATTATGAACCTCGAAGAATCGAAAAAGAGTAAATGGCATTCGCTTCACTTTGGATGCGTTTCACAGCTTTACTGCTCTCCTGCCGATAAAGTGTCAACATTTGTGGATCACCAAGATACTCATCCAACGTGTTCGCGTCATTCAAGATACCTTTGATGGGAACTTTTGTCTGGTGAGCGAAGGCGGCGGCCGTAGTGCCCACAGTGCCAAGAGTGAAATATAGTTGAGCGGTTTCGTCTTTCAATTCTACTTCCGTTTGGTGGGCAGTCTTCAGCTTTTCTATCGCCGCCGAGATTGACTTACGTTGGGCAACAGGTAGGGTCTTTAGTGCTTCCTTCACAAATATTTCCGCTTCCTGTTTCTCTTGACGATTAACTTCAAGTTGAGCTTTCCGTCGCCGGTCACGTTCTTTTACACGTTCGCGCCCCATCCAATCGAGAACGTCATCAGCAAAACGTCGCAATTCATCGAACGCCTCACTATCAACAAATCCAAGCCGATCAGTTTTTTGTTGAAAAATGCCGTCGGGGTCGGCAATGCGAACGCAGCCGACCGAGTTATTCGTGCTTGGGCGAAGCTCAAACGCTTGCCAATCAACTTCGACACGATACTGAATCCCAGGCTCTTTTATGGAACGGGTTGTAAGTGTGACCAATTGCCCCAAACGCAATGCTCCCAAGCGCCCAAGCCCTTTGCTTCCCACCAACGGGCGACCGGCTGGACTCTCGGCATTGCGGTTTTTCAGTGAATCTCCGACAATGAGCCAGCCGTTGCGAATTTCGTCCGCAGTCATACCGTTGCCATCATCCCAAACGCGAATAGAGCCTCCTCTCAAATGCACACCTTTGAGTTCAACCGTACATTGCTTCGCGTCTGCATCGTAGGCGTTTTTGATGAGTTCAAGAATTCCTTGGTCAGGCGACGGGTTCAGTTCCTCGCCAAGCAATCGCAACACAGTCGTCGAAAAGCGGAGGCGCTCCATCGGCTTCGCGTCGTGTTGTTCAGGTTTCTTGGCATTCTGCATAATCTTAAAGCGGACTAAAAGGTATCGTTTGGACCGACCCCACAGTTAGGTGGCGGCATCGAATCCGGGCATTCAAATACTCATTCACTTGCTTGGTTTTGAGTTGCTGCATCAACTCTTTGCAAATCCTAACTTTTCCATCTTTGGGCTGGCAGATGATGAGATGATTCTCAACTGCCACGGGACGCTCGCCAGTGATGACGGTACCGGTAGCACGATACAAATGACCAGGGCGCGAGGTGCGGCGTATTACGACGAATGGCGGTTCATAGACCAAACCCTCGTGTCGGCGTTTTTCTGGAAACTCGCGCATTACCACCCAAGAAGGCACGCATCGTGGATGAATGTAGGGGTGCTGAGGCCCTTTCTTAGGATCGCGGTGGGGCACGACTCGCCCGACATGCACATCGAAGTAATCTGCGACCATTGTCTTCCGACCTTTGCGCAGAATCGGCCACATTTGTTTTTGCTTGGATTTATCTCCGTTTCTGCGGGTTAGTCGGAGAAGAAAGACATCCACATCTGCGTGGTCATCAAAAATTCCATATGGCTCAATTAAGTGAACTTCTGCCAGTTCGCTGACGCGGTTGCGCCAGCGTTGGGAAAATGATCCAGAACGCAAAACATCAGGAAGAATCGCCAGAAGTTCCGTTCCCGGCTTAGCTTGTTCCAAAGCGGCGACAACAAATATGGCAGCTTCTGTGATGCGCCCTCCCGCCCACTTACAGTCTGCAGGTGCTGTCATTAATCCAAAGGGTGGGTTGAGCAAAAGATGTGTCGCACGCGTAAACATTGCGCAATGCTTCAATCCGTCAGCAATCATCATAATCTTAATCCAAATCGGCGCGGAAAAGGCCGGGACTCAAGCGCGAAAAATCCGGCCAATTCGGGGCGATTCGTGCTAAATCGTGCTATAAAAGGTTGCGTGGGTGTGGGCTCAAAGGCCGGCGACCCCTCAACCAGCGCCCGCCCGCAAGGAATGTAGCGGATCTGGAGCGGCCGTGTTGCGCCTTTTTGTAGCGGCTGCTTTCAATTCTTGGTTCAAACTTGCTCATTCTCACTTTCCACCGGCCTGAGGCCGAATTGGACGAGTTTGGCTTTCATGGTGACGCGGGTCACGCCCAGCCAGCGGGCTGCTTTGGCCTGATTGCCGCCGGCCTGCGCTATGGCGCGCACGAATAATTCCCGCTCGGTGTTTTCGATGACCCGCGCGTGAACGTCCGCCAACTCGCCACGCCGGGCGGCGGCGAGCAGATCATCTACATATTGGGCCAGGGAATGGTCCGCGGAGGAGGCGGGGGCGTTGCTATTGGCGAGAGCGGCGCGAGCATGGTCCATATTGATGGTGTAATGTTGCGCCTGGAGAAGGGCCTTGCGGGTGACGTTTTCCAATTCACGCACGTTGCCCGGCCAGGCCTGCCCTTGCAGGAACGAGATGGCTTCCGGATGAATGGACGGCGTGGCGCTGCCCAGGGGTGGGCCATGCTTTTGCAGGAAATAGCGGATCAGGTCCGGAATGTCTTCACGTCGCTGGCGCAAAGGCGGCAGGGAGATGACAATCACATTGAGGCGGTAATACAAGTCTTCGCGAAATTGCTTCTGGCGGATGGCGGTTTCAAGGTCGCGATGGGTGGCCGCAATGACCCGGGCATCGACCGGGATGGTCTCCTTGCCTCCCAGCCGTTGCAGGCATTTTTCCTGGAGGACCCGCACCAGCTTGACCTGCGTGCCGAGGGTCATGTCGCCGACTTCATCCAGGAAAATAGTGCCGCTGCCTGCCTGTTCGAACCGCCCGATGCGGCGCGCCTGCGCCCCGGTGAAAGCGCCGCGTTCATGACCGAACAATTCGCTTTCCAAAAGCGTTTCCGGGATGGCGGCGCAATTGATGGCGATGAAGGGGGCGCTGGCGCGGTCGCCGTGCTGGTAAATGGCGCGCGCGATCAATTCCTTGCCCGTGCCGGTTTCGCCACGGATGAGAACATCCACCGGCTTGGAGGCGATGCGCCCGATTTCCTTGTAGATGGCCTGCATGGCTTGACCGTGCCCCACCAGCGCGTCGCGGGACGCGCCCGCCTCCCCCTCCCCCAGCGCCACCGGCTCGCACATGAGGCTATTGCTCCGGGCCGCCTTCTGAACCAACTCCAGCAACTGCGGCATGTTGAACGGCTTGAGCAAATAGTCGAAGGCCCCCAGTTTGGTGGCCTCAATGGCAGTGTCGGTCGTGCCAAAAGCGGTGGTGAGAATAATCGCCAGGCGCGGCTGGGCGGCGTGCAACTGGCGGATCAGCTCCAAACCGCTCAAACCGGGCAATCGCAAGTCGGTGATGACCACGTTGAAAGAATTGGCGGTGGCGCGGGCCAGGCCGTCGTCCCCCCTTTTCTCCACCGTCACGTCGTGGCCTTCCCCGGCCAGCACGCGCCGCAAAGTGTCGCTGATGCCGGGATCATCTTCTATCAATAATATTTTTGCGCTGTCGCTCATCCGGCCGCCTCCGGCAAGACGATGCCAAAAGTCGTGCCGCGATTGAGTTGCGTCTGATACTGGAGCGCGCCGCCGTGCTTTTGCACCAGGCAGGCTGCTATGGGCAGCCCCAGTCCTGTTCCCATGCTTTTGGTGGTGAAAAACGGATCAAAGAGGCGCTCCTCCACTTCGGGCGGTATGCCTTTGCCGGTGTCCGCCACTTCCAGAACGACCACATTCCTTTCGCCATCCGCCAGGGCCTTGCGGTCCGCGCGGGCGCGCAGGGTGATGGTGCCGCCGTGCTCGATGCTGTCGGCGGCGTTTTGCACCAGATTGATCAGCACTTGCTTGATCTGCTCCGCATCGGCCTGGATTTGCAACGGGGCGGCCTCTTCGACGACCAGGCGGATGTTGGCCTTGGCCAATTCGGGCGCGAGGAATGATTGCACCTCCCGCAACGGCGCGTTGGCGCGGGTGCGGGCCAGCTGCGGTTCGGCTGGCCGGGCGAATTGCAGGAATTGGGTGACAATCCGCTCCAGGCGCAGGATTTCGCGCTGCACCAGTTCCGCATCCGCATGTTCCTCCGAGCCGGGCTTGAACTTCTTCTGCTGGATGAACAGCGCGGCCTTGATCGCGGTCAGAGGGTTGCGAATTTCATGGGCGACGCCGGCGGCCAGCATGCCGAGCGATGCGAGTTTTTCGTTGCGCTCGACCAGCGACTGGCTTTCGACGAGTTTGACCCGCAACGGAACAATCATGTCACGGTACACAAACGCCGCCAGGGCCAGGCCGAACACGAACAGAAACGCGATCAATCCCAGCACCAAAAGCCGGAGCCGGGTGAGGGTCTGGTTGGCATGGAGCAGCAGTTGGTTGCGCGAATCGTAGTGGGCTTTGGCCAGGGTCTGGCCCAGGTCGAACAGATGTTGCGACTTGGAACGGAAGTTGAACTCGAGCACGGCCTCGGATTGCTGCCGCTGTGGCGGGGCGTGTAAGCCTTGGGCGGTTTGCAGGTAATCGTCGAAAGCCGCCCTGGCCTGGCGCAACACCTCCTTCTCATGCTCCGTTCTCAAATGAGGGGCCTGTTGATCCAGCCAGTCCTCCAATTCATGGCTTGCCTTGAGGAACTGCGGCCAAATGGCGGGATCATGGTCGATCGCGTCGCGCAATCGCAGCATGTTGACCTCGCGCAGTCGGTCCTTGAAATGTTCCGAAATGCCGAAACTTTCCGCATCCACCGTGCTCAAGCGCGCCCGCAATTCGCTGGACTCCCTTTGCGAACAGAGCGTAATCAGCACGATTGAAACGCCCATGACCCCGATGGCTGCGCCCAACGCCGCCAATCGAAATGTCACGCCGAATTTCATCCTGATAAATTTAGCCCAGGCACGAGGCAGCCACAAGGCCGTCACAGCGGCATTTCCGCCGCGGCGGGAGTTTCGGCTGGCTGGAGCGGGAGTTCGAGAGTGAAGGTGGCGCCTTTGCCCAAGCCCTTGCTCTCGGCGCGAAGGGAGCCGCCCATTTCCCGGGCGGCCAGCGCGCCGCTGTGCAGGCCGAAGCCGTGCCCGTCTTTGCGGGTGGTGAAACCGTGCGCGAAAATGCGCGTCAGGTTCGCCGCGTCGATTCCCACCCCCGAGTCGGAGACGGAGACCTGCACGAAATCCCCGCTGTTGCGATGGATGCGGACGGTGAGGAGTCGGGGCAGCACGGACTCGTGACAAACGGCGTATTTGGCGTTGCTGATGAGGTTGACGAGAATTTGCAGGACCTTGTGTTTGTCAATAAGGATGTCTGGCAACTCCTCGTATTCGCGGACGAGGCGGACGTCGTGGCGTTCGAAGCCGGCGGCGTGCAGGCGAAGTGCGTCTTCCACCAGCGCGGCCAGGGATTGAAGCTCCACGGCGCCGGAAACCGAGGCATAGTTCTGCTGCATGGCGACGATTTGATTGATGTGTTCGATGTTCTGGCTGAGGCCCTGCAGTTCGGACAGAATGGTGACCTGCTGGGCCGCGAGGTGCTTGTTTAGGCTCCTGAGATAGTTGATGGCACTGTCCGCGCGGTTGTCGCTGCTAAGGAATTCAGCCAGGCTGGCGCGATGTTCCTCGAGAAGCCCAACGAACTTGCTGATGCCATCGCCGGGGATGCCGCGCATGAGGCCGGTCACGACACCGGCAGAAGTGTTGACGCTGTTGAGCACGTTGCCGACGTTGTGGAGAACGCTGGTGGCCACCTCGGCCTGACCGGCGCGCCGGGAGGCATCAACGAGTTCGCGGTTGACGATGTCGATTTCGGCCTGAACGCGTTTGCGTTGTTCGATCTCCTGGCGGAGTTCTCGCGTGCGTTCCGCGACCTTCAACTCGAGGAGGTCGCGCGATTTTTGCAACTGTCTCTGTTTGTTGGTGAGGTGTTTGAGCCGCCAGGTGTAAAGTCCGAAAAGGACGGCGAGGAAGGCGGCAACGACCAGAAAGATGAACCATCCCGTCTGGTAGAAGTGGGGAAGCAATTCGACATCGACCGACGCGGCTGCGGGACTCCAGACGCCGTCCTCGTTGCAGGCTTGGACGAGGAAACGATACTGTCCCGGTTTGAGGTTGGTGTAGAAAGCGGAACGGCGCATGCCGGCCTCGACCCATTCCTTGTCGTACCCTTGCAGCATATAGCGGTAGCGGATTTGCTGGGGAGCGATGTAGCTCAGGCCGGCGTATTGGAATTCCAAGTCGCCCTTGCCGGGCCGCGCTTTTGTCTCGCCGGGTTTGAGTTCCTGTCCGTTGGCGCGGGTATTTTGAATGTAGATGCGCGGAGGAACGGATCGGATATTATTCATGCGGTTAGGGTCGATCATGACGACGCCATCGGATGTGGGAAACCAGATGCGACCGTCCAGCGTCCGGCAACCGGCATCTTTTTGATACAACCGCTCCGAACTTTTGACACCGCCAAGTCCGGTGTATTCGGCGCAAACCAGGCGCTCGGCGTTGCCGCCGGCGAAGGCTTCGAAATCCCGGGTGGCAAAGCTGAAGAAACCACGGCTGGAATCGACCCAGATATGGCCGTCGTCGTCCGGGAGAATGGAGTGGATTATTTCGTCGAACAAACCTTGCTTGCGGCTGACGCTGACAATTCTTCCGTCTTTAAGCCGGGCCATGCCTTTGTTGAAACCGGCCCAGACAACTCCCTCGTTGTCTTCGCAGACGCAGATAACAGTATTCTCGGGAATGCCATCGTTGGTGGTCCATAGTCGGGGGACGCCATCCTTGATGCGGCAAATGCCGGCGCCTGTGGCCAGCCAGAGGCAGCCATCGCGGCCGGACGCCATGTTGAAAACCCACCCGAAGCCCGGGTTGGCGCCGCCGGCAAATTGGAAAGGTGAAAAGTAATTTGTTCCAACGCGGTAAAGGTTACTGCCAATGCCGACCACGACGCCGGCTTTGTCCTCGGCAAAACAGATGGGCCAGTCGCTGTTGGGATAGCGAGCCAGCGCTTTGCCGCCGCGGAGAATCTCAATCTCCTTGTAGCCGTTGACGACATAGACGTCGCCGTTATTTGCCTCGAGGATTCTGTTGACATATTCGTTGGTCAGGCCCAGGAGCGTCGTGGTGCTGGAACCCTTGCCGTCAAAATAAGCGAAACCCTGACCGCTGGCCAGCCAAAGGCCGCCGCGCCGGGAGGCGGACACATCCACAATGACTTCAGCCGGAATTCCCTCGGTTTTGGTAAAAGTGGGTATTTTAACATCCGTAAACTGGCTGAGACCGTCCTGTGTGCCGACCCAGAGATTGCCCTCCTGGTCTTCGGCTAGCGCGGCAACTTTGTCGTCGGCCAGGCCGTCTTGTTTGCGGAATGCCGTGGTGGTCCCGTTTTGGTATTTGATCAGGCCGGAACCTGTGGTCCCCATCCATAGCGTGCCCTCGCGATCGACGAGAAGGGCGCGGGTGGGATACCACGGTGAAGGGAAGTTTTTTCTCACGTAATTTGAATCGTAGCACATTGGCCCCCAGTCGGTGCCGATCCAGATCCACCCGTTCGTGTCCATCGCCAGGGCGCGAATCTCCTGGTTATCGACGGCGTGGCCGGGGAACTGTGTGAGAGTTCCATTTTCCCACCAAAAAAGACCGCGATGCGCCGTCCCGATCCAGATGCGGCCCTTGGAATCCTGCATGAGCGCAGTCGTGTCGAAGTCGTTGAGAGTTTTAAAAAGATGCTCCTTGGAGAGTGTGGCAAATTGCGTCTCTGCCCCCAACCACACCGCATGGTCGGGAGTTTCCAAAATGGATTGAATGCTGAGATTGACGCCTCCCCAAGCCTCTCTTCCTTGGGATGTGACGTTTTGTCCGTCGAAGTAAGCGAAGGAACCTTGCCCCAAGCCGAGCCAGAGGCCGCCGTCACTGGAACGGGCCAGGCTGGTGACGATCCGGCTTTGCAGATGGCTCAGGTCGTGCGATTTGAATTCAATGCCGTCAAACGAGACAAGGCCCGCGGCGGTTCCCAGCCATAGGTAACCATCGGCAGTTTGGGCGATGGCATTGACGCCGCCCGCTGGGAGGCCGTTCTGGCGGGTCCAAGTCCTGCAATTGTATTGGAAAATGCTCTTTCCAGGGTCCAAGGCCAGACCGCGCGACGCGGCAAGGCATAGAACAAGAGCGCCCCAGAGCAATGGGGAACGCGACCGAAACAAATGCCTGTATATGCTCACACCTTTCGTGGGATGAGTCCTCCTTACCATCGACAGCAACGGCGCGAAGCTTGAGGGAACGCGGGCTGCGCTTCTTAAATTTGAAATTTCAAATTTGAGATTTGCCCGGCGCGGGGTCCTGCGCTAATTTGCCGCTGTTATGGATGACCAACCGCCACCGCAACAGCCGCCGCCAACCGCAGCGCCGCCACCGTTGGTTCCGCCGCCGATCATTTATGCCCCGCCAGCCAGACGCCAGGGTTCCAATCTTGTCTGGAAAATCCTTGCCATCGTATTTTTGGCACTGCTTTGCCTGAGCCTTTTCAGCCGGATGCTGACGTTTTCCCATGCCGTCGCGCCCCGCAGTCGCACCTTCACCGAACGGAGCCGCTCTTTGGAGGAAGTGGTTCTGGAGCAGACAAATGGCGATAACAAAATCGCCGTCATCACCGTGGATGGCATCATCGCGGATCGTGACGTGGATCGTTCGAGCATGACTTTGGTGGATTTCGTTTCTGAACAATTGAAATCCGCCGGACGTGACAAGGATGTCAAGGCGGTCATTCTGAAGGTTGATTCCCCGGGCGGCGAGGTCCTGGCCTCGGACGAGATCAGCACGGCGATCAGAAAGTTCCAAGATGACACGCACAAGCCGGTGGTGGCTTCGATGGGCTCCCTAGCGGCTTCCGGTGGCTATTACATTTCCGCGCCCTGCCGCTGGATAGTCGCCAATGACATGACCCTCACGGGGAGCATCGGCGTGATCATTGACACTTGGAATTACCGCGGCTTAATGGACAAGGTCGGCATCCGCCCGCATGTCTTCAAGAGCGGTCGTTTCAAGGACATGTTGAGCGGCGAGCGCGAGCCTGATACGGACAAGCTTTCGCCCGAAGAACAAAAAAACCGCCAGGAAGAGGATCGCATGGTGCAATCGCTGATTGACGAAACCTACAACAAATTCAAAACGGTGGTCAGGACCGGACGGACTGAAGCGGCCAAAGAGAACGGCGGCCGGGGCCAGGTCCTGGCAAAGGATTGGGAGGATTACGCCGATGGCCGCGTCCTGTCCGGCCAGGGCGCCCTGGCATTGGGGTTCGTTGATGAGCTGGGCGATTTCGATGCCGCCGTCAAACGCTCCGAAATACTGGCTGGCATCTCCAGCGCTTCCCTGGTCGAGTACCGCGTCATTGTCGATTTTCAGTCGGTCCTGACCCATTTGTTTGGCAAGAGCGAGGTCCCCGCGCTAAAAGTCGATCTCGGTCTGGCCCCGCCGCAACTGGAGGCCGGCCGCCCGTATTACATTCTGCCGACGGCTGTCTTGCATTGAGGGAACCGGTTTGTGGCAGCCGGTGCGCCGAAATGATATTGCATCTTCGCGTGAAAGTTGTTTTGATCTCCCCCGAGCAACCTGTGATTCACCAAACCAAAAACACAATTCCGCAAATCTGGCGCCGGGCGCGCCGCCTCATAACACATGAGCAAATCTGAAAACATCCTGATCGTCGCGGACAGCGAGCACGACGCGAACATGCTCTACGCTGTCGGCATGTTCGTGCCGGATCCATTCATCTATTTTCGCTGCGACAATCAGTGCCACGTGGTGTTGAACGACTTGGAAATTGACCGGGCAAAAAAAACAGCCCGCCATTGCCGCGTCCTTTCCTACAACCAATGCGTCGAGAAGCTGCGCCGCCGGATCAAGCGACCCACCCTGGCGGCTGTGATCAGTTTGCTGATGCGCGAGCGCCGGCTCCGCAAAATTTTTGTTCCGGCCAATTTCCCCCACGGCCTGGCCCGCGAATTGCGCAATTGCAACATCAAGCTCCGGGTCAAAAAGGGTGGTATTTTTCCGCAACGTGAATTCAAGCGGGCCGACGAAATCAAGAAAATCAGCGCTGCCCTCATCATGGCCGAAGTCGGACTGGCCGAGGGAATCTTCGCCTTGAAAACGGCCAAAGTGGGCCGCGACCGGAAGCTGGCCTATCACGGCGCGCCGCTGACATCTGAAAAACTGCGCTCCATCATTGACATCGCAATCCTTCAGGTGGGCGGCCTGGCCAGCCACACCATTGTCGCGGGCGGGCGCCAGGGATGCGATCCACATGAGCAGGGCCACGGCCCCTTGCGCGCCCAGGAACCCATCATCATCGACGTCTTTCCTCGCTCGCAAAAGACCGGTTACTTTGGCGATATTACGCGAACGGTCGTGCGGGGCCGCGCCAGCGAAGCCGTCCGCCGCTTGTACGACACGGTGGCGCGCGGCCAGGAAATGGCCTTTGAGAAAATACATTGCGAGGCGCACGGGTCCGATATTCACGAGGCCATTCAATCTTTTTTTGAGAGTGAAGGCTACAAGACTGGCCGGAAGAACGGCCACATGCAGGGTTTCTTTCATGGCACGGGGCACGGTGTGGGAATGGAAATCCATGAAGCGCCGCGCATCAGCCTCAATTCCGAGGATGTTCTCAAGCCCGGCCACGTGGTCACGGTGGAACCGGGGCTTTACTATCCGGAATTAGGCGGAGTCCGTCTGGAGGACGTTGTCACCGTCACGCCCAACGGCGCGCGCAATTTGACGAAGTTCGAGAAGGTTTTGGAAGTCTGAGCCGTCAGCGCTTTTTCTCTGGAGATTGCATGAAATCCCGGGTTTTCAGCCAGCGGATAAGCTCGTCTGCCATCGCGCGATCGTCCGGCACCCGGGGATGAAGCGCGCTCCAATGTGTGAAAACGAAGTGGCCGACGTTTTTATCGCCCGCTTCGAGGCGCGCCACGGCCTCCTCCCACGGAATGCGCAAGCGGACACTTTGCGCGCCGCCAAACATGCCGCCGCGCAACAAGACGATGCGGGCGTTGGGGTAGGCCCGGCGAATATTCTGGACCAGCGCCACGTAATCGTCGGCGAATGCTTTGGGGAAGTCGAGCTGGCGGGACATGGTGAAGGAATCGTCATTTTCGCCGTAATTGACAAAAACCAAGTCAGGTTGCCACCCCTTGAGATCGGCGAGGGGAGCGCCGGCTCTCGCGCCTGTGCGATTCCAAACTTGAGCGGCCCGGACTTTGACGTATCCCGTGACGATGCCCATGCCGCTGACGGAGATGTTGCGGTAGTCGGCTGAAAAGGCGGCTGCGGTCATGGCGGCGTAATTCAAGGCGCAGTTATGGGTGAGGCGATTGGTCCATTGGTCGGCGGCTCCGTCCTCGTCGCAGGCCCCCACAGTGATGGAGTCGCCGTAAAATTCCATGGTCAGCGGCCAAGTGACCGGCGCGGGCACGCGGGCTTTGGCGCCGGGGGCCAACTCGATGCCTTCGAACCGGACGGTCCCGGCACCCGCCTCGCTGCGTTTGAAGAGCGCCAGATGGTGGCGTCCGGGCGAAAGGGTGTGCTGCAAAGCGAGGCGTTGCCGGCCGCCCCATTGCAGCCCCAGGATCCATGCCTCATCATCCACCTGCACATCAAAAAAACTTTGACCTCCCAGGCGGTCGAAACACAGGACAAGCCTGTCCCCGTCAAAATCAATGCGGATGCGGCTGGCCTGCCAGGCCACGACCGGCCCCGCTGGGTTGGCAAAATCAAAGCGCCCTTCATAAACAAACCGGGGGTCGGAAGGCGGGATGCGTTGCAGCGCCACATCTCTTTTTGCAGACAAACGCTGAAAATCCCCGGCATCGTAGTTTGAAGCGCGGCAGGTGAGAAAGACCGGCGGAGCGGATTCCTGCCCTACTTTGGCGTGGGCCGCGTGCCAGCTTGAAAACAGGATTAAACAGAGCAAGAGACATGGGCTGGGCTTCATCATAAAAGGGGAATTCGTTATCACTAGCTTAGCCTGCTGTCGATTCCAAACCAGCGCCGGTTTTGTAAGAGCGCGCAGTTGCATTTTTTGCGAAAATCCGGCAGTGTTTACAGGGGATGAACGACGGAAAGGAAAAGGAGTCGAATCCACGATGAAAGGAAACGATTATGAAATTTCTTAAAGTTGCCAGACGGGTCACCCTCTTGATAGTGGTCAACCTGCTGGTCATGCTGACGTTGGTGGCGATTGCCAGCCTGTTTTTTCACGGGCGGGCCGCCCAGTTCGGCTACGGCAACCTTCTGGTGTGGTGCCTGATTATCGGCATGGGCGGGGCGTTTATCTCGCTGGCGATTTCGCGCTGGATGGCCAAAACAATGATGGGCGTTCAGGTCATTGACCCCAACTCCTCAAATCCCGACGAGCAACGACTGGTCGAAACCGTCCATCATCTGGCCCGCGCCGCCGGGCTTCCCGCCATGCCGGAAGTGGGGATTTACGATTCACCGGAAATTAACGCCTTTGCCACCGGGCCGAGCCAGTCGCGCTCCCTGGTCGCCGTGTCCACGGGACTCTTGAGCCACATGCGCCAATCGGACATCGAAGGCGTGTTGGGTCACGAGATCACCCACGTTGCCAATGGCGACATGGTGACCATGACGTTGATTCAAGGCGTTATCAACGCCTTTGCCATGTTCCTGGCGGAGGTGGCGTCCATTGCTGTCTCGCAAGGTTCATCCCGCAATGACAATCGGGGCGGAAATTATTTCATGCGGTGGATGATCTATAATCTATTTTACAGCGTGTTCGCGCTGCTGGGTTCCATCGTGGTTTGCTGGTTCTCGCGCTGGCGTGAGTTTCGGGCCGACGCGGGCGGGGCGCGTTTGGCAGGCCGCGACCACATGATTTCAGCCCTGCGCGCGCTCAAGGCCATCCATGAAGTCGGGGCCGACCAAGCCGGACAACAACAGCCAGCATTTCAGGCGCTGAAGATTTCCGGCAAGACCGCAGGCATTCTGGGCCTGCTCTTCGCCGATCACCCTCCATTGGACGAACGCATCGCCCGGCTGGAGAATCCCACTCTGGGATAATTACCCAAACGGGTCGCTGTTCCTTGGTTTGACACGCAAACCGAATGGCTCGGGGGCTTGCGCAAAGGACAAAGTTCCTTTTTCCGCCGTCGCGCCCAGATAGGGATCATTGCTCGCCAGCAGGTTGCCGTCGATGTCGAGGTGGTCGGCCAGCGATGCCAAATGCGCGGCGGCGCTGATGAGGACGCTGGTTTCGATCATGCAGCCGATCATCGTTTTCAGGCCGGCTGTGCGGGCCGCCCGCAGCGCATTGACAGCCGCGCTGAGGCCGCCGGTTTTCAGGAGCTTGACGTTGACTCCGTGGTAACATTCCGCGCACCTGGCGGCGTCGCCGGCGCGGTGGTATGATTCATCGCCAAAGATCGGCAGCGGGGAACGGCTTTTCAACCAAGCCAATTCCGCGTCCGGAGTCCCGGCCGGCATGGGTTGCTCGATAAACTCAATGTGCGGATCATTCGCCAGCCACTCGATGTTTCGCAGGGCTTCCTCTTTGGTCTTCCACCCTTCGTTGGCGTCCACCCGCACCGTTTTATCCGGCGCGGCCTGGCGCAACGCGGCCAGGTTCTCGCGGTCGCCCGGCGCGCCCACCTTGAGTTTGAGAATCGGGTAAGGCGCGGCTTCAATCGTCTTCCGTCGGATCACATCTGCGCGATCAATGCCAATGCTGAATGAGGTGAGATGTTTCCCCTCGGAGAAACCAAGACCCAGCCAGTCATAAACGGGTTTGCCCGCCTTTCGCGCCGCGCCGTCGAGCAAGGCCACGTTGACGGCGCACTTCGCGGAATGATTCAACGGCGCCAATTTCTCCAGCCAGTCCATGCTGCCCGGAATGTCATCGAAGGAAAGTTTCGCCGGATCGACCCGCCGCAGGAAGCTCGAGATCGAAGCCACCGTTTCGGAATAACGCGGCGAGCAGGGGGCTTCGCCCAGCCCAACCACGTCCCCGTCCGCCAGCCGCGCCAGCACGACTTGCTCGACATCGGCGCCGCCTTTCGCGGCGCTGGCGGCGATGGTCCAAGTATGGCTCAGATGGAGGTCGAACGGTCTGAAATCCAGTTTCACAAGCGGGCCGGGGCCATAAGGTCCCCGGTCAGGCGTCCTGGCAGGACAAAATATCCTCCTTGTTGAGCAGGTTCGTTTTCAATTCCTCCCGGTCGAGGAAGGGCGACATGTCTTCGAGCTTGGCCGAGACCATGCGGCCGTCGGCCAGGCGGCGCGAACTGAGCTTTGGCTCAAACATCTGATCTCTGTCAAGTATAATATTAGCCAGGCCCGGGCCGGGCGCGTCGAGGAATTTCGCCAGGGCGGCTTGGAAAGCCGGGTTCTCCAGCCGGACGGAAGGCAGACCGAAGGCCTTCCCGATTTTCACCATGTCCGGAAAACTCACGCCGGACTTCGGCCCTTCGCCGATGAGCAACCCGTTGAAAAAGCTCGATTGCGTCATGCGTTGCGACAGGTAGCCGTCGTTGTTGAGGATGATGACTTTGACCGGCAGTTTGTAATGCGCAACGGTCTGAAGCTCCTGCAGGTTGAGCATCATGCTGCCTTCGCCGCCCAGGCAGATGATGCGCTGGCCGGGCCGGGCGACAGCGGCCCCGATGGCTGCCGGCAAATCATAACCCATGGAGGCCGAGCCGGCATTGGCAAAGACCCGCTGGCCGCGCTTGATGCGGGCCGCCTGAAAAGTCACAACCGAAGCGGTGGCGTTGCCGCAGACCACGATCTCGTTTTCGCCGAGCAGTTTGAAAAGCTCTTCCATGAAATGATAGGGGTTGATCGGCTTGGATGTATCGCGGTGGCGGGGCAGAACGATGGGATACTTGGCCACGCGCGTCTTGCACCATTGCAGCCATTCGGCGCGGTTGGGCGCGCTCTTCTCCGGCAGCTCCGCCAGCAGGGTCCGCAGAAAATCCTTCAGATCGGCTTGAATGCCCAGATCGGGCCGGATCATCGCCGGCTTCTCCAGTTCGGCGCGGTCAATATCCACCTGCACCTTGAAAGCGTGGCGGGCAAAGGACTGCCAATTATAGCTCACCTGGCGGATAGCCAGACGGCAACCGAGCACGACTACCAAATCGGAATTCTGCACGGAAAAATTTCCACCCCTGTCGCCAATTGTGCCCGCGCGTCCGCAATAAAGCGGATCCTCGGCGTCCAGCGCGTCTATCGCCGTCCATGCCGAAACGACCGGTATTTGCAATCGCCGGATCACCGCGTCGAATTCCTTGTAAGCGCCGCTGATGTGCAAACCCGATCCGATCAGGATGACGGGCCTTTCCGCCTTGGCAAGGCGTTGCGCGACTTCCACGCACTGGCGGCGCAGCAGGGCGGCGTCCGCCGGCACGGGATCCTCGGCGGGGTCATAACCCTTTTGGGCGGCGGGATCGATCTGTGTTGCCTGCACGTCCACCGGAATTTCCAGCCAGGTCGGTCCGGGCCGTCCGCTGACGGCGAGATGCGCGGCGCGCTCCAGATGGTAGCGAATGGTAAGCGGATCGCGGACGGACACGGCGTACTTCGTGATGCCTTTGACCATGGGCGCGATGTCCAACTCCTGATCGCCGAGCTGGCGCAACTGCGGCGTATTGTAAGTCGAAACGAGCGTCTCGCGCTTGCCCTGGCCGGAAATGACGATCATGGGGACCGAATCTGTATAGGCTCCGAAAACGCCGTTCAACGTGTTGATGGCGCCGGGGCCGGCGGTGATGTGGACGATGGCCGGCTTGTGCGCCACGCGGGCATAAGCCTCGGCAGCCATGGCGCAAGCCTGTTCGTGGTGGCAACAGACATACTTTAGGCGGGAGCAACGCGCCAGGGCGTCGTTCAGAAACATGGCATGCCCGCCCGTCATCAAAAAGACGTGCGTGGCCCCGGTGTCCGCCAGGTAATCAAATACGTAATCGGCTAATCGTTTCATCGGTGTGTTTGCAAGGGCCGGCTTTGATAGCCCGGCCAGGTTTGGTTATCAAATCTTATTTTGGCTCCAGTGCGCTGTGCGGCGGATGCCTTCGTCCAGGGGCACCCATACGCGCAAGCCCAATTCTTTCTCGGCGCGTGCCGTGTCGGGGACCAGCCGCGCGGCGGGCTGGCCTGGCACGGGCTTTTGCGCTATGACCACCGGCACATGGCCGGGAAGCGCGCGGCTGACGGCCTCGGCCGTCTGAGCGATGGTTAATTCGTGGCGCGAACCGACGTTGTAGGGGCGGTTGCCCGCGCCCCGCACCAGAATGGTCCACAGCCAGATCGCCAGGTCGGCGGCGTAGAGATAGGAGCGATACGGGGTGCCGTCGCCGTTGACTTTAATGGGGCCGCCGGCCAGCGCGTCGCGGATGAAATTTCCCATGGCGAAGTGGATATCCAACGGCAGATAGGGGCCGACCAAGGCGTAAATGCGCGCCACCTTCACCTCCAGCCCGTGCTGGCGCGCGGCAATGGCGCACATCAGTTCGCTCATCCTTTTCCCTTCGGCGTAGGCGTTATAAGGGTCGGAGACATCCGGCCCGCCGGCGTAGTCCTCCGGCACGTGGGTGAGGGTGGGCGGTTGCCGGCCATAGACTGCCCCGGAGCTTGTCAATAAGAATTGTTTGGCGCCGCAATGCGCCGAAAAATCCAGCGCGCGCCGCGTCCCGGCCACGATAGTGTCGAGCATGACGCCGGGACGCTCGTTGTTGAGTTTGGCGCTGGCCTCGGTGGCGGCGTGGATGACGTGGGAAAACCGGCCGGGGGGGAAGGCGAAGTCGCGCACGTCGCCGGTCTGGAAGCGGATGTCCGGGCGGCGGGCCAGATGAGGGGCTTTGCGGGCAAAAGCCTCAAAGTTCCTTGTCAATACCAATGCTTCCGCGCCCAGGCCCAGGCGGTCGTTGGCCCAGGCCAGGCTCTCCAGCAGCCAGGTGCCGATGAAGCCGGTGCCGCCGGTGATGAACAACCGCGCCCCTTGCAGTTCCTTCTGCAACGGCCGCATGTGCCCGAGGACATGGTCAAGATCGGCGGCGAGGATTTGTGTCATGGCAGCGCGCTCTGGAAATCATTTCCAATGCAAATCGTCCCCAATGTAACCGGCCGTCTTGAGGTTGTTCAACATCTTGAGGCGGATGAGGCGGGATTCGCGGAAATTGGCGTCGGCGAAGCCGATGGCTTCGAGGCCGGACTTGAGTTCCTCGACAGTGCCGGCCAAATCGTGGATGGGCTGGTGTTGCGGGGCCAGTTTGCGGAAAAGGGAGAAATCCACCCGGTAGGAGCGTTTATCGGGGGTGGCATTTTTATTGATGGAGACTTCCACGCCGGGCATGGCGCGCTGCACGGCCAGGGCAAGGTCCTTGACCTGGTAATTCCAGGAATCCGTCCCAACGTTGACGATGAGGTATGGACCGCCGTTGGCGGCGTCGCGGCCAATGGCCCAGTCCATGGCGCGGGCCATGTCTTTGGTGTTGATGAGGGGCCGCCACGGCGTGCCGTCGCTTAGAATGTTGATTTTCTTGAGGGCAATGGCGCTCGCGACAAAATCATTGAGAACGAGGTCCAGGCGCAAACGCGGGCTCATGCCGCAAGCGGTGGAAAAGCGGAGGCAGGTGACGGTGTAATTCTTCCCGGCCAGGCTTTTGAGGTCGTTTTCGGTCGCCACTTTGGACCGGGCGTAGGCGGTCAGCGGGTTGAGGCTAGAAGACTCGGTGCGGGCATCGTCCTCGGCGAAACCATAGACGCTGCAACTGGAAGCGTAGACGAACGCCTTGGCGCCGGCCTTTTTGGCTTTCTGGGCGACGGCGACGCTGGCCAGATGGTTGACCTGCATGGTGACGTCTTCAAAAGCCTTGCCCATGGGATCATTGGAGACGGCGGCGAGGTGGATGACAGCATCCACACCGGCGAAAACGGATTCCGGAATGGCGCGGACATCGCCAAAATATTGGGCCTTCAGCTCGCGCTCCGGCAAAGGGTCAATGGTGGTGACGGCGTTGGCGAAAAAGGCGGTGTCGTAGCCGATCAATTCGGCGTCGGGCCGGCTCTGGCGCAGTTGGCGGATGACGTTTGGCCCGATATAGCCCAGGTTGCCTGTGATCAAGATTTTCATTTTATTCATTCAACAACAGCCCTGAATTGTGCTTGGAGCGCCGGGCTTTGCGCAAGAAGGAAGTCGGTGCGGAATGGACGAATCAAAGTCCCATTGGATAAATAATCACTTTGACTTGGTTTGATTTGCTGGGACGGACTTTGAGATGCCTTGATGGACGGAGCGGGGCGATTTTCTTTGGAAAATATTGGGCGGCAGGCTGTTCCGATTAAAACAGGGGAAAAACAGCTCAAAGTGCAGTTATCGCGTTTTATGGGTGCTTTATCGTTCATGCTCAAGTGTGTTAATGGGCGTGCCCGCCGTTTGTTCTGCCCTGCCCGCAATCGGGCTTCCTGGCCGAGTGACGGCGGAAGCGCCGGCGGCGGTGGTTGCCTTCATAATTCAGCCTTCATTTTATATTCATTAAACAAAGCATACAGTTTAGATACTATAACGTCAACAGATTTTTGCAATAATTTTTTAAAAGCCGAGTTTTTTAGTGGAGATACTTTTAAGGTTTTGCGCGGCAAAGATTTAGATGCGGCGGGTTTTTGGGCTATCCAGTTGCGCGGTAGAGGAAGGAAGCGATGACCTGCGATGGGGCGGGACTGACGGGTTCACGTTTATGACTTCAAGCCTCTCGCAGAGGCGCGGAGTTCGCAGAGCCAGACGGCTGAAACGGTTCCAGAGATCCAAGTCCAACGATTCAGGTCGCGTCGAGACGAGGCCTTCGACCGCGGAATCGGCTGAGTCAACGGCTCGCTATCCGGCTCCGTTTTGCTATGCTGCTCACGAGCTAGGGAAAACGCTCGATTTTCGCCGCGAATCGGCCATATTTACCGCGTGGTTATGATCATCGTGCGACTTTCGATTTCGGTCGGAAACTGTTTACAATAAACAAGCCGGTCGTCGCATAATAATCGGCAGCCTTGGATTTATGGCACAATTCGTCAACTACAAGAAGCGAGATTTCGCCTTGCCTCCAGGGTGCAAAGACCTCGTTGATGTGTTGGAACCTTCCCGGCGGAAAGCCAAAAGCGGCTCTCCAGAGCCTGAAATCAAGGATGAGCGATTCGCTACCCATGGGTTGTCCCAGATTGGACGCTACGCGGCTCTGCTGCTGCAGCCACGCAGGAATTTTTCGTTGGTTACGCTAACTTCTCAGCAGTTTCACTTTTCAGTGAGGCTGTATCGTTTCAGGGATGAGCCTCTAGGCGCAATTGCTTTGCTCAACGAAGACGCTCAGAGCGAGCAGGCCGTCCGAACGTTTTTCGAGCAGCGGGGCGTGGATTATATGCACTCGGCTTCCCGTGCTGCCCATGGACTTGGCTGCTTGGTTTATCCTTTGCCATCCGACGCACCAAGCATTATCAAGCTGACGACCGAGTTGCTCCAAAGCGTTTATGGCATGAGTGATGACGCAGGGCTTGAATTCTATTGCTATGAAGATTAAGCCGGCCAAAAGCAGAAGAACGAATCCCGCTTAACTCCCAAGGCACGCGAGCAGAGGTGGAACAATTGAAAAGCCCCTTGCGTGCATCAAGTAATCTGAGATGAATACAGCATCTCAGAGTGGCCTGTTCAACCGCCCGGTGACATCTGACGATTCTCAATACTTGATGGCCACGCAGGTTCGCATCTTGTCCTTGTGCGGCATCGGCAAATTAGATGAATAGGCATCTTCCAACAGCATCCTGTTGAATGCGGCCGTCATTTGCTGACGGCTTATTCTCATCCCCGACGGCGGATTGAGATCGAACTCCAACATGCGGAGTGTTGGCGGGCGCAACTTGAATCCACGAAACAGGCCCTCCTCATATATGGAAGGGCTACGGCACCGGAAAATGCTTCAGTTTTTAGTTCGGGGTTCGAAAGACATCCCCCGGGACTGTTGCTCGACTTCAAGGCCGCCAGATGGCGCGGTAAAATTGTTGCGGCAAAATTGTTGAAATCGCGATGCTTATGTTCGAGGTGCTTCCCGAGAGGATGTTGGTGGAGACGGGGGTCCATCCACCCGCCAGATTCGTCGTGCTTTCAATGACATAGGGCGCGCCGGACTGGCCTTGAAGGAGAAACTTCACCTGTTCGGACTGGATGCCCACCCCGGAAAGGGTCGATGGCTCCGGCGGGAGGGTGAAGAGCGTCATGGACAACGGTGGAAATGTGTAGGTGAAGTTCGCGCCCGCCGCCGCGAAGCTCGTCGTCGCGATGTCTTGCAGTGAGGCTGGGCCATTGGTCTCCGCCGCCTCATCCTGCGGGATGCCGTAGGATTGAACGGTGGCGTTCATCGACGGCGCAAAATTGGTGAGCGCGATTTGCGCGGCCAGGTTCGTGGTCATGTCCTTGTTGATGACGAGGAGTGTGAGAGCGCCGTTGGTGCGGCGGACGGCATAGGCGGAAAGCAACATTGAATCGCTGGTGGCGTTGAGCACCGAATCAGCAGGCCGCGCAAAATACTGCAGCAGTTTCTCGGCGTAAAAGGTGGGATAGGGAGCGTTTGCCCCGTTCACCATCCCATAATCACCCACCGCCTGCCAGCCATAGATC
>JBEKDI010000096.1:0-20741 GCA_050014435.1 Verrucomicrobiota bacterium | reverse complement strand
CGTTCACCCGAAAGCGTTACCCTCAAGAAATTCCTCGCAACCAAAATCAGCCCCGCCCGCTGCGGCTACGCTGAAATCCTTGAACTGGAAAAGGCTGCATGAACGTTCCACTGTCCAGTAACTACATTGGTCTTATATCGCCCCACAAATGTAGTTCCGGGCGGCCCGGAATTAGTGGTTAAATGCTTATACTTGATGAAAACATCTCTCAGCAAGGTCTGCTCTTCCGTGTTGAAAAGATTCGTGTTTGAAAGCGCGTTCGAGTACTTCAAGGGACAAGGTTCTCCGCCGCAGAAAAAATCTGAGATAACAACGACAACGTTGCTCTGGCTTGGTTTGTCGAGGAAAGGAATGAATAATCGTTCCGGTTGGTTCGTTTGCTCATTCTCAGGCGCTCGACCGCGGTCCGAAGGCTGGCGGCAACGTCCGCGGGCGGGAAGGTGGCGACGAAGAGGCGCTTTATGGCGGTCCCGTTCATGTCAATACTAATGTAAAACGGCTGGCGGCGCGTGCAATTCGTAGCTGACGATGGACAGCGCGTAGAGGGCCGCAGTGTCGCTGCGCAGGACAAGAGGGCCGAGATTGATGGGGCATCCGCCGGCGTCGCGGATGGCGGAGAGTTCGGAGTCGGTGAAGTCGCCTTCGGGACCGATCCAGAGGCGGATCGAGGCCGGCCGGCCTTTGGCGGTTTGGAACGAATGAAGAAATTCGCGGGGATGGCGGGCATCGGCTTGCAACGATCCGACGAGCGATAGATCGAACTTTTCGCCGCGGGCCAGCAAGTCGGGCAGGGTGACCGGGACCTCCACTTGCGGCAGCCAGCGTTGGCCGCATTGTTTGATGGCTTCGGCGGCGACTGGCCGCCATTTTTCGGCTTTTTCCCGGGCTGCCTCATCGTCCAGGCGTGTTGCGACACGCTCCGAGAGCAGGGGAATGATGCGGAAAGCGCCGAGTTCCGTTGCCTTTTGGATGATGGTTTCAAGGAGCTTCCCTTTCGGCACGGCTTGAACCAGGGTCACGCGGCACGAGGGGGCAGGGGAGAAAAGGGTTTGAGTGACGTGCAGCGCCACGGCCTTGCGCCCGACGGCGCGGACCGCGCATGAAAATTCATGGCCCGCGCCATCCAGGACGACGACTGTCTCGCCGACTGCGATTCGCAGAACATCGACGGCGTGGTGGACTTCCGCGCCGGTCAACGTCAGGGCCGGCCCCTGGCATTGCGGCGGTGGAAGATAGAAGCGGTGCATGAGCGGCGTCAGCGGAACAATCGTTTGGCCTTGTCAAGAAAACTTTTGCTGAGGGGATGGACGTTCTCATCGCATAATTTGGCAAACTCCTCCAGTTTGTCCCGTTGCGCGGCGTTCAACCGCGAGGGAATCTCCACAGCCACGCGCACCATTAAATCGCCGCAGCCGTAACCCTGAACATTCTTGACCCCTTTGCCCTTCAAGCGAAAGAGCGAGCCGGGCTGGGTGCCGGCGGGTATTTTGATCTGGGCAGGGCCGTCCAGGGTGGGCACTTCAACTTCCGCGCCGAGGGCGGCCTGGGTGAAGCTGATCGGCACTTCGCAGATCAGGTCGTCTCCTTCCCGTTCAAAGATCTCGTGGCGTTTGACGTGGAGCACCACGTACAAGTCACCGGGCGGGCCGCCGCGCTGGCCGGCTTCGCCGTTGCCGGAGGAGCGCAGGCGGGCGCCACCATCCACGCCGGGGGGGACTTTGATTTTAATCTTGGAAATGCCTTCACGCCGGCCCGTACCGGCGCAGGGGCGGCAGGGTTTGTCCATGATCCGTCCGCGCCCTTCGCAACGGGGACAGGTTTGGGCGATGCTGAATATGCCGCGCGAACTGATGACCTGGCCGCGTCCGCCGCAAGTGGCGCAGGTTTTTGTGGTGGCGCCCGGCTCGGCCCCGCTGCCTTTGCAGGTGTCGCATTCACCCAGCTTGGTGACGGTGATTTCCTTTTCGCATCCCAGGGCGGCTTCAAGGAACGTCAGTTCCATGTCGTAGCGCAAATCGTCGCCGCGTTGCGCGCCGCCGGGGCGGCGTTCGCCGCCGCCGAAGAAATCGTCGAAGATGCTCGAGTTGCCGAAGACTTCGCGGAAGATGTCCGCCGGATCGTGGAAGCCCGCCGGGCCGCGGTTGCGCCCGCTTAAGCCGGCATGGCCGTAGCGGTCGTAGGCGGCGCGGTTTTGCGGATCCATGAGGATCTCATAGGCTTCGCCGACTTCCTTGAATTTGTCTTCGCTGGTTTTGTCGTTCGGGTTGCGGTCGGGATGAAATTTGAGGGCCAATTTGCGGTAGGCCTTCTTGATGTCCTCCTCGCCGGCGCCACGGTCCACGCCGAGGACTTCGTAATAGTCTCGTTTTGACATGGTGGGATTAAGCCGCCGGCTTTCTGGCCACGATCACGCCGGCCGGTCGAACCAGACGATTGCGAAATTTGTAACCCTTGCGGATTTGTTGCAGCACATTGCCCTCGTGGACATCGGCGCTTTCCTGCTGTGAGACGGCCTCGTGCAGGTTGGGGTCGAAGACCTTGCCCCGGGCGTCAATCTCCTCCAAACCGGCGTCGGCCAGGGTGGACTTGAGCTGGTTATGGACCATGAGGACACCTGTTTGGAGCGATTGGGCGGAAGAGCCATCGGAAGTGGTGGTGGCCAGGGCCATTTCGAAACTGTCCAAAACGGGCAGGAGTTTTTGCAGGAGGGCTTCATTGGCGTAAGTCACGGCCTCCTGGCGCTCGCGAGCCGCGCGTTTTCTGTAATTCTCAAAATCGGCTGCTTCACGCAACAGGCGATCGCGATATTCTTCGGCCTTGGCAGCCTGCTCCTTCAACTGCTCGATTTGCGACGGGGTCAAGGGCGCAGGCGGGATCAACTCTCCAGCCTGACCGGCCGGCAGCTTTTCGCCGGGCGGCTTTTCTTCCGGTTTGGCGGATTTGACGTGTTTCTTATCAGTCTTACTTTCCATGGTTCAAGAATAAGGCATGTCCCCGGTCGGTTGCAATGCCTGGTCGCGGCTCTCTGCCTACTTGGGAGGGTGGGAGGAATGGATGGATGGGACCAATGGGAATGGAAGCGGGGACTTCATGGACACGGTGGACGGCATGGACGGCAGGTTCTGGCAGCGCAAAATCACTTTGAGTCGCTTTGAGTTCGTCAGGGTGGGGCTGGTGGGACTTTGACTGGGGGACAGGTGCCATCTTATTGTGCGCCAACGGCTTAGATTTGGCGGCGGGGGGGTGGTTTTTGGCTCTTTTGACAACCTTTGGCTTTCGGGGCGGTTTGATTGGCTTTGATTCGCGGGGAGGGTCTTCCTCGCGCGTGTCGGTGGGCAAGATATCCAATTTCGCGTCCAGATTTCCTCTTTGGACAGCCAGGATATAAGCGGCGATTTTCCTGCCCAGCTTGCCACCACCGTAGGCGGGGGCCAATAATGGCACCATCATCATGTCCTTAAAGGGCTGCAGCAATCGCCGCTTCATCTCTTCCTTCTCCGCTTTCTGCTGTTCCTCCGACAGGCGCGCGAATTCCAGAGACTCGCGCCGGGCGCGGTGCATGCCATGCTGCAACTGCACTACGCTGCGGCAGATCCGGTTCAGGGCGCGGGATTTGGCCTCGAACTTGGCGTCCACCTCGCCGTCCCATTTGGCGAGGAGGGTGCCAAAGCGGGCGGCCAGGACCACGGCCACGTCATCGGCCAGGATGCCTTGCCCAGTCTCCTCCTGCATGCCTTCGGCCAACTCCGTCACGTCGCCGGCCTCCAGGCAAAGCTCACGGCGGACCAGCCATTTCTGGAAACCGCCCTGACGCCACTGGCTGAGGTTCTGCTCGCTGATGGGGACGCGGTCGAATTCCTCTTTGATGATTTCCTGGACCTCTTCGGAGCCGTTGAGCCAGGGGAGGATTTGGGAGGCCGGTTGGGAGCGGTCGAGGCGCTTGTTCAAGAGGTCACGGATGGAGCGGGGGAGATGGGCGATTTTGCCGTTGCGGGGGTTCATGGCATTGGGGTTGGTCCAGGGTTTCAGTTTTGCATCATGTCCATATTTAGGCAATATTCTGACTATAAGAATAGCATAGATATTCATTGAAACAACAATTATTTTAAACTAATTTTGTAATCGGGCGGGTGCTGGGGCGACGGAGCGGGAAACATGGTTTAATGGGGAACAAACGAGAGGGGATTTTTTAACCGCGAAATACGGAATACGCGAACAGAACTCCAGAAAGACGGGACTCTAACAACCGGGCAGCCACATGTTTCCATCAGGCCGAGGCAGCAAAATGTTGACATGCTCGGACCCGTTTCTGGCTTTCATTCTACATATTCACGGAGTATGATGTTTCCGTTCCGTGAAAGCGGCAGAACATAGGACTGAGGAGATCGTTCGGTTGCAAAGTCTATTTGCGCCGATCGCGGCGAAATATCGGGTGCATCATCGCATCGCCTCACTGAGCGTGGGAGGATTCGTGTGTTGCATTTTGGTGGGTTTCGCGCTGCCGAAGTCTCTCATCCCACTGGCATTGATTTCGGGATTGGTTTGTTGGCTAGTGGTGCTGATGGCATGGTTGACCCGTCCGACTTTGAATTGCCCAAGTTGTCATTATGACCTGGAAAAGCGACACCTCGGCTCGTTTTGCCCCGAATGTGGTGATAACGAGTTGGATACGGGAACATGGTTTCGTCGCCCACGCTGTGGCAGCTGCGGTAAGTGGATCGGGTGCAGTAAGTGGATCACATCTCGAAAAGGTCGGGAGTATAAGATTAGATTTTGCGCACATTGTGGTGTGCTGTTGGATGAGAAGGGGCTGTGATTCGGGCGCGGCTTTTGCCGGTCAGGCCAAAATCTGATACTGCTTGCCGATTTTCTTGCAGAGTCGTGAGAAGAAAGAGGATTCAACCCGTTCCGGGTAGGGGTAGATAACGGGCCGTGACCTGGGGTAGCCCCTCTGGGAATCGGGGCAACCCCAGGCTGAATGATTTTCTCCCGTTGGGAGAGTGGATGAGGAATCTCGCCCACTTTAACCGTACCCTGGGCAGACCGGGGTGGTGCGGTCATTGTAATCGGACGGGTCGGACTGGCAGGACCTGTAGGACGAGTGAGACACAGAAGAGTCGGGAAGTGCGGTTTACGGACGGACTGGGGCGGCACGGTCAAGCCAGCCGGCTTGTTTTAATAAATCGAGCAGACGCGGGTCGTTGGCGGACAAGGGCGGGAGCCAGATGGACAGTTCTTCGCGCTTCCACCAATTGTGTTCGGGGTTTCCTGACGGGGCGAATTGGTAACGGTACAGAACCGCACGGATGTAACGCGGCGGTTTTTGCGGGAAGGGGGTTCCGCCAAAGAGACTCAGCGCCCCCGGATCGTTGCGCAGAAGTTTCCAAACCAAATGGAGCGTCCACGGGTACTCTCCGGGTGTGCTCATGGAGGCGAACCACATCTGCCAGTCAAGCCGCGGCTGGTAGGGGGCAATCTGGGGCGGCATCTTGTTCAACGCCACGGGCAAGGCCTTGTACGGATAGTCCTTCCATGCGGCGCGGGCGTCGGGCAGGGCGGCGTCCGTGCCTTCGAAAACGACGTTCAAGCGCTCTCGGCCCACGCTACCGAATGCGCCATAAGTATTCACCAAGTCGAGAGGATCGAACGACGTGTTCATGATCTGCGCCGCGGAAACCATATTGACAACAGGTTGAATGCTCAACACGCTGACGATTGCGGCCAGGGTCCAGGCGGCGGCCCGCATGGCGCGGCTGGGTTGCGCGACTGGCGCGGCTGAAGCGGCGCGGTTGACCAGGGCGCGGGGCAGCAACTTCGCCCAGAAACCGTCGTCGAAACAGGCCAGGGCGGGCACGATGGTGAGCCAATTCAGGAAAGAAAGGTTGCCGCCGAGGATGAGGGAGAATTGAAACGCGACCATGATTACACCCGCGATGCGCCGGGCGTTGCGCGGATAAAAGGCAAACCAGGGCGCGATCAGTTCGGCCAGGTAGTTGAACAGGACGCCGGCTTGCAGCATCCAGCGCGGCAGGAAGTGAAACGTGCGGCTGAGCGGGTTGGGGATGGGCTGGGTTTCGAAGTGATAATAGAGCGCGGTGAGATCGCGCCAGCAGGGATCGCCGCGGAGCTTGATGAGGGCAGAGCCGAGCATGATGCGAAACACAAGCCATCGAAAGAGCCAGAGCACCACCAGAGGCGGCTCGCGTTTCGGAAAGGGACGGCCATCCAGCAAAGGACAAAGGAAGATGGCGAGGAAGCCGGTTTCGAGGAGTTGGATTTCCCAGCCGTAGCCATACCAGTCCTGCCCGACGTGGACGAACGACATGTAGAGCGCCCAGAGCGCCGCCATAATGATGGCGTTGGCGTAACCCGCCATGACAACGCAAGAGAGGGCGAAGCCGGCCCAGGCTGACAATTGGAGGACGATGTCCGAATGGGCAAACCAGAACAGCGATGGCAATCGGAGAAAACCGGCAGCGGGCGAACCCAAAACGTCCTGGACCCGCGCAAGGAACGAATCCAACGGCAGGAGTCCGTGGTAACCGATCAACGGCAGGATTTGTTTCGCCGCAGCCAGGAAGGCCACCGCATAAACAAACCCAAGCCATCGAAGAATAACAAACCGCGTCAGCCAGTAACTGTCTGCCGGGCGCTCCGATGATGGGGCTGCTTCCGTCATGATTGAAATATGGGTGATTTATTTCGTAATTCAAACTTCGAGGCCGGGGCGGGCGGGGGCTTCGTGAGAGGTCTGACGGGTCTGACGGGTAGGACGAGTCGGACGGGTCCGGCTGCACTATATGGTGCAATCGCGCCGTGGTTCTGCCGGCGGAAGAAACGGCACCTCCACTATCTTTACCGGGACTTTGCCGGGAGGGATTTGCAGGAGCAAATCAGTTCCGGATTTATTGGCTTCGCGGCGGACGTAGCCTAATGCGATATTGGCTTTCAGGCGCGGTGATGCGACGGCGCTGGTAATGTAGCCGACTTCTTTTTCACCTAGAAATAGTTTGTCGCCCTTGGCCGGCAGGGCGCGCAAGTCGTCCGGGAGGCGGAGTCCGCGCAGGGACTTGGCCGGTTGACCGTAGGTGCGGACGCGGGAGATGACTTCCTGGCCGATGTAACAGCCCTTGGAGTAGCTGATCGCTTGTTCGTCGAGAACTTCCGGGGCGAGGTTTGTCTCATCCATGTCAGCGCCGAAGCGGGGGATGCCGGCTTCGAGGCGCGCGGTTTCGAGGGACTGCCAGCCGCAAAGACGCCCGCTGGTGTCATTCGCCGCGGCAATAAGTTGTTCCGCGACTGCCGGCATGGCTTTGGTGGGGACAAAGAAATCGTAACCGGCGTCGCGGGTTCTGGCGTGGTTCATCACGTAGATTTCGCCCAGCGCAGCATCATCAATCCGGGCCGGCGCGTGGGGTTTTTCGGGGATGACAATATTCCACGGCAGCCGTTGCACGAGGGCGGCGGCTTTTGGCCCCTGGATGCTCCAAAGGCCGTAGAGGGCGGAGACATCCGCCACTTGGGCGTCCTCGGCGATGATGTAGTTTCCCAGTCGCTCCTGCACGGCTGCATCCAGGCCCGGCTCGAAATCCAGGAGGATTTCGTTTTCCAGAATATAAATGTGGAGGTCGCTTTGGATTTTGCCTTTGACCGAGACGAGCGCGGCGTAACAGCCCTGGCCTGGCCGCAAATCCTTCACGTTATTTGTCACCTGGCCGTTGAGAAACTTCACGCGATCTGATCCAAGGACGCAGAGTCTTCCCCGGAAACTGAGGTCGAGGATGCCGGCCGATTGGCGCAAGGCGGCATACTCGGCGGGCGCGTCGCCGTAGTGGGCGACAGCTTCCCGGCCGGTCAACTCCAGGAATTGAGCGCCCCTGGCTTGGTGAAAATCATGCAACGGCAACGAATCCATGCCCGGCATTTAACCTGGAGATTGTGGCATTTACGAGTTGGAATTATGTGAAGACAGCCTATTCTTTGACCGATAGAAACATGTCATGTGCGGCATCATTGGATATTTAGGCAAAAAAGAGGCGACGCCGATCCTGCTGGAGGGACTGCGCCGGTTGCAATATCGCGGCTACGATAGCGCCGGGGTGGCCGTGCTCCACGACGGCTCGCTGGAGATTCGAAAACGAAAGGGCAAACTCGACGAGGGCCTGGCTCCCTTGCTGCGGGAAAAGCCGGCGCCCGGATTCCTCGGCATCGGCCATACCCGCTGGGCCACGCACGGCCCTCCCTCGGATGAAAACTCGCATCCGCATCTGGATCAATCTGGAAGAGTCGCCGTGGTCCACAACGGCATTATTGAGAATTGCGACCGGCTCAAACAGAAATTGGTCCAGGCCGGCCACACTTTTCGATCCGCCACCGACACGGAGGTCCTGGCCCATTTGATTGGAACGCACCTCGAGGCGCATTCCGGCAAGCCCAACGGATCGGCGCTGGCCCAAGCGGTGTGCGATGCGTTGCGCGAAGTCATCGGCACTTACGGGATCGCCGTCATCAGCGCCGATCATCCCGGCGTTATCATCGGCGCGCGGCGCGGTTCACCGTTGATCATCGGCATCGGCGAAGGGGGCAATTTCCTGACGAGTGACGCCAACGCCATCGTGGCGCACACGCGGCAGGTGGTCTATTTGAACGATTACGACGTGGCCACCATCACCGCCGACCGGTTCGACGTGCAAAATCTCGGCACGGAAACGGCGAAGGTGCAAATCAGCCGGCTGGAATTTGACTCCGAGGATGCGGAGCGCGGCAATTATCCGCACTTCATGCTGAAGGAGATTTACGAGCAGCCGCGCACGATCGAGAACGCGTTGCGCGGGCGGGTTGATTTGGAGGGGGCGACGGCGAAATTCGGCGGATTGAACATGACGCCGGCGGAACTGCTGGCGGTGGAGCGCATCGTCATTGCCGCCACCGGCACCAGTTGGCACGCGGCGCTGGTGGGAGAGTATCTTATCGAGGAACTGGCGGGGCTGCCGGTCGAGGTGGAATTTGCGCACGAATTTTACAATCGAAACGCGCCGCTGCAAAAGAACACGATTGTGCTGGTGGTTTCGCAATCCGGCGAGACCGCGGACACTTTGGGGGCGTTGCGCGAAGCCAGGCGGCGGGGGCATCGCGCCCTGGCCATTTGCAACGTCGTTGGCAGCACCATCGCGCGCGAGTCCGACGGCGGGATTTACATGCACGCGGGGCCGGAGATCGGCGTGGCCTCGACCAAGGCCTTTGTTTCGATGCTGGCTGTCCTTGCGCTGCTGGCCGTGCATCTGGGGCGGATGCGAAAACTCTCGGTGCATCGCGCGTTGGAGATTCTGCACGGGCTGGAGGCCATTCCCCAAAAAATCGAGTCCCTGCTGCGACAGGAGAAAGCCATCAAGAAACTGGCACAGAAATACTCGAAAGCCCGGGACTTCTTCTTTCTCAGCCGCGGCTACAATTTTCCGATTGCCCTGGAAGGCGCGCTCAAGCTGAAGGAGATTTCGTACATCCACGCCGAGGGTTATTCCGCGGCGGAAATGAAACACGGCCCCATCGCGCTGATTGATCCCGCCACGCCCACCGTTTTTCTAGTGCCGAAGGATGCCATGTACGAAAAGACTTTGGCGAACATGGCCATGATCCGCGCCCGCAAAGGGCCCATTATTGCCGTGGCCACCGAGGGCGACACCCAGATTTCCACCCTTGCCGACGACGTCATTTATCTGCCGGAGACGCTGGAACCCCTTTATCCGATTCTGGCCACCATTCCCTTGCAGTTGTTCGCGTATCACATTGCCGTCCTGCGCGGCTGCGACATTGACAAGCCGCGCAACCTGGCCAAAAGCGTCACGGTTGAATAGCCGATAGCACTTCCACGATCCGGTGAAAACCCAGTCGAGTTGGGGACCGGTATAAGTTCCCGCACGTGCCAGATTTTGGCTGGGTAAAGAGCTTCATGAGGAACACGTATATTAATTATAAGCCAAAGGTTGCGAGACTGTCACAGGCATGGCAGAGTAGATGCGGAATCGATTGATGAAAATTGAACCAATAGAAAAAACAAAGAAAGGGACGACATGAAAACACGCAGAAACTCCAGGACGCGACTGGCGCGCTTCTTTAAGACCGGGACCGCGCTTGGCGCCACGATGTTTGCGGCGTCCGCGCTGCATGCCCAGGTGGGCGGGTTCTTCGGGCCAATACAGGAGATTGGATTCCTGCAGGACGCCGCGCGGGCGGACCAGACGGAAATCGCCCTGGCGAACATCGCCGAGGCCAAGTCACAGAACGCCACGGTGAAAGAGTGGGCGCAGACGCAGCGGATAAATCACCAGCAAGACTTTGCGCAGTTGCAACCGATGGCACAGGCGATTGGGATCAGCTTGAGCACGTCGCCGGGCTGGCTGAACCAGCGAGAGATCAACCGCCTGCAAGCGGCCAACGCCGCAGATTTCGACAAAGAATACACTGAGGTCATGCTCAAAGCCCAAGTCAAATGCATCAAGCGTTTTGAGAAGGCGGCCTCCGAACTCGAGCAGCCGGAGGTGAAACAGTACGCCCTGAACGCCCTGCCGACATTGCGCAGCCAGTTGCGGCAAGAGGAGGACACGGCCAACTCCGTCGGCGTGGAGAAGTCCACCATCTCCTCCATTTTGCGGCATCTTCCGAGCGAAGATAAAGGATTAGCCAGCCGGTAAATGAGCATTGCGCCGCGGGGCAGCTTGCCTGTCCCGCGGTGGCCGCCGGAGGGATGTCCTAAAGCCCCTGCTTTTGCAGCTCGGCTTGCAGGGCGACTTGAAAGTCCTGCAAATCGGCGGCGGACGGTTTGTATCCCTTCTCGGCCGGGACGACGCCCAAACGGCCTGTCTGGTCCAGAACCCACTCCGCTGACTTTCCGTCGCTGAATTTTACTTTGCCGCTGACCAAAGCGCCTGGGCGCGTCAATTGGTCCACACTCACGCTGACGTTGCCTGCGGGAGCTTCCACCGGGTCGAGGCTCAATTTTGATTCCGCAGGCGCGGGCGTGGGAGGTTTGGGCGGGGGAATGGGGTCCTTGGGCTTCAGCTTCAAATCGTCAACGATCAGCCGGACATCCAGATAGGTCAGGCGGAGGCCGCACTCAGTTTCCAGTCTTTTCTGAATATCGGAAAGCTTCAGGCCCTCGTCGATCCAGGCCGCGACTTTCTTCTGTTGTGTCTCATCCAAATTCATATCCCAAGATAATAGCATGATGGGCGTCTGCCAGCGCGAGTCAATTGTCGGGCGAATTTTTACGTGGGAAAACTTTAGCCTTTAATCCCCGCCGCACAAGCCCTATAAGTTGGACATGCCTCATTTTTTGGCGGAGGGCGGGTTGATGATTTGGGTGATTGTGGCGGCGAGCGCTCTGGCGCTGGCGGTTTTCTTTGAGCGTCTATTGCTCTACCACAGTGAACAGATCAACTCGACCGAATTTCTCAATGGCGTGCGCAATGTTCTCAAGCGGGACAATGTGGTGGAAGCCATCGCGATTTGCGACGCGACTCCCGGCCCGGTGGCGCGGCTGGTCAAGGTCGCCATCCTCAACCGCGAACGGGGGCGCGAAGCGGTGCGAGAGGCGCTGGAAGACGCCGGCGCCTGGGAGGTGCCGCGCCTGGAGCAGAAACTCAACCTGCTCGCCACTGTTGCCCAGATTGCTCCGCTGCTGGGATTGCTCGGCACCGTTCTGGGCTTTATGGATGTGTTCCGGGCCGTTCAGGACAGCGGACTTAACGCCCATGTCGGCCAGCTTTCGGCAGGGATCTGGCAGGCCTTGATCTGCACCGCCGCCGGCCTGGCCGTGGCCATCCCCAGCTATGCCGGTTATAATTATCTGGTCGGTCGCGTCAATACCATTGTTCTGGACATGGAGCAGGTTTCAAGCGAAATCCTCAACATCGTGGCCGCTCCCTCCGAAGTTCCGTCCCGCTCGATATGAGATTTGCGCGCCAGGCGACGTTTTTTCGCGGGCCGCTGGATGCGGCGCCGGTGGCCGGGGTGCTCTTTTTGCTACTGATCTTCCTGCTGCTTGGCTCGCTGCTGTATACGCCGGGCGTGTTGGTCAAATTCGCCGGTGCCGCCCCGCCCGCTGCCCAAACCATCACCGTCACCCGCGACGGCGAGGTGATCTTCGCGGGCAAAACCAACAAGGCGGCGGACCTGGAACAACTGCGCGCCGGAGATTTAAAGAATGCCCCGGGCGACCAACCGTTCCAGCTTCAGGTTGAACCGGGCGCGAACCCCAGGCTGGTGGAACAAGTGCGCGGCCTTTTTCAAGTGCAGCTTGCCACCAATGACATCGTCAATTTAAGCGGGACGGATAATCCAACCGTGGTTGTCGCGGTCAATTTTCGCGGGCAATTCTTTTTTGAAAACAGGCCGGTGCAAGAAAGGGAGTTGAAGAAGGAATTGCGCCGCCGTTTGCAGGAGACTTCCCGCGCCACGAGGAAGCTGACTTTGGTTGTCTGGGCCGACAAGGCGGCGGAAAATGAAGTGGTCATGCGCCTCTACCGTTTGGCCCGGGACGTCGGCATCACGGAATTCCTGCTGGCGGAACGGCCCAGTCCTTTTGCCGCGCCTGCCGCGCGCTCCAAACCATGAAGGGTTCACCAGCAGTTTGCGGCGAGTGGACGCGCGGGCGTTTTTGGCGCGTTCTCGGCGTGTTGTGCGTGGTGCAGGTGGGATTGTTATGGCTCTTCGGCGGGCGCGAGCGCGGCATTGGGCGCACGGTCCCCGTTGCCGGCCATTTCGGCCTGGTGGGCGCGCCGCTGACGGCAGGGGAGTTGACCAAGACTTTCTTTGCCATTGATCCGACAGTGTTTCCGATGCCCAGCATGCACGGTTTTTCGGAGCGGGCCTGGTTGCGTCTGCCGACCTATCAACTGCCCGACGAGACCGAGCCAGGCGCCTGGTTGTCACTCAATACAAACAGGCTCGGGATTGATTTTCCGCCGTCGGGGCGGGCTGAATTTACCCTGCCATCCGACTTGACGGAGCAAAGCGCGCCGGAATTGGATCCCTGGCCGGCGTCTTTGACCCCGGAGCGGAACAGGACGAATTCCCTTTTTGAGATAGAAGGCGAACTGGCCGGGCGCCTGCTCAACCCGCCGGTCGCGATGCCGACCTGGCCCAGTGCCCTATTGCTTGCCAATTCGGTCGTGGAGGTTGCGGTCGATCCGGCGGGACAGGTCGTGGCCGCCCGGTTGCTGGCGCCGCGGTCTGGATCGGCGGAGGCGGACAATACCGCCCTGGCTCTGGCGCACGGGTTGCGTTTCAAGCCCGTGGGCTCGCCAGCACCCGTTTGGGGCAGGGCCGTATTTGAATGGCAAACGCTGGAACCCACCAATGCCGGCCCGGCCACCGCGGATTTTTAACATGTCGTGCCAGGCGCTCATCTTCGTTTATGTTTTTTCTTTGCTTGCCGGGCTTTCGGTGCTGGCGGTATATTCGGAGATTCGCAGCCGGCGCTTTGGGCCGGCGCGGAAGCAGGACCGCATTTTCCGGTGTGAACGTTGCGGTTCGATATATACGGACGACGCGGACGAGGTCCGTTCGCGTTGTGCGCAGTGCGGAATGCTCAATGAGCCTTTCCAATTTTAACTTTAAATGAGGCGAATTTAACCTATGGGAATGTGGATTGGACGAAATCGAAAAGCGCGCGTCACCTACGGTTTTGACGAGATCGCGCTTGTGCCCGGCGAGGTGACCATCAACCCCAACGAAGTGGACACTTCGTTCAAAATTCCGCGCAAAGACGGCAGCGCCATTGAACTGAAGATCCCCATCATCGCCAGCGCCATGGACGGCGTGACCGACGTCCGCTTCTGCATCGCCATGGGCAAGCTGGGCGGCTTGGGTGTGATCAACCTGGAAGGCGTGCAGACGCGCTACGAGAACCCCACCGAAGTCCTGGGCCAGATTGTCAAAGCGGGCAAGGAAGAGGTCACGGCGTTGATTCAGAAGTTTTACACCGAACCCATCAAGGAGGAGTTGATCGCGCGGCGGGTGGAGGAGTTGAAAAAGGCAGGCGTGCTCGCCGCCGTCAGCTCGATTCCGCAGAAGGCGGAACGCTTCGGCTGCATCGCCCAGGAAGCCGGGGCCGACCTTTTTGTCGTCCAATCCACCGTTTCCACAGTCAAACATATTTCTACAGAATACAAGTCCCTCGAACTGGCCGATTTTTGCAAAAAGATGCACATTCCGGTCATCATCGGCAACGCCGTCACTTATGAAGTTACACTGGGTTTGATGGGCTGCGGCGTGGCGGGGGTTTTGATCGGGGTTGGGCCGGGGGCGGCCTGCACCAGCCGGGGTGTTCTTGGCCTGGGAGTGCCGCAAGTCACGGCCACCGTTGATTGCGCCGCGGCGCGCGATTATCATCACAAAATGACCGGTCTGTATGTGCCGATCATCACCGACGGTGGCATGAGCAAGGGGGGCGATGTTTGCAAGGCCCTGGCCTGCGGCTCGGATGCCGTCATGGTTGGCAGCGCCTTTGCCCGTGCGCAGGAAGCGCCCGGGAAGGGAAACCACTGGGGCATGGCCACGCCGCACGCGAATCTCCCTCGCGGCACCCGCATCAAAGTCGGCGTCACCGGCTCCCTCAAACAGATTCTTTTCGGACCTGCCACGGTGGATGACGGCTCGCAGAACCTGGTAGGGGCGATCACGACGTGCATGGGCAACGTCGGCGCGAGAACCATCCGGGAATTTCAAGAGACCGAAATCATCATCGCGCCCAGCATCAAGACCGAAGGCAAGCTCTTCCAGACCGTGCAAAACGTCGGCATGGGAGCGGGATAAGCCTCCGCGCAAGAATTCAATTCGGGTAATTCCAGCGTCCTTTCAGGACGAATGCCCTTTTCGGCCAGGACCAGACACTTCGTGTCTGGCTAATTTCCGGTTGTCCCTCCGGGACGAACACTTTGATGACCTGACGGCCGCAACCAAACTGCAATCGACGGGGTTGACTCGTTTAAGGAGCGGTTGGTAAAGGGCAATTCGTGAACACTCTGTATTCATATAAACCCGCCTTCTGCCTTGTTCACGCCGCGCCGGAAAGGAACGTAGTTATTCTGCGCTAAGTGTTGGGGCCAAGCCGGTCTGCCTGATCATCCCCGCAACGCACGTCCTGCCGTGACCGGTTCTGCCAGGCGATAATGACAAACAGCCCGTTAAGTAGCTTCGCAGCTTCTTAACGGGCTTCTTACCGGGTGAAGGTCAACAAAACCATTTTCTTTGTAAGAAAGGGTGGTGTTCGGTCACTATTTAACTGAATGCAGACACATTCAATGACGGCCCAGGAGCAGGAAGCGATATTCCGACGATGGCTGGATGCGCATTTGGGCCTGATGTTGAAGGTGGTTCGCGCCTGTGCGGCGGGGCAGCAGGATCAGGACGATTTGTTTCAGGATGTTTTGCTGCAAATCTGGTTATCCATCCCGGCTTTTCGAGGCGAGGCCAAGGAAACGACCTGGATTTATCGCGTCGCTTTCAACACCGCGCTGGCCTGGCGTCGCGGGGAGCGGCGGCGACGGGAAGGACACGAGATATTCCTGAAGTCGGACGTTTCGCCCCAGGTGCAGGCGAGCCACGTTGAGGCGCTGGCGGAACGGGAAATCGTGGAGAAGCTATACGCTGCCATCCGCCAACTGCCCAAGGTGGATGCCTCGCTGGCGTTGATGCACCTCGACGGATTGAGTTATGAGGAGATGGCCGAGGTGCTGGGTATTTCGGAAAACTACATCGGAGTGAAACTGAACCGCATCCGCCAACAACTTGCGGACCAACTGAAAGGAGAAACTGATGAACTTTGAAGATATGCAGAAGGCGTGGCAATCCCACAACGCCAGCGCGAAAGTGCTGATTGACGCCGACGCGCTGCTGAAGGAAGTCCGGCACAACCAACGGCATTTCCGGGCGATGATATTTTGGCGCGATGCGCGGGAAGTGGGTCTGTGTGTTGTGGTTGGCCTGCTGTTTTTGCATTGGGCCATTCGAGACCATGCCTGGTTTTTGTATCTGCTGATTCTGGCTTGTGCGGGTGTGGGCAGCTTCATGGTGGTGGATCGCCTGATTCAACGACGAAAACAACCGGTCGCAAATGAATCGCTCAAGACGTGCATTGAAGTTTCATTGTTGCAGGTCAACCACCAGATTTGGCTGCTGAAAAACGTTGTATGGTGGTATTTGCTGCCGTTTGCGCCAGGGCTGGCAATTGCCACCGGTGTTTCCGTCTGGCGTTCACGACATGTCGCTTTGGTGGTGGCGGGGGGCTGCGTATATTTGGTGCTCGTGGTGCTGCTATATTGGGGCGTTTACTGGTTGAATCAGTACGCCGTGCGAAGAACCCTGGCGCCGCGCCAACAAGAATTGGAAACGCTGCTGGCCAGCCTTGAATGAAAACTCACAATATGCGATTTGGAATCGCGCTGGTTTCGGCTCTGACCTGTGGTATCATCGCCTTATACGCTGCAACGCCAGCATCCAGTGATATGACCCGAGGACTTGAAGTCATCCGCAAAAAGCATGCTCTGCCCGCACTGGCGGTGGTGGTGGTGAAAGACGGCCAGATTCGCGAGCGTGACGCAGTGGGCGTTCGCAAGTTTGGCGACCCAAAACCCGTGACGACCAACGACGTGTTTCACATCGGTTCCGAAACCAAATCCATGACAGCCACGCTCGCCGCGATGCTGATCGAAGAAGGCAAATTGCACTGGGACACCACCATTGCGGACGTATTCCCCGAGCTGGAGGGCAAGATGGACAAGCAGTATGAAACTGTGACCGTCGAACAATTGCTCACGCATCGAGGCGGCGTTCCCGGCGCGGCGACTGCGGCCGCCTGGAGACGGGCTTTGGAACAACATGGCACGCCCGAGCAGCAGCGCCTTGAATTTATCGAAACCGTCCTGAGCCAACCGCCGGAAGCGCCGCCAGGAACGAAAATGATTTATTCGAACCAGGGCTACGCCATCATTGGGGCGATGCTGGAGAAGCTCGCCGGGGAGCCATGGGAAACATTGATCACGGAACGGCTTTTCAAACCGCTGCACATGGACTCGGCAGGATTCGGACCGCCGGGCATAATTGGCGGGATTAACCAGCCTTGGGGGCACAGACGTCAAATGGGTATCGTCGTGCCCGTGCAATCGGACAATCCACCGGCCATCGCGCCGGCTGGCCGCGTCCATTGTTCACTCGACGACCTTGCCCACTTCCTCATTTTTCACATGCAGCGTGGTCAGGCCGGAGGTCTCTTGAAACCGGAAACACTCGCTAAACTCCACACGCCGCCAGCCGGCGGGGACTATGCCTGTGGTTGGGCCGTGGCCAAACGCGACTGGGCGGGCGGAAACGCGTTGACGCACGCGGGCTCGAATACGATGTGGTATGTCGTGATGTGGCTTGCTCCGGAAAAGGATTTCGCCGTCATTGTGGCGACGAACATCGCCGACTCCGAAGCGGAGAAAGGCTGCGATGAAGTTGCCTGCATGATGATTCAAAATTGGGTGGCCCAATGATAGCGGAATGCCTTGAAAAAGCGCGCATTCCAGATAAACTCAAAAAAATGAGTCGCTCGAACGCTGAATTTTTGGGAATTTCGAGCCGGAGGGCCTATGATAACTAAACTTAGGTTGACAAACTTCAAGAGCTTCAAGGAATCTGAAATCAACTTCGGGCCGGTGAGCATCCTTGTGGGCACGAATGCAACGGGCAAGAGCAATGTGCGGGATGCATTCCGATTTCTTCATGGCATAGCGAGGGGTTATACGTTGGCGGAGATCATTGGAGAGAAGTACGGCGAAGGGGGCCAGCTTCAATGGAGCGGGATTCGAGGCGGGACACGGGAAATATGTTTTTCCGGTGAGCAAACTTTCTCGGTTGCCGTTGAGTTTGGGGATATACCGCAATATGCCTATGAAATCGAAGTGCGTTGCGGACCCAACGGTTCAGCGCCCAAGGTAGTGAGGGAGAGTCTGTACTGTGACGGGACAATGATTTACGATTCTCACCCTGATTCATTTCCCCCTGGACAGAACGATCCCCTATACCTGACGGTGAGGCTGAATTCTGGAGAGGGTTGGGAGAATATAGGGCCGAAGTTGTTGGCGCACCAGCCGCTTCTTACCCAGGCGAATAAGTTATTGGTGGATGCGTCTGGGAAGATACCGGCGGATTTATTACAGTCGTTTTCTTGGGGTGACCATGTGGTAAAACTCCAGTCGGCTGTGGAAGCAACCCTGCGAGAATTGGAGTCTATTCGATTTATTGATTTTTCTCCGGAGCTGATGCGCAAACCGTCAATTCCCGGGCAGGTGATTCTGAGTGACCGCGGGGACAACCTTTCATCGGTATTACAGGCGATTTGTGAGAAGCCGGAACTGAAACGGGCGCTGTCCAATTGGGTTCAAGAGCTAACGCCAATGGACGTGGTTGATTTTGAGTTTGTACCGGACGCGGCCGGGAAAATTCTCGTGTACCTGGTCGAAGAGGGCGGGCGAAAGACTTCAGCGAACAGCGCTTCTGATGGAACGTTGCGATTCCTGGGAATGCTTGCGGCGCTGCTGGGGCCAAAGCCGGCGCGGTTTTATTTCCTGGAGGAAATTGACAACGGGATTCATCCGGCCCGACTGGCGTTGCTGATGGATTTGTTGGACAACCAGAGCAAGGGCAAAGACATTCAGATCGTGGCCACGACGCACTCGCCTCAAGTGTTGCGTTTGATCAAGCCGGAGAATCTAAAATATGCAACTCTTGCATACCGGCTCAAGGGAAGCACCGAAGGGCGTCTTAAGCCACTGTCCGAGATCCCGAATCTGTTGGATGTGATAAAGAACAAGGACATTGCCCGGTTGCACGAAAGTTCGTGGATGGAAAACACGATGGAGTTTACCGAGGGAACCCCGAAAGCTTTTCCTATTGAAGCCAAGGATGGCGTCCAATGAACGTTCTGGTGATTCCCGAGGACTTTCGCAAAGACCAATTCATTTTGCATCCGATCATCTCGGCCATGTTCACAAAACTGGGAAAGCCGGCGATCGTCGAGGTGCTTAAAGACCCATCGATTGGCGGGATTGTTCAAGCTTTGAAGGTTGACGTACTGGAGGAAATCGTCCGCGATAATCAATGGAAGGTGGATCTTTTTCTGCTTTGCGTTGATCGCGACGCGGAGGCAGGAAGGAGGTTGGTTCTTGACCGCTTGGAACAACATTTCGCGAAGAAGTTGGGGCCTGGAAAATTTCTTGCCGCTGAGAATGCATGGCAGGAATTGGAGGTTTGGGTTTTGGCCGGCCAAGATTTGATGCAAGGCTGGAACTGGCAGGAAATACGTCAGGAACGCGACCCCAAGGAGGCCTATTTCATGAAATTGGCGGCGGCACGCGGTTTAAAAGACGACCCTGGGGAAGGAAGAAAGACGATGGGAATCGAGGCAGCGCGAAAATACAGGCGCATTTACTCGCGGTGTCGCGAAGACATCCAAGTGCTCGAAAAGCGTCTGGAGACATGGATCAACGAACAAACGGTCCTTTCTTGGGAAGCTGCGTTTAAAAGCTTATGAGTAATGGATCAAACCTGACACCTATGACAGTACCGCAAATCCGTTTTACCGCCGACGGGCCGGCCGCTTCACGCATTGCGCTGGGGATGTGGCGGCTGGCCGATGCCAAATTGAACCGTGACGAGATCCGCGCCCTGGTCCATGAGGCGGTTGAGGCCGGGATTACCACCATTGATCACGCGGACATTTACGGGGGACACGCCTGTCAGGGGCTTTTCGGGGACGCGCTTGCGGGTGACGCCGCCTTGCGCGACAAGATGCAGATTGTCACCAAGTGCGGCATCAAATTGATGATGCCCGGCTCCGAGCAGCGAGTGAAGTACTACGACACCAGCCGCGCGCACATCCTGGCGTCGGTGGATGATTCATTGAAGCTGCTGCGCACTGACCGCATCGAGGTGCTGTTGATCCACCGATCCGATCCGTTGCTGGACCCGGATGACGTGGCGGCGGCATTTGTGGCGCTGAAGAAGGCGGGCAAGGTGTTGCACTTTGGCGTTTCCAATTTCACGGCATCGCAATTTGATCTGTTGGCTTCGCGGCTGCCGTTTGCGATGGTGACGAACCAGTTGGAGTTTTCCGTGCTGCACACAAACCCGCTTTACGACGGCGCCTTCGATCAGTGCCTGCGGCTGCGCGTATCGCCAATGGCCTGGTCGCCGCTGGCTGGCGGGGGGCTGCTGATGTCCAGAGACGAACGCGCGCGCCGTGTGCGGCACGCACTTGGGGAGGTCGGAAAGGATCTGGGCGGCGCGACGGTTGAACAAGTGGCCCTGGCCTGGATATTGGCGCATCCGGCGCGGGTCATTCCGGTGGTTGGAACAACCAACCGCGAACGGGTGAAGAGCAGCGCCGCCGCCGCCGGCCTGACCCTGTCGCGGGACCAATGGTTCTACATTCTAGAAGCCTCGGCAGGGGAGCCTGCGCCTTGAGCCACCCGCGTCGTGTCGCTCACAACCACCTTCTGGTTTTTGTTTTGTAGTCCAGATAAGCGTTGCCGAACTTGGCTTCAAGATAGGCTTCTTCGCGGCGAATGACGCCCAGGTTGTCACCGGGCGGTTGAAAACCGGCCACTTGCGGGCACTTCAAAACCGGCCACTCCAAGGTTCTTTATTCATATCACAGGTTTCTTGACTCAGGCAAGAGGCTTTTCAATTCTTCAAATCTG
>JBEKDI010000095.1:0-21060 GCA_050014435.1 Verrucomicrobiota bacterium | reverse complement strand
GGCAAAGTAAGATGCATCGAAAGTTGCCGCGTAAAGCGGAGCCCGCTCCGGGTAGGGCGGCGCCGTTGAACGGGGCATGGCGCAAGCGATTTGCGCGCAAAACAGAACCGCCAAAACCGCCATCAACGCCAAACACTCAAGCCGGCCCCGGCGTGGATTGCTGCCGCGTATGGTTTTCATTCTTGTTCAGATAAGGCGATTTTAATCGCAATGGCTGATCGATATGGACTGCTAATACTCCTTTCGGATTGGCCATGCAAGAACAAAATCAAACAAATAAACCCATGTTGGGTGTGTTCGTCTTGATTTTTTCCTGTTTTGCTCAAATGCTGTGTCGCGCACACGACCGCAATTGCAGATTCTTGGCGACGCCATTCGGAAGAAGCGCGTCAAAGCCGGACTCAGCCAGGAAGCGCTGGCTGAGAAAGCCGATCTTCACCCTGTCTATGTGGGCAAGATCGAGAGGGGCGAACAGTGGATCAGTCTGCACGCCTTGCTGCGCATTGCAAAAGCAACAGAATCAAGGGTGCGGGACTTGGTGAAGGAACTCTGATTCGGGCGTTGAACCAACCGTTGGCTTAATAATGGATGGCCAAATTTAGCCATTTCCCCGTTCCGGCAGCAGAAAGCGGCTACCATGTTGCCGCTGTGTTGCTTTTTGTGTTGCCAGCTAAGTCGTTGTCCACAGAAAACGTGTTGGCACCGCCAGCGACCATTCAACCAGCGCCCGCCTTCGAAGGAGTGTAGCGGGTCTGTAGCGGCCTTGTAGCTGGTTTTGTAGCGGGTTAAGTCGTTGACTCTCAACTGTGTAGCGGGTGTAGCGGGTTTTCCGGACCTATCTATCAATCTGACATAAACCCGCCGTTTGACATCCATTTGCACCTCGGCTAATGTTCCGAGTGAGGTTTATGAATGCTGCCACCGACATTTCGCCCATTGTGACGTTGACTGAAAGCGCCGCCGGGGAAATCAAGGCCAAGCTGGCCGCCGATCCTCAGGGGGCCGCCAAGGGGTTGCGTCTCTACGTCGAGCAGGGGGGCTGTTCCGGCATGCAATACGGCATGGTGTTCGACGAAAAACGCCCGGAGGATTTCGAGGCGGCGTGGTTTGGGGTGCCGGTCTGGGTGGATGCGTTCAGCGCGAATTATTTGCGCGGCGCAGTGGTGGATTTTTCGGAGGCCCTGACGGGAGGCGGTTTTAAAATCACCAATCCCCAGGCCGCTCGCAGTTGCGGCTGCGGCAAGTCGTTTGAAACGGCGCCCGCTGGGGAGCCGACCCATTGAAGCCGTCGCCCGGGGCATGGCGCAAAAAGGCCCAAGGAAAGCAAAAGGATTGGCAATGAAGCCAGCCATGGAAAATGCGAGTGCAACCATTGGCGGGAGCCCCGCCAAATCGTGGTCCAAGGAAGGACCGGTGGTGATCGTGGATGACGATCCATGCGACGCCTCGCTGTCGCAAATGGTCATCCGCGAATTGGATCCGAAATTTCCGGTGCAAATCCTTTCTTCCGGCGAGGATCTGCTCGCTTATTTGCAAGGAAATGACCCGTACGGTGACCATACTCAATATCCTATGCCATGTCTGGTGCTGCTGGATTTGAAGATGCCGGGCATGGATGGATTTGAAGTTTTGGAATGGCTCCAAGGCCACCCGGAACATGCGAACATCCCGATCGTTGTCCTGAGTGGATTTGTTGGCATGGTGGAGCAAGTGACCAGGGCCTACGGTCAGGGTGCCCACGCTTTCCTGACCAAGCCTATTCAAGTAGGCGACATCCAAAACGTTCTCTCCTTTTTGAAGAACTCCATTTAGAAGTTCGACGAAACGACCCGGAGCGGCTAGTCTCCGCCCGTGATCTCCAAGATTAAACAGCATTTTTCCCGGTTATTCGCGCTTTTGTGGTTGCTGTCATCAACCCTTGCTGGAGCCCAGGTTTTCCGCGTGGCCACTTTCAACGTCGAAAATTATCTGGACACGCCCTCCAGCCAGCGCCCCGCCAAATCCAGCGAAGGCAAGGCCCGGGTCCGCGAGAGCATCCTGGTCATCAAACCCGACGTGATCGCCTTGGAGGAGATCGGCTCGACCAACGCCCTTTTCGAATTGCAATCCGCCTTGAAGACAGGTGGTTTGGACTTGCCCTACTGGGACTTGATCACCGGTTACGACACCAACATTCATGTTTCGGTTCTGGGCCGGTTTCCCATCGTTGCCCGGCGCCCGCATACCAATGAAAGTTTTCTGTTGGAAGGCCGGCGCATGCAGGTCAGCCGCGGCTTTGCCGAAATGGACATTCAGGTCAATCCGAATTTCAAATTCACTTTGATTGCGGTCCATCTCAAATCGCGCCGGCCCGATCCAAGGGCCGACGAGGAAGAATGGCGCTACGAAGAGGCGTCGGCCTTGCGGCGCGTGATTGACGCACGGCTGGCGGAGAATCCGGATCAGAAGCTGGTTGTGCTGGGCGATTTCAACGATCTCAAGGATTCCAAACCGATGCGCACGATCATGGGCCGCGGGCGTACGCGCCTGTTCGATACCCGGCCCGCCGAACGCAACGGCGATGATCCGACCCGCGCCGGGAAAGGCCACGATTCGCGCAACGTCGCTTGGACCCATTATTATGCCGTGGAAGATGTCTATAGCCGCATCGATTATATTCTGCTAAGTCATGGCATGGAGCGGCAATGGCTGGGGGCGGAGACTTACGTGCTCAGTCTGCCGAATTGGGGCCTGGCATCAGACCATCGACCCTTGGTGGCGGGCTTTACCGCTGAGCCTCAATGATATTCTGATTCGTTGCTTGCGGTTTGGTTTCCAGTCAATGACCCTTGCCAGCATGGAGTGCTATCATCATTTTCGTCTTCTCAGGAAACGCGGCGCAGTTGCCCTGGCCTGTTTGCTGATTTCATCGGGAGCGGCAGTGGCGGCTCCTGTCGCCGCCGGGGCCGCAACCGGCGCGGTGCAAGGCTGGCTGCATCAGGACCGCCGGCCATTGGGCGCGCCGTTGTCCGCACAAATCAAAAGCACAGAAACGGTCAAGAATGCCGCCGGAGAAGCTCTCTTTCACGTCGTGCGCCTGGATCCGTTCGGCTTCGTGATTTTGCCCGCCGATGATTTGGTTGATCCAATAGTCGCCTTCTCTCCTAACGGCAGCTTCGATCCTTCATCCCAAGGCCCGCTGGCGGCCATGATCAACCGCGATCTGCCGCGGCGCATGGCGCGGGCGCGGGCGGGCGTGGCGGCGGCGGGGTCGCGCGCCAAATGGCATGCCTTCCTGGCAAGTTCACCCAATCCGCCTCCGGACTCGGAGGAAAACGGCACCATCACCCTCGTGTCGCAAATCTGGGTGGCACCGTTTGTCCAGACCCTCTGGGATCAAGGCGCGGCCATCAATACGGACTACGCTTGTTACAACTACTACACGCCACCGGGTCCCAACGGTGATGCCAACAATGATGTGTGCGGTTGCGTCGCCACCAGCATGGCGCAGTTGATGTATTATTTCCAGTACCCGACCACCGGCGTTGGCACGGCCAGCTTTGCAATTACGAACAACGGCACAACGGAGATGACCTCATTGCTGGGTGGCGATGGCTCGGGCGGCCCGTATGTTTGGAGCAGCATGCCGTTGTCGCCCAATCAACCAACCAGCGCGCAGGCCATCGCCATTGGCGCATTGATCCATGATGCCGGCGCTACCGTTCACATGTACTACACGCCATCAGGTTCCTCGGCCTATACCTATCTCTTTCAGCAGGCCCTTACCAGCACCTTCAAATTTGCCAATGCCGGTTACTATGAAAACGATGCAAGTGGCATCAGCGGCTCCAATTTGTTGAATATGATCAATCCCAACGTGGACGCCCGGCTGCCAGTTTCGCTGGGCATCAGCGGTGATGTCGGCGGGCACTGCGTGGTGGTTGACGGTTACGGCTACAGCGCCTCCGCACTTTTCCACCACGTAAACGCCGGCTGGGGTGGGGATGATGACATTTGGTACGCTCTGCCCGGCATCGATACCGCCGATAACGGAGATTTCACGATCATCCAGGCCTGCATCTACAACGTTTATACCAATGGCAGCGGCCAGATCATCAGCGGACGAGTGACCGACCCGACCGGCGCACCTGTGCCTGGCGCAACGGTAACAGCGGTGCGCACCGGCGGCGGCACCTATTCGGCGACGACGGATACGAATGGTATTTACGCCCTGGCCCGCATCCCCGCATCCTCAAGCTACACGCTGACCGCGACAAAGACCGGCGACGCTTCCGCCACCAACAGTTATTCGACCGGAACGTCCGTCTATAATGCGCTTCCGAGCGGCAATGTCTGGGGGGCGAATTTTGTTTTGACGCCGCCCCTGCTCGTCACTTCGAAGACTGGTTTTGCCACCATTGGGCCGACCAACGGTCCGTTCGCTGTGTTCTCCCAAACCTGCACCCTGACGAACACATCCGCCTCATCGATCAATTGGGCACTGTCCAATACCAACAACTGGCTGAGCGTCACTGCAATCAGCGGCGCCCTGGAGGCAGGCGCGGCCGTTAACCTGACCGTCACTCTGAGCTCCGCCGCCAATAGTTTGGCCTCCGGGACTTATATGGGTTCAATCTGGATCACCAACATGAACAACGGCTTTGCGCAGCAACTGCAATTCTCCATCGTGGTGGCCACAGCGGATTATCCGATTGCGGTCACGGGTTTCAACATGGATGTCGTGGTCGAGAACACCGCCGTGGGTGGCGATAGCTACAATTACGCCGACACTTTCGATCCCGAGTGTCTTCTTTCAGGCGGCAGTCCTATTTGCTTTTACGAATCAGGACTGGTCGCCAGCAATTTGTACGGTGGGGCCTCTGCGCTGGGGCTTCCGACAAACGGGCTTTTGACCAGTGATTTTGATCATGCTACAACATTTCAGTTTGCCCCGTATGGCAGCAGCAACGCGCTGTACTTGACCTCAACTTCCAACTCGGCCTCGCTCACCTTCGACACGCCGATGGCCTGCAAATCATTGAGCGTTCTGGCCGCCTCGGCTCAGGGCGGCGGCAACGGCACGTTGGTCGTCCATTTCGCGGATGGCGCGGCCAGCTCGGACATCCCTTTCAACGCCGCCAATTACATGACAACGAACACAGCGGGTGCAGGCGCCGCCATCACAAATTTTGGTATCCTGGAGGTGGGCGGTCCGTTCTATGAGTATTACAGTCTGGATTATTCTTACTGGTTCCCCTCTCTTTACCAAACCTCGATCAATCTTATATCCCTCGGCTTGAATACCAAACCAATCACCTCGGTGACCTTCACCATGCCCAGCGGGACCGGCACGACGACCAGCACCGTTACCGGCATCTTCGCCCTCAGCGGCACGGAAGCGCCTTTGACCAATTCCCCGGCTTCCTTCGTCGCCAGCCATGGGTCCATGAGCCTTTCCGCCGGCAGATTCACAATGGAATTGACCAATCTGATAGGGCAGGGACCGGTGGTCATCTCCGCCTCCACCAACCTGTTGCAATGGGTCAACATTTACACCAATCCATCCGGCTACGGCACGGCCTTTGTCACCGATTCCAACGCGGGGACTTTTCCCCGGCGTTTTTACCGCGCTGCCACGCCGTAACCACCCGCCCATTTTTACATTTTTTTAACGCTGGCGTGGGCAAATTTGATTATCTCTTTTGGCCGTTCTGCGGGATGCTTTTCCCGTGCAGCAGATTACATCCGCATGAAACCGAACCCAGTCGCGTTGCTGATTGACGCCGATCGTCCGATGCGACGCTTGGTGCGCACCTTGATGGAAGCGCATCACTATCGGGTTTATGAAGCGGAAACCGGCCAGGCCGGCATGAAAGAAGCCGCCGCGCGATCTCCTGATGTGATTGTACTCGATTTGTCGTTGCCGGACATGGATGGCTTGCTGGTGCTGCAACGACTCCGGGAATGGAACGACGCTCCCGTGCTCGTCCTCTCGGGCCGCGGCACGGAATCGGACAAGGTCCTCGCGCTGGACAGCGGGGCCAACGATTACGTCACCAAGCCATTCGGTTCGGCCGAACTGCTGGCCCGCCTGCGCGTGCTGCTGCGCCCGCAACGCGGCGAACCGGACGGCCCCATTTTTGCCAACGGCAATCTCATCGTCGATTTGGGCGCGCGTTCCGTCACATTGAAGGGGCGCAAAATTGACATGACACCAACCGAACGCGCCATTTTCTACACCCTGGTCCGCCACGCCGGGAAACTGGTCACCCGCCAACACTTGTTGCGCTGCGTCTGGGGGAGTGATGCCGGGGACAAATGCCACGATCTCCATGTCTATATCGCCAGCCTTCGCCGAAAACTTCGCGATTCTTCCGGGGAAATTCTCATTCAAACCGAAGGCAGCCTGGGCTACCGCATGTTGGTTCCTTCCGCCGAGAACATCGTCAACCTGCCCTCCGCCGAGCCGATGCTGGCCGGCGCGGCGACACGCTGATCCATTTGACAGAACTTCAGAAGTCGCGTTCTTCCGCTCCACTCGACTTGAGCCGTTAACGGGATTTTTACACATTAGCCCGTTTCTTGAGTCTGATTTAAATCAATCTGTTCAGCTTTTATCAGTGTGAACAATCGCCGCGACCAAACTCCCGGGGCTCCGCAGCCCCGCCACTTCCGCAAAACCTTGCGACTCAACTAGTTTTGACACTCCTCAAAAACAGGCACGCCCCCTGCTTAATGTGAGAAGTCGAAAACGCGGCATTGAGTGAACTCTAATTATGAAATCTATTGAAATAATTCAAATAGTGTTGTTTTTCGGTTTGGGCATCGCCCTGACTCCGATCGTCGGTCGATTCATGTACAAAGTCTATAAGGGAGAACGGACTTTTCTTCATCCAATATTCTCTCCGATGGAGAAGATCATCTACCGGCTGACGGGCGTAAATCCCGAGTCGGAGATGACGTGGCTGCAATACTTCTGGGCGGTGCTGGCGTTCGCGTTTGTCGGGTTCGCCTCGGACATGGCGATCTTTATGACGCAGAAATGGCTGCCGCTCAATCCGCAAGGGCTGGACAACTGCTCGTGGCACCTGGCGTTCATGCAAGCCTGGAGCTTCACCTGCAACGCCGACTGGCAATCCTACGCCGGTGAGACGACGATGAGCTACTTCTCGCAGGTCTTCGCCATCATGGTGCATCAATTCCTGAGCGGCGCGTCCGGCCTGGCGGTGCTGGTGGCAGTGGCCCGCGCCTTGAAGCGCGCCTCGGTCAAGACGGTGGGCAATTACTGGGCGGATATGACCCGCGGGCTGCTTTACTTCATCATCCCGATTTCCGCCATTTGGGCCATCCCGCTCGCCTGGCAAGGTGTGCCGCAAACGTGGAAGCCTTACTGGAACGCGAATGTGATGGAGCCTTACACGACGCAAATCCAGAAGACCGACGATAAGGGGAACAACGTCACAACGAACATCCAGTTGGTGCTGTCGATGCCCAAGCTGGATGCCAAAGGGGTGCCAATGACGAACAACGGGGCCGCTGTGATGGTCGATACGCCGCAATTTGACGCCAAGGGCGCGCCCATCATGACCAACGTTCCGGTCATGGTCGATGCCAAGGTAACGACGCAACCCATTCCGGTCGGGCCGGTCGCCGCGTTGGAGTCCATCAAGCAATTATTCACCAACGGCGGCGGATGGTACAACGTCAACAGCGCCCATCCGTTTGAGAATCCCACGCCGCTGACAGACTTCCTGGAGATGCTGGCGATCATCGTCGTGCCGATGGCGCAAGTTTATATGTTCGGCCTGTTTATCGGCAACAAGAAGCACGCCTGGTGTTTGTTCAATGTCATGCTCGCGCTGTACGTGCTTTCCTTTGCCGTTGCCTGGTATTGCGAGACAAGGCCCAACCCGGTCATGGCCGGCGTGATGCCGAACATGGAAGGCAAGGAACAACGCATCGGCGTGATGAACAGTGTTCTGTGGGGGGTTTCCTGCACGGCCATCGACAACGGCTCGGTCAATTCAATGCACGACAGTTGGATGCCTTTGGCCGGCATGATGCCGATGTGGAACATCCTCATCGGCGAAATGCTCTTCGGCGGCATCGGCTGCGGCCTTTATTGCATGTTATTCCATGTCCTCATCACCGTGTTCATCGCCGGCTTGATGATTGGCCGGACGCCGGAATATCTGGGAAAGAAATTGGATGCCTGGTGCGCGACGTGGGCCGTCATCGGCGTGCTGATCCCGAACGCGGCCTGCCTGCTTCCAACGGCGTTGGCCGTGATGATACCCCAAGGTCTGTCAAGCATGAATAATGCGGGCCCGCATGGTTTGAGCGAAGTGCTGTACTGTTTTGCCGAGGCGGCAAATAACAACGGCAGCGCCTTTGCCGGACTGAACGCCAATACGCCATTCTACAACATTGGCGCTGGCGTCGTGATCTGGATCGGGCGGTTCGTCCCGATCATTGCCGCTCTGGCCATCGTGGGCCGCCTGGCCAGCAAAAAGACGGTCGAACCGTCCGCCGGCACGCTGCCAACGCACGGCTGGACGTTCGGGCTGACGCTGGCCGGAGTAATTATCATTGTGGCGGCGCTGACCTTCTTCCCGGCGCTGTGTCTGGGGCCGATTGTCGAGCATGGACTCATGCTGGCCGGCCGCACCTTCTAAAACGACCATAACTAAAACTATGAGCACAAAAGTTGAATTCAAATATTCCGCGCTGTTCCGTCAGGCAGTTATTGACTCTTTCAAGAAGCTGAACCCGCGGGACGAGATCAAGAACCTGGTGATGTTCGTGGTCTGGCTGGGATCGATCTGGACCACCATCATCCTGTTCCTGCCGGGGCAATGCAATCTGTTCAACATTCAGATTTGCTTCTGGTTGTGGTTCACCTGCCTGTTCGCCAACTTCGCCGAAGCCATGGCCGAGGGTCGCGGCAAGGCCCAAGCCGACGCGCTCCGCAGGATGCGCACCAAAACCATGGCGCGCAAACTCGTCAACGGACAGGAAGTCTCTGTCGCCGGCAATGACTTGAAAATTGGGGAACGGTTCGTTTGTGAAGCCGGGGAGGTGATACCCGCCGACGGTGAAATCGTGGAAGGCATCGCCACGGTCGATGAAGCCGCCATTACCGGCGAATCCGCTCCCGTGGTTCGCGAAAGCGGCGGTGACCGCAGCGCCGTCACTGGCGGCACACGCGTGTTGAGCGACCGGATTGTGGTCAGGGTCACGGCGGAAGCCGGCAATTCCTTTCTTGACCGCATGATAGCGATGATCGAAGGGGCGCACCGGCAGAAGACGCCGAACGAAATCGCGCTGAACATTGTGCTGGTCAGCCTGACGGCGCTGTTCATTGTCGTGGTTTTCGTGTTGCCGCCCTATGCCCATTACAACGAGATCGCAGCCGGCCAGAAGGGGGCGGTATTGACGTCCATCCCGGTGCTGCTCGCGTTGATAGTTTGTTTGATCCCGACGACCATCGGCGGACTTTTGAGCGCCATCGGCATCGCCGGCATTGACCGGCTGATGCGGCGCAACGTGCTGGCGACCAGCGGACGCGCCGTGGAAGCGGCGGGCGACGTGGACGTGCTCCTCCTGGATAAAACCGGAACCATCACGCTCGGCAACCGTCAGGCAACCGAATTTATCCCCGGGCCGGGCGTCAAGGTGGCCGAACTCGCCGATGCGGCGCAGCTCGCTTCGCTTGCGGACGAAACGCCTGAGGGCCGTTCCATTGTCATGCTGGCCAAAGACAAGTACGGTTTGCGCGGACGCGACATCGCGGAAACTTACGCGACTTTCATTCCGTTCACCGCGCAATCGCGCATGAGCGGCGTGGATCTCTATGACGAACGGGAGGGCGGAGGCGTGGGCCGCAGCCCGACAAAACCGGATGCGGGCATCGCTGCCTTGCACACGCATCCGCAGGCGGGCGCCGCGATTGCGACGGCCAAGTTGCAAAGCCATGCACACCCACCGGATGCAAAGCCGATCCGTTGCATTCGCAAAGGAGCCGCCGCTGCGGTGGCCGCATTTGTCACTAGCAACGGAGGCCAGGTCGCCAAGGGTCTCCTGGACAGCGTGGAGGAGATTTCACGCCAGGGCGGCACACCATTGCTCGTGGCGGAAGGAGCCAAAGCGCTCGGCGTCATCCACCTCAAGGACATCGTCAAAGGCGGCATTAAGGAACGCTTCTCCCAATTGCGCAAAATGGGCATCAAGACCGTCATGATCACCGGCGACAATCCGTTGACCGCCGCCGCCATCGCCGCTGAGGCGGGCGTGGACGACTTCATCGCCCAGGCCAAGCCCGAAGACAAACTGGCCCGCATCCGCAAGGAGCAGGAAGGCGGCAAGCTGATCGCGATGATTGGCGACGGGACCAATGACGCCCCCGCCCTCGCCCAGGCGGATGTCGGCGTGGCCATGAACACCGGAACCCAAGCCGCGCGCGAAGCGGGCAACATGGTCGATCTGGACAGCAACCCGACCAAGCTGATCGAGGTGGTGGAAATCGGCAAGCAACTGCTCATGACGCGCGGCGCGCTGACCACCTTCAGCATCGCCAACGATGTCTCGAAATATTTCGCCATCCTGCCGGCGATGTTCGGCTTGCTCTACGCCCTCACGCCAGGCGGACGCGGTCCGCTGGACAAACTGAACATCATGTACCTGCATTCGCCGCAAAGCGCGATTCTCAGCGCGGTGATCTTCAACGCGCTCATCATCGTGGCCTTGATTCCCCTGGCGTTGAAGGGTGTCAAATACCGGCCTTTGGGCGCCGCCGTCATCCTGCGCAACAACATGCTCATCTACGGCGTCGGCGGCATCATCGTGCCATTCCTGTGCATCAAACTGATTGACCTGCTGCTCGTGGCAATCCACCTCGCGCCCTAGCCATAAATGCTGACTTGTAACTCTAAATCCTAAAACTATGAAAGTGCTCATTCAATCCGTCCTGCAAACAATCCTGTGGAGTGTCGTCGCCGGGATCATCTACCCGCTGGTCATCACGGTCTTCGCCCAACTGGCGTTTCACAACCAGGCCGAAGGCAGCCTGGTCACACGCGACGGCAAAATCATCGGCTCGGCTCTCATGGCCCAGCAATTCACCGGCAGCAATTATTTCTGGCCGCGTCCTTCCGCCTGCACCTATGGCACGGGCGGCACGGGCATCAACGCTTCCAGCGGCAGCAACCTGGGGCCGACCAGCGGCGCGCTGCAAACCAACGTCATCAACAACACCGCCACCTTTATCAGCGGTAACAACCTGCCCACCAATACTGTTGTGCCGGCGGACATAGTCTATGCCTCCGCCAGTGGATTGGACCCGCACATCAGCCCGGAGGCGGCGCGGTTGCAGGCGGCCCGCGTGGCCGCCTCCCGCGGCCTGGGCGTGGACAAGGTCAAGGACCTGGTCGAACAATTCGTCGAGCCTCCCCAATGGGGCTTTCTGGGTCAGGACCGTGTCAACGTGCTGCTGCTGAATGTGGCCCTGGACAAGCTGGCGGCGGAATCCACCAAGAAGGCGCAGGCGGCCGCGACCCCTTCCCGCGGCTGAACTTGCGCCGGTCAGTTCCATGAAGCCGCACCCGCTTGCCCTCATCATTGATGAGGAGCACGCCAGTCAAGTTTTGTTGCGCCGTCTGTTGGAAGGCCATGATTTCCATGTCACCTCGGCCGGCGACGGCGCAACCGGCCTCGCCCAGGCGGCGTCCGGACACCATGATTGCATCATCCTGGAACTGGATTTGCCAGACATGGACGGCCTGACCGTGTTGAAGCAGCTTCGCCAATGCTGCCGCGCCCCGGTCCTCGTCCTATCAAACCGCAGCGCCGAATCCGACGTGGTCGCGGCGCTGGACACCGGGGCCGACGACTACATGATCAAACCCTTTGGGCCTTTGGAGTTGCTGGCCCGCCTCCGCGTCCTGCTTCGCGACTTTCCTGTCACCCCGCATGAACCCCTTTTGGCCAAAGGGGGATGGACAGTCGATCTCACGGAGCATGTTGTCACCTTCAACGAGCGCAGAGTCACCTTTACGGCCATCGAGGAGGCGTTGTTCTACACCCTGCTGCAACACGAAGGCAGAATGGTGAGTTGCGCCCGCCTGCTCGACACCATTTGGGGCAGCGAAGGCAAAAGGGAACTGCGCAGCCTCCGTGTCTATATCGCCAAAGTCCGTGAAAAGCTGCAACCCTGGGATGACCGTATCACCATTCAAACGGCATACAGCGAAGGCTACAAACTCGTCATGAATCACGCCAATGAACACGCCTGCCAGCCGATGGGCCCGTAGCCCTTCAGGGCCAAGGCAGTCAGCGGCAGAAGATGCCGAATTGAAGTGCGTGTTTTATCAATGGGGTTTTTTGACTTCACCCCGCCGAAACCTCGTGGCAGGCGAGGCTCCTGCCGAGCCGTGCCGTTGGAAAAATGAGTTTCCCAAAGCACGACCCAACCGCAGTCAGGCACCTGATGACAGCGTAATTATTCTCCCAAATGCCGGCTTGTGCCCCTTTACAAACAATATCAAATATGCCTTTATGCACACAAGAATCTGGCATTTGGCAGACAATTCCGTGTTGCTACTTGGATGGGTCAGTAAGTGGATACATCAGAATACTGTGTGGGGCTTAGAATCCTAATCCGGATCTTGATCCGAATCCCATGGCCCCGTTCATGTCGTGGCGGCTGATGTGCCTGCGGAGAGTCGGGGAGTCTGTCAGAGCATAGACAACCACGAAAAAAGAACGTGCATTTCGGCAGGGACAGGTTAAATGTGATTCGAATGCACAAACCGATTGATACCCGGGAGCCTTTGCAGGTGGCGGCGGAGGTGCAGGAGGCTTATTTGGAAATGTTTCCGCAAGGAGATCGGGAATTCATACCGATGATTTTTCAATGGGCTGGGACTTGGTTTGGCGGCAAATACCGAGATTATCAGGCCATTGATGCGCATTACCACGATCTGGAGCATACGCTGCAGGGCGTTCTCTGCATGGCCCGCCTCCTGCGCGCGCGGCATGCGCACGGAGCGGAACCCAGACTGACGCAACGGATGTTTGAACTGGGCCTGCTGGCCATTCTTCTTCATGACACAGGCTACCTCAAAAAACACGGGGACAACAAAGGTACCGGGGCAAAATATACTTTGACCCACGTGGATCGCAGCATCGAATTTGCCGGCGAGTTGATGCTGGCCAAGGATTTTCTAGTGGAAGAAGTTCTGGCCGTGCAAAACATGATTCGCTGCACGGGCGTCAACGTCAAACTGGATGCCATTCGATTTCAGGACGAACTGGAACGAATCGTCGGCTTCAGCCTGGGCACGGCCGATTTGCTCGGGCAAATGGCAGCCGGGGATTATGTGGACAAGCTGCCGATACTTTATTTGGAGTTTGCCGAGGCTGCCAGTTACCACGCCGGCAAAATGAAGGCTGGCGGATTCTTCAGCAGCGCGGACGATCTGATGCAGAAGACCCCGCTGTTTTGGGAGAAATACGTCCAAACCAAAATCGACCGGGAGTTTCTGGGCCTCTACCGTTTTCTCAACGATCCGAATCCAGACGGGCCCAATCCTTATATGCGGCAGATTGAGGCCAACATAGCACGGCTCCGGCGCGAGCTGGCCGCCCGGGGCAGTTCGTGATTTTCATCATTCCTTGAACGGACGGCCGATTTTTGCATGTCGCGCGAGTACGTCTTACATCCCTTTCGCCCGCCAATCCATTTGCAGATTGACTATGCGAAGGAACTCAATCCACAGCAGCACGCCGCCGTGACCGCGCCCCCGGGCCCCGCCCTGGTCATCGCCGGGGCCGGTTCCGGCAAAACGCGCGCGCTGATCTATCGAGTCGCTTTCCTGCTCGAACAGGGAGTTCCGCCCGAATGCATCCTTTTGCTGACCTTCACCAACAAAGCGGCCAAGGAAATGATGCGCCGCGTGACGGATTTACTGGGGGGCGAACTTTCCAGCCTGTGGGGAGGCACTTTTCATTCCATCGCCGCCCGTGTGCTCCGCCGTCACGCGGCTCTCCTTGGGTACCAACCCGACTTTTCCATCCTGGACCGGGAAGACTCCAAAGAGATGATCCACGCCTGCTTGGTCGAGATGAGCATCGATGTCAAAGCCTCTCATTTTCCCAAGGCCGATGTCCTGGCTGATGTTTTTTCGCTGGCGGTGAATAAGGAGAAGCCCCTGGCTGCAGTCATAGGGGAGCAATTCGATTACTTTTCCACCATTGACGCGCAAATGGCTGCCGTGCAGGAGAAATATTCCGCCCGCAAAAAAGCGGCCAATGCCATGGACTTCGACGACCTCCTCGCCCTCTGGCTCAAACTTTTGCGCGAACATGACGAAATCCGCGAAGAATATCAGCGCCGGTTCCAATTCATTCTGGTGGACGAGTACCAGGACACCAACAAAATTCAGGGCGAATTGATTGATCTCCTGGCCTTGCGCCACCAGAACGTCATGGTCGTGGGTGACGATTCCCAAAGCATCTACTCCTGGCGCGGCGCGCATTTCCTGAATATCCTGAAATTTCCCGAACGCCATCCCAATGCAGCCGTTTATCGGATTGAAACCAACTACCGCAGCACGCCGGAAATCCTGCGCGTGGCCAATGCCGCGATTGCGGCCAACGTCAATCAGTTCGACAAGGAACTGACTGCCGCGCGGGCTTCCGGCAGCAAACCGGGGGTGGTCAAATGCGCCGATGGCCGCGAGCAGTCGGCTTTCGTGACGCAACGCATCCTGCAACTGCGCGATGAAGGACGGTCCTTGAAAAGCATCGCCGTGCTTTATCGCTCGCATTTTCATGCCCTGGAACTTCAACTCGCGTTGACCCGTCAACGTATTCCCTTCAGCATCACCAGCGGCATCCGCTTCTTCGAACAAGCGCACATCAAGGACGTTGCCGCCTACCTCAAGTTCATCCTGAACCCGCGCGACGAACTGGCCTTCAAACGAATCGCGCGCCTGCTCGCCGGCGTGGGCGCAAAGAGCGCCGATAGACTCTGGAACGCCTTCCAGGCGGCCTGGAAGGCCGCGCCCAACCCGCCCCCGGCCGCAACTCGTCCCGTCCTCGCTGCCGCCCTGCAAAAAACCGCCTCTCTCGCGTCCAAAAAAACCGCCGTCGCCTGGGCGCAATTGACCGCCACCATCGCGCAACTCGAAGCCCCGGACGTCCGCGCCAGCGCCTCGCGCATGATTCGAATCGTCATGGAAGCGGGCTACGATGAATACCTGGAAGAGCAATACACCAATTATCGCGATCGCCGGGAGGACATCGGGCAGTTGGCCGCCTTCGCCGTGGAATTTCAGACAATGGAAGAGTTTCTCACCCAACTCGCCTTGCAAAGCGAGATTGAAGCCGAAGCTTCCGCCCTGGCGGCGCAGGATGACGATCAAGTTCGTCTGTCCACCATACATCAGGCCAAAGGCCTCGAATTCGACGTTGTCTTCATCATCATGTTGTGCGAGGGATTGTTTCCCTCCGCCCGGTCGGCCAAAACGATCGAGGGTGAGGAAGAAGAGCGGCGGCTGTTCTACGTCGCCCTGACCCGGGCGCGCGATGAATTATACTTGACCTATCCGTCGCGGCGCTCGGCTTCGTGGGATGGGGACGAAACGGCCCAACTCCCCTCCCGGTTCCTCAAGGAATTGCCAGGGGAATTGGTCGAGGAATGGGACCTTCGCCCGCCGCACTACTACTGAAAAGGCCGTGGTGACAACAGGTTTGACATCATGACGACGCCCCTTATCATCCCGCCATGAAAATTCACAGCTACTTGGTTCTTTTGGTCTGCTGTTCCCTTACCCTATCCGCGCAAAGCGATCTGCCAGCCATGAAGCCCATCAGCAGCCGCCACACCCCTGCTCACGTGGCACTCCAGAAATTCATGCACGGGGTCAATATCGCCAATTACCTGGAAGTGCCGCCCAGCCAACATTGGGCCATTCCTCACTCCGTCGTTGATCTCAAAGAAATTCGCGCCCAGGGCTTTGATCATATCCGGGTGCCTGTCGGCTGGCAGTATTACGCGGGGCCGGCGCCGGATTTTAAATTGTCGGATGACATTTTTGCCAGGGCGGACAACATCGTGACCAATGCAACCGCGCTGGGGTTGAACGTCCTCATCAACATGCATGATTTCTTCGCGCTCAACACCAACCCGGCCGCATGCACTCCTGAATTCCTTGCCATCTGGAGGCAGGTAGCCACGCACTACGCCAACTCGGCAGCCGTCGCCATCTCCGGACCCCTCAACCAACCCAGAGGCGCCGGCGCCCTGCGATTGCGGAGACTGGGCCACCGTCAACAACAGGGCTGCATCGCTTTCGAACTGCTGAACGAACCCAGACAGGCCGCAACAACAGTTGTCCTGAATCCAATTTATGCCGAAGCCATTCGCGAAATCCGGCAAGTCGCTCCGCGTGCCACAATCTTCGTCGGCCCCGGCAGATTTAACTCCCCCGATGAACTTCCCAACCTCCGGTTGCCAGACGACAATGACAACATCATTGTTACCCTGCACTGTTACGATCCATTGTTCTTCACTCATCAAGGCGCGGATTGGGTCGCGTCGGATTACACCAAAGTGACCGGCATCCAGTTTCCCGGACCGCCGAAAACTCCGTTCGTGCTCGACCCCAAACTGGACTTGAGCCGGGAAGCTCTGCACCGAATCAACCAGTATAATACACAGCCCACCGAAAATAATCCCTCCGGGCCCCGGGCCTTTCTCTCGAAGATTCAGCGGGCCAAAGCCTGGTCCGACAAATTTGGGCGGCCGATTCACTTTGGCGAATTCGGGGCCTACACCACAGCGGACCAGGAATCGCGCGCCCATTACTACGCGGCGATGAGGCAGGCCATGGAAGCGGCGGGCTTTGGCTGGGCGAGTTGGGATTGGAAATCCGGTTTCAATTATTGGGACACAAAAAAACAGCAACCTTTGCCCGGGATGCGCGAGGCTTTTTTTTCCAACGCGGCCCAAAGATCCGCCCCGTGATTTTTACGGAGTGAGACTGATCAGCGGGCCAGAAAGTTAAAGATTGAGCGGCAGGCCGTATCCCTCCATATTTAATGTGTCTTCCATGGGGCCCGTAGCTCAGTGGTTAGAGCAGGCGACTCATAATCGCTTGGTGATTGGCTCGCATCCTCTTAATTCAAATACACTTACGTAAGCGATGTTTTTTTCTGGGCCACTTCTGGGCCACTTTTTGAGAGTGTTTTCAGAGGAACAGCCCCCTCCCCTGCCTGCAAAAACCGTTGGATTTCTGTCTTTGGAATTAGAATGCGCCGCAGCCCTGGCAATTTCCGCAACACCTTGCGGCGAACCAGTCGCCGCACCGTTTCTGCGCAAACACCCAATTCAGTTGCGCTGCTCTTTACGTCAAGGGTCTGACATTCGGGAATGGTTGTCGTATTCATAAACTCAAGTTTCATGAGTCAACAGCTTGCAATCCCTTGCGACTTTGTTGGTGTGCCTGCCACGCAATCTGTCATTTTCGCAAATTGAGCGATGGATGAAGGCAAGCGTGATCGCCTTGACGGGGTGCGTGCGGCTATGGTCAGATGTATTGATGAACTGATTGGTGGGCCTGCCCGGACTTGAACCGAGAACCAAAGCATTATGAGTGCTCTGCTCTAACCAATTGAGCTACAGGCCCGCCGCAATATGATTTCAGAAGCAACAGGAATTTTCAATAGCGGAGTTGAAAAGTTGAAATACCAGTTTGTCGTGATTTGAAAAACCGTCCGTGAAATTTACGGAGCCGCAGACTTTGGGGTTTATGAAGATAATCTTCTCCGTTAGCTGCTTTGCGGGCATTGCGCTCCCGCCAGTAGCCGGCTATGGCATCGCTGGCGCGGGCAAGCCATTTCTCGTCGCGGCGGTATTGTTCCAGTGTTTCCGTGGCAAAGAACTTCGTGCTATTGCGGGCGGGATGGCCGAGCGGTTTGAGGAAACCCGCTGTAACCAGCCTTGGAATCTCGTGCGGTTCAAAGCTGAGAAACCACGCCGCCTGAGTTGCATCAAGCCGGGCGGGAACGAGCTTCCAACTGAGAAATTCCGTTTGTTGGGCAGTCACATTCATGCGGCTGTGATGGTTCATGGTCAGGTTTGTTGCCGGCGACGCCGGGGACTGCCGAACATGGGCATGATCTGGCCGGCTTTCAAATTCCTTAAGGTCAGGCGGGGCAGAATATCCGCCACCTCGACCTGGAGCGCGTAAGCCAGAACTGGAATATAAACAGCGAGCACTGCCGCCCGGCCGGTTTCCCAATTTGCAATCATGTCGCGCGTGATCGGGGCATGAAAGGCGCAAAGCCAGACGGAAAGTTCTCTTTGGGAACGGCGTTGCTGGCGGCGAAACTTGCGCAGGCGCAGTCCGATTTGACGATGGATGGTTGAGTTCATATGTGGATGGCTGTCCGACGGTCGGGCCGGTGCGAATGGGTTTGGGTTTGTTTCTCGGAATTCTTTTGCTCGTCGTCGCCGGTTGACACAGCTTCAACCTGGCTCGGTGCTTGGTTCTTGGTGAGATCGAGCTTGTCCTCAATTTCACTCTGGCGGCGGGTCAACTCCTGAAAGCGTTCCTCACGCTCGAACTTCGCGCCGACTTTTTCACCAAGCTCTTTGGCGCGCTTGTTGGCATCGGTGATGTCCATCTCCAATCTTTCCGCGCGTTCCTCAAATCCCTGAGCCGTTACCTCCAGCGAGCGGACGGTGCCAAGGGCCGTGTCGGTGACCCGCGCGCTGTAACTGTTTTTGCCGCGCAAGACCATTTCGGCGGTGTTGTTGAAACCCGGACGCAGGAACAGATCAAAACCGGCGAAGCGCCCGATGCGGATGTCATCGCCAAACCGCGCTTTCAGTTTTTCCGCCCGGCGCATCATCAATTCGCCCGCGATGCCCCGGTTGTTGGATTCCTGTCCGTCGAGTTCGATGCGGAATTTATCGCCGGACGTATCCTGCCGAACCCCCAGGTCCTGCCGCAGATTGGCAAGGCGCGTGGTAAAAATTTCCGAATCCTCGTGCGAGCGGCGGAGATTGGAACGGATGCGGTATTGTTCCTCGGCATGGGCGGAACGCAACCGGGTGAGCCGGATCAACTCCGCGTCCACCTGGGCTTTTTCAATCACCAGCGGATTGCCCGATGCGATGGCCTTCACCTCGGCGTAGGTCAATGCGGCGGAGTCCAGGTCTTCAAGCCGCCGGATCGTCATGTCGCCGCTCATCACCTGCGCGATGAATTTCGCCTTCGTTTCCAACGTCTGCCACATATAGGCGTCGAAGCTGCCCTCGGTGACGTAGCGGAAAATCTGCACGACGGAATTCTTGTTGCCCTGCCGGAGGATGCGCCCTTCGCGTTGTTCCACGTCCGCCGGCCGCCACGGCGCGTCGAGGTGATGCAGGGCAATCAACCGCTCCTGCACATTCATTCCCGAACCCATCTTTTGCGTGCTGCCGAAGAGCACGCGGACTTTGCCCGCCCGCACATCACGGAACAGCGTCAACTTGGAAGCATCGGAATCGTGATCTTGAATGAAGGCGATTTCAGGGCCGGGGATGCCAAGCCGCTCCAACTTCTGCGCCATGTCATTATAGACGGAGAAGCCCCGGTCTTTCGGCGTGGAGAGGTCGCAGAACACAAGCTGGGCGGAACGCTCCGGCTTGGATTCCTGCCAGATGTTAAAAATCTTTTCGACGGCCAGATTCACTTTGCCCTGCGGTTCGTCAGGCGCGGCGGGTTTCATCAGTCGAATATCAAGCGCCGCCTTCCGTCCCTCGGACGTGATTTTGAGCATGTTGTCTTCGCTGGGGTCAACCCGGCCGTTTTTCAATCTCTCGGCGCGGGCGGCGAGCGATTGCACGAACTCCTTTAGCTCCTCGGTGGCCGGCGCATTGCGGATGGCTGGCTTTTCGCCGTCCAGCTTCGGGCGCGGCAGATTCAACATTGCGGCGGTTTGCACATCGGCGGACTGGCGGAACATCTGCATCAATTCCGGCACGTTGATGAACCTGGCAAACCGCGTGTTGAGACGGTAGCCAGCACCGTCCGGGGAAAGTTCCATCGCGGTCACTGGCTCGCCAAACGTCGCCGCCCATGAATCGAAATGATGGAGGTTGTGTTTCTTCAGTTCGTCATGCTGGAGATACCGCTGCATGGTGTACATCTCGGCCATGCTGTTGGCGATGGGTGTGCCGGTGGCGAACACCACGCCTCCCCCGCCGTTCAACGACTGGACGTGACGAACCTTGAGAAACATATCAAACGCCCGCTCGCTCGCCGTCTGCGGCAGACCCGCAACCCGTGTCATCTTGGTGACATAAAACAAATTCTTGAAATAGTGCGCCTCGTCCACGAACAGCCGGTCCACGCCGAGTTCTTCAAAGGTCAGCGTGTTGTCCTTTTTGTGTTCAGCCGCCAGCGTTTGAAGTTTGGCTTCGAGCCGCTTTTTTGCTTTTTCCAATTCTTTCACCAGCCGGCGATTGGAACTGTCCGCGTGCTGGCGTTTGATCATTTCCAATTCGTGAAGCTGCTCCTTGAAAAACCGTTCCTGGGTTTCGCGGGAAAGCGGGATGCGTTCAAAACCGGAGTGCGTGACAATGACGGCATCCCAATTGCCGGTGGCAATCCGGCTGAAAAGTTTCTTACGGTTCTGCGACTCAAAATCCTCCTTGCCGGCAGCCAGAATGTTTGCACCCGGATATAACGTCAGCAACTCGGTGGAGAACTGGCCAAGCATGTGATTGGGGACGACAAACATCGGCTTGCCGGAAATGCCGAGCCGTCTCGACTCCATCGCGGCGGCGACCATCGTGTAGGTTTTGCCCGCGCCAACGACGTGGGCCAGCAGCGTGTTGGGTGTCTGCAAAATGCGCCAGACACCGGCCTTTTGGTGCGCGTGAAGTTGAATTGCCCCGCTCGCGCCGGGCAACGTCAAATGGTCGCCGTTGAACGTGCGGACGCGCGTGTGATTGAACGTGTCGTTGTAGAGGCGGCAAAGCCGTTCCCGCCGTGAATCATCCGACCAGACCCACTCTTTGAAACGCTCCTT
>JBEKDI010000094.1:0-21275 GCA_050014435.1 Verrucomicrobiota bacterium | reverse complement strand
TTGGGGCTGACGCCTCTGTTCGCCGCGCCACCGCCGTAAGGCCCTGTAGCCCGACAAGACCGCGCCAGCGTTCCCCCTTCACTCGCAAACCCGGTTCGTCGGGGGAGGAAGTTAGGTTAGGCCCCTGGCCCCGCATGACGCCGCGCGACCGGGGCAAACTGCTCTGGCGCATCGGCGACCTGATTCTTGAGCACGGCGATGAACTGGCTGAATTGGAATCGATCGACAACGGCAAGCCCCGCGCCGTGGCTCGCGTGGCGGATATACCGCTGGCGGCGGATTTATTCCATTACATGGCGGGTTGGGCGACGAAGATCGAAGGCGCCACCATTCCGCTCAGCATTCCCGACGCGCAGTTCCACGCCTATACCTTGCGCGAACCTGTGGGCGTGGTGGGCCAGATTATTCCGTGGAATTTTCCCTTGCTGATGGCGGCTTGGAAGCTCGGCCCGGCGCTGGCGGCCGGGAACTGCTCCGTGCTCAAACCGGCCGAACAAACCCCGCTCTCCGCATTGCGCCTGGGTGAGTTGCTGCTCGAAGCGGGGATGCCTGACGGGGTGGTGAACATCGTCTGTGGTTTTGGCGAAACCGCCGGCGCCGCCCTGGCCGCGCACCACGACGTGGACAAGGTGGCTTTCACAGGCTCGACGGAAGTGGGTAAAATCATCGTGCGCGCGGCGGCGGGCAATCTGAAGAAAGTGAGTCTCGAACTGGGCGGCAAATCTCCGAATATCATTTTCAAGGACACCGCCGATCTGGAGACGGCGATCAACGGCGCGGCCAACGCGATTTTCTTCAATCACGGCCAGTGCTGTTGCGCGGGTTCGCGGCTGATGGTCGAGCGCGATATATTTGACACGGTGGTTTCGGGCGTGGCCCAGCGCGCCAAGAAGATCAAACTCGGTCCCGGCCTGGATGCGCAGACGGAGATGGGTCCGCTGGTTTCGGAGGAACAACTGCAGCGCGTGACAAATTACATGGACCAGGGAAAACAGGCCGGGGCATGTTGTGTGACGGGGGGTTCGCGCAAGGGCGACAGCGGTTATTTCGTCGAGCCCACTGTGATCACGCGCGTGCGTCCCGAGATGAGCATTGTGCGGGAGGAGATTTTCGGTCCCGTGGTGGTGGCCGAAGCCTTTGCCAAAGTGGAAGAAGTGATACCCCGGGCCAATCAGTCTGAATATGGATTGGCGGCAGGCGTTTGGACGCGCGACATTTCCAAGGCGCACCGCATCGCGGCCGGCCTCAAGGCGGGGACGGTCTGGGTCAATTGTTACAATATATTTGACTCAGCCCTGCCCTTTGGAGGCTACAAACAATCAGGCTGGGGTCGAGAAATGGGACACGAAGTCCTGGAACATTACACTCAGACCAAAGCGGTGGTTGTCGGACTGTGATCAGGACAGGAGTTTGGCCACTTCTTGATGCAAGTCCATGTAATCAAATGGCTTGCGTAAAATGCCGCTGACCGTGCCGCCCGCGCGGCATTTGACATCGCGGCCCGTTATCAACAGGATCGGCTGCTCCGGTTCCAATTGCCGGATGCGGGTGGCCAGTTCCTCGCCATTGACGAAGGGCATGAGGAGATCGGTCATCACCAGATCATAGCGGCCTTTGGTGAACAAGGCGTAGGCTTCGGCGCCGTTATTGGCCTCCACCACGGTATGTTCGTCTTGACGCAGTAATTCTTTGATTAATTCCCGCGTAACCCGTTCATCTTCAACCAATAATATACGTTTGCCAGCGTTTGTTTCAGTTTCCATAGCGAATTCTCATTGGCAAGTAGAGCAATATGGTTGCCATTCGAAATTTAGATTAGCCCAATTTTATGTGGAGAACGGGCGCGGAAGGCGTAACCTTGAGTGTGGAATGAGACGTGAGACAGACTTTGTCCTGGAGAAAGCTGCCTGGCCCACGATGTTACTTGAGGCTGGCGGCAGGATTTGCCGCGCCAACCAGGCCGCGCGCCGCGTCTTCGGATTTACGGACGAATTGCCCGCCACGGCCCTGACCGCAATTTGGGACGACGAAAACCAGGGTTCAGCCGTAAATTTCCTGCAACAACAAACCGAGGGCGAAACCGCGCCTTTGAAATTGCGCCTGCACGGCGGCGGGACATCACAATTCATCGCCCACGTCGCCAAGGTGGCCCGGGACGGCCAGGATTATTTCGTTCTGCAACTCTTCAAGGAATCCGGTTCCGAGTTTTCAGAGCTGGCTTACCTGCCTTTGCCCAAGGCTGCCGCCGCTGCGGACAAGAATAAAATTCCCGCCGGTCTGATGCAGGCCGTCTGGCCGGCGATCATCGTCGATGCGCAGGGGAAGATGATTCAGGCCAATCCGTCGGCGGTGCGCGTCTTTGGCGCCAAGGCGGCGGCGGAAGGCGCGACCCTGGCCGGAATTTGCCCGCCGGAGGAAGCCTCTGCCCTGAAAAGTTTATCGCAGCCCGATTCGCCGGCCGCGTCGCTCAAGATGCGCCAGGCGGACGGATCGACCGCGGCGTTCCGCATCGAGCGCTGCCCCGGCGGTGATTCGAAGTGGACGCTGCTGCAATTATTCAGCGCGGAGCACAAGAGCGGGCCGCCTGTCCCCGCGCCGCAGACGCCGGAAAAAGACGATGAAGATTTTCTTTTGCAGAGCGCGGAATGGCCCGTGCTGCTTGTGCATCAGAGCGGAAGGGTGCTGCGGGCCAACCGCGCCGGCGTGCGGGCTTTCGGGGCCAGCATCGAGCGCGAAGAGGCCCAATTGGGAGCCATTTGGTCGCCGCACAATCGGGATTCCTGCCAGCAATTCCTCAATCTGCCTCCTTCACCCGAACCGATTCCACTGAAGTTCCTTTTGAAAAGCGGATTGCCGGGCGACTTTTCCGGACAACTCTGCGCCACAAACCATGAGGATGTTCTTTTGCTGCAATTGCTCAAGGGGCCTCCGCCAGGCCAGGAAACTTCCGTCGCATCAATACCCGCTGCAAAACCAGCGGCGGAGGACCCCGCGCCGGCAGGGGGAGAGACCAGCTTTGCCCACAAACAAAAGCTGGATTGCGCCTTGCAATTGGCGCGGTCGGTCGCGCTGGATTTCAACAACGCATTGACCAGCATCCTGGGCCACGCCTCGCTCCTGTTGAGTAAAACCGAAAGCAACAATCCCTGGCGAAGCTCGCTGGTCGAGATCGAGAAATCCGCCGCCAAAGCGGCCGAAATCGCCAACGACCTCGCCGCTTTCAGCCGCCAGGAGAAGGACGTCCGGGTGCAGGTGGCCGGCAACTTGAACATGCTGCTGGAGAGGTCGGTGGAGATGTTCCAGGGAACGGTGCGAAGTTCCATTACCATTTCGCGCCAGTTGGAGCGGAAGCTTTTCACGGCCAATTTTGACGAAGCCAAGATGCTGCAGGCATTGGTCAAAATCTTCGAAAATGCGGTCGAGTCGATCCAGGGCGAGGGCAAGATCAACGTGCAGACGCGCAATCTGGAATTGTCGGAAGCGACCCAGGACCGCACCGCCAAGTTGAATCCGGGCAATTATGTTTGCGCCGAGATTTCCGACACCGGCTCGGGCATCGCCGAGGACGTCATGCCGCACATTTTCGAGCCGTTCTTCTCCACCAAGGGCGCGCGCCATCGCGGCCTGGGCCTGGCCTGGGTTTATGGCATCGTGACCAATCATGGCGGCGGGGTGGCCGTCTCCAGCCAGGTAGACATCGGCACGACGGTGCGCCTCTACCTCCCGGCCAACCGCAGGATCGTGCGCGACGCCCCCACCGCCGACGGCGATTTGACCGGCGCGCAAACCATCCTGTTTGTGGATGACGAAGACCTGTTGTTGACCATGGGGCGCATGGTGCTTTCCTCCTACGGCTACACGGTGCTGACGGCCAACAGCGGGCAGAAGGCCCTGGAATTGTTCACCCATTCCAAGAAAAAGATCGATCTGGTCATCACCGACCTCGTCATGCCGAACATGAGCGGGCGGGAATTGAGCGAGCACATCCTGCGCGCCCAGCCCGAGACGCGCATCATCTGGTCCAGCGGCTACCTCCGTTCGACCAATGCGCAGGAACAGGAGCGCTACTTGCAAAAGCCCTTCTCCTCCCAGGACCTGTTGCGCAAAGTCAAGCAGGTGCTGGCGCAATAAAATTTTTTAATCATAAGTTGACATTATTTTGCCGGTCGCGTTAAATGGCGGGCATGCAGATTGAAAGCTTTAAAGTTTTCTGTGACCTGGCCGAAACAGAAAGTTTCACCCGGGCGGCCCAAATCAACAACGTCACGCAATCGGCGGTCAGCCAGCAGATCAGTTCGCTGGAGCGCCAGTTCAAATCGCTGCTCATCGAGCGCAGCAAGAAAAAGTTCCGCCTGACCCGCGAGGGCCAGGTGCTCTACGAATATTGCAAGCAAATCAACCAAACGTATGACTCGCTGCAAAATCGCCTCCAGGAGATCAAGGACATCATTTCCGGGACGATCCGCGTGGCGACCATCTACAGCATTGGCCTGCACGATTTGCCGCCTTATTTGAAGAAGTTCCTCAAGCTTTTTCCCACCGTCAACGTCCACGTGGAATACAGGCGCGCCAATCAGGTCTATGAGGACGTCTTGGGCAATGTGGTGGACCTGGGCTTGGTGGCCTACCCGTCGCGCGACGCGAAGCTGGACGTGATCCCCTTGCGCAAGGACACGCTGGTTCTCATTTGCCATCCCCACCATCCGCTGGCCAAGGCCAAGTCCGTCAAATTGTCCCAGTTGGCCGGCGAGAAATTCATCTGCTTTGAGCCGGATATCCCCACCCGCAAGGCCATCGACAAAATCCTCAAGGACCACGATGTGAAAGTGGAAATGGCCATGGAGTTTGACAACATCGAGACGGTCAAGCGGGCGGTCGAGATCGAAGCCGGCATTTCCATCGTGCCGCACGGCACCGTCATCCAGGAAGTGGCCAAGCAAACCCTGGCGGAAGTCAAAATCGAAGGGCACGACCTCTTCCGGCCGCTGGCGGCGATTTACAAGAAGAACAAGGTTCTGTCGCCGGCCATGAAGCAATTCCTGGCCATGCTTAAGGGATAGCGGTTACTTCAGGTTCTTGGGATTCAGCGGCCGCAGGTTTTTGGGCAGGAACAGCCCGTCCTTGCGGATCAGTTCGCCGTCGAACCGCACTTCGCCCCCGCCCCAGTCGGGCCGCTGGATCAGCACCATGTCCCAATGCACCGCGGAACGGTTGCCGTTGTCCGCGTCCTCGTAGGCCTGGCCCGGCGTGAAATGGAGCGAGCCCGCGATCTTTTCGTCAAATAGTATGTCGCACATCGGCTCCAGAATATATGGATTGAAGCCCAGCGAAAACTCGCCCACGTAGCGCGCGCCCGGGTCCGTGTCGAGGATCTGATTCAATCGTTTCGTGTTGTTGGCGGTTGCCTTGACGATTTTTCCGTCCTTGAATTCGAGCCGGACATTTTCAAATTTGCTTCCCGCGTAGAGCGTGGGGGTGTTGTACTGCAGGACGCCCTGCACGGAGTTCTTCACCGGAGCGGTGAACACTTCGCCGTCGGGAATGTTGCGCTTGCCGTCGGCCAGCAAGGCCCCGATGCCCTTGATGCTGAAATGGAGGTCCGTGCCGGGGCTTTTGAGATGCACGCGGTCCGCCTTGTTCATGCGCTTTTGCAGGGGGATCATGGCCCGGGCCATTTTCGGGTAATTCATCGTGCAAACGTCGAAATAGAAATCCTCGAAGGCTTCGGTGCTCATGTTGGCGGCCTGGGCCATGCTCGGCGAGGGCCAGCGCAGGACGCACCAGCGGGTCTTGTTGACGCGCTGGTCCAAAAGCGGTCGCATCACCTTCGAATACAGCGCCATGAGGTCGGACGGCACGTCGGAGGACTCGCTGGCGTTGTCCGACCCGCGCACCGCGATGTAGGCCTGGACCTGTTTCATGCGGAACAACTCCACCTTCCGCACCAGGGCGGCGTGCGGGCGGTTGGTTTGCCGTTGCGCCTCCCGGCTGATGCGGGTGTGGCGCGTCTCGATCAGCGGGATGGCCCCGGCCCTGCGCACCGCGCGCATCAATTGGATGGCGAACTCATCCGGCACATCGATCATGTCCAGCAGAATGCGCTCATTCTTCTTCAGTTCGATGGAATACTTGACAAGCAAGTCCGACAATTTGGCAAATCTGGGGTCCGTCATAAACGTTCAATTTTGCGCATGGCGCGCTCCTGTCTTTTAATCTCCGCCCGCAGCAACTCCTCCGCCGACCAACCCTTGTCCTGCGCCTTGCGGACCAATTCAAACAATTCTCCGCCCAGTCCGGCCTTGGCCCCGGCTGTTCTTTTACGGGTCTTCATTGCGGATATTTTCGCTTTTTTCGCCTTTTTTAGCAATTTTTCAGCTTTCAGCAACGCCGGCAAATGTCTCGGTATCCCATCCAGCGCCGAGGGCCGCGCGTGGCGGGTGCCATGCTTCTCGGCGGTTTTGATTTTTTCCCAGTTGGCCCACACTTCGTCCACGTCTTTGACTTTGAGATTGGCGAAGACATGCGGATGGCGGCGCACAAGTTTCTCCGTGATGCGCCGCGCCACTTCCTGAAAATCAAATGCGCCCCGTTCACCGGCCAATTGGCAGTGAAAAACCACCTGCAAAAGCAAGTCGCCCAGTTCTTCGATCATCTCCTGATCGTCGCCTGCTTCAATCGCATCTATCAGTTCATAAACCTCTTCGACAGCGTGAAAGCGGAGGGTCATGTGGTCCTGCTCGCGGTCCCAGGGGCACCCATGCGGGGAGCGGAGCCGGGCCATGACTGACAGCAGGTCGTTGAGGGCGGACTGTGTTTTCAAGGGAATGGAATTCATTCAAAGCACGACGAGATTGTCCCGATGCACCAGGACGCCGGAGGCCTGCCCGGCCTGCACAACGGTCGAACCATATTCGCTTATGCCGCGCGCGAACTCGGTCCCGTCGAGGTCACAGATGCGCACGACTTCGCCCGCCGAGAACTCGTCTTCACAACGGACCACGCCCGGGGCGAGCAGGCTTTTGCCTTTTTCGCGCAGGGCCTTTTTCGCGCCGTCATCGACGAATAGAGCGCCATTGGCATGATGAAAGAAGGCGATCCAGCGTTTTCGTCCGGCCAGTTTGGCGGGTTGGGCGACAAAAAGTGTGCCTTCGTCCTTGCCTGCCAATATATCGGCCAGCACTGCTTTTTTGCGTCCAGAAGCGATAACGAGGGGAATACCGGAGCGGATGACCATTTTGGCGGCCTGAAGTTTTGAAGCCATACCGCCAACGGAAGTTTCACTCTGGGTGCCCCCGGCCATTTTCTCGATGGTGTCATCCAGATTTTCTATGGCGCTGATGGTTTTGGGATTGGCCTTGCCAAAGTTTTCGATCAACCCATCGACGCTCGTCAAAATGATGAGCGCGTCGGCCGGGAGCAAACAAGCGACCAGGGCCGATAGCCTGTCGTTGTCGCCGAATTTCAATTCCGTAAAGGAAACGGCGTCGTTCTCATTGATGATCGGGATGACGCCATGATCGAGCAGGTTGACGAGGGTGTTGCGCGCATTGAGATGGCGTTCGTGGTGTTCGAGATCGTCGTGGGTCAGCAGGACTTGGGCGACGTTGAAACCGGCTTCGCCGAAGAGCTTCTCGTAAGTCGTCATCAGCCGGGATTGGCCGACGGCGGCGCAGGCCTGCAAGGCGGCGAGCTCGGACGGCCTTTTTTCGTAGCCCAACACACCCATGCCCGCGCCGACCGCGCCCGAGCTGACGATGACAATTTGTTTGCCCTGCGCGCGAATGGCCGCCACCTGGCCGGTCAATTGTTTCAATTGCGCCACGTCCGGCTGCTTGCGGCTGTCGGTGAGGACGCCGGTGCCGAACTTGACAACGATGCGACTGGCATTTTTGAGAGTGTCGCGATGCATGTGGATCAAGGCTAAAGGCTGAAGGCTGAAGGCTGAAGGAAAAAATTGTTCATGGCTCCGCGACAGCGTTTAGATGAAACTCAAGACCTTCAGCTACGCCGTGGCCGTGGGTCAACTCACTGACAAACCCGTTTTGGCCGCGCACCGCCTCCTTGATGGCGGCAACGGCGTTGCCGGGCGCGGCCAGCCAGCAGGCATGACGGCGCAAGAGCATGGGCAAGTCGTTGAGATGGTCCCCGGCGGCGAAAGTTTCCTCCGGCGTGACGCCCAACTGCCGCGCGATCTCCGCCAGGGCCGTTCCCTTGTTGAAGGCTTCGTGGCTGAAACGCGAGCAGACATCGTTGCGCACCAGGGTCAGATTCGGCACGGTGCGGCAATAATCGGCCAGAAACTCATGAATGACGTCCGCATCGCCGATCTGCTCGGCAATCAGGCAAAAGGGGGACCAGGCATCCTCGTAGTAGATGGCGCCAAATCGTTCCTCCACCCAGGCGCGCAGGCGCGGCACGTCGGCCCGCACGCGACGGAACAATTCGGCGTGCGCCCGGTCGCAAGCCCGGTTCCAGGCGGCATCTTCGACGTATTCTGAATGCCGGTGGCTGTAAATCTCCCGTTCCACCAGCACCAGGAAATCCGGTTTGACCAGCAACCGCGAGCGGCCCAGTGCTTCCATCAAACTGGACAGATCGCGTCCGGTGTTAATGACCCATTTGGCCCCCTGCATTTGCAGCCGGGCAATGAGGTTTTGCAAAGCCACCGGCACCGGCGGCTCCTCGAACTCGGCAAAGAGCGTCCCGTCGAAGTCGGTTGAAATCAACTTAATCATCCTTGTACCAGTATCAGGCGCAGAGGGAGGGAAGAAAAGGCCAAAGGCTGCCTGGTCCTGGATCGAAAAAAAATGTTTCAAAATGGTGCGAAAAGGTCGGATAAGGCGCGAAAAGGTGCGAAAAGGTCGGATTTTTTGGGCTTGAATCCAGGCAAAGTCGCAAGGAGCGTCCGCCGCCGCCAAGGGTGAGACGGACAGGAAAGGCGCACAGGAAGGCCGAGCCAACCGCGAACCACGGGAACTCTGACCGTTCCCGGGGAAACAGGATTGGCCACGGAGGGTCCGCCGTTCCTCACTTCTGCATTCTGCCTTCATAATTCTGACTTTTCATCCGCATGGCCTTAATTGGTAATTCATTAGCTGAACACTACAGTTAATGCATAGTTTCGTCAACAGATTTTTTAAAGAATTCTCAAAAAGTGCTGTTTTTATGGAAAGCACTGCGGATCAGAGGCTTGAGAAGAATTGAGTTGTTAACCACATAGAGCACACAGAACACAAAGACCGGACAGGCCAGGGAAAACACAGTCCACCGCGAAATGCAGATGGACACCGGGTTTGCAGCCCCGGGAAAAACAACTTTCGGGCTTTTGAACCACGAAGCGCACGAAGGAAACGAAGGGGGCCAATGCGGCCAATGTATTTTTCAGACTCTTGAACCACGAAAAACCCTCGCGGACTACGCGAATGCTGAACGCTGAAAAAACAGTGGTCAGGAGGGGAATGATAGTCCAGGGAACCCCGAACGGTTTCGGGGCGTCGGCACGACAAGATCGCCTCCGTGGTGGATTCCTGTCGCAGAAGCGCGATGGAGGACAAGTCGGCGCGAGACGCGGGCTCGCGGGGTTTTTCACGCTGGCGATAAATGCTTAAGAGATTATCCAAAAACGAACCAAACTATGGGTGATGTTGCCCGTTTTCGGGTTGGACAAGGGCTGGCGATGGGGCACTTTACGCGCGTCACCCAAGCGTTGAGTCGCGTGAGCCGGAAACCGGGAAGGAAGTTGGAACCATGAAGCGACGTCTTTTAAAATGGAAGAATGGATTGTCTGAGAAAACAAGAATGCCGTTTTTCCAGGACCCCCTCACTGATCCCATCACGGCGGTTACGGGGCTAAACGACTATGATGCTGGCCTGGGTGGCGCAACATCTGGCGATGGGCCGCTGGGGCTGCGCCGCGCAATTACTGAAAGGAAAGACAAAAAGTGCAAATATCAAGGACTGACACTTGCACACTTGCATGACACTTGCACGGACTGGGCATTTTTGCGCGAGGCAGACATCATGTCGTGCAACTTGCCGCCCGGTTCGGCGTCGGCGGCCATCCGGCGATCCCAATCATCTTCTTCCAAGGGATGCAGCAGCGCCTGCAACTCGCAACGTTCCAGTGGTGAAAGCCGGTCAATGGCAGCCTTGATTTCAGCAACCGTGCTCATGGCCCAAAGCTACATGCGAAGCAAAGCGATCGTTAAATTCGTCCGCGCGCGATGGCCTTCAATCCGTGACCTTATGGCTTTTGAACCATGCGATGAAGCGGGGGATGCCTTCTTCAATTTTGACCCGGGGACGATAGCCCAGGCGCTGGCGGGCTTTGCTGATGTCGGCGAATGTCAATGGCACGTCGCCCGGTTGGGGCGGCTGGCGGTCGATGATCGCTTTCTTGCCCAGCGCTTTTTCCAGCAGGGTGATCAAGTAGCTGAGTTCGACGGTTTGGGATTCGCCAAGATTGAAGATTTCATAGCCGAATTTCTTTTGCACGCAGGCCATGATGCCATCGATGATATCGGTGATGTAGGTGTAATCGCGCGCGGTGGCGCCATCGCCATAGACCGGGACGGGTTTGCCGGCCTCAATCAGGCTGGCGAATTTATGGATGGCCAGGTCGGGCCGCTGGCGGGGTCCATAGACGGTGAAAAAGCGAAGCATGACGACGTCCATGCCGTGGAGATGATGATACACATGGCCAAGGGCTTCGCAGGCGAGTTTGCTGGCCGCGTAAGGTGAGATGGGCGAGAAAATCGGGTCGCTCTCGGTGAAAGGAACGCGAGCGTTGATGCCATAGACGGAGGAGGAGGAGGCCATGATGATTTTCCTGACGGAATGACGTCGAGCGGCTTCGAGAACTTGCGCAGTGCCTTCCACATTGACTCGCTGGTAAAGAGCGGGTTCCAGAAGGCTGGGGCGGACACCGGCGCGGGCGGCCAGATGAATGATCTGGTCGAAGGGGGCGCTGCCGAGAAGTTGATCCAGGCAGGCTGGGTCGGTCACGTCGCCTGCCACGAAGGTGAACGGTTTGCCGGCTTGGCCGACTTCGCGGAGATTGGCCCGTTTGATGGCGGGATCATAAAAAGGATTCAGATCGTCCAAAGCCCAGACGCCATGCCCCGCCTGGAGCAATCGCTCGCAAAGGTGCGAGCCGATAAAACCCGCGCCGCCCGTGACCAGGAAATTCATCGCGCCAAGGGTAAGCGCAAGAATTTGAACTTTAAACTTTAAAGTTTGCGGTTAGGTTTTCAGGACATGACGACTGAACCGTTACTCAAGCTGGAGTTGCCCGGCCTCAAGAAACTGAAAAGCGGCAAGGTGCGGGAGGTGTTCGATTTGGGCGACCGCCTGCTGTTTGTCGCGACGGACCGCATCTCGGCCTTTGATTGCGTGATGCCGACGGGCATACCGCGCAAGGGCGAGGTGCTGACGCAAATATCCTATTTCTGGTTCGCGCAAACGGCTGGCATCGTGGAGAACCATCTGGCCGGGACCGCGGAGGAACCGTTGCCGCCGGAATTGGAAAAGTATTCCGCGCTGCTGGCCCGCCGGAGCATGTTGGTGAAAAGGACGCAGCCGCTTGCCATCGAATGCGTGGTGCGCGGCTATCTGTCTGGGTCGGGTTGGAAGGATTACCAGAAGACGGGCTGCGTTTGCGGCGTGGCGCTGCCCGCCGGCCTGCGCGATTCGTCGCGCCTGCCCCAACCGATTTTTACCCCCGCGACCAAGGCCGAAACCGGGCACGATGAGAACATTTCCTTTGAGGGGTCCGTTCGCATCGTTGGGCGCGAAATAGCGGAAAAGGCGCGGGATTTGAGTTTGAAAATATATTCCTTTGCCGCCCAGTACGCGCTGCAACGCGGCCTGATCATCGCGGACACGAAATTCGAATTTGGGCTGCGGGACGGAAGGCTGATCCTGATTGATGAAGTCCTGACACCGGATTCGTCGCGATTCTGGCCGGCCGACCAGTATGAGGCCGGCCGCGGGCAGCCGAGTTTCGACAAGCAATTCGTGCGGGATTATTTGGAAACGCTTTCCTGGAACAAACAACCCCCCGCGCCGGCCCTTCCGCCGGAGGTTGTGTCCAGGACGATGGAGAAATACCTGGATGCCTACGCGCGACTAACAGGCAGGAAGCTTTGATGAGCCGGCAGCCGTAATGCAACATTTGGTTGAAGATTTCCTCGTTTACCTGCGCCATGAGCGTGGGCAGGCGGAACACACGCAAAGGACCTATGCCGCGCTCCTGGGCAATTTCCTGGCTTGGGCGGAGAAGCGCGGCTTCAAGGACTGGAAGGACGTCACGCTGCGCGATCTCATGGATTTCCTCGAACATGAGCGGAACCGGGTCTTGAAGGATGAACCTGAGGACGGCGCCCGCCGGCTCAGTTCGGAAAGTCTTTACCTGCAAATCGCGGCCTTGCGGGCCTTTTACAATTTTGCCGAGGCGGAAAAGCTTCTGCCGCTCAACATCGCGGAAAATCTTTCGCTGCCGCGGCGCTGGAAACGGCTGCCCAAGGCACTGTCCAATTCCGAGATTGAACAACTGCTCAAGCCGGAGAACCCGGCCACGCCCGCGTCGTTATGCGACCAGGCCGTGCTGGAACTTGCTTACGCTTCAGGGCTGCGCCTGGCCGAGCTGCGCGCCATCCGCCTGGAACAACTTCATCTTGACGCCGGGTTCGTCACCGTCATTGGCAAAGGGAACAAGGAGCGCGTAACGCCGGTGGGCCGCGCGGCAATTGACGCGCTCCGGCGGTATCTCGAATCGGGACGGCCCCGGCTGGTCACGCCAAAAACGCCCGCCAACGTTTTTTTGAGCGGACGCGGGCGTCCTTTCGCCGCGACGACCTTGTGGAGCCGCATCAAACGGCGGGCGCGGCGGGCGAACATTGGGCGGAACATGACGCCGCACATGATCCGGCACAGTTTTGCCACGCATTTATTGGAGAACGGGGCCGATTTGCGGATCATTCAAGAATTGCTCGGCCACGCCAACATCAGCACCACGGAAATCTACACCCACGTCGGAGCGCCGCGTCTTCGGGAGATTCATCGCCGTTTCCACCCGCGGAGCTGAAGACCAACTCCTTGACGAACAAGGGCGGCTTCCTATTATCGTCCCGTGACCGAGAGCCAAACGCGTTATGGGCAGGGCCTCATCTTGTTGCTGGGTTTGTTTGCTTTTGCCGGCATTCTTGCCTTCCACAACATAACCGAAGGCGACCTCTGGGCCCAGTTGGCCATCGGCGCGTCAGTGTGGGAGAACGGGCACCTTCTGCGGCACGATGTCTTCGCCTTCACGCCCACGCTGCGCGATTGGATCGCTCATGAATGGGGCGCGGGCGTCGTGTTCTACGGAACACTCAAGATATTCGGCCCGCCCGGGTTGATGGGTTTGAAAATGGCCCTGGCCTTGGGCGCTCTGGGGTTCGGGTTTGGCGCGGGCCGCAAACAAGGCTGCGACGCGAACCTTCTTCTGCTCCTGGCGGTCCCCGCCGCCGCTTGCATTTTGCCCGGATATATTCCCGTCCTGCGCAGCCACGCCTTTACCTATTTCTTGTTTGGCGCGACGCTGCTGTGCCTGGAAGAATTGCATGGCGGGCGGCGCTGGCCGGTGGCGGTGCTGCCGCTGCTCATGCTGGTCTGGACCAATCTTCACGGGGGATTTGTGGCGGGACTGGGGGTCGTTTTTCTTTATGCCGTCGCGGCCATCGTTTCCCGAAAGGACATTGCGCCCCTGGCCGGCACGGCGGCGGCGTGCGCGGCGATGACGTTTATCAATCCCTACGGCATCCAATTCTGGCGATACCTAATCCCGGCCTTGCTCCATCCGCGAGCGCGAATTGCCGAATGGCGTCCGCTGCCGCTGCTGGCCTGGGACGACTTTTGGGGATTCCGGTTGTTCTTCGTGTTGACGGTTGCGGCGGTAATTCTGGGCTGGAAACGAACTTTCCGGAAGAACTTCGTGGGGCTTTCCGTCCTGGCGTTGACGGTCTTCCTGGGCTGGCGCGTCCGGCGGCACGGTCCATTTTTTGGCGTGGCCGCCCTGGCCTTTGCCGGGCCGTATTACGCCGGCATGGCCGCAGTGCTGCCCGCTGCTGTTCGCGCAAAACTCAATCCCATCTGGGCGGTTGGAATCCTGTATGCCGGCATTGCCTTTTATGTCGCGCTGGAAATCTTGCCCGGGGCTTCAATGCATCCGTTGGCGCCCTTGGGCGAAGACCCGGTGCGCGAGGCGGACATCCTGAGCCGGTCCGGTGCGAAGGGAAATCTGGCCACGCCATTCGCCTGGGGCAGTTATCTGGCCTGGCGACTTTATCCGAACATCAGAATCTCGATGGACGGGCGTTACGAAACCGCTTACCCGGAATCCACTTTCGCGTTGAATAACGCCTTCTTCGATCATCAGGGCGATTGGATGAGATTATGCCGTTCTTACAAGGTGGATTATGTCATCCTGGATCTGGCGCGGGACCGGTTGCGGCCGGAAGACTTGACAGCGCAAGGCTACGTCCTCATTTGGAGACAAGACGATATTTCGGCCCTGTTATGCCTGCCGGAGCACGCGGCGGTGTTGGGCGAAGCGGCGCGGAGCCTTCCGCCGGTCACCGTAGACCCGCTGGATTTGAAGACCCACCCATTTCCGCTACCTCCGCGTTAGCGGATCTACTTGGCGGCGCGGGTGAAAACGCTCGCCACCTTGATGTTTGCCGCCTTGGCCGCGTCCATGACTTTGATCAAGATTCCCACTGGCGTGTCGGTGTCCGCGCGGATGGCCAGGGTCGTTTGCGGGTTGAGACGAACCGCCTCGACCAGCCGTTGCTGCAAGGTATCCATCGTGATCGGGTCAGTCTTCAAAAACAGAGGGCCTTGTTTTGGAACCGTAACGACCAGCGCGGTGTCCGATGCGCCGCCTTTGGGTTGAGTGGATGAAGGCAGGGCAATTTTGACGGCGGGCTGCTGCTTGAAGGTGGTGGTGACCATGAGAAAGATCAGCACGACAATCAAAACATCGATGAGCGACACAATGATGACTGTTGGCGCCTGCCTTCTTTTGCGGGTGGAGAAACGCATGGCGTCGGTCACTCCCGGTTGCGGGCGGGCGCATCGGCCAGTTCCCGATTGGCATCCAAGTGATACAGTTGCCGCATGAACGCATCGCAGAGCGACGCCATTTTAACGGCGTGACTTTCAACCTTCTTGTTGTAATAGCTCCAGGCGACGAGCGACGGGATGGCGGTGATCAAGCCCAGCAAAGTGGCATTGAGGGCGAGCGAAATCCCGCTGGCCAATTCGTTGTTGTCGCCTATGCCGGAAGTCCCCAGCCTGGCGAACAGGGCGATCAAGCCGTAAATGGTTCCCACCAACCCAAGCAGAGGCGCGACTCCGACAACGATTTCCAGCACGACCAGGCCCCGTTCCAGCTTGGAGATTTCCTGGCGGGCGTAGGTTTCCAGACCGTTGGCATTTTCCGCCTTGCTCCAGTTCTGGTGTTTATCGGCCTGGAGGAGCAGGCGACTCAAGGCGGAAGGATGTTGCTGGCAGATGCGGCGCAGCATGGGGAGGTCCTCCGCCGTCCGAAATGTTTCCAGCGCGCCCTCCAGCGCCGGCGGGATGACCTTGACGGCGCGCAGGGCCAGCCCACGCTCAACGATAAATGTCAGTCCGATGACCGACGCAAAAAGCAGCACTGCAATGATAATATCAGCCATGATTCACTTTCTTAACCGCCCTCAAGTTAATTCATTCTGTCCCATAGTAAAAAGTAAAAGTCACGTCCCGGTAATCCTTCGGAATGTCGCGGCGCATTTCCTCCGGCCAGGGACGGTAAGGGGCAGGCTCGCGGATGGCCTGGGCGCAAATCAGCCCGAACAATTCGGACACTTCGTTCTGCGCGATGCTCAATTCCGTGACCCGGCCATCCGGGAGCAGCCGAAATTCCACCACCACCTTGCCCGTGCCCGGGGAACGATTTTCCAGCAGTTGATACCAATGTGTGCGCACGGCATCAATGAACTGCGCGTCATAATCGCCGTAAGAAGTCTTTATCGCATCGAGGGACGAACCCATTTTGACCCGGTTGACGCCGCCTTCCTGCCGTGATTTTTCGCCAATCATGCCGTGTTGGGCCATCGCTTCGGCAATGGTGCGCGGCCGTTCATGGACCGGCTGCGGCTGCGCATCGGCGCCCAGATCCGTTTGCGATTGGCCATTCCTTTCCTGCTCTTTCTCGGCCGGGTTGGCCAGGACCAGATCGCCGGGGACATAAGTCCTCTTCGGCAACGGCCTTGCTTCGGGAGCCGTGGTTGCCGCCGTTTTGGGCGGCGAGGGCTGCAACGGTTGCGGTTTGAGCCGGGTGTTGTCGGTGGTTTTCATCACCTTGTCCTGGCGGCCGCGAATCTCCGGAATCAGCTCGTTCTTCGGAACAGGATTGGCCGCGACAGAATTATTGGCGCTGTAGAATTTGGGCGTTTTGGGGGGAACGGCTTCCGCCAGGGCGGGATCGACATCCACAAAGTTCAATTGCGATGGTTGCTGCGGCGGCTTCTGAGATAGAAAATTTTTGGCTGACGTGGGCATGAACAACTTTGGCGGCAAATGCATCCACGCCGGCAACCTTAAATTCAAAGCGTGGCCCCACCTCATGGTGCCGAATACCGCCAAGTGGATCAGCAGGGAAATAATCAGCGCCCTGAGCAATAATTGCTCAGCGTCGGTTTTCTCGCTAAAATATTGAGCCTGCACCATGGGCAGGATGTTGGCAAAAACCCAAAAAAACAACGCAAAATCCGCCGCTAACGTTCGGCCACTTCCCGGAGGCTGACGGGATTGGTGGCGGGTTGGGCCAAGCCGCCCAGGATGTTGCGGATGAAGCTGGCCCCCAAAATAATGTTGTTGCTGCAGGAAGCGTCGTTGACCTGGAAGGCTTTCCCGCCGCAATCATTGACCAGCAGATTCTCGAAATTATTGCCGATGCATTGGGTGCCGGGACAGAGCTGCCAGCCTTTGGCCGTGGACACGAGGGCTTGCGCCATGAAAACTCCATGATGATGACTCTTGGAAATGGTCAGCCCTTGAAATGAATTGTTGTGGGAGTCGCGCATGAAGATGCCCAGATCGTTGCCTGTCAATATCGCGTTGGTGATGCAGTTGCTGTTGAAAGCCAGGTCCAATGAGAGGCCGGCTCCCAGGTTGTCATGCAGGCGCAGGCTATCGAAACGGCTCTCTTCAGTCTGGTAACAGGCCAGACCGTCGAACTGATTGTCATAGGATTCGAAGTCAATGACGCGGAGGTGACGGACACAGGCGGCGACCAGGCCGCCGGAACGGCAACGGCAACACACCACATGTTCAACCGTCGCGCCGTCCACGTTCCAAATCTGCACGCCATTGTTATTGACCTCGGAGCCGTCGCCCGCCACCCGCCACAATTCCAGCTTCTGGTTCGTGCGATTCCCGTCAATCAGCAGGTCGGCCAGGCGCAGGTGGGTCGCCCGATGCCAGCTTTTTGTCATGGGCGGGCCCAGGATCACCACCGGGCAATCAGCCCCGTCCACCAGATGCAGGATGGTGGCGGGTCCGCTGCCGCGCAATGTCTGATAATCGTGCCGCAACATGAGTGGTTGGGAGATTTCATACGTTCCAGGGCTGAGAACCACTTCGCCGTTCAGCGGCAGGCCGTCCAGCGCCATTTGGATTTCCGCGCCGCTGGAATTGGCGGGCAAGAGAAGCACGACTGGGGGCACGCCGTGTGCGGCCTGGCCGGTGATTCCCACCGCCAACCCCAGAAGCGCGGAGAGGGTTGGGTAAAAAAGCGTGAAAAAGTGTGAAGAAACGGGGTTTTTTAGGCTGGGAGCTTCCTGTCTTTCGCAGCCTGTCCAAGTATGCTGTCGAAGATGGTTTAGCATATTTAACAGCGAGCAGTAAAGGTGCCATTCCCAAAAACTAGAGTGACAGAAATGGTTGCGCAGAAGGCGTTTAAAACTGGAGACAGTGTGCAAGATTCAATGGCCGGCCTCGTATAGGAAGATGGCAGGAACCGGGTATTACCCAAAGAACGCCAAGGAGGTTGCCTGCCGGTTGAATAAGTGACGGCATACGGCTGTCGAATGAGTTTGGTGGAGGAGATAAACTTATACAAAGGCTTTATATGAAGAGCTTTATGAAAGCTTCGATAATTGCGGCCCTCGCCCTGGCGATGGCCACTGTTGGGACCACAAACGCGCGGGCGTGGGGTGGTGGATGGCCGATTGCCGCCGGTGTGTTCGGAGGACTAGCCGTCGGCACGGCCATCGGGGCAAGTGTGGCGAGCGCCTCTGCGCCAGGGTACGCTTATCCGGCTTACCCGTATCCAGCTTATCCGAGCTATGCGACTTACCCGGCTTACGGGACGTATCCCGCGCCGGCCTATCGCAGTGTCGCGCCAGCGGCCCAGCCAGTTCAGCCAATGGCTGTGCAGACGGTGGCGCCGCCGCCGGTTTATGTGCAGCCTGCTCCCGTTTATTATTCCAGTCCCGTGGTTTATGCGGCGCCTTACCCTTATGTGCATCCCTATGGCCGATTCGGGTGGGGTTATCCGCGTCACTGGGGATATCGCCGCTGGTAAGACAAACTTCGGGCTGTGGGGCGAATAATTAGCTCTTGAAATGAGCCAGGGCGGCAGGCAGAATCGGCGCACTTGAAAGGCACCGACATTAGACGCGCCACCCCCCCTGACGCTTCGAAGTGGCTGGATTTAGTCCAGGCGACTTTGGGTTCCCAATACCCCGTAAAATCGCTTTACGACCCCGCCTGGATCGCGGGCCAACTGGATGCGGGGAAGGGCCAGGAAACGTGGGTGGCGGAAGTCGATGGCCGGCTGACCGGGAGTATTACCTTTCTGAAGCCGGACAGCGTCAGTTCCAATCCGGTGGCCAATTTGGGCCGCAATCTGATTCGGCGGGAAGGGTTGGCGGACGGGTCGGCGGGGAAACTGCTGCGAGCGATCCAGGAACAGACGACGCAACGCAACGAGATGGTCATCGTGAGGATTGCGGCCACGGACAATGAGCAGCAAATCCTCTTCGAGAATCTGGGTTTTGTCTGCGTTGGATTTCAGCCGCTCAAACATTTGCTCCAGCAAAGGGTCGGCGTTTTATTTTATGTTCATGGAGCCAATTCCGTTTTGGTGAGACGCACGCCTCTTTCTGAATCCCTTCCCGACGTCAGCGAGTTGAGCGCCGCCGTGCTGGAGAAATTGCGGATTCCCAACACGATGGTGGTGCGGGATGGGGCCAGCGGTTATCCGTTGCAATGCGACCTGAATGTGCGCGAGGCGACGATGGAAGAGTACCGGCAGTGGCGCGGCCAGGCCGAGAGTTCCAACCCGCCCGCAGAAGTGTCAGGGCGGTTTAATTATGGAGTGGGCCTGATGCGCATCCCGGGGACTCCAACCATGCGGGCCTTGCTGGGCGGGCAGGATAAAAAGACGGTGACGGGCCTCAATTACTATTTTGATGAGCAGGACCGGTGCGCGCGGGTGACGGAGGCGTTTTGCAGCGACGATCTATCCATGGGGGCGCTGCTGGCGCACGCGGTGCGATTGGCGCAGGAACAATTCAGCGCGGTCTATACGGAAGTGGATATCCTGGCGGCCGCGCCCCGTCTGCTCAAGAGCGCCGAGCAACTGGGCTTTGTGCCGGTGGCGTACCTGCCCGCCTTCTTTAGCGACAAGGGAAGGTTTTCGGACGTGGTGAAAATGGTGAAGCTGAATGTGCCCTATTCGCTGGAGAGCGGCAGTTTTACGGCGCACGCCCGGAGCTTGGTCACCATTATCGACCGGAATTTCGAGGACCAAAAACTGGGGCTGGCCATCATCAATATGTTGCGGCCCTTGTCGATGTTCGCGGGGTTGGGCGACGGGGAACTGCGCAAAATCGCGCGGCTGTTCGTGCAGAAACTCTACCGGCCGGGCGAGCAGGTTTTTGCCAAAGGCGATTCCGGCGATGAGGCGTTTGTGGTGCTGCGGGGGAAAATCAGCATCCAGCTTGAAAAGGAATCTCCGGCGGTGGCGCATTTGAGCGACGGGAAGGTTTTTGGGGAACTGGCCTTTTTGGACGGGGCGCCGCGGGCGGCGTTTGCGGTCGCCTCCCAGCCGAGCATTTTGCTGGTGATGAAACGGACGGCCTTTGCTGATTTGGTGCGGCGCGAGCCTGGGTTGGGGATGGTGGTCATGCGCAATCTGGCGCAGGACCTGGCCATCAAACTGCGGGGTGTGAACGAAGCGCTGTCCAGCGTCAAGAGAACGCACGCCAAAGCCTGACTCCAGTTATCTCCACGCCACGGCGACGCTCAATTTTTTGCCGTAACGATTGGTGTAGTGCAATTGCTTGTGGAAAAGGCCGTATTCATGCACCAGCCGGGTGATTTTCACATCGTAGCAGCAGTATTCGGCTATTTCCAACATCCGGCCTTCTTTGAACCAGCGGATGGCCTGCATTCCTTCGCCGGTCTTTTCCACTCCAAGGGTGGCGTTGGCGATGGCGTCCAGTGAAAGCCGGTGCTGCAAGGCTTTTTGCAACTCCACCAGCATGTCGAGCGTGGACACCTGTTCGACATCGAAGAAGGGATTGTGTCCCAGCAGCACCTCGTAATCGAAGCGCAGGCTGTTGAAGCCCACCACCAAATCCGCCCGGCGCAGTTCGTCAATCAAGGCGTTGACTTCCTTTTCCCCATAGATCCTGTAGCCGCCGCGTCCCGTGCTGTAGGTGACGCCGACGCTCATGCGCATGTCACGAATGTTATTCCAACCGCCCACTTCCTCGGCCGACTTCTGAGTTTCCAGGTCAAAATAAACAATGTTCCTCATCGCAAGTTCCGCCGGGGTTATATGCGGACGGGGAACAATTTGGAAGCATTTACGTCTTTTTGGGTCCTGATTAGAAGACGATGCGCAAAATCAATCCTATTGTGCCTCAATGGCATATATGCGCCCGTCCTTTCGCTCGGAGAAAGAGAGCATGTAGATTTCAGCCGTTTTAATCTTAACGGCTTTCGGTCGCTCGGGAAACCGTTGGAAACGGTTAGGGATGCCTCAAGCCGGCCGCCACACCGGGCTGAAGCCGCGGTGTTAATAAGAAACGCCAAGGTTTTGATGCGTCTGCCCTGTGAGGCGGACCCCATCCTTTAGACCACGGAGCACTGAAAATAAGCGCGACTTTTGCGATTTGCTGTCACTTCTATTTGTGCTTGTCTTCCGTTCATTCCACGTTTCAAAACCCTTTCGAAAA
>JBEKDI010000093.1:0-21647 GCA_050014435.1 Verrucomicrobiota bacterium | reverse complement strand
TGGAGTTTCATTTGGACAGCACACCGGCGTCGCCATGACCAACCTGTTTTCCAAAAATGCCATTTCGAGGAACATCTCCGAGGGAAACCCCTCTTAAAACCGGCTAATTTGGACAGCAGTGGTTACGGCCATCAAAGGGGTCAAACCATAGCTTTGTCCATTTTTAGGCTTGCGGGTGCAATCGAAGCATGGCAGGATTCCGATCATGGCTGATGATTCCTCAGATTGCGGATCGGTTGCACATGGGCAGCCGGAAGAGTGTTGGTCCCAAGCTTCACGCTTGGAAAATGACACAGGAATGAAAACTGATGGACAAAGCTATGGTTTGACCCCTTTGACTTTGACCCTTTGATGGGGCGGATATATCGCATTTACCCGGCACAGGCGAAGCTGCGTCCCGTTCCGCGCCTAGACAAATTGCGCACTGGAAAGCTTGTGGCGGCGCTGGATTCACCGAATGGGTGGCAACGCGACACGGTGCAGCGATTGCTGGTCGATGCCCCCGAAATCCGAGTGCGGTATCAATTGGCGCTGAGTCTTGGCGAATGGAATGATCCGCGCGCCGGACAGGCGCTGGGTCATCTGGCGCTGAAGGATGGGGAAATCCCGGCGATGCAGACTGCGATTATGAGTTCGGCGGAACAGCATTTGCAGGAACTGGTGGCGCATATTCGCTCAGGCACGCGCGGAAGCTTCTGATCCTACGGCAACGGAAGAGCGGCCAGGATGGATTGCACGCAGGAATTCAAGTCTTTTGCGGCCGGGGGATGGGGTTGAGCTTCCGCGCCCGAGGCCCGAAAAAGATGGGCGGCACGATCCGGAAGTGGCGCTGCACTTTGACGAGCAGGAAGAAATACTCCAGACGCCAGCGCAGGGGCCATCCGCCCTCCAGCTCCCCGGCCAGCACGGCGTTGACGGCGGACCCCAGGTCGAGATGATTGCTGGGCCGCAGAAATAATTCCATGAATGGCGTCGTGTAATAATGCTCCACCACGCGCCAGTAAAACCTCAAGCCGCGGCGGACGCGCTTTTCGTATCTGGCGAAAAGGGCCTCGCGCGATTTGCCGTTTTCAAGCGATTTGATGACCGTCTCCGCCGCCAGTTTGCCCGACCAACTGGCCAGATAAACCCCCGCCGAGAAGATGGGGTCCATGAAACCCGCCGCATCCCCAACCCGCAGCAAGCGAGGACCCGCCAGCCGGCGGTTGTGATAACTGAAATCGCTCGTTGTTTGGATGGCGCCCGCCAGCCGGGCGTCCTTCAGACGTTTTTTCACCGCCGGGGTGGATTCCACCCAGCGTTGAAAGATCTCCTGCGGCGCGCCGGCGGACTGGGTGAACTCGTCCTTGTCAAACACAATGCCAACGCTGGTTTTCTGCGCGGAAATGGGGATGATCCAAAACCATTTGTTTTCCAGGCGCACGATGATGGTGTCGGAACCTGCTTCGCCGGAGTCGAGGGCCACATTTTCGAAGTGGCCGAAGACGGCGAGCTTCTTCCATTTTGGGTGCATCTCCCGCAAATTCTCCTGGTTGCCGGTCAGGTTGCCGCGCCCGGTGGCATCGATCAGAAACGAGGCGCGAAAGCAGTGCGGGTTTCCCGCAGGATCGCGCGCCTCGACCTTGACTCCATCCGCATCGGTCTCAAACCGGCCGGCTGTCCAGCCTTCCCGCACGTCCGCGCCGGAAGCGCGGGTGTTCTTCAGCAACAGATGATCAAGCAGGGCGCGTTCGACCTGAATGGCATTCGGCGCGGAGTTGAAACGTCCTTCGCGAAAAACGAAGCGCGCGCAGCTTGAGCCATTGCCCAGTTGAAACTGCGCGCCGTATTTTATTGGAAATGCCGCCTCGCGCAGGGCCGGCATCACGCCCATCTCCTCGAAAATCCTCATATTGCACGGCAACAGGGATTCGCCGATGTGGAAGCGGGGGAAGACCTCTTTTTCCAAGGCGAGAACCCGTTTGCCCGCCTTGGCCAGAATCGTTGCGGCGCTGCTCCCCCCCGGTCCGCAACCCAACACCAGGGCGTCGTATGTTGTCTCCGTCATACCTGTTTAAGGCAGCTTACAACAGCCCCTGCTCAATCTCCAGCCGCATTTGGATTTAGCGAGGCGCTTCAGGCGGGGCGAGGCTCCCGCCGAGCCGCGCATAAAACCCCTATTGTCCCGTGCCGCGCCCGACTGCAACGACGGCGTCGAAGGCCGGTTTGGTCCCGCACCCGCGGGCGAACAGAAATGGATAGTCTATCCGGCCCTTCACCGGCCAGTAGTTCAACCAGGAATTTGCATCCGTCACGCCCCAGAAAGTGACACGGGTAATTTGACCCCGATGTTTGACAAAGATCTTGAACAAACCGGCGTAGCGGGCGGCCAGCGCTTGTTGCGCAGCATCCGGCAGACCGTTGATGTAAGGATTGTCCTCCGGCCGGAGGTGGTAATCCGGGCTGATGTCGGCGTCCAATCTGCTGGTGAGCGCCGGCAGCACGCTCACGTCCAACTCGGTGATCATGACTTTGAGACCGAGGCTGGCAAAGGCTTGGATGGTTTCGTCCACATCGTTTAGGGCGGGCCAATCCATCCTGAAATGTCCCTGCAACCCAATTCCCACGAGGGGCGCGCCTTGTGCCTGGAGTTTCTTCATCAAGGCCAGGGCGCCCGCGCGTTTTGGCGCATTCTCCAGCGAAAAATCGTTGTAATACAACTGCGCGTTTGGATCGGCTTCATGCGCAAATTGGTACGCTTTGAGCAGGTAATCATCGCCGATGATTTGCAGCCAGGGCGATGAGCGCATTGTGCCGTCCTCCTCCAGTGCTTCGTTGACGACATCCCACCCGGCAATTTTGCCCTTGTAACGGCCAACGACCGCGAAAATGTGATCGTGCATTCGCCGCAACAAGGCATCGCGGGTGAGCGGATTCCCGTGTTCGTCCTGAAAGACCCAGGCGGGGGTTTGGCGGTGCCAGACTAAATTGTGGCCGATGATGAACATCCCATTTTTGACGCCAAATTCCACGTAACGATCCGCGGGCCCCCAATTAAATTGATCGGGCGCGGGATGAATGCTTTCCCATTTCATCACATTTTCCGGCGTGATCGTGTTGAAGTGCTTTTCAACCAGCGCCACTTCGCAATTGGCGCGGGCAGGCTCGGAGAAGTGCAAATCATTTATCGCCGCGCCGAGAAGAAAATCCTTTTTGAAGACGTCCTTCAAGGCTGGTGTCTCCTGACCGGGGGAGATCATCGTGGCGAAGCCCATAAACAGGCAGATAAAGGGAATAACGGCGTCATTTTTCATCAAGTCTGGGGCAACGGGGTTTGCAGGTCGGATTTTCTCCGGCGTTCCGCCAATTCGTCGGAAATCTGGATGGTCAGCCGTTTGTTGAGAGGATAGGCCACCAACAAGACTGTGCAGGTCGCGAAGAGAATGCCGACAAAAATGCTGGAAAACATGCGGAAGCCCTCCAGGGTTTGGGGTGTCGGCGCCAATTTTGGATCGTAGCCGTAGAACGCCTCCATGAGCCAGAGGAATACCGATTGACCGAGGCTCAAGCCTGCTTTGAGGGCAAAGCAGATCGTCGCGAAAACGACCCCGGTGGCGCGCCGGCCGTTTTTCCATTCGGAGTAATCTGCCACGTCGGCATAGATGGCCCAGATCAAGGGAATCGTCGGAGCGTAAGCGATGGTGCCCAAGATCGTCAGGGCAATCATTCCGCCGACATTATCCGGCTTGAGCAAATAGAACGCCGCAGCGCTGATGCTGGACAATCCGAAGCCGACTATGGCCACGGCTTTCTTGCCGAATCGCCGCGCCAGCGGCGGGGAAAGCAGGATGACCAGAACGGTGAGGCTTGTGCCCAGCATATTGAAGAGGCTGTAGGCGACATCAGCCACGTTGGAGCCAGCCAGGTTCGCTCTATCACCGTGGACAATATAGCCCAGGTATTCAAGAATCCCGGTCGAGTGAGCGCCTGCCGCCGTGGTAAGCCCCAGCTTGTTCAACCAGTCATAGAGCGAACCCTTGTCCGCATAATAGTGGTAGTAGTTGTAAAGCGCGGTGCCTCTGAGCGCCAAAATGGCGAAGTGCGTCAGTGTCATTAAAAACATGAGAAACCAGGGGCGGTTCTTGAAGAGATCCGCAAAATCCTGTTTCCAGGGCGTTTTTTCCTTGGAAATGGGCTCGATGCGTTCCTTGGTTGAAAAGAAAGTAATCAGGAAAAGGACCAGGCACACCGACGCCCAAATGGTCATCGTGATGGACCAACCGCGCTCCTTGTTGTGGTCGGCCCCGGCGAACTTGGCCACCAACGGCAGGGTGAAGCCGCCGACGATGAATTGGGCGATGTTCACCGAGATGAAGCGGAACGAATTAAGCTTGGCTCGTTCATTCACGTCACCCGTCATGACCCCGCCGAGCGCCGAGTAAGGCATGTTGTTCGAGGAATAAAGGGTCATCAGCAGGATGTTGGTGACGAAGGCGTAGATGATGTTCTCGGTCCTTCCAAAATGAGGCGTCGTATAGGCGAGCACCATCACCACGGTCCAGGGAATCGAGGTCCAGAGCACCCAGGGACGGAACCTTCCCCAGCGGGTCTTTGTGCGGTCGGCCAGAACCCCCATGATCGGATCAAAGAATGCGTCCCACAATCGCGAAACCAGCAGGAGGGTTGCGGCCAGGCCCGGGGTCAGGCCGAACACTTCCACGTAGAAGCTGGCCTGGAACAGAATCATCGTCATGAAGACGAAATTCGCCGCGGCGTCGCCGGCACTGTAACCTGCCTTTTCGAAAAAGGACAGTTTCTGGGATTTTTCGCTCATTTATGATTCTTAGGTGCGCGGGACATGCTGCCGGGATGAATGCTTTTCATTCAATCTCTCTGCGACATCCTGCATTGTTCCCTTGAAGGGGCCGGGGGTTTCCATTTTGATCGAAACCAGCGCGGCGGCGAATCTCAAGGATTCTCTCTCGCCATGATCCAAGCGGCGAGACAGGTAAGCAGCGAAGGTTGTATCCCCGCGTCCGGTCCTTCCCACCGTGCTGTTGTTGGAGAATTTCTCATAGTAAGTCTGGCCCTTGACCCGCGCCAGCACGCCTTGGGAATGCGTGATCAGAATTTCCGGGCAGCCCCACGATTCGACAATGATGGCGGCCTTTTCCAGATCTTCGGTTCCGGTTAGAATACGGGCTTCCACCACGTCCAGCTTGAGCTTGTCCATCATGGCCGCAATCTCTTTTTTGTTTGCGACATCGCTAAACTCTATTTCATGAGTCACCGGGGTGACATGGCGGACGAAGCTCTGCATGTCGGCGGACAGGCTGTGCTTGCGGGCCTTCAAACCGTTCATTAGATCCATGTCGAATTCGGTGTCGGAAATCCCCGCCAGATGGACGCAGGTGGATTTGAGCTTCGGCACGTCGCCGATGGCGATCAAGCCGGCGGTTTTGACGATGGTCAGCTTGCGTTCGTCCACGTTCGCCGATTCGTGCAGCACCCTCGAATACGTGGTTTCCGCGCTCGGGATGAGGTAGGTGTCCACGCCGACGTCCTTCATGGGCTGAAGGATTTTTTCATCTTTTTTCGCCATTTTCACGACGGCCGCAACCTTCTTCCCCACCCGCGCCGCCACCATCGCGCCGCACAGGACGGCGCTGCCCGGAGCGACAACCGGTTTTCCCCCGAAGGGGATGATTTCGTCGTAGCACATATGGCCGACGAAGGTGATGTCGTAGTTCATAAATGCGTCAGTCTGCTTTTAATAGTTCGGATAGGAATGATATGAGGGACTTTGAATCGATGATTGTCGCGGCCTTTTGCGTCTGGAGGTCTTTGATGTGCTGCATGACCAGATGCGTCCAGACGGCGCCCGGCCGCGGGTAGGCGGCAACGATGTAATGAGGGCCGGGGGCTGTTTCTCCCGCTTCCTTTTCAAGCTCGGCCCGGAGGTTGTCCGGCGTGATCATGGAATTGCCGTAATCGAACACCACCCTGTCCATGTGCTTATAGACCTCCTTGCTCTCCTTCACCATGCCGTAGTAGTCCAAAAGCTGGGCGAAGACGTAATTGGATGTCGTATAAACGTCCTTGCCCTGGTCTGATTCCACCGCTTCGCCCTCTTCAGTGCGGGCCATGGCCCAGCCCATGAAAGTACGGTTGTTCTTGTAGATCGTCTTCAGGATCTGCCTGGCGCGATCCGCCGGGATGAAGGACTCTTCGCCGATGGCAATCAAATACCAGAGGGCGTCCAGTTGGTTGGTCCAGACGTCCGTGTTGGTTTTGCCTGTTTTCGGATCGAAACAGGTGACGTAGTACTGAAGTTTGTCGCCCTTCTTATTTTTTCCGTCGCGCCATAGCTTCTCAAAACTCGCCTGGGCCTTGTCGAACGCTTCCTGGATATGGGCCTTGGCTGGTTTGTCGTCCAACATCTCCGCCATGGTAACCATGGCTTTGCATCCGGCCAGGAACGTCGTCGCGTCATAGGCATCCGCGCCGAAGAGGACAAGATTGTCAAATGTGTTTTTCACTTCATCGGGATAGCCCTCGGGCACGCCGTCGCCGTCGTAGTCCTGCTTGAGCAGGGATTCCAGGCCGAACTTGAGCGTCTCCCAATTCTTCCGGAGAAACTCGATGTCTCCCGTGAATTTCACATTGCGCAGCACGCGCATCACCAGCTTGGGAAAGAGGTCAACCCAGTAGTTGTTGTTGTACCAGGCGTAATCGCTGACGTTGCGCAGGGCATGGCCTTTGGGTAATGCGCCGACGTCATGCGCCACGCTGCCCTTGACCTTGAAAGCGTCGCGGATCTGGGTCATCGACACATCCTCGTATTCCTCCGGATGCTGCTGGTAATGCATTCTCGCTTCCACGAACGAGGAGTGGAAGTGGTAGAAGCGCGGGGTGGGGTCCTCGGCCTGAATGGAGTTGATGAAGCTCTGGCAAAGCTCCTTTTCCACGCGAGGGAATAGCATCAAAAGCACCATGGAATACCAATCCACGTCAGATGGATTGATGTAGGCGTAATCGAAGCATTCCAGGAACCGCGCGCGCTCATTACCCTGGCCGTCATCGACCCATACCGCGCCGTTGGACAAGGGGAAATGCAGCTCGTTGAGCATGAGGCGGGTCAGGCGCAGGGTGCCGGGCCGGTCGTTCTGGTAGGAGGGGCTGGCCTGGATGAAATCAAAAATCCGTTTCTGGAATTTCACGGTGCGGTCCCACCAGCGTTGATAGTTGTCAAGCGCAAGCTTCGCCATGTCGGCTGCCCGTTCCTCCTTATTTGCAAAGTTCCGGACGTATTTGCGCTCGAACTTGGCCCCGTCAAGAAAGACCTGCTCCGGGAAGTCGAAGACGACGGCCACGGGAATTTTCTTCGTCGCGCCCGGTTCCAGGGTGAACGTCAGGCTGACGGCCGCTCCATAATCGCTTCTCGAAAGCGGCTGCCGCTTTTCGTAAAAGCTGCCATCCGCATTCAAAAGAAGATCCTGGCTGTAGCGGTTCAGGCAGAAATACGGCTGGACGTCCACCGCGACGCCGGGCGTTTCGGCCACTGCCAGCGCCATCCGGTTCTGGCTCTCCGTGCTTCCCATCACGACTCCCCGCGCCCCCGCGGACTGAAACTCCTTATGCGCGTGGCCATGAACAGGGGAGGAGCAAATATAGACGCTGTCCTGGTCAGTCGGCTTCAGCTCCTTTTCCTGAAGATTGACCAGGGACGGCCTGGGCACAACAAGCGTGACCTCCTGAGCTTCATCCGCTGCGTTTTCCACCTCGAACTCTTCCACGCCGAATGGCATCAACGTCTGCTCTCCTCCCGACAGGAAAGGGGAAATCAGCCTCCTGATTATTTTCACCTTCCCCAGCTTGCAGGCAATCTCCAGCGACGGCGTGGCGATGGTGAGGGCAATGTTTTTTTCCGCAATCGGGGGATGGTAGTAGTTCTGAATGGCCGGGATGTCGTCGGGATTCTCGGCGTCCTGCGGCTTTCTTTGCGTCAGCATGGTGAACTTGCCGCCGATGCGCACAAAAGGGGCGGAGGCGAATTGGATCGCCTTTTGGTTCAGCATGATGAGCCGGCCCGCGTCGTTAAGCCGGTTGTAGAGGCCGTAGGGGGAAATGCCGACCGAGCAAGTGGGCGCGCCTTGCAGGGCCACTGTTTGCGGGAATTGCAGGGTCTTGGACATACCCTGGAAATGGACCGTCATTTTGTTCTGTTCGTAAATGGCGGCTATCTTGGGTCCCGCGATGGTATAAATATCGCGCACGTCGAACGCAACGGATTTCGGCATTTTTTCCCCTGTCGGTTATGAGGTCTGTTGATTCAGCACTTGCCCCCGAATGCGAAGGCTTTCTTCTTCGCCGGTTTGTCCCCGGACTTCTTTTGGGGCGCGACGGCTTCAGCGGCGGCCAGTTCCTTTTCCTTGCTGAGGTCGATGGGCATCTTCGTGGACGGATAGGGCTTTACGGCCCCGAACAGCAGGTCCACGGCGACTCTGATCGAATCAGGGGAGCCTGAGAAATTGCAGACCACGGCGTCGGCCTGTTTGGTCGTGCCTTTGATATAGGGAAAATTCGTCACGACAACCACGGTGTGTCCGGCGTCCTTCAACGCCTTCACCAAGTGCTGGTTGTTGCCCCGCTTTTCGATGCGGGCGTAGTAGTTGGTCATCACTACGAGATCGGTTCCCTTCGCCAGTGCCAGAGCTTCTTCGACATCCTCGTCGGAGGCGTGGAATCCTGTGTCGTCCAGGACGAGGTTGATGGAGTATTTGGCCATCTGTTCGCAAAACATGTGGGGATGGCTGTAGAGGTCCTTGCCCAGGAAAGGATACGGAATGAGCTGCTCAATGACCAGCATCTTCTTGTCCTTGCTTAACGGCAGAAGCTTTTTGTCGTCGCGCACCACCAGAAGGGCTTTGTGGGCCACTTCCTTGGAGAACTCGACAACTTCCTTGCTCTTGACGAGCGCCTTGGTTTTCTCGGGATCCATTTTCCCGGCTTTTTCAAAAAGCCCCTGGTCGTACTTCATGCAGAGAAGCCGCCGGACCGCGTCGTCGAGCCGCTCCTCGGAAAGCTCGCCCCGCTCGATGGCGCTCTTGATGCCGAAAAGGCACTGGGAGCGGGATTCGTCGTCCGCCTTGAGCAGAATGGTATCCACGCCAGCCTTGATCGCCATGGCGCAGGCCTGGGGGAGCGGCCATTTTTTCAGGATGGCGGCCATCCCGATGGCGTCGGAGACAATCACGCCCTTGAATCCCATTTCTCCCCGGAGCAGGTCGGTGAGGATTTTGGAAGACAGGGTGGCGGGGAACTCTTTGTCGTAAGCCGGGAAGATCGTATGTGCCGTCATGAGGGCCTTCGCGCCCGCGTTAATGCCGGCCTGGAAGGTCACCAGCTCGACATCGTGCATGCGCTTGAGATCTGCGCGGCAGACATCCAGCACTTCGTGCGCGTCAGTCGCCGAATCGCCGCGGCCCGCGAAATGTTTGACCGTGGCGACAATGCCGGCGTCCTGATACCCGCGCACGGTGGCCTCCACGTACTTGGCGCAGAGCTTCGGATCATCGCCGAAGGAGCGCACCCCGATTTCGGGGTTCAACGGATTGATATTGACGTCGCAGACCGGGTGATAGAACTGCGTTATGCCGATGGCGGCCATCTGCTTCCCAAGGGTATTGGCCACCTTGTAAGCCAGATCGAGATCGCCAATGGCGGTCATGCCCATGGGCGGCGGGAACTGCACGACGTGGCCGGAAGTGTAATCGTTTTTGAAATCGCCTTCCATGTCGATGGTGATGTGCAGAGGGATGCCGGAAGGCCGGTTCATGGCGATTTCCTGCAGCTTGTTGAGGGCGACCGTCAGCTCGTCCGGAGTCACGCTTACGCCGTAATTATGGTCGTCGAAGTAGGTGTGCGCGATGTCGAAATAGTCCTTCGGCTTTTTGAAATTTGGATCCACCTGCGAGCGCCCCCAATACAGGTTCTTGCATGTTTCCAGCGCGTACGGTTCAAGGCAAAGGCCGCCGGCATGGAGTTTTGTGACCTGTTCAATCCCGGAGGGCGTCAGGTAAGCCCCGCGCCAGGTGAAGGTGAGGACTTGGCCGCATTTTTCCGCCAGGGTCATCTTCGCCAACTTTGCTGAAACAACTTCATCTCTCTTTTCCGACATAATAGTGTACCTCTTCAAGAATTAATTCATGACATTCGCCTGTTCGTGCCGATCGCGGCCGCCAGGTCCGGCTCGGAGCGTGCGCGACGGCAAGGGCATGGACGGTCCCTGCGTCTCAAACGTCTCCGATTCGTTTTTCATTCCCGCAACTTTGCGAATTGGCATCTTGGAATGTCAGGCGAATTTAGTCAATCGGCCATTCGTCGTATATTGTTGCCTCTGCCGCCGCCGGGGTGAGAAACATTGATGTTACGCAGATACGATGTATGATCGCCCGCTCGGACGAAAATGAAGATTCACCTGAACTCCTGTTTGGGTCGGGCAGCCGCGAGCGGCCTTGCCTTCCTTGTGCCCGGACTTTGCCTGCTCTCCTTTCATTCTGACGCTCTCGCCCTCGGCCAGGCGCCGTATGTTGAAAGCGTCAAGAGTCCCGGCAGTTTCACCATCGTTCAAGAAAACGCCGCTGCAGCCCTACATGTGGATTCGGGCGACTTTGCCGGGGTCATCCGTGCCGTCAACGACTTGCAGGCGGATATTGCCCGCGTCACCAGAGTGACACCAGTCGTCAGTCGCCAAGAGAACGGCCTCGGCCCCAATGCAATCATCGTCGGCACCCTTGGCAAAAGCCGGGTGATCGACTGCTTGGCGCGCGAAGGGAAGATTGACGCCGCATCCATCGCTGGCAAATGGGAATCGTTCCTGATCCAGGTGGTGCCCGAACCGCTGCCGGGAGTAACCAGCGGATTGATTATTGCCGGGAGCGACAAGAGGGGAACCATTTACGGCGTTTATGATCTTTCCGAGCAAATCGGGGTCTCGCCGTGGTATTGGTGGGGAGATGTGCCGGTGGAACACAAGACGGCCCTTTTTGTGAAGGCCGGCGCATACGTGGTGGGGCCGCCGTTAGTGAAATATCGCGGTATTTTTTTGAATGACGAAGCGCCTGACCTGACCCGATGGGTCGAGGAAAAATACGGCACGGTGGCGGTGCCGGGCAATCCGCCGACGGCCAATTACGGGCGCGGATTCTACACGAATTTGTTTGAACTCCTTCTGCGGCTCAAAGGCAATTACCTCTGGCCCGCCATGTGGAACAACCGTTTTAACGAGGACGATCCGGACAATCCCCGGCTGGCGGACGAATACGGCATTGTCATGGGCACCTCGCACCAGGAGCCAATGTTGCGCGCGCAAAAAGAATGGGATTGGGCAACCAATTACGGAAAAAAGTATCGCAACTGGAATTATTCCGCCCCCGAGCAACAGCCGGTGCTGCAACAATTCTGGCGGCAAGGCGCGCGGCGCAACAAGGCTTTCGAGAGCATCTTCACCATGGGTCTGCGCGCGGAGAACGATAGTGGCGCGACTATCGGCAAGGACCTGACGGAAGAAATCGTCAAGGCCCAGCGCGAGATACTGGCCGGGGAGATAAACCCGGATTTGACCCAGGTTCCCCAGCTTTGGTGCCTCTACAAGGAAGTGCAGGACTATTACAACGCCGGCATGCGCGTGCCCGACGATATCACGCTGCTTTGGGCCGACGATAACTGGGGGAATCTCCGCCGTCTCCCGGCCCCCGAGGAGCGCCGGCGGGCGGGCGGCGCGGGAATCTATTACCATTTTGACTACCATGGAGGGCCGCGAAGCTATCAATGGATCAACACCAGCCCCATCGCCAAAATATGGGACCAATTGTCCCTCGCCAAGGAATACGGCGCAGACCGGATTTGGATTGTCAATGTCGGGCACTTCAAGGGATACGAGTTCCCCATTGATTACTTCATGAACCTGGCTTGGAACACGGCACGGTGGACCAACAGCAACTTGAACGAATTCACCCGGCTTTGGGCTGAACGTGAATTTGGGCCGGCCTTCTCGGAGGACATTGCCGATCTAATCGAGAAGTCCACCAAATATAACGGCCGGCGAAAACCCGAATTGCTCGATGCCACCACTTACAGCCTGAATCATTACCAGGAAGCCGAGCGTGTGCAGGCGGAATTTCAGGCTCTCAACGGCAAAGCCGGCGCCATCTACAGCCGGCTCCCGCAAGACAGGCGGGACGCCTTCTACGAATTGGTGTATTTCCCGGTCAAGGCCGCCGCGCAATTGAACGAGCTTTACCTGGTTGCGGCGCGGAATGCTGTTTACGCCCGGCAGGGCGGCGCCAGCGCAAACGACATGGCAGTGCAAACCCGAGAACTTTTTCAAGCAGAGACGAATTTGATGAATTACTTCAACAAAACCTTTGCCCAGGGGAAGTGGGATCATTTCATGGACCAGCCGGCCCTTGGTTACACCAACTGGCGGGATCCGGCCCAGAACAGCCTGCGCGCGGTGAACCTCACGGAGATTGCCGTGCCCGACGCTCCGGCCATGGGCGTGGCGCTGGATGGTTCCGACGCCGCCTGGCCCGGCGCGACCAACGAGGCGGCCCTGCCGCAATTCGACGTGTTCAACCAGCAGCGACACTACATTGATGTCTTCAATAAAGGCAAAACACCTTTCGAGTTCACCGCCTCGGCCAGCGACCCGTGGATTGTTCTCAGCGAAACAAACGGCACGGTCGCAAAGGAAAAGCGTCTCTGGGTGAGCGTGGATTGGAGCGCCGCTCCCCGTCACAAGTCCGGTGGCACGGTGCATATCACCGGGGCTGATGCCAATTTTACCGTGAAGGTGGATGCCTTCAATCCAACGGAAGTGACACGCGACTCCCTTCGCGGTTTCGTCGAGGGTGAAGGCGTTGTTTCAATCGAACCGGAGCATTTCACAAAACAGACCGGTTTCGACGCGAGCCGCTGGATCAAAATCGAGGATTACGGCCGCACCTGGTCGGGGATGAGGGCGGAGGGACCGGTGGACGCGCCCGCAGCCACGCCGGGGAAGGATTCGCCCTGCCTGGAATACCGGATGTATTTGTTTGACACGGGCCGGGTGGAAGTCACGGCGATCACGGGGCCGACCTTGAACTTCATCGCCGGACGTGGCCTCCATTTTGGCATTTCATTTGATGATGAGCCGCCGCAGGTTGTGACCCTGGTTCCGGACAATTACAGCGCGCAGAACGGCAACCGCGATTGGGAAAAGTCCGTCGAGGACAACGCGCGTTATGCCCGGGCCCGGTTCACGCTGTCAAACCCGGGTTATCACACCTTGAAAATCTGGATGATTGATCCCGGCGTCGTCGTGCAGAAACTCGTGGTGGACTTGGGCGGGTTGAAATCAAGCTATCTCGGCCCGCCCGAAAGTTACTTTGGCAGGAACTCCGGCATTGTCGAAGATTGGCAACGGATGATGAATTTGTTGCGCCTTCCAGCCCCGGGTCCGTTTCCTGCGCCAGCCGATGACCCGAACCGGCCCGCCAATATGCACCCGGTGGGCGGCAACTCGCCCAATTGGACCGATGGTGTTCCAGGGCATACCATCGTGAGGTCGGGGTGGGGGAATTGGTCGAATTACGACGAAGACAAAGCCAGTCGCGGGCCATTACCCGATCCCCTCCGACTCAAAAACGGCCAGCCGGTCACGGACGCGGACACTTGGTGGAATAAGCGCCGCCCGGAAATATTGAACGATTTTCTGACAGAGATTTACGGCAAAATCCCCACCAACACTCCGTCCATTACCTGGGAAGTAACCGCCACAGACACAAACGCCGTCCATGGCACGGCAATCCTTAAGAGCATCGTGGGCCATATCGATAATGCTCGCTATCCCGCCGCCAGTCCCAGCATCAAGATCACCCTCTACACGCCGGTCAACGCCGCCGGAGCGGTGCCAACGATAATCTCCCTTTCAGGTGGTTTCCGTGGGGGCTTTGCGGGCAGGGAACAAGTCCCAATGCCCCAAATTCTGGCCCTGGGCTGGGGATACGCAACCGTCAACACGGGAGCGATCCAAGCCGACAGCGGCGCCGGTTTCACTTCCGGGATCATCGGCTTGGTCAATGAAGGGAATCCCAGAAAACCGGACGATTGGGGTGTGCTGGCTGCTTGGTCATGGGGGTTGAGCCGCGCCATCGACTACTTCGAAACGGACAAAGACGTCGATGCGAAGCGCCTGGGCATTGAGGGGCGTTCGCGCTGGGGCAAAGCCGCGCTCCTGGCGGCCGCCTTGGATCCGCGCTGGGCGATTGTCTATTCGAGCTGCTCAGGTGAATGCGGCGCCAAGCTCCACCGCCACGACGTTGGCGAATCCGTTGATAACGTGGCCGGCCCCGGCGAATATCATTGGATGGCCGGCAACTTCCTCAAATACGCGGGTCATTGGAACGAACTTCCGATAGACCAGCACGAACTAATCGCCCTGGTCGCGCCGCGTCCGGCGTTTATTACGGGCGGGACACAGGACCTTTGGTCAGATCCGTCGGGGGAATTCAAGGCCTGTGTTGCGGCTGGACCTGTCTATCGTCTGCTCGGTAAGAAGGACTTGGGAACGACCGAGATGCCCGTCGCGGACGAGGCCTTGATCGCAGGCGACCTGGCTTTCAGAATGCATGCTGGCGGGCATACCGATTTGCCCGACTGGCCGATATTCCTGACTTTTGCCCGGAGGTATTTCAGCGGCACCGCCGCTAAGTGAGCCTTGCAATCGAATGTTGCGCCACCGTCTTATGGGAGTGTAACATTCACGCCATGCTGAAATATTCTTGGGGAAAACGGACTGCCAACAGCCGGCCCTTTTTGTCCACCATTAAGCCATGATTCACGCCTTACTCATAAAAGACGGTTTCATTTGCCTGCTGGCCTTGGCCGCGGCAACCGCCGTAACGGGCCAACTCCTCGGCGCGCAGCAAGCGGCTTATCTTGACGAATCAAAATCGATTGATGAGCGGGTGGCGGATTTGCTGCCACGCCTGACCCTTGAGGAAAGGGTCTCGATGGTCCACGGCAAGTCCACTTTCTCGGCCCAAGGCGTGCCGCGGCTGGGCATTCCCGATTTGTGGATGGACGACGGCCCGATGGGCGTGCGCGAAGAAGTAGGGGAAGGCTTTCGGAATCTCAACCGCGAGGATGACTTCGCCACCGCCATGCCGGCAACGATTGGCCTGGCCGCGTCGTTCAACACGGAATTGGCCGCTCTCTACGGCACGGTCATCGGCGAGGAGGCGAAACAGCGTCATAAACATATCATGCTTGGCCCGAGCCTGAACATCCAGCGTACGCCCCTATGCGGACGCAACTTTGAATACCTGGGCGAGGACCCGTTTCTGACTTCGCGCATCGCGGTCAATTACATCGAGGGCGAACAGGCCCAGGGCGTGGGTTCCTGCGCGAAACATTTTGCCGCAAACAACCAGGAATATCAGCGCCGTTCAATCAACGTGGTGATGGACGAGCGGACACTGCGCGAGATTTACCTGCCGGCGTTCCGCGCCTGCGTGCAGGAGGCGGGCGTGTTGAGCGTCATGGGCGCGTATAATCAATTCCGCGGCCAGCATTGCTGCCATAATGATTATCTCCTGAACAAGGTGCTCAAGGATGAATGGGGGTTCAAGGGACTCCTCATGTCGGACTGGGGCGGCGTACACAGCACCGATCAGGCAGCCATGAACGGCTTGGACCTGGAAATGGGAACCCGCCCGCCGTACTCGACGAACTATCTGGCCAATCCATTTTTGAAAGGATTGAAAGCCGGCAAATTCCCGATCTCGGTGCTCGACGAAAAAGTGGGGCGCCGCCTTTACGTGATGTTCAAGCTGAAGCTGATTCATGATCAGGCCGATGCGCCGGTGAATTCAGCAAACAGAGGCGTCTTGAGCACCAAAGCGCATCAGGACATCGCCCGCCGCGTGGCCGAGGAATCCATTGTCCTGCTGAAAAACGAAGGCTTGCTTCCGCTCGATCCGGCGAAGATCAAGACCGTCGCCGTGATAGGGGCCAACGCCTCCAGCGTGTTCGCGCGGGGCGGCGGTGCGGCCAACATCAAGGCGCCTTTCGAAGTCACCGCGCTCCAAGGCATCACCAACCGTCTTGGCAACGGCGTGAAAATTGTATATGCTCCCGGTTACAAGGCTCCGGTAGGCCGTGTTAGGGGTGATCATGGCGCCGTGATACCCGAGCCTCCCGGCGCCAGTCAGAGGCTGATTTCGAGCGCTGTTGCCGCGGCAAAATCCGCGGACGTGGTCATCTACGTCGGTGGTCTGAATCACAAAGGCGGTTACGATGCGGAAACGACCGACCGTCCCGATCTCAAACTTCCCGGCGGCCAGGATGATTTACTGGAGAAAATCGTGGAGGCAAATCCGAAAACCGCCGTCGTCTTCATGGGTGGAGCCGCGGTGGAGATGGGCTCATGGCTCTCGAAGGCGCCTGCGGTGCTTTACTCTTGGTATCCCGGAATGGAAGGAGGCAACGCCCTGGCGCGGATTCTTTTCGGCGACGTAAGCCCATCGGGCAAGCTGCCTTGCACGTTCCCGAAACAACTCGCCGATTCACCCGCGCACGCGCTACATGCGTATCCTGGCACGAACGGGACCGTCACTTATGCCGAAGGCCTGCTGGTCGGCTACCGCTGGTTCGACGCCAAAAACATCGAGCCGCTGTTTCCGTTTGGCTACGGTTTGTCCTACACGAAGTTCGATTATTCCGGGCTTAAGCTGACGACTGGTAACGATACAAAACATCCTGCGGTGACGGTGGAATTTGATATAGTCAATACCGGGGATCGCGAGGGCGCCGAAGCGGCGCAGATTTATGTGCAGGAAATGAAGCCCAGCGTGGCGCGCCCCTTGAAGGAGCTCAAAGGTTTTGCCAAGGTGTCGCTCAAGCCCGGCCAGAAGCAAAAAGTTTCCGTTCGGCTGGAGCAGGGCGCATTCTCGTTTTATGACCCCGACAAGAAGGGGTGGGTGGCCGAAAAAGGTGATTTCACCATTTTGGTCGGGCGCTCGTCCCGGGACATCCCCTTGCAAGGAAATTGTCAGATTGCCGAGACCGTTTTTGAGAAGGATTAACTTTTGAAAGTAACAATCATTCTCGCTCTGCTTATCGCGACTGCGCAATCATCCTGGAGCCAGCCGCCGGCATCCGGGCCGTATGTCTGGCGCAATGTGGTCATGGGCGGCGGGGGGTTCGTTACTGGCATCATTATGCATCCGTGCGAGGCCGGGTTGATGTACGCGCGAACGGACGTGGGCGGGGCGTATCGTTGGGATTCGCCCGCCCAAAAATGGGTCCCGATCACCGATTGGATTGGCGCGGCGGACGATAATCTGTTCGGCATCGAGAGTATTGCGGTGGATCCGCGCGATACCAGCCGGGTTTATCTGGCTGCCGGCACCTATGAAGGGCGCCCCGCCGCCATCCTTCGTTCGGACGACCGGGGCAGGACCTTCCAGCGCGCCGATGTTCCCTTCAGTATGGGTGGCAACGAGAACGGACGTTTAAACGGTGAGCGCCTGGCGGTTGATCCCAACCTGGGCCGCGTCCTTTTCTTCGGCTCGCGCCGCGACGGGCTGTGGAAGAGCCTTGACCGGGGGGCGAATTGGGCAAAAGTGGAAACATTCCCTGATGTCAACCCTGATCCCCAGGAGTCGGAAGTCTCTAATGCCCCATCTGGCTACTTTGGCTGGCAGCAGCCGGTGGGAATCGTCGCGGTCGTCTTTGATCCGTCCAGCGGTCAACCCGGCGCTCGCACGCCTCTTCTCTATGCCGCAGTATCGGCCATCGGAACAAACCTTTTCACCAGCGCGGATGCGGGCCTGAGCTGGCAGGCGGTGACAAATCAACCCATCGGCCTGCTCCCCATCCATCTTGTTCGCTCCGTGGACGGGATGCTTTATTTGACTTACGGCCATGAGCCGGGACCGGGTGCCATGACCGATGGCGCGGTGTGGAGATTCAACCCAAAGGACGGCGTCTGGACCGACATCACACCCGTTAAACCGAAGGAACGCCATCTGCCTTTCGGCTATGGCGGGGTGTCCATTGATGCGCGGCATCCGTCCACGATCATGGTTTCCACTTTTGACCATTGGACGCCACGCGATGAGATATTTCGCAGCACCAATGGGGGCGCCAGTTGGCAGGCGCTCGTGCGCGACGCGCAGTGGGACCACTCAGAAGCCCCCTATACGGTTCCGCTGACTCCCCATTGGATCGGCGACGTGGAGATCAATCCCTTTGATTCCGACCAAGTTTTGATCACCACGGGATACGGCATTTGGAGCTGCGCCAACGCCACGCAGGCGGACGCAGGCAAGCCGACGTGTTGGGTGTTTTTGGATCAGGGCCTTGAGGAAACGGTGCCGTGGTGTTTGCTCAGTCCGCCCGAGGGGGCGCATTTGCTCAGCGGCGTGGCGGATGTTGACGGTTTCCGGCACGATGATTTAAGCGTGTCGCCCGCGAAAGGAGCTTTTGCCGGGCCGCGTTATGGCGGCACCGAGGACCTGGAGTTTGCCGGACTGAACCCGCTTATTATCGCCCGCACCGGCGTTGGCAGACGAACAGGCCAGGCGCATGCAGCCATTTCAGAGGACGGCGGTGAAACTTGGAAGGCCCTGGACAGTGAACCAACTAACACCCAGGGCGGGGGCAGCATTGCCCTTTCAGCCGATGGCAAGATCATCGTCTGGAGTCCGAGGCGCGCGCCGTCGTGGCTCTCGACGGACCGTGGAGCAACTTGGAGGACCTGTGCTGGAGTGGCGAATGATTTGCGGGTGATTGCCGACCCGGTGAATCCGGCCCGGTTTTACTCGTTCGACCCGTCCGAAGGCAAAGTCCTCTCCTCCCAGGACGGGGCAACCGGATTTTTCCCCACCGGGGCATCTTTTGCCGCGAGGGCGGGAGGGGGAAGATTTGGCGAGCGCGGGGGCGGATCGCTGTCTGTGACTCCCGGCATGGAAGGCGACCTTTGGATTGCATCCCGCAACATTGGTCTTTATCACTCGACCGACGGCGGTACCAACTTTGCCAGGCTTGACGTGGTTAAATCCGCCGATGCCCTGGGCTTCGGCAAACCCGCGCTGGGAAAGAATTTTCCCGCGCTGTTTCTGGCTGGAAGCGTGGGCCAGATCCGGGGGCTTTTCCGTTCCGACGACTCCGGGCAGAGTTGGGTTCGCATCAATGATGACCAGCATCAATTTGGCTACATTCCGCATCTGACGGGTGACCCGCGCATCTTTGGCCGCGTCTATTGCGTCACTGGCGGCCGTGGCGTGGTCTATGGAGACATCTCGACCGGGCAGGGAACTGTATCGGCTCCTTGAACAAAAGGAGTTTAATCCTTCCAAATATCCGCCGTTCGCGCCTTCAAATCAGGCATCGCCGGCAGCTTCGCACTTGGCACGGGCTCATACCAGAATGTTGCGCAGGACCAGTCGTCGCTCGTTTCGCGCAAACCGTCCTGGTAGGCGATCTGCTGGATCGTGATGCGGCACTCCTTTTTCCACGCGATTGGGTCCGGCAGATGCCAGCGATACATCGAGACAAAATGTTTGTCGTTCAGGCTGCATCCGTTGTAAAGAAACGCCGCGTTTTGTATGCCCCAAGCCAACCCAACGTAGTCCTCGCTGCCAGTGCCGGCGATGGTCGGCCACTCCTTGTCGCCGTCTTTGTAAACTTTGATTTCGCCCTCGCCCCACCACTGCTCCGGATGCAGATTGCGAACGCCAATGATTGAGCCGATGAACCGGCCCTTCTGGTCGCGCTGCGGCAGCAACTCGAAATCTCTCTTCTCAACCGTCGGATTCTCGCGCCGAAACACAACGTGCAAACGGCCTACGTCATTGGGGTGCTTGTCGCCTAGCGTGTAGTTGATCTGGTAATACAACGGCACGGATTTCGTGCCCTCGTTGCTGAAGGTGAAACGCGCCCGCTTCGCAAAGGGCATCGGCAACCACAAGTTCCGTCCGCCCGTCGGCCCGCAGGAATGCACCGCGGATTGGTACGAAGTGATTTTTCCATGTGCAAATCCGAACAGATCACCGATGGGACATTCGATGCTCGGATGCTCCTGGCCTTCCCACCACCCGCGAATGACACACGCGCGTTGGATCACAGGATCGCCTTCGGTCGTCATCCACAAGTGGCGAATGGTGCCGGGGCCTTGGATGTCGCAAAGCTGCACAGTTTGTCCCGGCTTGACCTCCAAGCTTGGCGATCCTTTGCGACCTGGCCCAAGGTTGCTCGCCGACTTGCCTCCCTCGCCCGGCGCCCCGCTCGGGTTTTCGAACGAAATCGAGCGCGATTCCAGTCCGGTATCGAGAAGATAGGGTTGGCTTGAACAATCTGTCTCCCTGTCCGCCGCCGAAACCGGCATGGTCACCAATGCCAACAGGCTTAACAGCCATAAGACGAATCGCCTTTTGCTTTTCTTGCAGCGTGGTTCCGGGAGAATTGCCCGGGTCTTACATTCTTGCATGCAAAAAGGCTACGGGGACGGGCGTTGGCGGTCAATTGGGATTCCCCATTTGCGGAGGAAGATTCATTTCGGCAAAAACGGACGCACCCGATCAGCGAGCAGCTTATAGCCGGAGGCGTTGAAGTGCAATTGGTCGGGCCTGAACAATTCCGGGCGCGGCTGCCCGGCCGCGTCGAGCGGCAGGTCGTAGGTTTCGATGTATTGCAGGAACGGCTTTCCACGGATGTACTCCTCTGCCAACCCATTCAACGTCTTTTCCTTTTCATGCTGCTTCCAGCGTGACGGCGTGGGACTCAAGGAAATAAAGTCAATTCTGGTTTCCGGCAAGCGGGCGTGGACGGTTTCCGCAAATTCCTTGAAATCGGCAAAGACCTGTTCCGGCGATTTACCCGCCCACAAATCATTGCCACCGGCGCGCAAGAAAATCATCTTGGGCGCGTAAGGGAATATCACCCTTGGCGCGAAATGCATGGAATCCTCGATCTGCGAGCCGCCAAAGCCGCGATTGAACACAGGCTGACCGGGAAAATCCTGCTTCAGCGTCTTCCAGAGCACAATGGTCGAGGAACCGATGAACTCAATTCCACCTTTGGGCGGCGGGTGGATCGCGTCCACCTGTTCATAGGCGGAAATCGCCTTTTCCCATATTGCAAAGTTGTGGTGGGTCTCGGCGGCGCAAAGGGCGGAGAAGCAGACCAAAAACAAAAGACCAAACCTAAATTGGATTTTCATGGCTGAGATTCATCCTGCAAAGGGTAGCGCCATGGCCTCTCCCGGTTCGAGCTTAAAGTATCCCGTTCCTGGCGAACGCCGCGCTTGCTCGCAATGTCCGTCGAATTGGTAGGGCGACGCTCCAGCGGAGCCTTGTTCGTTCGGCTATTCCGCAGCGCCATTCCTGAGAACTGCGCATTGACGCGCAAAAACTTCCGATCCGTCATTTCCGAATGGCAAATGAGAGATTTTCAATGACAGATTTTCAATTCAGACTCGTCCACGATGTCCATTCAGCGTCTCATTCGTCTGACCTGTCTGACAGGCCCTACCCGTCCGACAGGTCCGATTACAAAATTAGTTTAAAATAATTGTTGCTTGAAACAATATCTATGATACTGTTGTATCCAGAACATTG
>JBEKDI010000092.1:0-25409 GCA_050014435.1 Verrucomicrobiota bacterium | reverse complement strand
AGCGTTCTTGTTGGAGAGAAGGTGTCATCATAATATTGTATATATCATATACAATATTGGCGCGAAAAGTCCAGCAAAATCTGCTTTTTTGAAAATCAATCAACTAATTTTCCCTGCACCCACACAGGAACAACGCGCCAAATTGACCAACTTCGCATGAGCTTCATAATCCTAGACATCCTATAGAGGCGTGTCGTTGAGCGTCAACTTTAAGGTGTTTCGATCTGACCCTTCATTCTGTAGCTTTTCCCATTTACGCCGCGAGCGGCGTAAAAGGGATCATGCCGCGCGCTGAATTATGCCGCTCGGAAGCCCATTTCCCCTCTGAACGCGACTGCCACCGCGCGGCATAATGTTGAGTGGTCCCGACCGTTGTAGTCTGTCGGGACGATTCCATCATTTCTTAAACTCGAAACTATTCAAGGTCTCCAATCGGGACCCCTGCATCCGTACGCCAAAGTCCATCTCGCATGGCTCCAGGCACAAAACTATAAAGCCAGAACAGCCCACGAGCATCTCCGGTTCTTCGCCCGTCTAAACGGGTGGATCGTCCGCAAGGGCCTCCGTCTTCGCGACCTGAACGAAAACGCGCTTCAGGGCTTCTTACAGCGTCGTCGGTGTCCTCGTAAAAGCTGGTCCGGAGCCGGTTTCGCTTTTCGTCGCCTTCTGGCCCTCCTTCGGGAGGCGGGCGCGACTCCACCGGCGAAAGTAGTACGTCCCACACATGCACAACGCCTGGTGAACGATTACCGCCGCTACTTGCTGGAGGAACGAGGCTGCACAACCAAGACAATGGCGGATTACTCACGACACGCGGACCGATTTCTCCTGCAACGGTTTAATACCGGGCATGTCAAGCCGTCTCTGATAAGGGCAGGAGACGTAATCTGGTTTGTTCAACGCAATACGCTTTCACACAGTCAGGCGCATTCGAAACAGGTCGTTACAAGCTTGCGGTCGTTTCTGGGCTACTTGCACTACAAAGGACGCATACCGAGGGATTTGACAGCGACAGTGCCGCAAGTGCCACACTGGCGGCTAACGGGTTTGCCCAAGCACTTGCCCGCCGAGGCAGTGCAACAGGTGCTCGATCGCTGCGACCAAAGCACCGCCATCGGCAAACGCAATTACGCCATTCTGTTACTGTTGGCAAGGCTCGGTCTGCGTGCCGGGGAAGTCATTGCGCTTCGGTTGGAGGACATTGATTGGCAGAACGCCCATCTTTTGATCCGTTCCAGAAAGGGCCCCGGCTTGGCTCGTCTACCGCTGCCGACTGATGTGGGCAAGGCCCTTGCCCGGTACTTAAAGGATGGCCGGCCTCCATGCACCTGCCGGCAGGTCTTCATTCGTTCCGAAGCGCCGTATACAGCTCTTTCGAACTCGGCTGTCCTCTCCGTTTTGGTCGGAAGAGCCATTGATAAAGCAGGGGTGGCGTCTTCGCGGAGAGGCGCACACGTTTTTCGCCACAGCTTGGCTACTGCCATGCTTCGACGCGGTGCTTCGCTCACGGAGATTGGGCAGGTCCTTCGGCATCATGATCCCGATTCAACCGGGATCTATGCCAAAGTAGATCTGAAAGCATTGCGCCCTTTGGCTCTGCCGTGGCCAGGAGGTGCCCGATGAAAACGCTCAGACAGGCTGTCAACGATTACTTCGAGCTTCGCCATGGCCTGGGTTTTAAGCTTGAATGTCAGGAGATCTGGGTACGGCAGTTCGTCAAGTTCCTGATGGGCAAAAAAACCACTCGCATCACCAGCAATTTAGCTCTCCAATTTGCCACGCAAGAACCTGGTTTGACTCCCAAGACATACGCGTGCCGACTTTCCGCAGTTCGTGGATTTGCGCGCTACCGCTGGGCAGATGACCCAACAACTGAGATTGCTCCGGCCGGTCTGCTGCCCTTCGCTCCAGGTCGAGCGCGCCCGTATCTTTACTCGCAAGCCGAAATTCGAAGGATTCTGGACGCTGCCAGGAACCACCCGTCACCGCGCCGATTCCAGGCGAGGACTTATTATTGTGTTTTGGGATTATTAGTCGTGTCCGGCATGCGCATTGGCGAAGTGCTCAATCTCACGCCCGCAGACGTGGACTGGGCAGATGGCGTTTTGACCATACGCAACGCGAAATACGGCAAATCACGATTGATCCCGTTGCATCGCTCGACGATCAAGGTGCTGAAAAGTTATGTGAAGCACCGCGATCGGTACTTTGCCCAGCGCCCGCATCTAACAGCGCGTTATCTATTCCCCACTAGTCGCGGCACTCATTTGTCTGTTTCACAGATAAACCGCGTCTTTGTGTTGCTCTCGCAACGCCTCGGGCTGCGGGCGCCGGGAGCGAGCAGGGGCCCTCGCCTTCACGATTATCGCCACCGGTTTGCCGTAGAGACTCTGTTGCGCTGGTATCGCCGCGGTGCATCGGTGGAGCAATGTTTGCCGGTGCTCTCCACCTATCTCGGGCATACGCACGTCACTGGCACTTACTGGTATCTGAGTTGTACGCCTGCGCTGATGGCTGCGGCTGGTCATCGCCTCGAACAGCGATGGAAAGGAGTGCAATGAGAACCAACGCAGAACTGGCTCCGTTGCTGGAAGGCTTTTTTACCAAGCGCCTGGTCGCTCAACGTCAGGTCAGCCCTTGCACCATAGCGAGCTACCGCGATACGTTTCGCCTGCTGTTGACTTTTGCCCAAGAACGGCTGCGACACGCCCCCTCCACGCTGAGTCTGGAAGCCCTCCATGCTCCATTCATTTGTGAGTTCCTTGATCACCTGGAAAAAACACGTTCGAATGGTGCTCGTAGCCGAAATCTACGACTGGCGGCCGTTCGCTCCTTCTTTCGCTATGCGGCTTTGGAAGCCCCACAACACGCCGGTCTCATTCAACGGGTGCTGGCGATACCATCCAAGCGTTTTACTCGACCGCTAATCGATTTCCTCACTCAACCTGAGATTCAGGCAATACTCTCGGCAACCGATCGACGGACTTGGATTGGAGAGCGTGATCACGCCCTGCTTCTGACCGCAGTGCAGACTGGCCTCCGACTCTCGGAGATTACCGGCCTCCGTCACCAAGACGTTTCCATCGGACCGGGCGCGCATGTTTGCTGTGTCGGCAAAGGACGGAAGCAACGATCCACACCCCTGGTCAAAACGACGGCGAATGTTTTGAAGGCCTGGATCCAACGGGAGGGGCGAGAGGACTCCAGGTTCCTTTTCCCAAGCTCGGGTGGCGGGCGAATGAGTTCCGATGCCGTGCAGCGTCTGGTCCATAAATACGCCAACGCGGCCAAGGAATCCTGCCCGTCCCTCGCCAAAAAGAAAATAACGCCCCATGTACTGCGCCACACCGCCGCAATGGAATTGCTCCAGGCAGGCGTTGATCGATCTTTGATCGCTATCTGGTTGGGACACGAATCGCTCGAAACTACCCAGATCTATCTGGATGCAAACTTGGCTTTGAAGGAGGAAATACTGGCCAAAACCAGACCTATTCAGAGCGCTCCAGGTCGCTACAGACCAGATGACCGCCTTTTGACTTTCCTCAAAAACCTTTAGAAAAGCATCGGAATTATGCCGCGCGGTGGCAGTCGCGTTCAGAGGGGAAATGAGCTTCCGAGCGGCATAATTCAGCGCGCGGCATGATCCCCTCGATGATCACGGTTCCAGCGTGGTGCAGGAGTCGGTCCAACACGGCGCTGGTCAGGGTGCATGACCCTCTTCCTTTTTGCAGAACTTTTAGGACACTACCTTTTTCGCGGCAATTCAGTGGTTCAATTCGTGTGGAAATGACGAGTAAGGGAAATTATTTAGTCTGCAATCGGGCTCGAATCGACTACCCTATCCCGCAACGATGTCGGACGGGATGAGTCTCAAATCAAGGTTGTTTCGCCGTGCTTTTATCGGCCTGCTCTCCATGGCGGCGATTTTGTTTATTTCTGCCGGCTCGCTGAAATTCAGGCCTGGGCCTTCCTGGCCCTGCAATTCACGCTCGGTGTGGGTTCTGGAATGGGCCCGTAACACATTCCTCAACAGAGCCGCAACATGTTTCGGCTTTCGTTAAAAGCCAAGAATTTCCAGCGCTCCTCGGGGATCGATTATCGATGCCAGGCATTTCCGTCCGCACAATATCAGAAAGACATGAGCGACCGCGGCAGCCTTCGCCTTTATTCAGTCTTCAGCATTTTTTAGTGTGCCAGGCGCGAGAGCATGGCGTAGATGATCAGGATCAACAGGATGACGCCGAGGCCGAAGAAGAGATAGCCAAAGGATCGGGCGATGGACTTCCAGCGTTCCCATTCGTCCTTGATGCGCAAATCGTCGAGGCGACCGGTGGACGTCAGGCGCTCATACCAGCGGCGCCGTTCGTGCAGCATTTCGGTCTTCGAGATGCGGCCGGAGAAGATTACGGTGTCCATGGGGAATTTTTCCAGGCGAAAATGGGTGTTGAAGAAGTGAATCGTAAAGATGAAACCCGCCGCCAACAGGGCTTCGTCGGAATGAACGATGAGCGCGATGTTAATCATCCAGCCTGGCATGAAGTGCGAAAAGAACTGCGGAAACCACATCATCAAACCCGACATTCCAATGATGAATACACCCCAAAAAACGGCAAAGTAATCGAATTTCTCCCAGTAGGTCCAGCGGTCGAATTGAGGCTTGGGCCCCTTGCCGAAAAACCATTTCTGGTGCGCGACAAAGTCCTTCGCATCCTGCCAGGTCGGGATCATCGAGTCGGGACCGAAGAGCGCCCCCATCAGCCGCGTGAATTTGGAGCGCAAATCGCCGCCTTGGAAGCGGGCGCGGGACTGCCAGGCCCGGGTCAGCAGCCTCACGAGGTGCAGGCCGAAATAGAGGAAGGTGATGAGCGCGCCGAAATGATGCAGGGTGCGGGCCACAACCGCGCCGCCCAGCACGCTGAAGATCACTTTTGCCCAATCCGTGTAGTAGAATTTAAGCGGCATGCCGGTGATGACCAGCAGCAGAAAGCTGGTCACGACCAGGAAATGGAGAAAGCGTTCAAACGGCGGAAAGCGCGTGAACCAATCGTCGCCCTGCTGGGTTCCCACCTTGGCTTCGCGGAACGTCTTGGAATCGTGCAGGTAGAGATAACCGGATCGGAACAACCACAGGAGGGTGTGCGCGCCAAAAAAGGCGAAGGTGCCAATGAGCAGCGCGGTCATGGCCACAAAGGTCCAATGCAACTGCGGATAGTGTCTGGCGTCCAGCGGGTCGGCATGTGGAACGTATTTGGCGAAACTGGCCGAGGCGCCGGGATGACATTTTTGACAGGTCCCCACGATATTGGCCTTGGAAAGATGCGAGGCCGGATTGGAGGGCGGCAGCACGTCGTGAGAGCCGTGGCAATCGTAGCAGGCGGCCACTTCGGAGGCGACATTGGGCTGGCCTAGAGCCATCGCCTTGCCGTGGTAGGTTTCGCGGTAATGCGCCAAACGGTCCTGGTGGCAGCGTCCGCAACGTTCATCGCTGCGGGCCTTGAAATGGTTGCCGACCGGGGCCTCGATTTGGTGCGCCGAGTGGCAGTCCGTGCAAACCGGGCCGGACTGGTCCCCTTTGGCCAGAATCTGGCCGTGAATGCTGGCGTTGTAGATTTTCTCGATGCCCAGATGGCAGGCGCCGCAGGTGGCGGCGATGTTGGCATGATTGACGGACGAACTTCGGTCCACGATGCGTTTGATGTCGTGGACGCCGTGGCAGTCGTTGCAGGACGGGGCCAAAATCAACCCCATTTGCTGGAGCGCGCGCCCGTGAATGCTGTCACCGTATTGCGACGCCACTTGCGGGTATTTCATGCGGTACTCGGCGGTGATGCCGGGGTTGCTGTGGCATTTGGCGCAGGTCGCCGCCAGGTTCAGCTTGAACACGGGCGAGTCGAGTTGTTTAACGGGCTGAATCTCGTGCGAACCGTGGCAATCGACGCAGGAAGCGGCGGCGGATGCGCCCATGGCCTTGCTCACGCCATGAATGCTCCCGGCATATTTTTTGGCCTCCTCCTTGTGGCACGAAGCGCATTGCGCCGGGGCGAGTCCGCTGGGATGCACCATCTCCTTTACCGAATCGTGACAATCCGTGCAATTGAGCTTGGCGTGGACCGATTTAGGGAAATTATTGGTCGGGAAAAGCGCCATGGGCACTGTTTTCCCGTTGACCGTGCGCGTGGTGGTCGGGTCTGTGTGGCAGTCAAGGCAATCCTGGTTGGACAGCTTCTCGGCCGCCAGCGCAACGGCTGGCGAGAGCCAGATTGCCAGTGCAAAGCTGCAAAGAAGGCGTTGTTTACAAGCCGCCGTTATGGCAGTCGGTGCATTGGTAGGCCGGATCATATTCGTCCAAAGGATGCGCGAACTTCAGGCCCTTGGGGCTGAGTTGGTTTAACTGGTTGCTGGTGCCCTGCGCCAAAATCAAATGGCAGGCGTTGCAGTCGTTGGCTTTGATTGTTCTCTTCCCAGCGGCCGAGACGTGTTTTCCGTCATGGCAACGGAAACAGCCCGGCCAATCCTTGTGGCCGATGTTGTCGGGGTAGGCCCGCCAATCGGCTTTCATTTCAGGGAAGAAATTGTCCTTGTAGATCTGCTGCACGGTGGCGATGGCCTGGTGGATGCGCGGATCCTGCGGGTAGTTGTTGGCCAGGGTCGTGGCGATGGTTTGCAGGGCGTTGGTCTCGTCCTTGTAAGTGTGGCACAAGACCCACTCGGCGTTGGTCTTGATGTAAGGCAAGCCGGGGTCGATCTGCCCCAGGGACATGGCGAGGTTGACCGCGCTTTCCGGCGATTGCATCTTGTGCGCGGGGCGGTTGTGGCAATCCATGCAATCCATCGTGCGCGGGGCAAGCTTGCTCACGTCATTGGTGTATCCCGCCGAGCGAAACTCCGTCACCACACCTTGGGAGTCGGTCATGCGCACCCAGGGGATTTTTTGGCGCGCCTCGTCGATGGCGATGTACTCGATTTTGTTGCCGACGTTCATGTGCCAGTGAATCCCACCCACCGGCCCGTGCGTGGGATCGCCGCCGCCGACCTTGAGCAGCAAACGGATCGAATACAGCGTGTTGGTCTGGTCCGGAAGATAGTAGGAAATCGTGCGGTCGAGATTGCCGACGAATTGCCTGGGCCAGTGACATTGTTCGCATGTTTCCTGGGCGGGCCGCAAATTCTTGACGGGCGTGGGAATGGGCGTGGGATACTTGTGCGCCAGGGTCGCATAAACCTGGTAAGTGCCGGACAATTTGGAACGCACATACCACTCCGCGCCTTTGCCGATGTGGCATTCGGCGCAGGCGACCCGCGCGTGGGGTGAATGCCGGTAGGTCGTCAACTCCGGTTGCATCACCGTATGACAGGCTTCACCGCAAAACTCGACCGACTCGGTGAAGTGATACGTGTGGTAACTGCCCATGGCAGTGAGCAGGAGGAACCCGGCGCTGGCCGGGACAAAAAAGGCGAGCACACGCCGGTCGTGCGCGCGGGAGAGATCAACATTGATATACAACGAGGGGGCGACGGCTCCATTCGCCTTGGCCAGCCGCCTGCGCCACCGCCATGCGCCAAATAGAAATATGACAAATCCCGCCACCAGAAACATCGGCGCCACAAGGAATGTGAGTATGCCGACGTACGGATTTGACGAATAGACGACCGTATCGAGGAAGAACAGGAGGAGAAACGCAAAAACACTCGAAGCCATGAGCACCGCCCCCGCCAGGGAGACCCAGTTGCGAAACAGGGAGGGCGGCCGGGCTGAACCAGTTGGGGCGGGTGTGCTCATAAGCGCGGCGGTGGAGTGCTGGAGCAACCCTTTCCGCCACTGCTCCAACACTTCATGGTCTTCATTTCTTAAAGGTCCGCATGTAGATGACAAGCCCCTTGATTTGGTCGTCGGTCAAGCCTTCGGCCGGTTTCATCAGGGTTTTGTCGTCCTTCTTCAGCCCTTCTTTTATGGATTTGACGGCTGCGTCGTCTTTCAACGCGTCCTGGACTTTGGGATCTGTATAATCCTTTGCGCCCAGTTTTTTGCCCATTTTGGTATCGCCCTTGCCGTCTTCGCCGTGGCACTTGGCGCACTGCTTGTCGTAAAGCGCCTTGGCGTCCTCCGCATGCGCGGCACTCGCCGCCAACACGGAGATGACTGCTGCAACTATGATGCTTTTCTTCATGTTTCCTTTGGGCATTCGTGATTTAACCCGCTTCCCGGCGGCGAACGCCTGTCCGCCGGAAAATCGTTGACTCTCCATCCGCTAAATTTGCGTCTCCGGAGAACCGGGATGGCGCACGGCGCCCGGCACCACATTCTCGATCGTCGGCAGATCCAGGGCCAAGAAATATTTGATGAGCACAATTAAAATAATGAAAGGAAGAGCGAGCAGACCGATGGAGAGAAGCCATCCTTCCGAACCGGAAAATTCCATCTTGTAGCTCATGAAACCGCGCATGCTCTTGGAAAAAAGCTGGCCGCCTATCACCACGTTCCAACGCATCGCCAGCACACCCATGAGAATGAGCGCCGCACTGGTGAAATAAATCCGGCAGCGATTCAAATCCCGGACCCTTTTGCGGACGAGCTGCATGGATCCCAGCAGCACAAGGGGAACCAGTGTGCCCATGCATGCCTGCCCAATCAGCAGCGTATAAAACAGCTTACTTGTCGCCACCGATTTCAACACCGCGATCCCCTCCTCCGCCGAATAGAGGCGGTGCAGCCAATCCAAGCCTTCAATGGCGGAATCAATGACCACCGCGTAAAAGAGGAAGCTCGACATCAAATCCAGGCAGCGCATGTCCACGGTCACCCGCCGCGCCCAGCACAGGAACATGTAGATGAACACGCACAGCGCCATGCCGGAAACCATGGCCGAAAGGATGAAGATGATCGGCATCAACGGGTTGCCCCACCACGGATTGGCCTTGATCGAGCCAAAAATAAAGCCCACGTAGCCGTGCAGCAGAAAGGCGGAGGGAATGCCCACGATGGAAATGATCCGGCCCATGCGGGCGTCCAGGGAAAGGGCCGGCTCCGAGAGGTCGGTCACGCCCAGGGTGAATGCGCGATAGATGATGCCGCGCAGCCCGGTTTGCGTCCTCGACCACTCCACAAAGTCCCGGCGATAGTCAAACCAAAGTTCGAGCAGCAGCACCGCCATCAGGTACCAGGCATAGACAAAACCGAACATCGCCATGGGGGAACTGAAGTGCGGCGTCAGCATGATCTCAAAGCAGCGTTCCGGATGGCCAAGGTGAAACAGCAGCGGCAGGGTGGCGCAGAGCATGAACGCGAGCGCGGTCAACAGCGCCAGCCGGTAAATCGGTTCGAGCGCCTTCACCTTGAAAACCCGCACCAGCGACGCCATAATGAATGCGCCCGCCACCAAACCCGTCACGTAGGGATAGACCACGATCAGCACACTCCACAGCGGATGGAGCGACCGCTCGTTGGGATAAGCGTAGCCCTCGAACCGCGGGAGCGCATCCACGACATTGGTGAGAATCGTAGCGTCCATTATCGAACCTCCTCATCCAGCCCGGCATAGTAAATGCGCGGGCGTGTGCCCAGATATTGTTTCAACGCCTCGACCTTGTTGGTGGAGATGAACTTTTGCAGCGGATCGTCCGGCACCGGGTTTTTTAGATCGCCGAATATCCTGGCTTGCGAGGGGCAAATCTCCACGCATGCGGGCTTGAGGCCCCGCGTAATCCGGTGGTAACACAGCGTGCATTTGTCGGCGGTGCGCGTCACGGGATTGAAGAAGCGGCATCCGTAAGGGCAGGCCTGCACGCAGAAACCGCAGCCGATGCAGTAATCCTTGTCTATCAGCACCGCGCCGTCCGGGGAGTCGAACGTGGCCCCGACCGGGCAGACTTGCGTGCAGGGCGATTTCTCGCAGAGATTGCACATCTTGGGGACAAAAAATGATTTGAGAATGTCTTCCTTTGGAATCTGCAACTCCGGGAAGCCCTCCTTGCCGCCGTCGGGCGAGTCAACAAATGTTTCGCCGCGCGTTTCCCCGGACCCCGCCTTGGGCTTGGTGATCACATAGCGTTCAATCCAGGTGCGGAAATGGCCTTCCGGAACGTCGTTCTCCTCGCAGCAAGCTTCCACGCAGAGGCCGCACCCGATGCATTTGTCCACGTCCAGGGCCATGAGCCATTTGTGCTTGAACGGATCATAGCCTTTGGGCGCCGGCGAAACGGCGAACACATTCTGCACCGCCGCCTTGCAGGTGCGCGCCGCAGGCATGGCCAGAAGACCCCCGACGACTCCAGCCAGGTTCTTCAGAACGCTGCGGCGGTTGATGTTGTCGCTCATGGGACCTCGTTGGGTTGGTGGGGAACATGGCATTCGGTGCATACGCTCCCTGTGTAATGGTTGTGGATATTGATTTGGTGCAGCCACTTCGGACGCGACGGGCTGATCTGATGGCACCGCACGCACATGCTGATGTTCAGCTTGGGCAGCTTCTCAGCCGGATTCGCCACATGGGCACGGCCCGGTCCATGGCAGGTTTCGCACGAAAGTGTTTTGTGTTCGCCCTTGGCCAGTTTCTGCGCGTGGTCGGGATGGCATTCCAAGCACGAGGCCTTTCCCGCCCAAAATGGCTGCCGCGATGCGATGTCCTGCAGGGCGTTGGCCCTGTAATGGCCGTATTGCCCAAAGGACGGAGGCACCAGAAAGAATCGCGCCGTGAAATAAACGCAAACGATGCCAATCGTCAGCAGCACCAAGCGGATGATTTGCGGCGGCATTTTGAATAATCCCGGCATTTTATCCGTTCCAAACAGGGCCTGAATCTCCAGCGGCCTTTGATGTCCAGTTTGTCTTCACTTCCAAAACATCGCAGGGCTATGCAGGTTGGGCATTACCGCAATTGTCAATTGCAGGACATTTTTTGTGGTTCCCATCCCCACAACCGCCGGGCCGCTCCACTTCGGTGCTCCGATAATTGTGATCTGCGTGACATTTTATGGAGAATTGACCGCTCAAACGCCAACTTGGACTGGTTTTGAGTTTTGGACTGGAGAAAATTGAAGGCTTGCGCGGAGGCGCGGAGGACGCAGAGAGGCAGACCTTGGATTTCGGCGCAACAGTCAGCAGCTAACCTTCAGCATTTCTGCTGCTTTGCCCAACGCTTCGTCCAGTTTGGAAACGTCCTTGCCGCCGCCGCGGGCGTTGTCGGGCTTGCCGCCTCCCCTGCCCCCCACGAGCGGGGCGATGTTTTGGAGGATTTTGCCGGCGGGCAATTTTTTGGTGAAGTCGGGTGAAACAGTGGCGACCAAGGAGACGGCATTGTTGGCGGAACCGCCCAACACGACCACCCCTTTGAATTGGCCTTTGAGGGCGTCGGCCACGGATTGCAGAAAATCGCCGTCCACCGCGCCCAGGTTCTCGATGATGGCCGGGGTCGAACCGAGCGTTTGCGCCTTGGCGGCAAGGCTGCGGGCCAGTTCCGCCGCCTGCTTTTGCTGCACGGCCTTCAGTTGCTTCTCCAAATCCTTTTGCTGGGCGAGAAGGGATTCAACGCGCTTTTCCAACTCGCCAATGGGTGAATTGACTTTTCCGGCCACGCTGGAAATCAGGGCGGCGTCTTCCCGGGTCTTATCGTAGGCGCGCAGGCCGGCAACAGCTTCGATGCGCCGGATTCCCGCGGCCACCGCGCTTTCGCTTAAGATTCTAAATAGGCCGACTTCGCCGGTCGCGCGGGTATGCGTGCCGCCGCACAATTCCATGGAATAGCCGTCCAAACCGTCGACTTTGCCGCCGATTTGCACGACGCGAACCACGTCCCCATATTTTTCGCCGAAGAATTGCATGATGTCTTTGCGTCCCTTGACTTCCGCGTAGGGCAGTTCGGTCCAAGTCACGCCGGCATTCTCCAGGATGCGCTCGTTGACCAGCCTTTCGACGTCGGCAACCTGGGCGGAATCAAGTGCGGCGCTGCTGAAATCGAAGGTCAATTTGTCCGGGCCGACGTAGGAACCCTTCTGCGTGGCATCGGCGCTGACGACTTCGTGCAATGCCCAGTGGAGAAGGTGCGTCACGGAATGGTGGCGTTGGATGGCCTCACGGCGGGGCGCTTCGACGCGCAGTTCCACCTTTGCGCCCGGCTCTGGCGCGTCCTTATCAGTGACAAAGTGCAAGAAGGTGTTGCCGGTTTTCTGAGTATTGACAATGTGCCAGACTTTTCCGTCGGCCTGAATTTCGCCCGTGTCGCCCACCTGCCCTCCCATTTCGGCGTAAAGAGGAGATGAGTCGAATGTAACGGCGATTTTGTCCTTCACCGCAACAACGTCGTGAACGGTGGCAGAAACGCCCAAGTGATCGAAGCCGACAAAGCGCGTGGGCCGGGAAGTATCGATATTGGAAGCAGCTATGATTTCCTTTTTTTGCGCAGCGCGGGCGCGGGCGCGCTGCTGGTCCATGAGCTTTTCAAAACCAACGGTGTCCACCGTGAGACCGCGCTCGCGGGCCATCAACTCCGTAAGATCAAGAGGGAATCCGTAAGTATCGTAGAGGGTGAATGCCCATTCTCCAGCGAAAAGCGGCTTTTGTTCCTTCATGACATTCGCGGATCCTTCAGAGACTTTTACGTACTCATCAAAAAACTTGAGACCGCGGTCGAGTGTCCTGTTAAACGCCTCTTCCTCGGCACTGATGACATCCTTGACGTAATCCTTCTTGGCACGGATTTCAGGGAAGATGCCGCCCATCGTGTCGGCGAGCACGTCCACCAGTTTGTAGAAGAATGGGTCATGAAAACCGAGGGTGCGGCCGTAACGAACGGCGCGGCGAAGAATGCGGCGCAATACATAATTGCGGTCGTTGTTGCCGGGCAAGATTCCGTCGGCAATGGAAAAACTTAATGTGCGAATGTGGTCGGCGATGACACGGAACGCCACGTCTATTTTCTCCTGTTCTGTCTCGCCGGTGGTGCCGGATTTGGGAAGCGTGGATTTGTATTGTTTGCCGCTGAGTTTTTCGATTTTGTCGAAGATGGGGCGGAAAATGTCGGTTTCGTAATTGGAAATGGTGCGCGTGAAGTCGGTGAAATGCTTCGTGTTCTGCATGATGCCGGTCACGCGCTCGAAACCCATGCCGGTATCAACATGCCGGGCGGGCAGCGGGGAAAATGTGCCGTCGGGATTGGCGTTGAATTGGATGAAGACGAGGTTCCAAATCTCGATGCAGCGGGCATCGCCTTTATTGACAAGGGCGCCCTGGGTGTCGCCGGCGGGGGTTAAATCGACATGGATTTCGCTGCATGGGCCGCACGGGCCGGTTTCGCCCATCATCCAAAAATTGTCCTTTTTGTTGCCGGGAACGATGTGAGTGAAAGGATCAAGACCAGCCGCGATAAACTGCTTTGCCCAGCTTGTCGCTGCTTCTTGGTCCGAAATCTCAAACGCAGATGTTTTATCGTTCTGAACCAGAGCTGTATTGGTTTTCACCGCCATCACGACATGCTCTAGTTCCGCCTTCCATTTTAACTCCCAATGTTTTTCACCCAAGAAAGGACAGAACACAGTCGCGTAAAGCCGTTTAGGCGGAAATTTCCAGATGCCAACCACGAGTTCCCAAGCCCATTCAATGGCCTCATTTTTGAAATAATCGCCAAAGCTCCAATTGCCCAGCATCTCGAAAAACGTGTGGTGATAGGTGTCCAGGCCGACGTCTTCGAGGTCGTTGTGCTTGCCGCCGGCGCGGATGCATTTTTGCGTGTCCGTGGCGCGGGTGGGCTTGCCGGGGATGGCGCCGGGCCATTTGTCAACGTCGGTGGCGCGCTGGTTGAGGAAGATGGGGACGAACTGGTTCATCCCGGCGTTGGTGAAAAGCAGCCCGGGCGAATCGGGCATCAAACTGGAGGACGGCACAATGGTGTGCCCTTTGGATTTGAAAAAATCCAGGAACGATTGCCGAATTTCAACCGAAGTCATGTCGGGGAAGGGTAAGGTTTAACGGCGGGAGTTTAAAGCTCTTTCGCCGGTTTGGTCATGAAACGGTGGACGAGGAAATAATAGAGCAATCCCAGGACGGCGACCGCGCAGAACAGCCAAAGGGTAATGCGGTGCATGTCGCCCTTGAGAAGTTGTTCGTCGTTGCCCGCCGCGACTCCCACATACGTCAACACCGAACACCAGATGGCCGAGCCGAGCAGGGTGAAAAGCGAGTACCATTTGAAATCCATTTTGACGATGCCCATCGGGATGCCGATGAGGTGGCGCACGACGGGAAGGAGGCGGGCGACGAACACCCCGAAGGAGCCAAAGCGCCCGGCCCAGCGTTCGGCGGCGTGAAGTTTGGGTTCGGGCACGAGAAAAAAGCAGCCGTAGCGCAGGACCAGCGGACGGCCGGCCAGGCGCGAGGCCCAATACATGATGGTGGCGCCTATCCAGGAACCAAGCGTGCCGGCAAGAGCAATGCCCCAGAGGCTAAGGTGGCCAGTGGCTTGGGCGCGTTGCGCTGCGAAAGGGATGACCAGTTCGCTCGGCACAGGCAGGATCGTGCTCTCAATTGCCATGAGAGCGGCGATGAGGGGGTAGCCGCCGGAGGCGAGGGTGTCCTGGTACCAGATGATTAAATGTCGCATTTCCCCCACTTTCGCAGAAAATTAAGAATTAAGAAGGAAGAATTAAGAAGTCACGCCTCGACAGAGGCTCGCCCTGCCGCATTCTTACTTCTTAATTCCGTCAGCACCTGGCACAATGCGGCCAACCGTGGACAGGACACGCCAGCCTTTTGCGCCTGGCGCAAGGGTTCCAGAAACAAGCCTTCCAATTCCAGGTCCTGGCCGCGCTCGAAGTCGATGAGGGTCGATGCTTTGTAGGCGGCCATGTGGCGGGTGCGTTCGATTTGCCGGTCGGCGGCGGAGTCCAGCACGGGGAACCCCAAGGCCTGCGCGGCATGAATGGTTTCCATCATGAGTTCGCGCACCAGTTTCTCCCAGCGCGGGTTGCCGAGCAATAGGTCCGTGGTCAGGCATGGCCCCAAGGATTGCGCGGGGTCGATCCGTCCCAGTTCCACAGCGTCCAATCCGGCCACGCCTGCCACGCCCAAGCCGTTGAAAGGAATGTTCCAGACCAATTTCTCCCAATGCGCCGCGGCCAAATTCTCCGAGACCTTGCAGGGAACGCCGGACCCGGAGATTGCGTCCGCGATGACATGAGTCCGAGGCTGGGAAGGACGGCCATATTCGCCCATGATGACCGTGCCGTAACCCAGATGTAGAATGGTTCCCGGCGCGATGCGATTCAGGCACACGAAACACAGCCCCCCCAAGGTATTCTTCGCGCCAACCAGGGAGGCAATCGCCGCCTCGTTGCCCAAGCCGTTTTGCAGGGTCATTACCGCGGTGCCGGCACCGGCCAGCGGAGGCAAAAGGCGGGGCAGTACATGATTGGCGGTGGTTTTCAATGCAACCAGAACCAAGTCGGCGGGGCCGATTTCCCGCGGCTCGCGGGCGCAGATGGGTCGGACGAGAAAGTCGCCGGCGGGGCTGCGCACGGTCACTCCCCCGGCGCGGACGGCGTCATAATCGGACCGGAGCAAAAAATGCACCTCGTTACCGGCGCGGCAAAGCTGTGCGCCGTAATAACTGCCCAAGGCCCCGCATCCGATCACGGCGATTTTCATGATGGGTCCAAAAAAATGGCACTCTGAGAAAATCAGAGTGCCGAAGGAGGGCAAGTAAAATCACCGGGCACCGAGGATGGCGTCCTTGGCAACCTTGGAGACGCGGAATTTGACCACTTTGCGGGCCGGAATCTGGATGGTCGCGCCGGTGGCTGGATTGCGGCCGAGGCGGGCCTTGCGATTTTGCAACACAAGTTTGCCGATGCCGGGCAGGGTAAAGGTGTTTTTGGCGTGTTTGTAGGCCAGTGCAGCCAGATGATCAAGCATTTCGGCGCCAGCCTTCTTGGTTAATCCGCTTTTGGCGGCGAGTTCGGAAGCGAGTTGTGATTTCGAGAGTGCTTTAGCCATATATAGTTTTTGTGTTACGGGTTAAAGTTTAATGCATAACGCATTGGACTAATTGCCCCATTAAAAACTTCCAACAGCCGCACGCAAGAAGAAAATCGCGCCGCAGCGAAAATATTCCCGCATTTCTCTGGACATCCGTCCCGAGCGGTGCCGCGAATGCGCATTGCGATAATGGACGTGAATTGTGCGGGCTCCCGGCGACGCCAGACGGAACTGTCTCAAGACGCGGCCATTCCGCCGTTGTCTTGGGCGCCATTATCGCCTATGCTTCACCTGTGAAATGCTGTTCTCCGGCCCGCCTGTTGCGCATCGCGCTCATGGGAATGATTTTTCTTCCGGCTGGCCTCACGAGCGGTCAAAGCAAAAGTATTCGCTTGCGCAATGAAGTTATTCTTACGCCGCCGGCGGGGACGGCTATACCCTCAAGCCGGGTTGACTCGACCAACGGCAGCAGTCTTTACCTCATTCAGTTCGAGGAGCACCCCTTGGCCGCCCAACGGACGGCATTGCAAACGATGGGAGTCGATTTGCTCAAATACATTCCAGACGACGCCTACATCGCCAGACTAACGAATGCCTCGCCGGAGCAGGTGCGGGCCTTGAAGTTCGTGCGCTGGGTGGGGCCGTATCGGGCCGGAAACAAGATTCATCCTCGTCTCAGCCTAGCGGTGCAACGCACCAATGCGCCCCTGACGGTGAACTTGTTGCTTTCGCCGCGGGCCACTGCACAAGAACTTTCCGGAATGCGCGCTCTGCTGACGTCGGTCATCCACGAAAGCCGGTTACGGCAGGGAGTGATTGTTCGGGGCGTTTTAAAGCCCGCCGTGCTCAACAAGCTGGCAAGTCTGGATGTTGTGCTGTGGATCGAACCGGCATCCCATCGCAAGTTGATCGATGAGGCGGCGTCCAAACTCGTCGGCGGCGATGACGGCCAGGTTGCCACCCCCACCGTTACTGAGCAGCTTGGTTTTGGCGGCCAGGGCGTCACAGTTTGCGTGGCCGACACCGGATTGGACACTGGCAATACCAACAACATGCATCCCGATGTGCGCGGCCGCGTGACCGGTTTCTTATATTATCCGCCGTTGACAGACGGCTCGGACGGTTACGGGCATGGGACGCACTGCGCGGGCATTGTCGCGGGCAATGCGGCCACGGGCGAGACGGACCCAAATTCCGGAGCCTGGTACGGATTGGGGGTGGCTGATCAGGCCAGCCTGTTCATTGAGCGCATTTTCGACGCCAACGCGAATGAAGTCAGCCCCGCCCCAAGCGACGAAACTCTGACCCAGGATGCCGTGCGGAACGGCGCGCAAATTGGCGCCAACAGTTGGGGCAATGACGTCCAGGGCGAATACGACACTGATGCCTCGCAATTTGATGAATTGGTGCGAGACGCGGACTCGGTCACGCCCGGGGATCAACCGTATATCCTGGAGTTTTCGGCGGGCAATGCGGGGCCGGATTCGCAGACCCTGGACAGTCCTGCCACCGGCAAGAATGTCATCGCCACCGGCGCAACGGAAAATACGCCGAACTATTATGCCGAAATCTACGATTTGTACGATGACGGGGCGGACACGGTGGCCGATTTTTCAAGTTGCGGCCCCTGCGAGGATGGGCGCATCAAGCCCGATGTGGTCGCGCCGGGAACTTGGATTGCTTCGATGGCGTCGTCCGCCGCGCCTGACGAGTCGGCCATCGCCTGGACGGTGATTGACAACTATTATGTGTACATGGGGGGGACCAGCATGTCCGGCCCGGCAGCGGCCGGGGGTGCGGCGGCGTTCGTGCAGTATTATAAGAGCGCACATACCAATGCCATTCCATCGCCCGCCTTGGTCAAAGCCGCCTTGATCAACTCCGCCTCGGAATTGGACGAATCGGACGGCGGGCCGGGACCGATTCCCAATTTTCAGGAGGGCTGGGGACGCGTCTGCCTGACCAATCTCATCGAGTCACAACGCAATTTTCAATTCGTGGACCAAACGGTGTTGCTCACCACCGGCCAAGTTTACCAAAAGCACGCCTTTGTGGGGACCTCCAACCAATCCCTTAAAATCACGCTGGCCTATACGGATGTGGCCGGTTTTCCAGGCGCAATTCCCGCCCTGGTCAACGAGTTGAATCTTGAAGTGACCGGTCCGGACGGCACGGTTTATCTGGGCAACCAGTTTGTTGATGGAGAATCAATTCCCAACGCCATGACCGTCGACAGCCTCAACAATGTCCAGGCCGTCCATCTTGCCCAACCGTTGCCGGGCGATTACTTGATCAAGGTGCGCGCGGTCAATGTGGTCGAGGATGCGCGTCTGGACACGTCCGCCATTGACCAGGATTTCGCGCTGGTCGTTTCCGGCCCGCTCCTTTCGCCCAAGCAAGGCGAGGTGCTGCTGGATCGCACCAACTACACCGCGCCAGGCTCGATCAAGCTGGAGGTGCTCGATGCCGGGCGCGCGGCAAGCAGCACCGTGACCGTGAATCTGACCAGCACGACCAAACCTTTGGGGGTGCTGCTTTACCTTCAATCCACGGGCGGCTATGGCGCGTTTACCAATACCGTCCCCACCTCGGTGGGATCGCCCGCCCCGGGCCGAAAGTTGGAAATGCACAACGGCGACGCCATCACGGCGGTCTATGTGGATTCCTCCGGTGTCACACAAACCGCGTCGGCCACGGCTGTGCTCAGTCCGCCGGTCATCAGTGATGTTGTCACTAATTTCGATTTGGGTGTCGTCACGATCTCCTGGCAGACCAGCGAAGAGGCCAATTCGATCATTTACTACGGCACCAACCGTCTGGGGTTGAACCTGGTGGCGTCCAACTCGACGCTGACGACCAGCCATGCGCTCACTTTGGGCGATCTGTCCGCCGGTGACACCTATTACTTCGTGGTTGTTTCCAGCGACGACGCCGGCAACACGACCACCAACAACAACTCCGGCGCTTCCTACAGCTTCGTGGCCGTTGCCACGCCTGCGGTGCTGCTGGTGGACGATTACGACGACGACGGAGAGAGCGCGGACGGTTCGACGGTGATTCCAGCCGGGTCTTACACCAACGCGCTGGCGGCAACCGGGTACGGCTTTGCCTATTGGAAGGTGTTGGATCGCGGCTCGCCCGCGCTGGCCGATCTGCAACCATATCGTGTCGTGATTTGGCGGACCACAGACGACATTATCAACTACACCGGCACCAACAATACTCTGACCACCGCCCAACAGACCATGATCCAAACTTACTTGAACGATGGTGGTTCGTTCTTCATGGCGTCCATGGGCATCCTCAGCCAACTCGGCGACGTGCCATTCCGAACCAGTGTGTTGCAGGTTGGCGGGTTCCTGCAGAACTCGGACCCGCCCGCGCCATGTGATTGTGACGAGTATTTCGGCGTCCCTTCCTTCGTTGGCACCGTCGGCGACTCCATAACTTCGGGCATGAACGTAACGTTGGATTATTCGTCCTATCCAAGTTTTGACGATGGCTTGGGCGATGTTTTCGGGCCGGACTTTGGCGACACGTTCACACCCCTGACCAACTCCACCATCATCGCCATTGAGCCTGTTTCGGGCAAATGTTGCGGCGCGAGCTTCCCGCCCCCCGGCGTCAACAGCACCGGTCGCGTGGTTTTCCTTTCCTTCCCGCTCGACGCCGTGCCGGAGACTGGGCCCACTCCTGACAACGAAACGGCGCTGTTGCTGAACGTGCTCAATTTCCTGGACCCTGGCGGCAACGGCATTGGAACGGTGACCCTGGACCAAAACGATTACACGATCCCGGCGCAGGCGACGGTTGAAGTGGGCGACGCAGCCATTGCCGGCGCTAGCCAAACTCAAGCGACTTTCTCCACCAGTTCGTTTACCAACCGGGTTACGGTAACGTTGAACGAGACTGCGCACGCGGGTCTGTTTAGCGGGTTCATCACCCTCGTGGGCACGAATACCTCCCTACCCGGCCAGTTGCATGTTCGCAGTGGCGACATCGTGACGGCCAGTTATTTCGATGCCTCGATCCACAGCAACGTGCTGGCTACAGCCATGATCGACACCAATCCGCCTGTCATCACCGCTGTCGCCGCCACCACCAATGTGGGCAGCGCGGTTGTGACGTGGAACACTTCCGAAGCGGCGGATTCGCTGGTGCAGTACGGGGAGGGAACCATCGTTGATCACAGCGCCTACAACGCCGAACTGGTCACCAGCCACTCCATCACGTTGAGCCAATTGCTCGCCAATCACGTTTATTATTTCCAAGTGGCCAGCCGCGACAGCGCCGGCAACACCGCGATCGATGACAACGGGGGTGCCCTTTTTAGTTTCACCACCCCGAAACTCCTCCAGCCGCCGTGGTTCGACAATCTCGAATCCGGCGCATCAAACTGGACTGTCGTGCCCGATACCAGCTCCGGGTTGGGGTCCACTCTCAATTGGACGCTGGGAACGCCAAACAACGGACTGCAAACCAGCGCCCATTCAGGTGTCAATGCCTGGGGCAGCGATCTTGATGGCGCGCAGATTCCCTTCTCCGCCTCCAGTTACCTCTACAGCCCGGTAATTGATTTAACGGGTTTCAGCCAGGCCACGCTGACGTTTTGGGACTGCTTCGACTTTTCGGAGGTTTTTGTCGAATCCTATTATTACGAGCAGGGGCAAATCCTCATCAGCACTGATCCAAACACCCCGCCCGGCAATCTTCCATACATCGCGGACTTCAGCGGGCTGGTTTCTGACGATTGGGAAATGGAAACAGTGGATTTGACGCCCTATGTCGGCCAGCCAATTCAGATCGTTTGGGATTACTTGGCCTTTGAAGGCGGAACGACCTACGGTTGGTTGGTGGATGACGTTGGCGTCACAGGACTGGGCGCCGGGGCGGGCGGAACGATTGTCATTTCGAAAAACATCGCTTCGGGAAGCTTGACGCTGACTGGTCCAATCAACCAATCCGGCACCGGCCTGCTCATGACCGTCTCCAACGCCCCGCCCGGGCAGTACACCGTGCAATTCGGCGACGTCGCTTTCTACTATACTCCCGCGCCCCAAACCAATTCTCTCTTGGCCTCCAACACGCTTTCCTTCATCGGTACCTACACGTTTCCGGATGTCAACAGCAACGGAATGTCGGACCTTTACGAACAATACTACTTCGGCAGTGTCTCCACCAACCGCACCCGGCTCACGGACACCGATGGTGATGGCATGACTGATTACGCGGAATTCATCGCCGGCACCGATCCGACCAATCCAGCCTCCAACCTCCGCTTCCTCAAGAGCCTTGTCACCAACGGCGTGATGACCCTGCAATGGTCCGCCGTCCCCGGCCGAATATACGAGGTGCAGTCCTCGACCAATTTGGTGGATTGGAATCCGGTTTCCCTGTGGATGCAAGCGTCCGGCAGTCCCATGACCTACGCCTGGACCAACGCCAGCGACAAAACGCGTTCCTTCCGCGTGGAAGTCCGCCCGTAAGAGGATGCAGGGTGATCCGCCTCAGCCGGAGCATTTTGCTCCGGCCTGCTTGCCTGCGGATTGGACTTGCTCCGGCGCGTTTTCGAGAGCGTCTCGTTCGCAATGAGAAGGTCGCAGGTTCGATTCCTGTCGGCTCCACCATCCAATCTCCCCAGTAAGTGATTGGAAACCAACCACTTACGTATATTTTCCGAGTTTGTCGGGTGTCGTGATGTGGATAGTTGTGTCATAGTTTTAGGCCACATATTCCCGCAAAAGTCCGCAACAAAATCCGCAAAAGTCCGCAACGGTTCTTGACGGGTCCCGGAGGTAGGGTATCCTACAGGCATGAAGGACGAACCCACCAAGAGAAAGTTGGCTAACGGCAAGTGGCAACTCGATTACGGATACGATGCCACGGGCAAAAATCCCAGGAGACAATTCGCCACGGAAGATGAGGCCGATAAAGTCCTCGACGCTTACAAAAAGGAAGCCAAAAAGAAGGGGGAATACTGGGCAAGGCTCACTCCCGTGAAACGCGACACCATCGTGGCCACTCTCCAGGCCATCGAAAAAGACGGCCTCAGCTTGGACGGCGTGTGGGCCGATCACCGACGCTGGCGGAAGGACAACGCGCAGTCCATCACCATGCCCATGCCCTACGAGGATGTGGTTAAGTCGTTCAAAGCCGCGAAGTTGCTGGCGGGTGTTGGCGAGCGGTACGTGAATGAGGTCTGCGGCGTCTTTGAGCGATTCGGCGCGGGGCGGGAGAAACTGAACTTCCACGAGATTGTGGCCAACGACCTCCAAGTGTGGCTCGACACGCAGAAGACCCCGGCCGGCAAGCTCTGGAGCAAGTCGAGCAAGAGGACCAATCAGATCCGCTTCAGCAGTCTGTGGGAGCACGCCATCGCCAAGGGTTGGTGCTCGCTGAACATCACCGAGAGGCTGACGCAGATTGGCAAGATCACCCACACCAATAAAATTTACGACAACCGCACCGTCATGAATATCTTGGCCGGGGCCCTGTCCAACGAGTTGACGCAGCAGATCATCGCTCCCCTGGCCATTGGCTTCTTTGGCTGCATGAGGCCTGAAGAGGTAGAGTCCAAGAAAGCTGTCAAGGCTAAAAATCCCAAAGAGCCACCGTTCGGATGGGACTGCATCAACCTGAAGAATCCCGGCACGACCTTGACGCCTCTTGGCAACGTACCTTACGTTGGCACCATAACCTTGGAAACCTGGCACACCAAGAAGGGGGATCAACGTGTCATCCGATTGCAGCAAACTTGCGTTGACTGGCTGGAGTTGGCTAAGGAGTTGGACAATCCACTGCCGCCGGTCAACGAGCGCCGCCTGGTGGATCAGGTGTGCGAATTGATCGGCCTGGACGAGTGGCTCCGGGATGGTCTGAGAAAGAATTGCGCCACGCACCTTCGGCCCGTTTACAAACTGGATTCCGAGGTGGTGAGTGACTGCGGGAACAGTGTAAGAGTTCTGCTGGAGCATTACGCGGCTCTCCGGGTTTCCGAGGATGTCAGCCGGGAGTATTGGAAGATCACGCCGGATGCGGTGCGGAGGTACATGAAAACGAAGGCTTGGAAGCAGGTGCTGTTTAACGCCCAGAAAGCCAAGCAAGAACGGTTGGCCAGTGAAATCGCCAAGTCCGAGAATTGAACCTGATGCAGGGCAGCCCATCGAACTTCACGGCATGACGAATCCACTTGGTGCCAAGTTTCATTTTGGCTGCCAGTTCCTGGATGTCTATAAGGCCGTCTTCGTTCATACAAAATTATAGGCATTTTCTTCGATCTCGATGGTGGTGGCTCTCTGCTCCCGGGCCTCCTCCAGGACCGCCCCTAGCTGGGTGCTCGCACGGAATTCATGACGGCGCGTCTGTCCACCAGTCCGGAAAACCTGGTTCACTCGGTGCGGGCTGCGATCGGGTACACCCGGAAACTCCAATTGGCCCCTGATGTCCGGCGATGCCATCTGGCTAATCTTGCTCACTTGCTCAACTGTTCGATTCACCCTTTCGGTTTGGCCTGTTTTTGGTTTAAGGATCGGTACATCTGGGTTTGTGGGGGCGGTTGAAAGCGCGAAGGGCAGGTCTTTCGCATATGGGGCGGCATTCTTCACTCCTGAAGGCATCAGGCCGGACTCCACCTGATCGCGGATCCACGCCGCCGTGGATTCGCACTTCCCGGATAATTCGGCTATCGTCAGTAAATTGTCGTTATTCGTGTTCACAATTCCATTCTATATCAAACTACTCTTCGCGTATGATTGCGCCGCCAAAACATTTGTTGAGCTAAAGAAGAACCTGACTTACAACTTTTATTTTCAACTATTTTCGATTAGTTGAGGTGAAGCCAACGGTTGTTACTCGTCTGGCATTGGTTTGAATAGAATGACACCTCTCTTGACGAAGTTGCGGCTTTCCTGAGGCGCTACGCTCGGAAGGGCGCCACAGACAAAAGACTGGCTCCGTTCTGCTCGGAAATGGGCTTGGCTGCAGGGGGGATCTCTTACCAATGCGGGGATCAGCCTCATTGGAAGGCGGAAGAAACAAGCGGTCGCTATCCTCCTGGTCGTGCAGAGTGAAGTCCTGCATAGTATCCGTAATAGCGATCCCCGTTGCCGAAGCGGGCCAGCACGCGCCAGGGGTCGGGTTCACAGTCCACGCAGGGGTAGGCAAACCCGCCCGTGGTGGGCAGGAGGTCCGCGAAGATGGGGGCCGGCAGGTTGGCCAGCCCGCCCAGTGGGGCGTCTGGATAAATGTAACGTGCCGGGAACAACTGAACCGGGCTCAGGCCCCGGGCCAGCGAACCGAGGAACAGAAACACCTTCTCAAGCTGAATGTGGGGCGCGAGGGCGAACCCGATCTGCGGCAGGGCAAGGACGAGGGTTGTATGGACGCCTTGCAGCACCTTGGGCTTCAGTTCCTGCCAGAGGCTGTGGTGATAACGCACATGGCGGGCGTTGATGCCGAGTCCGGTGGATTGCGAGGGTGATTCAAACCAAGGGAGGCCCTGGAGGGTGGCGGCTTCCGGCGGCAGTGGCGCCAACTGCGGGAGCTGCGGCTCCGAGCAGAACTTCGGTTGGTATTTCCAATCCCGGAGCGAGTCAGGGAAATTGCCGGTGACGGAGGATGTCATGGTGGTTGCATTGGTGGGTGGGCGGTATCTTTGGGTTTCCGCAGGCCGCCCTGCAGATCGCCAGAAAGAAATTGCCGTGGCCTTTGGTTCGTCCGGCCTGTCTTATGGTGTCCCTCAGCCGGATCACGATGGTACTGTGAAGACCGCTTGATTAGGACGCGCCCAAAACTGAAAAAAACTGAATAAACCATGTTCTGAACATCCAGTAAAGTGAACTAAAGTGAAGAATCAAGCCACGATCGGTTGTGTATTATAGAGGCTAGATGCATATATGGCTGATTTTACGGGGGTTGAGCTGACCAGAGAAACCATATGTCCCACGTAGACCCCATCGAACACCTCGGGATAATTGAAAACTGAAAACCAATGGCTCACAATCGGGCGTTTTCCCTCGTAAAATAAGCTTTTTGTACTCAGAAATTGCCTCTGAGTTTAGCGAACTTACAAATCTGACTTTTGAAAATGAAAAATAACTGAATGTTTCTCTTGTGCTCTATGCCAAATCGAGGAGAATCAGGTGAAAGAGAAGCTTCTACGTCTACAGGCTCAGCCTATCGAGTACCCCATCCTGGGGGCCAAGGTAACATGGATTCTACGTGCGAGGAGAACCTTTTTACCGCGTCCCGTGCATGCCTATTCATCGCCAACCGGACATGCTTCTGAACTGCTCCGACTTCTCCCGGACCGAAGGCGCTCAAGGGGAGTAGAATTCATCGGAATCCGCAACCCTTTTGGTCGTGTTCGTGCTGCAGCATCAGCAGAGGCTTGGTTTCTTTTAGGTCAAACCAAGCCTTTACCGTTTTCGGTATGTACCACACTCGC
>JBEKDI010000091.1:0-28129 GCA_050014435.1 Verrucomicrobiota bacterium | reverse complement strand
CGTTGTGCTTTGCTCAGTGGCTGGTTTGACGATTTTTGGAAGCATCATAATAGCGCGGGTCAAACTCTGGCCTTCCCCGCATGAAGTATCTTACCAGCTGTCAACGGATTTGGCCTGCACCCGAACAGCCTTCCGGCAAAAATTCGTGCTTGCCAGCCAGGCTTTTTTGTGAAAGTTTTACTCAGTTGCCGTGAGCGGCAGATAAGAATATATTATGACACATGTCAAATTGCACATTCCGGGTCCGGTGGAAGTCAGCGCCAAAACGTTTCAGGCGTTTTGCGCGCCGATGATCGGACATCGCGGCCAGGGTTTCAAAGACCTTTACGCCAGGATTCAACCGCAACTGCAACAGTTGCTCTACACCAAACAATTGGTTTATCTCAGCACCTCCTCCGCCTGGGGCGTCATGGAGGGGGCCGTGCGCAACCTGGTGCAGAAACGCGTGCTCAATTGCATGTGCGGCGCTTTCTCCGACAAATGGTTCGATGTCTCCAAACGCTGCGCCAAGGAGGCCGAGGCGCTGCAGGTGCCCTGGGGCTCCCCCATCCGCGCCGAGCAGGTGGACGCCAAACTGGCCACCGGCCGCTTCGACGCGCTCACCTTTATTCATAATGAAACATCCACCGGCGTGATGAGTCCGATCCATGAAATCGCCGCGCTCAAGAAAAAATATCCGGATGTCATGTTCATTGTCGATGCGGTCAGTTCGATGAGCGCGGTCAAACTGGAGTTTGACGCCTTGGGCATTGACGTTCTGCTGGCCGGCTCGCAAAAGGCCTTTGCTCTGCCGCCGGGCTTGGCCGTGTTCGTTTGCTCGCCGGCGGCCCTGGCCAGGGCCGCGACCGCCAAAGACCGCGGCTATTACTTTGACCTGGTGGAATTCCAAAAGAACGCCGAACAAAGCATGACGCCGAGCACCCCGAGCATCGGCCATGTTTTCGCGCTGGCGTCGAAGCTCCAGGACATTTTTGCCGAGGGCCTGGAAGCGCGCTTCGCACGGCACCAGCAACTGGCCGAAGCGACGCGCGCCTGGGCTTCCCGGCACGGCTTCACCCTTTTTCCCGAGAAAGGGTTTGAATCTTTGACGCTGACCTGTGTCAATAATGGCGCCAAGCCCGGTGGACGCACGGTGGACGTGCCCAAGTTGCAGAAACTGGTCAAGGACCAGGGCTTCCTGATTGACGGCGGCTACGGAAAAATCAAAGGGACGACCTTCCGCATTTCCAACATGGGCGATGAAACCCTCGCGACCATGAATCAACTCTACGCCGCCTTGGACAAGGCGATGGGACAGTTGACCTGATTGTGTGAGCCTTGCCGCGCAGCGAACCGGGATGAAGCTGGTGTTCTTCCTGGCAATCTGCGCCGGGCTGAATGGCATGGCCCAAAGCACGCCCCCGGGGGCCGCTGCGTTGGGCTACACTTTGTGCGTCATCAATGAGAAACCCAGCGCGGCCGATATTGCCCCCGGCAATAACGGTGACTACAAGTGGTTCAACGGACAATGGTGGGAGACGCCACCGGCGGTGACCAACTATTCCACAGTCAGCAACATCCTCGATTTGAGTCTGGGCGGCGACCTCGTCAGTACGCCACGGGATTTCTCGACCGGCGTGCTGCCGGTGCTGCCTGGCACCAACGGCTTCTATGTGGAATTTGACGAACAGCTTTCGGACAATGACCCGGATCACTGGCCTGCGGTATGGCTGATGCCGGTGGAGCACACTGCCCAACAGCAGGACTGTTATCCAGGCGATCCCGCAGACTTCGAACGCTGGATGGAATTCGACGTGGACGAAGGCGGCTGGGGACCGGGCCTGCTGGGGACCGTCCATAACTGGACGGGGATCTGGCCGGACTATTCAAGCATCCAGAACCCGAACAACGAATCCACCAATACCCTGGATCGCAGCCAGAAACATACGTTTGGCGGGAGCTATGATCCGGTCCACCAGACGACGGCGTGGTGGGTCGATGGCGTCTATCAAATGAGCGCCGGCTCGCCTTATGTTCCGGCGGTTGCGGCGCAGCAGCATTTCTATCTGATCCTCAGCGCCCAGTCGCGCGGGGAGAACAAGCCCTACACCATGGCCGTCAGCGGCGTGAGGGCTTATGTTCCTGTGAATGCCCTCAGTCTCCAATTGGTCACGCCCCTGCTTCACAACACGTCTGCAACGGCGCAATCATTCACCCTAACGTGGAACGCCCTTTCCGGGCAAAGCTACCAGGTCCAGTGCTCCACCAATTTATGGACAACCAACTGGAATAACTTGGGAAACCCAATCACCGCCACCAATTGGAGCGTCTCCGTTTCACTGGCCGTCACCAACACGCCGCGTTTCTTTCGCGTCAGCCTGCAACTCTGAGCGACCGGGGCCGCGCGGCCTTAGGGCGCGACGGCCAGGCGCTCTTCCGTCCCGTCTTCACTCACCAGCACGCCGTGGTCCTTGTAGACCTTCAGCATGAAATGCGTTGCGGTGGAAATGACCCCCTGAATCGTGGCCAGCTTCTCGGTGACGAAACGCGCCACTTCACGCAAATCGGCCCCCTCCACCACCACCAGCAAATCGTAACCGCCGGACATCAAATAACACGAGCGCACCTCGGCGTATTTGGCGATGCGTTCCGCCAGCCGGTCAAAGCCGCCGCCCCGTTCCGGCGTGATCCTCACTTCGATGACGGCGCGGACGATGTCCAGGCCCATTTTTTCCTCATTCAAAATCGCGCGATATCCCAGGATGACGCGGCTGGCCTCGTGTTGTTTGATTTTGGCCGCCACCTCCGCTTCGGAAAGATTCAGCATTTTGGCCAGGTTCCCCACCGTGGCTGTCGCGTTTTCCTGCAATAGTTTCAATAACGGATCCATGCAGGACTCATACCAGTTCCGCGCCGGGAGAGAAAGACAAAATTCTAAATCGCGCCACTTGCGGCGCTCTCAACCCGCGGAAAGAGAAGACGGATGGCTAATCCCGCCAGGGCAAACACTCCAAACGCCATGATGCTGCCCACCGGCCCCGCCTGCCCGCCCGTCAGCCAGGCGGGGCCATGCAGGGAAGCGTCCAATAAATGCACCTGCGCCGGCAGTCCGGCGATCGGAGCTGAGTAGAGGAACGTGATGCTCCAATCGAACAGTGAATGAGCGCCGACGAAAAACCACAGACTGCCCGTGCGGTGCAGGGAATACACCGCCAGCATCCCAAAGCCGGCGGCGGCCAGTGCGCTGACCCATGCTCCTCCGTAATTCGGCAAATGAATGGCTCCAAATGCCAGCGACAACAGGATGCCCGCGCGCCATTTCCCGAGGCCCCTTCCCAGTGTCGCCTGCAAGTAGCCCCGGAAGGCAAATTCCTCAAAGAAACCAACCAGCATGAAACCGATCCCGTTCAAAAAGGCATTCGACAGCACACCCAGCCCGCCGATGGCAAAGCGGCTCACCGAAAATCCGCCAAACAGCGCGATAAGCCCCATCAACGCGGAAGCCATCCAGAAACCGAAAGCCATTCCCTGCACATAGAGCGCAGGCCCTCTGCCTGCGGCCCGCAGACCCAGGCTGCCGAAGGACCGGCGTTCGATCCTGCACGTCGCTGCCACTGCGACCAGCAGTATCAGCAGTTCAAGGCCAGTAAACGCAATATTTTCGAGCGGCGCAATCACGCCATGCGGCTGCCGGGCTGACCAGTCGCGCAAAACCGGAATGGTTGCAAAACCATACTGCGCGCCCAGGGTCAGCGCCGCGTCGATGGCCAAAAAAATGGCCAGCGACCATCCGGCGCGGAGTCCCTGTCCCGACATGAAAACCTTCCTCATCAGCGGTTGGTCGGTCGTGGCAGGCATTGCCCGCCGGGTCATGATGCTGGTTGCCATCTCATTTGTCCTTTCAGGCATTTCTTAGGAAACGGCGTTGAAAAGTTGCGCAATATATTGACATATATATGCAACCTGGAATCAGGAATTGAACGGTACGGCCAAAGTGCTATTGTGTAACCGAAGGGAAAAAACTTATGAGCTTTTTAGATGCGTACCGCCAACAATTGGAAGCACAAATTCAAGAACACAAAGCCCAAATGAATTTGCTCAAGGCGCGGGCCAAACGGGTCGCCGCCCAAGGCAGGATCGCGGGCTATGCGGAACTGGCCGAGGCGGACAAACACCTCGAGCATGTCAAGGCGAAATTCAACGAGTTGAAAGGCGCGGGCGGCGGCGCTTTGCAGGAAATCAAGACGGGCATGAAAAAAGCCCTCGCTGATTTGACAGCCTCGACCAAGCGGGCCGCGCAGCACTTCAACGCCCCCGCGCAGCCCGCCCCCGGCAAATCCCGTGCGCGGGGCAAGCCGGTCGGTGCGGCAAAAACCAAGGGGCGATAACCAGGGTGTTTTTGCTTCGTTTTAGACGAATTGGGCGGGCGATGCAGCATGTGCAACGCTTTCGCACCATCATCGCCGTCTTTCTCAAATACGGCTACGAAGATCTCGCGCAACGCCTGCCGCTGCCCAGCGCGCTGCGGCTGCCCTTTCGCAAAATGCGCCAGACCCAGGAGGAGATTTCCCTCGCCTCGGGCCCCGAACGGTTGCGTCGCGCCTTCGAGGAACTGGGGCCGGCCTTTGTCAAGTTGGGCCAGCTTCTCTCCACCCGCTCGCTCCTGCTGCCGCCGCCGTTCATCGCGGAACTTTCCAAGCTGCGCGACCAGGTTCCTCCCATTCCCTTTGACCAGGTGCTGACGGTGTTGAACGCTGAACTGGGCGGCCCGCCCGCCAATTTCTTCACCACCATCGAAGAGGAGCCGGTCGGTTCGGCTTCCATGGCGCAGGTGCATCGCGCCGTGCGCCTCGACGGGGGCAACTGCGTCGTCAAAGTGCAGCGGCCCGGCATCGAGAACATCGTGCGGGTCGATCTCGAAATCATGGCGCACCTGGCTGCGTTGCTGGAAGACCACGTCGAAGGCTGGAAGGTCCATCGGCCCACGGCCGTCGTGGCCGAATTCGCCAGGCAAATGGAGCAGGAACTGGACTTGACAGCGGAGGCGGCGCACATCGAGCGCTTCGCCCATCAATTTGCCGGCGAACCCGCCATCCGGGTCCCCAAGGTTTTTCCCGAAACCAGCACCCGGCGTGTGCTGACCATGGAATACATCGAAGGGATCAAGGCCTCCCGGCTGGATTTGCTCGCGGCGGCGGCGCTGGACGGGAAGGTCGTCGCCACGAACATCACCGACCTGATGATGAAACAAATCTTCGAGCATGGCTTTTTCCATGCCGATCCGCATCCGGGGAACATCCAGATTCTGCCGGGGAACGTGATTTGCTTTTTGGATTTCGGCATGATGGGCTTCCTCGACCTGAAGACGCGCGAGATGTTCGCCCAATTTGTCATCGGCATCGCGCAACGGGATGAGGGCGCCACCGCCGCCGCGCTGCTCAAACTGGCCCACGCCGAGCTGGACCCGTTCCGCCCGGGTTTCGAGGCCGACGTGGCGGAATTCATGCACCAGCATTTCTACCGGTCGATTGGGGAAATGGTCTTCGGCAAACTCGTGCAGAATTTGTTTCACCTGACCCGCAAGCATGATCTGACCCTCCCGGCGGATCTATCAACCGTGCTCAAGGCCTTGAGCTTGATGGAGTCCCTGGTGTGCCAGCTGGATCCGGGCCATGACATTCTGGGCCAGGCGAAACCGTTCATGCAGCGGGTGCGAATAAGACAGTTGGGGCCGCGCCGGTTCCTGCGTGACTGGCGCGAATTTGGCGGCGAAGCGGCGACGTTTTTGCGCGAAATGCCGTTGGAGATCCGACGCGTCATGGCGATGGTTAAGGAAGGCCGCACCCGCCTGATGGTGCATCACCATGGTCTGGAGCCGCTCATCAACACACTGGAGCGCATCATCAACCGGCTGGCTTTCGCCCTCGTCCTGTCGTCTCTCATCATCGCTTCCTCGGTCATTGTGCATGCCAGAGTCCCGCCCATATGGCATGGCATGTCCGTGCCGGGGGTGCTTGGCTACATGGTGGCGGGCCTGATGGGCTTCTGGTTGCTCATCGCCATGGTGCGCCACGGCAAAATGTGACTGCTACAAACACAATACTCACAACCAACCTGCCGCCAAAAATCACGTTTTTGGATCCGCATGATTTCGCGGACCCGGGCACATGGCTGGGCGCAGTCCTCCTTGCCGTCGTATTCATTATAACGGCCACGTTGATTGGCCGGGCCGTGCGGATGGCCATTCATCGTTATTTGGACAAGACAGCGCGCGCGGGAGTGGACCCCACCGGCATCCGCTTTTTGGGCCAGTTGGCCAGCGTGGGCGTCTATGTGTTTGCCTTCATGATTTACTCCCATATTGTCCCGGCCTTGCAACACTTGGGCACCGCCTGGTTGACCAGCATGGGACTGATTTCGGTGGTGGTGGGGCTTGCGGCGCAAAGCACTCTGGGCAATTTGATCTCCGGAATTTCCCTCGTGCTCTATCGCCCTTTCAAACTCGGTGACCAACTGGAAATCAATGGCCCTAAAGGACTGGAAACAGGCACGGTGGAGAGCATTAATCTCGGCACCACCGTCTTGCGCACGGTGGATGACCGCCGTTTGGTCATTCCCAACAACACCATGGCCAGCCAGATCATCATCAATCTTTCCGCCACTCGAAAGGGGGCCGCCTGTTCTTTGAACATTGTCATTGCCCCCGCCGCCGACCCGGCCCCGGCCCGAAAAATCCTGATCGATTTGGCCAAGGCCCATCCCAAGACTGTGGCGGTTGACGGCTGCACCGTCACCGCTTTGTCCGGAATCGGTACGACCCTGACGCTGAACGTTTGGTGCGCTGATCCGGATGCGGCCGCCCTCGTGAAATCCGATCTGCTGGAATCCGCCAGGAAGCAGTTCGACGCCGCCGGAATCAAAATTGCCCGATGGTCGGGATTGAGGACGACGCCATGAAAGCTCTGCTTTTGGTGGGAACGAAAAAGGGCCTCTTTCTGTTTGACAGCGCCGATCGCCGGCGCTGGAAGATGCAAGGCCCTTTTCACGCGGGACGGGAAATCAACCATGCCGTCCACGACCGGCGCAACGGCTGCATCTTCGCGGCGGCCAACGACTCCTGGTTCGGTTGCGAAGTGGTTTCGTCGCCGGATTTGGGCAAAAATTGGACCACCGCGGCACAAAATCCACAATTCCCGGCCGACTCCGGTCTGAAGCTCGACCGCATCTGGCACATTCAACCGGGGCGGGCCAATGAGCCGGATGTTCTATTCGCAGGCGTTGCTCCGGCCGCCCTCTTCCGGAGCGATGACCGGGGCCGGACCTGGTCGGAAGTGACCAGCCTGACACAACATCCCACGCGGCCCCATTGGCATCCTGGCGCGGGCGGGCTCTGTTTGCATTCCATCGTGATTGACCACGCGCAACCGGGCCAAATGTTTGTCGGCATATCGGCGGTGGGCGTCTTTCGCACCACCGACAACGGCGCTACCTGGCAGACCGCCAACCGGGGCACGCGCGCCGAGTTCCTGCCTGACAAACGGCCCGAATACGGCCAGTGCGTGCATAAGCTCTTGCTGGCCCCGGGCCGGCCGCCGCTGCTCTACCAACAAAACCATTGCGGCACCTATCGTAGCGCCGACGCGGGCGCGAGTTGGGACGAAATCAGTGCCGGTCTTCCCTCCGATTTCGGTTTCCCGCTCGCGCTGCATCCACGCGACCAAAAAACAATTTATGTCATCCCGCTCAAGGGCGCGGAATTCCGCTGTCCGCCGGAAAACAATCTGCGCGTCTTTCGCAGCCGCGACACCGGCAACACTTGGGAAGCCTTGGGCAAAGGCTTGCCCCAGGAAAACGTTTTCGCCGGCATCTATCGCGAAGGCATGGCCGCCGACGCCCAGGACCCGGCGGGGATTTATTTCGGGACCAACACCGGAAAAGTTTTTGCATCCCGCGACGAGGGAGACACCTGGAAGCTGCTGGCCGACAACCTCCCGCCCGTCTATTCGGTCGCGACCGCGGTCATTGAGTAAGGCTTGGTCAGCCTTTGCCCTTCTCCAGCATCTCCCGCGCGTGCTTCAGGGCGGTGTCGGTCTGGTCCCCCAGCATCCGGGCGATTTCATGGACGCGCTGCGCGGCCTCCAGCAACGTTATTTCGGAAATGGTGCGGCCCGCCTCGATCCGCTTGGTGACGACGTAATGCGCGGCGGCGCTGGCGGCCACGGCGGGCAGATGTGTGATGCACACAACCTGGTGCCGCCGGCCGATTTCCCGCATCTTCTCCCCCACCACCACCGCCGTTCCGCCGCCGACATTGGCGTCGATCTCGTCGAAAACCAGCAGTGGAATTTCATCCTCGGCGGCCAAAACCGTCTTGAGGGCCAGCATGACGCGCGACATCTCGCCGGAGGAGGCAATGGCTCGCAAAGGCCGCGCCGGTTCGCCCGCGTTGGGCGCAAACTGAAATTCAATTTCGTCCAGGCCGGAGGCGGAAGGAGTTTCGACGGCGCGCAACGTGACTTCAAAATGGCTCTGTTGAAACCCCAGGCCTTGCAATTGTTTCATGGCCGATTTGACCAGTTTGGGAATGGCCTTGTGGCGCTGGACGGAAAGCTCCCGGCCCAGACGGGCAATCTCCTCACGAAGCGTTTGCAGAGCCCCGTTGATCCGCGCCAGCTCGGCGTCGCGCTGCTCCAGGTTTTGCAGTTTCCTTTGCGCTTCCTCGCCGAAGGCGATGATCGCCGGCAACGTCGCCCCGTATTTGCGTTTGAGTGACTGAACCAGATTGAACCGCTCTTCCAATTTCTGAAGCTGCCCTGGATCAGCCTCGAGGCCGTCGGCGTAACGGTGCAATGCCGAGGGCAACTCGTTCCACGCCGACATGGCCTGTTCATGGAAGGTGGTCAAGCCGGCGGCGGACGAATCGAGCCGTTGCAAGGCTTGGAGTGTCCGGCCCAGCGCGCCCGCCTGCCGCAGCAGGGAATCCTCCTGTTCGCCCAAATGATTCAGCGCCTCCTGGCACAACTCCAACAGCCGCGAGGCATTGCCAGCGCGTTGAAAATCCTCCGTCAACCGCCCCTCCTCATCGGGCTGCAACCGGGCGGCGGAAATCTCCCGGCTCTGGAACCGAAGCAGATCGAGTTGCCGGGCATAAGTCTGTTCATCGACAATCAACGCGGTTTTTTCATTCTCCAAATCATTCTCGCGGCGGATCAAGCCGGCGAAAGTTTCGCGGGCTGGATTCAGGCCGGCAAAGGCGTCGAGAATCTCCAGTTGTTTCGCGGGATGCAGCAGCGACTGGTGTTCGTGCGGCCCGTGCATATCCACCAATTCGCGGCCCACGGCGGCCAGCATTTGCAGCGTGGCGGGGGAGCCGTTGATTAATTGCCGGTTGGCCCCGGCGGCGGTCAGAACGCGTTTGAGCAGGAGCTGATTGTCGGCGCAGGGTTCCAGGCCGTTGTCCTCCAGGAATTTTTCCAGGTGGCGCAGCGCCGGCCCTTCGAAAACCGCTTCCACCGAACAATTCTCGCACCCGGCGCGGATCAGGTCGCGGTCCGCCCGTTCCCCCAGCGCCAGGTGAAGCGCGCCGATGATGATCGATTTGCCGGCGCCGGTCTCGCCGGTGATGGCGTTGTATCCCGGCTGCAATTGCAGCGTGAGATCAGAAACCAGGGCCAGATTCTTAATGCGCAACGTGCTCAACATGGCGGCAGCCCGCAGAATAAAGTTCCCGGCCCGAACTGCAAAGTCCAAACTGCATGGCCATCCCAATCATTGGCGACTTTTGGGGAGCGCGACCGTCCCGGTCGCATCCGTCAGCGTCTCGCTGACGGAACCTGATATCCGAAACCGGCCCACCACTGTGGTGAGTCCTCAATCAAATCGCTAGACGCTTGAGTACCTCCACAAAGTCTGTAACCGCATTACATGGTGGGGCGGGCACTCTGCTGCTCGCCGCGGCGCGCACGGAGTGCGCGCCCCTGACGCCCTCGTGTCGGCTACACTATTTTTGGAACCACTAATGATTCGGGTGGCCATTGTCCACTGTGCGCATCTCACTTTTTAGGCGTGCGTCTGGGGGAAGTTTCATTGACACCCCGTTTCAACGGGGTGGTTAAGGGCGAGAGTTGGTGAAAAACCGTTTCCAACGGTTTCCCGCACCGGGAACCCCGAACCCTAAAGATTTCCGCCCCGCCCAAAAAGATGCGCAGTTGGCCTTAAAGCGGTAGTTCATTTCGCCCGCCGACGTGACGGCGGCGGCGCATCGTTCAGAACGGCGTCCATGTCAGCAAAACGTCCGGCTTCCGCGTCGGCCATACCCCGCTTGAATGATTCAGGAATCCGGGAATCATCCGATTCGACGACAAACTTGGCGACTTCCGCCCGCTGCTTGGCTGGCAACGCTTTAAACTGCTTAATAACGGCTTGTGCTGTCATGCCTCAAACGAACCATCACCACCTGAGTTTGGCAAGCGGTGCCCGAATCATTCACGACTTCTTGGGAGCGCGACCGTCTCGATCGCATCCGTCGGCGTCCCGCCGACGGAACTCGTGCTTTCGGCGCGTCCGGTTCAGTGAACTTTTCAGCAGGTCGCTAATGAATTGGGAGCGGCGCTCACGAGTGGTCCGTTTTCATTGGTGGACAGAGCATCCGGGGCGGCAGACAAAATGTTGCAATGTGGGGAACTGATTCGTTTTCGTTTTGGTCAAAGCATATTGGCTGGGCGGACCTTCGCGCCTTGGTCCGCGAGGCCGTCCGCTGCCACTTCGACCAAGGTATAACCCCTCCGTCGTCCGCCTGCACCGTGTGCTGGACGAACTGATTGCCGTGGCAAAACTTTCCCCGGCGGTCCGCATCAATAACCTTCCCCTGCGACTCCGGCCCGCGCGCTCCCCTGGCGGTTTATTTCACGGTAAACGTGCCGGTGGACACTTTATCCAAGGTGCCATCCGGCCCGAAATCGTTATTGATGTCACTGCCGCTCGTTGCGGAGGAAAACCACATTTCAATATACCATGTCGATCCCGCCGCCGTGCCCGAACCGTTGCCGACGGTAAACGTCAGGACAGCCATCGCCGCCTGCGGCCCGAAGGGCGTGTAAGTGTAGTTTCCCCCAACCCCCGTGAGATCCCCGACACCGGCGAATGTCCCATTACCAAATGAGACGCCTCCTGAAGCATGATGATCGGGCGCACTGCCGGTGAAGGTCTTGCCGGCCAAAGAAAGCGGGACGATGCCGGCTGGTTCAGAGAAAGTAACGGTCGCGCGGCCGCCGGAATTGGTGACGATCGCGCTGTGGCTGCCGGTGAAATAGAAGGTGATTTCCGATCCTCCATCACTGTTCGTACTCTGGGGAGGCGCCATGAAATCGTTCGCATACAAAGCCGTCTTGGGGCCTGTCCTGGTGAAAGTGTAAGTTCCCACGCCGCTGTCAACGTTTGTGTTCAAGGCGAATTTGCCGAACATGCTGGCGTCAAAGCTCAGGGTCCACGATTTCCTTGCTCCGCCCGGCTTCACCTCTGACACCGCTGCCGTCAGACCGGCCAATGACACCGGCCCAACATAGGCCGTGGTCGCTTCTCCACTCACGTTGAAAGATCCGGAATTGGTGTCCGTGCCGTTTGTCGCATCAGTCTCCACGTAGTACGTGTTGGACCCCGGCACAAAGTTCAGCAACACGTAGTTTGTCATGCCCAAATTGCCGGCGTTGGTCGGAATGGTCTGAAACAGGCCCAAAACCGGGCTGTATTGAGAATACGTGTAGGTTCCGGAAGAAACCCCGTTGCTGTCCGTGCTGGTGTAGATCCCGTCGCCAATTTCGTTGGTGAATTGATAAACGTTGCTTCCTGTGTTCGCATTCTGAAGCCTCAGCCCGGAAAGTGAATCGGGCGCAGTGCTCGACGCGTCGCTAAGGGTGAAAGAACCCGAGTTTGTATTGAGGTTGGTCCATGTGCCGCTCGTGGCGTTGGTGAAGGATAGCGTAATGACATCCCCGCCGCTGTTGGAAACCGTCATTGGCGGCGCCGTGAAAGTTGTCGCCACCTGCGCTGTCTCAACCCCGCTCGCCGTATAGGTGTAGATGCCGACGCCGTTCTCGCTCCCGCCGCTGTCCACCTGGCTGAATGTGCTCCCGCCAAAACCCAGCATCGCGCTGTTGCCGTTGGTCGCAACAAGCCGCATCGCCGTCCCGATGAGCGATTCCGGCGCAAACGCCGCCGAATTGTCCCCCAGCGTCACGCTGTTTGTCTTCGAGCGATTGCCGGCCGCATCCTCGGCATAAACCTCGACGGTATTTGAACCCTCGCTCAAGAGGAGGTAAGCGGTCCAGTTGGTGAATTCATCGCTCGTCGAGGCGAGAATCCAGCCGCTGCTCCCCGCCTGGCACCATACATTCGACACCCCGACATTGTCTTTGGCTGTTCCACTGATGGCAACAACCGCGTTGCTCCCCTGGCCTTTCTTGGTCGTGATCGTCACCGTCGGCGGCTGAATATCCAAAAAGTTCGCCGTCAATTGCAAGTTCGACACCATTTGGAACGTCAGTTTCGCGGTGGTGTTCGTCACCGTGTTCGTGGGGCCGGCTTCTATCCAGTCGGAAAATCCGAAGCCGGCGGCGGGGATGGCTTTTATCGTGTAAGTTTGGTTAATGTCCAGTGCCATCCCCTTGTCATTTGGAATGATGCTGCCCCGCCCATTTATGGTTACGGTCAATTTCGCTGTCGGAGACGGCGACCCGCCCGCCCGGGCGGCACTGGCCCCGGCGGCAAGAGCCAGTGAAAGAGCGCTGAGTAAAATATATTGGTGAATGTTTTGCTTCATGTGGTTGCGATGTTGTTGTCTCAATTTGGATTTTCGTCCGACCGGTGGGCCGGACAGGGATAATCCGGGGGCAAGGATGAGCGGCGCCCGATTAATTGTAAATGAAATATTGCGCCTTTAATTGTGCGTATCTTATTTCGGAATTTCCTGTTCGATGCATTTGCAAACCGGATGATCCGCCGCGCGAGCCGTCGTTGCGCATTGCTTTTGCCGTGGGCCGATGGCTATAATGCGTGTCTGAGAGGCGCTCGTTGAGAGTGTTAATTTACAAGATCCATGTCTTTCTCCTTTATTTTTTTGGGCAGCGGCACTTCGCAGGGCGTGCCGATCATCGGCAAGGAGTATCCGCCGGAATTCCTGGCCAATCCCAAGAACCATCGCACCCGCCCCTCCGTTTACATCGCGACCGGGGAAGTGAAGCTGGTCATCGATACGACGCCGGAGTTCCGCATCCAAATCCTGCGGGAAAAAATTTGCCGGCTGGATGCTGTCATTTTCACCCATTCACACGCCGACCATATCATGGGCCTGGACGACTGCCGGCGCTTTTGCGATCTGCGCGGCGGCACGGCCCTGCCGATCTATGCCAACGCGGCCACCATGGCCGATTTGCAGCGGGTCTATAAATATGCGTTCGGCAATCCGAATATTCCCAAGGGCTATTTCATCCCTGAGCCGCACGTGGTCGATGGGCCGTTTTCGCTGGGCGATTTGGAAATCATCCCCCTGCCGCTGCCACATGGGAAATCGGGCAGCACCGGCTATTTGTTCATGCAGAACGGCGAAAAGCGCCTGGCGTATTTGAGCGATTGCAGTGAAGTCCCTCCCGACGCGGTGGAGCGTGTGCGCGGCGTGGCCGTGGCCGTGCTGGACGCCCTGCGGCGCAAACCGCATCCCACCCACATGTGCCTCGACGAAGCGCTCACCGCCACCAGACGAATCGGCGCCGGGCGAACCTATTTCACCCACCTGACCCACGATTACGACCACGACGCCGCCCAAGCGGAACTGCCTGATGGCGTGGAGTTTGCGTATGACGGATTGCGTGTCGGGATACGTTAATATGCGATCTTTCTTCATCGTTTCGGCATTTGTATTTAGTTTGTCCGGAGTCGTGCTCCCCGCCGCCGAGCCTGGCGACGCCGTGGTCGTCGTCTATAACTCGCAGATGCCCGAGTCCAAACAGGTGGCGGACCATTACGTGGCCCGGCGCCACGTCCCGGAGAACCAAGTGGTCGGATTGAATCTGACCACGAACGAGATGATGACGCGAAGCGAGTATCGGAACCAATTGGAGAATCCACTGCTCCACTTCCTGGAGGCGAAGAAACTTTTGACGTTCGAGCCGGAAACCGTCGGTACCGACGGCGGCACGCGAAAATTGAAGGAGGCCAAAATTCGTTATGCTGTTCTGTGTTATGGCGTTCCATTGAAGATCTGGGAGGATGGGACATTGAAGGAGCACGGCGAGGAAAAATTGCCCGAGGTTTTCCGCCGCAACGGGGCGGCCGTGGACTCCGAACTTTGCCTGCTACCGTGGACCAATGCACACCGCATGCTGGCCGGCTTCACTGCAAATCCGGTTTATGGGGCGACCAACGCGGCCCTGCTCGCTCCCTCCCGCGGCCTGCTAATGGTCGCCCGCCTCGACGGGCCAGACGCCGCCATCGCCGGGGCGCTGGTCGATAAGGCGATGGAAGCGGAAAGCAACGGTTTGTGGGGCCGGGCCTATTTCGACATGCTCGGCCAGACCAACGGCGCGTTAAAACAGGGTGATGATTGGATCGGATTCGCCGCCCTGGCCTCCAGCGATTATGGCTTTGAAACCGTGGTGGACGACAAACCGGAAACTTTTTCGGCGGGTTTTCCGATGAGCCAAATTGCGCTATACGCCGGCTGGTATGCACGGGACGTATGTGGGCCATTCGCACAATCGAATGTCGAGTTCATGCCCGGCGCGTTTGCTTATCATCTGCACTCCTTCAGCGCGTACACCCTGCGCCATGCCACCAATTATTGGTGCGGTCCGTTGCTGGCTGATGGCGCGGCAGCCACCATGGGATGCGTCGAGGAGCCTTATCTGGTCGGCACGCCCAACGTGGGAATATTTTTCGCGCGCTGGCTGGCGGGTTTTACTTTTGGCGAGGCGGCTTACGCTTCGCAGGCGATGCTGTCCTGGCAAACGACTGTGATCGGCGATCCGCTTTACCGGCCTTTCGGGAAGAACCCGCGAGAATTGCATGAGGCGCTGCTGGCGCGGCACAGCCCGCTGATCGAGTGGTCGCATTTGCGCTTCGTGAATTTGAACCTGCTCCAAGGCTCCTCCCCGGGTAAACTGGTCAGGTACTTGCAGGATGTGGATGTGACCAGCCGCAGCGCGGTGTTGGCGGAAAAGATGGGTGACTTGTACCTGATGGAAGGCCAAACCAATCTTGCCTTTCAATCCTGGCAACAAGCGCTGAAACTCAATCCCACCTCGTTGCAAGCTGTCCGCTTGACGCTGGACATGGGAGACAATCTGGCTTCATCCGGCAAAGTGGATCAAGCCCTGGACTTGTGCGATGCCTTTCTCGAAGCACACCCGGCTTATCCAGACGCGCTGGTTCTCTACCGAAAATTGGAACAGATGGCCGAACAAATTCATAAGAGTTCCCAAGCCAGACGTTACGCCAAAGAAATTGAGCGCCTCACGCCCCCGCCAGCCAAATGACACTGGAGAGCTATCTTTTCTGATTATAGCCCGCCTGCGAATATTTCACGGCCTGCAGATTGCGGGTCATATCCGCGAGCGGCGCCGTGATCTGCAATGGATCCCATTCGACGGCCCATTGCTTTCGCGCGACCTCGCGCATGGCGGATTGCCAGTCTTCCCGCGCCAGTAAAATTGGCGGCGGTTGGATCGATCCCTGGATGAGCAAGCCTGTTTGCTTCCGCCGTTGGGCTGCGCCCGCGATTTTACGGCCGTGCCACAGCAGGTCGGCTTCCTCTGCGCCAACAAAACACTGGCCTGGTATATCCTTTTGCGATGACGCCGCCAATGTCGTGGGGACGCCCCTCTGGGCGAACGCGTCTCGAATCCATTCATGAACCCGCCGGTAACTCTCCGCCGCCTTGAGCCGATGCCAGGGATGCCGCGCGGGAATGACGACACTGTAAGTCCAATCGGCGTCGTGCGGCACCAGCCCGCCGCCCGTCGGCCGCCGCACCAAAGGGCGGAGCACGGTCCACCGCTCGACGTCGGCGTATTTCTGTGCATAACCAAAACTCGCCGCCGGCTCCAGCCAGCCATAAAATCGCAGCACGGGACGCCCCACGCCCGGCGCGCTCTCCAGCAAGGCTTCGTCAAGGGCCATGTTGTAAGCGGCGGTTTGCTTCCCTTGTTGCAACAAATACCATCCCGGACCGCTCATATTCGCATCCGCAATTTCTTGCGCTGTTCCACGGTCAATTTGGGGCTCAACACCCGCCGCCCCGCCGGACAATCGGCTTTAATCTCGCAATTCTCGCAATCCGGATTGCGCGCCATGCAACGCCGCCGTCCATGCCAGATGAGCAAATGACCGAACAACGTCCAACTCTCCCGCGGAACCAGTTTCTGCAAATCAATTTCAATTTTATCGGGGACCGACTGCGCGCTCAGTCCGAGCCGCCGCGAGAGGCGGGCGACGTGCGTGTCAACGACAATTCCTTCGTTCATGCCAAATGCATTGCCCAGGACGACATTGGCGGTTTTCCGTCCCACGCCGCCCAATTCGATCAGTTCCTGCATGGTGCGCGGCACGTCGCCGCCATATTTTTCCACCACCGCCCGGCAGGCCGCCTTGATATTCTTGGCCTTGTTGCGATACAGGCCGATGCGGCGGATGTCCTCCTCCAATTCGGCCACCGGCGCCTTCGCAAAGTCCCGCGCCGAGCGATATTTCTTGAAAAGTGGCCCGGTGACGATGTTCACCTGGCGGTCGGTGCATTGGGCGGAGAGAATCGTGGCGATCAGCAACTCCAGCGGGCTGGAATAATCCAATTCGCAACGGGCCTGCGGATACGCGGCCTTCAGACCGCGAATAATGCGTTCCATACGCGCCGTTTTGTCCGCCAATCGTTCTTTCAACATGGCGCGAAAGTATGACATTTCAACGTGGAATCTTCAAGCGACACCCGCGCTTCAAAACGAACAAATACAACTAAAGGATTGGCAAGCGGAGGCGACCGCGTATATTTCACCGCGAAATCTGGGAAACAGATTGAATTGAAAATTATGAGCACAAAGAGAACAAGCCGTCATCGCGAAGATTTGACCGAAGCGCCCGATTGGCTGCTGAAAAAGAAATGTCCGAACCGGGAAAAATACCTGGCTGGCAAACGCATCATGCCCAAGGGCATCACTGGCAGGGAAAAATTCCCCGACCTGATCGACGACTGTTTCCTGGCCTACAATTCCGCCCGCTTGCGCGAGGTGTGCCGCCTGTACACCGAGCGAATGCTTGAACCGGATGTGACCCTGGGCATGAGTTTGTCGGGCGCGTTGACCCCGGCTGGCTTGGGCTGCTCCTCGATTGTCCCGTTGATCAAAGCCGGATTCGTGGACTGGATCGTCAGTACCGGGGCTATTCTTTACCACGATCTGCACTTCGCGTTGAATCTCCCCGTCCATGTCGGCAGCCACCTCTTTAACGACACCGATTTGCGCACCAATGATATTGTCCGCGTCTATGACGTTCTCATTGGCTACAGCGACTGCTTGATGGCCACGGACGAAATCCTCCGCAATATTCTTATCCAGCCTGAATTCCAGAAAGAAATGGGCACCGCTGAATTGCATTATCTGATTGGCCGCTACGCCGCCGAATGGGAACGCAAGGCCGGCCTCAAGGATGTCTCCGTGATGGCGGCCGCCTATCGCGCCGGCGTCCCCTGCTACACCTCGTCGCCCGGCGATTCGACCATCGGCATGAACGTGGCCGGTGTGGAACTGCGTGGCAACAAGCTGCGCATGAATCCCGCCATTGATGTCAACGAAACCACCGCCATTGTCCTGGGCGCCAAGCGCTCTGGCGGCAAAAGCGGCGTCATGCTCATGGGCGGCGGCAGTCCCAAGAACTTCATGCTCCAAACCGAGCCTCAGATTCAGGAAGTCCTGCGCATGAGGGAGTACGGCCAGGATTATTTCTTCCAGATCACCGACGCCCGCCCGGACACCGGCGGCCTTTCCGGCGCCACGCCCAGCGAGGCGGTCAGTTGGGGCAAGGTGGACCCGGACCGTTTGCCGGATGCCGTCGTCTGCTACACCGATACCAGCATCGCCCTGCCGATCATCACCCATTACGCGATGGCCCGCCACGCCAAACGCCCCCTCAAGCGCCTCTATGACAAGCGTCCGCAGTTGGTCAAGGCCTTGACCAAAGAGTATTTCGCCCACAACAAGGTGAAAATGATCGACGGGTCCGACCCGGTGATCTAGGAGAATGACCAGGAAGCTTTTACAGGGGATCGCCCGCAAAGACGGCACGCCGGTGGTGGTGATCGATCACAACGTCGTTCGCGCCAACTACAAATCGTTCCACCAACACATGCCCCGGGTCCAGGCCTACTACGCCGTCAAGGCGAACCCTGACCCGGCCATCGTCCGCAGCCTCTATAAAATCGGCGCGAGCTTCGACGTGGCGTCGCTGGCGGAATTCAGGCTGGTCTACGAGAACATCAAGGGGCTGCCCGCCAAAGAGCAGCAGGATTTCATCTGGGACAAAATCATTTACGCCAATCCCACAAAACCGCGCGAAACCCTTGAGGCCCTCGATCAATACAAACCGCTGGTCACTTTCGACAACATCAACGAGCTGAAGAAAATCAAGCGGTTCGCTCCGCACGCCGGCGTCGTGCTGCGTGTGCGCGTGCCCAACACCGGGTCAGTCGTCGAACTCTCCTCCAAATTCGGGGCCGACCCCAGCGAGGCCGTGACACTCATTCAGGCGGCCTTCGACCTTGGACTGGTTGTGGAGGGACTGAGCTTCCATGTCGGCAGTCAGTGCATGAACTTCGAGAACTTCGTCCAGGCCCTGAACATCTCGGCCAGCGTTATGCAGGAGGCCGAGGCCCGCGGCCACAAAATCAAGATACTCGACATCGGCGGCGGCTTCCCCGCCCCCTATCATCGCGACGTAGAACCCATCGAGGTCCTGGCACGAAAAATCAACGCCGAGATCGACCGCCTTTTTTCCAAGGACACCGAGATCATCGCGGAACCGGGCCGGTTCGTGGTCGCCTCCGCAGCCGTTTCCATCGCCAAGGTCATCGGCAAAGCCCGCCGTGACGGCAAGACCTGCTATTACATTGACGACGGAGTTTACCACACCTTCTCCGGCATCATCTTCGATCATTGCCAGTACCACCTCCAAGCCTTCAAGCGGGGCCAGCCCGAAATCTGCGCCGTCTTCGGCCAGACCTGCGATGGCTTGGACACCATCTCACTCTCCGAGGATTTGCCCGATCTGGAATTGGACGACCTGCTTTATTGCGAAGCGATAGGGGCCTACAGCAACGCCTCCGCCACCTGGTTCAACGGCTTTGCCCCCGCCAAAGTGGTTCACGTGAACGAATAGGAAAAGCAAGTACGCCGAAAGCGATGAGCGAGAAAAAATCCAAGAATTCAGGCACTCCGGCCTCTCTCGGATTTGCCATGCCTGCCGAATGGGAGCGGCACGAAGCCACCTGGCTGGGCTGGCCGCACAATCCCACGGATTGGCCCCGCAAAGTCAGCACCATTCGCTGGGTCTATGGCGAGATGGTCCGCAAAATCAACCCGGGCGAAATCGTCCGGCTGTTGGTCAATTCCAAGACCGACGAAGCCGCCGCCCGCCGCACCCTGACCCAAGCCCACGCCGATGTCTCCCGCGTCGAATTCATCATCCACCCGACCAACCGCAGCTGGACCCGCGACAGCGGGCCGATCTGTGTCCGGCGCGGCGGAAAAAACCCGGAGACCGCGTTTGTTCATTTTCATTTCAATGCCTGGGCCAAATACCCGGATTGGCAGAAAGACCGCAAGGTGCCTGAAATCGCCGCCAAGCGACTGGGCAAACGCCTGTTCAACGCCGAATACCAAGGCCGGGATTTTGTCATCGAAGGCGGCGCCATTGACGTCAACGGCCGCGGCACTCTTCTGACGACCGAGGAGTGCCTGCTGGATCGGAGGACCCAGGTGCGCAATCCCGGTCTGGCACGGGAGGAAATTGAATCGGTGCTCCAGAACTATCTCGGCGTCACGAATGTGCTTTGGCTGGGAGGCGGGGTGGTGGGGGATGACACCCACGGCCATGTCGATGACATCTGCCGGTTTGTCAACCCAACCACCGTGGTGCTGGCGCAGGAAAGCAATCCCGAGGACATCAATTACAAGCCGCTGGCCGAGAACCGGGAACGCCTGGAAGGCATGCGCCTGGAAGACGGCTCAAAAATCCAGGTGGTGGCGCTGCCCGTGCCCGCGCCGATTTTTTATGATGGCTTTCGTTTGCCAGCCAGCTACGCCAATTTTTACATCAGCAACGCAGCGGTCCTCGTTCCCACCTTCAACGATGCAAATGACCGTGCCGCCCTGGGCATCCTGGGTGATTTGTTCCGGGACCGGCCTGTGGTGGGGATTCACGCGGTGGATTTGGTGCTGGGCTTTGGCACGGTGCATTGCCTGAGTCAACAACAGCCGGCCGTTTGATCACTTGCGGCGGAACTGCTCGAAACCGAAATTGAAAAGTGCCTCGGCGTCCGTCCATTTGTTGGCACTGTGCAGCAGAATCAGATGCAGTTCGTGGCCGTCGCGGGTGGCCGACGCGGCGAAGGTGTGTTTGGAACTGACCGTCCAGCCCGTCTTGGCCGGTCCCATCCCGGGATACACTCCCAGAAGCTTGTTGTGATTCCTCAACGTTTGCGGGCCGACAGCCGTGTCGAGCGTGATGCGGGGCGTCCGGCAAATCTCGCGTAACTCCGGCACGGCCATCGCGGCCTGAAATATTCTCAACAAATCGCAGGCGGTCGTGACCTGGCCGGGCGCCGGCAGGCCGTTCGGGTTTTTGAACAAGCTGTTGCTGCAGCCCAATTCATGGGCACGGTCGTTCATCATCATCACAAACCTCTCCACCGAGCCGCCCGTGTGCCTGGCGAGGGCCAGCGCGGAATCATTATCCGAGCCGATCAGCAGCGATTTCACCAGGGTTCTCACCGGGACAGTCTCCCCAGGTCGCAATGGAATGCGACTCGGCTCCACGAGTGTGTCGGCCTTCTGCACGACAACCTCGCCTTTGAGTTGTGTTCGCTCGCACACCAGGAGCGCGGTCAGCAATTTTACGGTGCTCGCCGGAGGCAAAGGCTCGGTGGGATTCCGGCTGAATAACACTTTGCCGCTCGCGGTGTCCACCAGCAGCGCGCTGCGGGCCTGCACTTTTCGATCCAGCAACGTCTCAGCCCCGGGTTGCGTCTTGGCTCCAGCCAGCGGCGGTTGCGCCAGCAATAAAGCCGCCAGCGCAACCGGAATCCTGATGCGCAACACTGCTGTCCAACGTCTTCCGATGATTCTAAGTGATGGGAGCATGAATTTGCTTCGTAGGGCGCCATGGGGGGGGCAGCGCGTAACTATTGCACATTGTTACAACTGGCGGCCAGCTTTCGTCTGTTTCCCGCAGGCATGGTGATTCAGATAACACCCCTCGCAAAAGGAAGTCAATGAATTCGACAGGGCCGCATGGTTCATAAGGGCGGGCGGATGCCAAAACTTGATTTTTTAGCCATCGATGTCTAAAATAAGGTTGCTTATTCGTCGTATCATGGAAACTGAACAAAACCAGCAATGATTGGTCGCGCGGGAGCGGGATCAGCCAAAAACGAAAGGTGATCATGAGCACAATTGCAACTACGTCAAAAGCGCAAAATCCGAAGCAGGAACACAAAATCGTGTCGCAAGAGGAATGGATTGCGGCCCGCAAGGAACTGCTGAAAAAGGAGAAGGAAATCACCCGGTTAAGCGACCAGTTGGGCGCGGAACGCCGCAAGCTCCCCTGGGTGAAGATCACGAAGAATTATGTTTTCGACGGGGCGGGCGGCAGGGTGACGCTTGCGGATCTTTTCGCCGGGCGCAACCAACTGGTTGTCCAGCACTTCATGTTCGGACCCGATTGGCAGGAGGGCTGCCCAAGCTGCTCATTCATGGCTGACCATATTGGTGGCGCGCTCCCGCATCTGGCAGCCCGCGACGTCACGATGGTGGCAATCTCACGGGCGCCGCTGGCCAAAATAGAGGCGTTCAAGAAACGCATGGGCTGGCGCTTCCAGTGGGTGTCGTCCTACGGGGGCGAATTCAACCCTGACTACCACGTGTCCTTCACCAAGGAGGAGCTGGCCCAGGGCCAGGTCAACTACAACTACACGATGCAGGAATTTCCCAGCGCGGAGGCGCCGGCCCTGAGCGTCTTCTACAAGGACAGCGCCGGCGGCGTCTTCCACACCTATTCCACCTATGGCCGCGGCGTCGAGGTGCTCATGGGCGCTTACAGGATCCTTGACCTGGTGCCCAAGGGCCGCGACGAAGAACACCTGGACTTCTCGATGCAATGGCTCCGCCACCATGACCGTTATGGAACCGACCAGTTTGCCGACGCTGACAAACCCTATTGGCCGGAGACGGCCTCGTCCTCGTCCTCGTCGTGCGGCTGTGAATCGGCGGAGGCGCGCGCATGAACGCCCGCCGCTGCTGCCCGATCAAGACGCGAGCCGGCGGCGACGTTCGTCGGCCCGCGTGGTGGAGGCGTCGTGGCGGGGAGATCGCGGGCTGGATCGTTCCGGGCGCCACCCTGGCGCTGCTACCCAAGTGTCCCGTATGCGTGGCGGCGTATGTGGCCCTTGCGACCGGCATCGGCATCTCTTTGCCGACCGCCACATACCTGCGAGCGGTGCTTGTGGTCTTGTGCGTGGGGGAGTCAGCCGAAAGTGATCACTCGTCTCAGCATGACAACGCAGACGCCAAGGGAGTCCCGACGGGTCAAGACTCCACCATTGAGCCAAGAAAGATGGCTCCAAAGGTAGGACTCGAACCTACAACTTCGCGGTTAACAGCCGCGCGCTCTACCATTGAGCTACTTTGGATTCCAAAGGGACGCTAATTTACCAACACCCCGCCCCCCAGTCAAACGCTTTCCATGGCTTCAGCAAATCTTCGGCAGTAGCTCGCCGCTGGACATGTCAAGAATTCAGCTCGCCCCGTTGCTTTTTCCTGGAATACCCAGACAGATCGCGCTGCGCCCGGCAAGGATGTGTCCCGTCGCCCGCCTCCGCTAAATGCGCCAGGCCAGATTGACCACCTTTCCGTGGTCTTCGCGCGCAGGGTCCAGACAGCGCAATTCCAGGCGCGCGCCCTCCTCATGCACCGTCGCATGGACCCAGCCGTTGGGCCGTCCATCTTCAAACACATAAGCGGTCGGCGGCAGGTTAACCAGATGAATGCCGCTCTCATCCTGGCGCGCTTCCCAGCGATGGGTATGGCCAAAGAACCAGGCCTTGACTTGGCGGCGCGGACGTAAAATCGCCAACAGTTCGGCGGCATCTTCCAAGCCGCTTGTTTTGACCGCCAAAAGCGGGTCCGGTTGATGATGAATCAGGATCAAAGCAGGTTTGCCGGGGTTGGCGTCCAGCGCACCGGCCAGCCACGCGCGTTGCGCTTCCCCGAGGAGGCCGGCAGTGGTCAGGGTCTGGATTAACGAATCGAGCACGAACCAATTCGCATCCCGCGCGCGAATAATGGCAGCCTGGCGTCCGGGCAACCGTGGTGGGACAGTCTTCGAATTCCGCAAAACCTCCCAGAAATTCCCCCGATCATCATGATTCCCCAGGGCGAGGTGAATGGGCAGTCCTTCCTCGCGCAGAGGACTGATCAAGCCCAGCACGGCGGCGTAATCGCGCCTCCTGCCGTTATCCAATGCCAAATCGCCGTTGATGAACACGGCGCCCGGCAGTTGCGGCCAGGCCATGACTTCGTTCATCACCGCCCTCAGATTATTAGTCATGTTCACATTGAGTTTGATCTCGTCCGGGTTCGCGGCGATGTGAATGTCCGAGAGGAGCGCCACGCTGTTTTCGTCCCCTTTGCCCTTGGGCAGCGCGCACCCCTGGCCGAGGGCAAGCGCGGCAGCGGCCGCAAGCGAACCGGTCAGGAACCGTCGCCGTGAAATGGGCGGCAAATAAACTGGCACAGCGGGAATTTACGCAACTGCGCAAGAATTGTCGAGCGCCCGGGGATAAATGCGGGCGCATGCCTTTCCCAAATTTCCATAGTGGCGCTCCCATCGTTGGATAAATGCTTCAATCTGGATATATGGGGTGAACACCCCATGGCGCTCACATTGTCTACTGGTTACGATTAAGCTGGATTATGAGGTGCGCAAACAGGAGCTTTCTTGGAGTTGTGCTTCAGCAAGGATGCGGATGAAATCCTTGCTGCGTTACCCCGCCGCCTGGAGAGAGAAGTCCAACCCGGGCAGGAAAGGCATGCCCCTGGCAGGCCTCCTCTCCAAATCTGGCAAATCTATATTCAACAGGCTTTTCCCAACCGGATACGAGGACGATGCGGGCTTCCATTACGGGATGAAGCCGCCGGAAAAGTCGTCAGAGCAGCGGGATTCGGCCGGGAATCAACTGTGAACCGCCGGCAGGACACAAGTGTGGCAATTGCTATTTTGACGGGTTTGCCCCCTTGACGTTCAGCCGAATCGAATAAAGGCACTTGCTGGCCGTGATGAATAGCGTTTTGTGGTCGCTGCCGCCGAAGCTGACGTTGGCCGTCCACGGTTCCGGCACGTCGATGTGTTCGGCCCGCTCCCCATTCTTATTAACTACTGTGACCCCGCGGCCGCAGAGGTAGAGGTTCCCCGCCTCGTCAATCGTCATGCCGTCGGAACCCTTGAGGCAGAACAGCGTCTTGTGGCTCAGGGAACCGTCCGGCTGGATGTCATAACGGAAAGTGTAGTTGGCGTCAATGTCCGCCACAAAAAGAGTTTTGCCGTCGGGCGTGCCGGTGATGCCGTTGGGCTTCTTCAAATGCTCCGTGACGCGGGCCAGTTTTTTTCCGTCTGCGGAAAGAAAATAGACCTGCTCGCTGTCCAGGGCCATCGTCTGATGGTCCCACCAGGTGCGCTTGTAGAATGGATCGGTGATGTACATCCCGCCCTTCGGCGAGACCCACACGTCGTTGGGGCCGTTGAGATACTTGCCCTCGTAATCCTTGATCAGCACCGTCACCTTCTTGTCGGGCGCAATGGACCAAAGCTCGTTCTTCTCATCCGCGCACACGATCAGGTTGCCTTTGGCGTCCATATACATGCCGTTGGCGCGGCCCGAGGGTTCCATAAAGGTGGACAGCGCGCCATCGACGCTCCATTCCATGATGCGGTTGTTGTTCTGATCGGTGAAAAAGATGTTGCCGCGGGCGTCGCACGTCGGTCCTTCGGTGAACGAGAAATCGCCGGAAAGTTTTTCCAGCTTCGCGCCCGGCGCGATCACACTCTGTGCGGAAGCGCAAACCATCGAAATTGCAAACACTCCCGCAACAACAGCAACCGCTTCAAAAAACGTGTTCATCTGCCATGAATAATGCGTTTGTGAGGCCGGGTCAATGCGAGTCCTCTCCAAGCGCAGCTTGGTATGCAGAGAACACCTCCTCCGTGAAGCAAGAAAATATGACGCGCTCCAGCGCATCCATGGTTTTTAAAGCGGCGCGCGTTTGATGAACCGCGATACGCGCGGCATCGGGGATCGGATATCCATAGACGCCACAACTGATGGCGGGGAAGGCGATTACTTTCACTGCATGTGCTTGTGCGAGTTCAAAGCAGGCGCGGTAACACGATGCCAACAACTCCGGCTCCTGGTTTCTGCCGCCGCGCCAAATGGGTCCGACCGTGTGGATCACAAACTTTGCAGGAAGTTTATGACCGCGCGTGATCTTGGCCTGGCCGGTGCGGCAGCCTCCCAGCGTGCGGCACTCCGCCAGCAACTCCGGGCCGGCTGCCCGATGGATCGCGCCATCGACCCCGCCGCCCCCGAGGAGCGAGGTGTTGGCTGCATTCACAATGGCATCGACTTCAAGCCGGGTGATGTCCATGCGGGTCAGTTCAATTCGTTTCTCGATTTTCATATTCTGTTTATTTTTTTTGGTCGAAACAGGTCGAAACAGGTCGAAACAGGTCGAAATCACTCGAAAACAACCGCGCCTCATTTCCGTTGGAACGCATTGGGTGGCAGCGTGTTCCGGTTGAAATCGCGGACAAACGGTCCCAAACCCGGATTTCGAGCTTTTTGGGCGCTCCATCGTTCCGGGGTCAAAGGAAGTGTTTTTAAATATTACTGCGACTTGCTGCGACTCGGTGCGACTTACTTTGATACGGGTTTGATCCGCGGTCGCCGGGCTTTGGCGACAAGTCCGCCGCCGCCACTCTGGCGGACAGGCAAGTTGACTTCCAAGTCCGGGCATCTTGTTCATAATTTCAGCATTCAGCCTTTTCCCAAATCCTTAGACTACATATATGAGTTCAGTATTCAATAGTCAAATGAGTTTTTTAATTATTTTTGGTGGGGACGGCGCTTTTTGGCGGGAAACCGTTTAACGGATTGAGGGGCAAGGATTTGCGAAGTTCAGGATTTTATTAAACCGCGAAACACGCGGAATACACGAACGCCGAAAGCTTTCTGAGGGAAGATGGATGCGCAACCAGCATGGACGGTGCTACAAAAGCCAGTGGAGCGACGGGACCAACCCGGAGCGAGCGCGAAAGGCCATAGCGACTTCTCAGGCTGCGGCAGACATGCCAGTGGTTACTTGTTCGATGTGGTGCCACCACACCCAGCCGCCCGCAGGGCGGCGGGTGCGGTTGGCTCGCTTGAAGATGAACTATGCTCGGATGGAATTTGAAGGATGGAGAGTCCAAGACGCCTCACCTGCGGTCTGCCCGCATTTTGGGAATAATCGCATTGAAGGCTTGATTCTGGGTGCTGGCGGCGACATCCTTATGGGCCAGGCTGGTCAGAAACCGTAATTGTTAGACGGCAAAACTATCGCGTATGAAAAAATGCATTCATTGCGGCAAGACGTATCCTGACGAGGTTTTGATATGTGAGTTGGATGCGTGGCCACTCATTGACCCGCGGTTATTTCACCCCTGACGAGGAAGACCGTGTGCGGCAGATGCTTCTGGCTTACCGCAATTATCGGTTCGCGTTGTACGAAATCATCCATCGCGGCTACGAGTATCCTCGGATCGAAGACCCGGAACGCCAGCTCATGGTCTTCCTGCTGGCCTTTGGGGCCGCTCTGACGATTTATGCCAAATCGCTCAAGCTGATCCAGGCTTACGAACGAGAGCCACTGGTCCGAAAAAAACTGAACGAGCCCGACACGAAATTCGAGCTGGAACCGGACTTCTTCGAGGAATTGCTTCGTGGCTACAGCTCGCCCGTGAATTACCGAGGCCTGGCCAAAGCCGCGTGGTTCTGGCGCGGCCACCGTCGAGGCTGGCAGAAAATCACGGCGTCATCGCAGGCCGATTGGAAATGGCTGCTCGAACTGATCCGGCAACAAAGGGGAATTGTGCGCCAGAGGCTGTTGCACGTCCTGGCCTGCCGTTTGCGCTACGATTGGCGGGCGTTTGCCCGCACCGTGTTCCAGCCCATCCGCGACACGCGCTACAACATCCGGTCCCAAATCGCTGGTGCCTGTTCGCAGATCCGAACCACTCGACATTATGAGCCCGCTTTAAAACCTGAGATTCTGGCCCGACTACGCTCTCATCTGCGGGTTGGCGATGTGTTGCTGATCCGCGCGGAGAAGAAAATAACTTCCGCCATTCTGCCCGGTTTTTGGGCGCATGCGGCTCTGTTTATCGACGGTGCCGCCGGGCTGCAATCATTTGGAATCGCCGCTCAGCCGATGGTTGCGAAGCACAGCGCCAGCCTGTTGAAACAGGACGAGGGCTTGGGATGCGTAATTGAGGCCATCACCCCTCGCGTGCGGGTTTGTCCACTCCAGACGGTTCTATGTGCCGATCATGTGGCCGTGCTTCGGCCAAGGCTCAGTGCTGACGATCTCAAGGCGGGCGTTGCGGAAGCCTTCCACCACATCGACAAACCTTACGATTACGAATTCGACTTCAACATCAGCACCCGAATTGTTTGCACGGAACTAATCTACTGAGGAGTGAAACGTTCTCCGATACGTTACGCGGTCCTTTGGCGTTTTTCTTTGGCCAGACGGAGGGATAAGCCCACCCATTTTTCGGTCAGCTCTCGGAGCCGCTTGTAGTTGGC
>JBEKDI010000090.1:0-23171 GCA_050014435.1 Verrucomicrobiota bacterium | reverse complement strand
CTTGATCAACAAGATCCATTCGTACGCGCACGAGTAGGTCTGCGCTGGAGTCATCAATTTCCACTCCATTGATACTCGTATCCGGCAGGCGGGTCGTAGGCGCAGGCGGGCACAAACGGGGGGCGGCGATTGCGACATCGTGGTGGAATCCGGTTGCCGCTATTTTGCATGTGAAAAAGGCGTTGAGGACGGCAACAGGGCCGCACAAGGAAACTGCAAAAAGATCGAAGCCGTAAACATGCAGCAAGAATCCAACGCAGGCGCAAAGACGCGAAGCCGCAAGGTCAGAGAAGGAAATTCGCTCTTGGACCGCCATTCACCACTTGATGACTTGAAATTGCATTGGCCAGATCTTCTGTGCGTCGTTGCGCCTTGGCGACCTTGCGTTGAAATCCGTCTGCCTTATTGAATGGATACGGCTAAGGCCAGCAATCGTCTTTACTCGATCCGAAATAAAAGCCGCCCTCATTTTCGTATCCAACCGGGAACAACCAGTTGCATAAGGGTTTGAAGATAACGCTTATCAAAGCCATGCAAAGCACGGCTTCAATCGGCTTCCTTGCCGAATCGAGCTCAAATATTTTCATATTTTTGCGTGTCCTATGGAGTTTGCGCCTCAAATATCAGTTAAAAGGCCGGGCTTGGCAAGGGAAAAAAACGTTTGGTGTCGGCGGGAATTCAAAGGGAGAATTTCATGCGAATTCAAATGGAGAATGAGATTGCGTTCATAACAGGTTCAAATGAAGCGTGTTGCAGTGGGCGGTCACACAGGTTCGACGCAGCGGGGTGCGAGCTTGAGGCTCGAAATCCACCCCGCTGCTCGCTTTAACAAGCTGCTGCCCTTCCAAGGTCATTCCCATAGGCAAAACACTTTTCTCCTTTTGAACTCCCGCCATTCTCCTTTTGTACCCGCCCCGACAGGGAAAAAACGTTCGGGTAATAATATTTATAATTCCCTCTTATCCGTGTACCTGTTGATCTGTGGCTAAAGCGTTCCCTGCCATCCTGTGGGTCAAGGGGCGTTCATCTGTCAACATCCTCTGAACCCGCCGCACCAGCCTCCTCTCCTTCTTCCGCGCCAGCTCGTGCTCCCAAATCCGCAACACCCGCCACCCCAGCCCGCGCAACGTCCGGTTCACCAGCCGGTCCCGGACCCTGTTCGCCGTCAATTTCCGTATCCAGAAAGCGCGATTCGTTGCCGGGACAGTTGAATGTTTCGGACATCCATGCCAGAAACAGCCATCGACGAACACCGTCACCCTGGCCTTTGCGAAAACGAAATCCGGTCGCCCAAAAACGGCCCGATGCCGCCGCCAGCCGCGGATGCCCTGTCGCCGAAACACCCGCATCAACGCCAGCTCAGTGTCCCTGTTCCCGTGCGACCGGGTGGGCAGAAAGGCAGAATTATGAAGGATGAAGGAAGAATCAGGCAGCGCCATGGTTCAGTTGTTGGAGCGTCGGCGCTGTGCGCCGATATTTGAGCCAGAGGCTCAATACTACACCAAATTAAGGCCTTACTTGCCGGCAAGCGCCTTGTGTTGCCGCCGGATGATGCCTGCCAGGGCGCGCAAGGAGTCATTCACGGCCTCGGCGCTGCGAAAAACCCTGGCCACGTCGGCTTCCAGCACGACGACGTTTGCGCCCTGCGCATAACGCCGGGCATATTTGCCGCGAACGCCGCGGGAGAAATCATATTCCGGCCGCAATTCGGGTTCCACTGCCTTGTCACTTGCCTTCTTCATAACACTTTCGTTCTCGTGCCACTAAAAATTCAGCGGCATGACCCCATCCTGCCTTCTTCAAACCTTTGGGCCAAGCAGGATTTCGTCGTCCCGGTGGGGTGAGACTCCGTCGAACCGTGACTAAGGCGCAAAGACGCCAGGGATCGTTTTGGCCGCAAAACCCTCCGACCGCTTCGCCTTGGAGAAAACGCCTGTCATGGTTCAACCACGGATGAACACTGATAAACACGGATGATTTCATGCTTCGCAACTGAGACTGGATTTGGCAACCTTCAAACATGGCTAAAGCACCGGCAGTAAAATGGACGCGCGAGCATTTCCTTATAGCGTTGAATCTTTATTGCAAACTGACCTTCGGCAAGTTGCACAAGGGCAATCCCATCATTATTGAGGTTGCAGCCAAGATGGGCAGGACGGCAAACAGCCTGGCGATGAAACTGTGCAATTTCGCCTCGCTTGATCCCGTCCAACAAGCTCGCGGCGTGCGCGGACTTCCCGGGGCCACGAAGCAGGACCGGGCCATATGGAATGAATTCCATGATCATTTCGCCACACTCGGTACGGAGAGCGAGGAAATGCTTCATGATCTGTTCACGAGGGATGAGGGGAAGGAAGTGGATTTCCTTGAGCGCGATAAAGTCCGAATTGAGCCGAGCAGCAGACTTATCGCCCCAACTGGGCCTACCGAAATCACTTCCAGCGTCAAAGTCCGACGCGGCCAGCAATTCTTCCGTCAGGCGATTTTGAGCGCCTACGGCATCCAGTGCTGCATCAGCGGGATCAACGTCCCGCGCTTGCTGGTGGCGAGTCACATTAAGCCGTGGAGCGATTTCCCCAATGACAGGCTGAACCCGCGCAACGGGCTTTGTCTTTCCTGCCTTCATGATGCGGCATTTGATGCTGGACTCTTCACGCTGGACGAGAATCTCAAAGTTGTTTTGAGCAAACGGCTCCGTCGCTATTTTCCCGCGCCGACTTTGGAACTAAATTTTGTCCCTTTCAATGGAAGGCCTATTCGCTTGCCCGATAAGCTGGCTGAACCGGGTGCAGAATTTTTGCGCTTCCACCGTGAATATATATTCAAGACCGCAATATAGGAAAAGATACTTCAAATGAGGGACGATGTTCGATACTCTGAATTGGTTTTCCTTCGCGCTCTCGCAAAAAATTCTACCGATTGGTTCAATGCGAGCGATCAAGCCGCGATGCGAGCCGTTGGTCTCGGTCCCAACATGTACATCGAAATGGTGCTCGCCCTAATCGAGGATTTATATGTGAAATTCGACAAGGCTGACTTCCAACTCCTTGTCGGTCGGCTTCGCGGAGAGGTGTCTTCGAATCCATATGTGTCAATCACCCCGCAGCAATGGAACGACCCACGGGAAACACTTTTTCAGAACTTTATCAGTTATCCCTTCCAACGTCTTCGAATCACCTACCGTGGATTGCGACGCATCGAAGAATTACGTGAATTGCTTCGCCAGGATCGTATTCTTGACGATTTTGGAGTTCTGCTAAGCATTCGGCATCTCCGAAAAGACCTTGAGGACGTCCTTCAGCGATCAACCGATTTAGCGGTATCGTTATTGTACCTTGACATGGACGATTTTGGAGCAATCAACAAGAAGGTCTGCCAAGCCGCCGGCGATGTCGTAATGAAGGCCTACCTTGAGGCTGTGCGAGACGGCCTTGGGGACTTTGGGACTGGTTATCGTGGTGTCGGCGATGAGGTCGTGGCTCTGATATCTGGGCAAGGACACTTGAAGGCGATGGAACTTGCAGAATGCATTAGAAAGCGTATCGAAGACTTGACGTGCGAATACAACGGCAGGCGATTGCCACCAGTGACCCTCAGCATTGGCGCCGCCACCACGCCTCCTGAGTCGCGAACGATGGATATTTTAACACTTGCAGACAGCCGAAAGAAGCAAGCCAAGGAGCAAGGGAAAAATCGAGTGATCGGTTCTTGATTTGCAATCGCTTCAACGATGCCAGTGTTTTAGCGCACGCAGGTTAAAGATTTCAAGAAACTTGCCAATTGACGGAGGATTTCCCGAAAGGCTCTCGTCTGCACGCCTTGCCCAAGAATCTCGATGGCGGTGGCGTAATGGTCGCAGTCAATCTGGCAGCCCATTAACCGCTCAACTTCTTCCTTGTGCAGCAGGCGCAGACCAAACGGGGTTTCAACAAATGGGCCGATGTTGATTTTGTGATACGAACGAACAATTGTCGGCACTCTTTTTGATTCGCTGTTGATCGTGGTGAAACCGAAACCATGTCCGAGTTTCGCGTGACGCTGGTTGTGCCGACGCAGCGCCTCTATACTGCCGATGATTCGTTCGACTTCAATTCGGTCTGACTCTGCCGGGGCATCGAGAAACTGGCCAATGGTTCCTGAAAACGGAGTGCCCGGTGAGCGGATTTTAAAGCCCGGCTTCAATGTGGCCACCATGATCCATCGCTTTCGGTCCTGCGGCTCGTTCCATTCGTTCCACGGGTCAACGATGATTTCGGCGATGGAGTAGCCAATGCGTTGCAGATGATGCACGAGACTCACACAGGCAAGCGAGTTTCCGAATGCGGGCACGTTTTCAAAGACGCAAGCCGGCGGCAGATGATGCGCCACTATTTCCGCAACGCTCAGATACAGGTCGCCCGTGTCGCCGGTTTCGGGTTTTCCTGCGAGAGATTTTTTTGCCCGGCCCAGATTTGAGTGGCTTGTGCAGGGGATTGAGGCGACCAGAACCTCATGCAAAGGCAACTCCGTTGCGTGAATGCGCCGAACGTCCGCTTGATAGAGAACGGCGTCGGGGTGTCCTTGTTGCCACACGTCGGCGAACTTCGGCTCAACTTCAACGCCCGCGATGAGTTCGAAATCATGGCTGGTGGCAATGGCGGCGGATAGAGTTCCACCACCGCAGAACACCTCAATGGTTTTAAATGGCGGCTTTGCTCTGAGGCTGCGGCGGATATGGAATCCGCGAACCGAAGGCACGACATCAATCCGCTTGAAAGCGGCCGTCACTTTGATTTCAAGAAAGCCGTCCAAAGGAGACAGCAGGGATCGGTGGGCGATGTCAATAATCGGCCTTTCCCGGCGCGCCTCCATTCGCTTGGAAACGTGATTGTTGGAGAGAAACACAGGGCGCAACAGGATTCCATTCACACGCGGTTCGACCGAAAATGGTGTTCCGGGAGCAAAGCCCAACGCTTCCAATCGCCGCGACTCCAACCACAATCTCGGACTCTGGCGAATCTCCCCCAACTTCTGAAATGAAATGAGTTTCATAATGTAACCAGTCAAAGCGCCTCGACAGACCAAATCCATAGACTATGAGTCAAGTTGTTTGGCTGCCCGAGCGCTTTGAATGTTATGCCAGTTTGCGGGGCGGCTGTATGCGGACTATCGGCTACAAAGATTTCCCCGGTCGCCGGGATGGCGGAAGGCGAAAGCGACGGAGAAGAATTGTCAAAGGAATGATCGTCAAGGGAATGAGAAATCCTAATCTTAATCGCTGGTTTGTGCCGGCCTCCCCATCACTTGCCGGGCGAAAGCCGCAGGATCGTCGCGGAGGCGGGGGCGACTTCCACGGTCGTGTTGCCGGAGGGCGGCGCTTTGACTTTCTTCCATCGTCCCGACCAAGTCCCCTGCGGGCTAATGGCCGCGCCGCCCAATTTCACGCCCGCTTTGGCGGCAATATCATGATCTATCTGCGCCAAATCCATTCGTTGCCAGACTCCCGCGGGGGCGCCTTTGGGCAATACAACCGTCACCGACGCAAGTTGTGCCTTGTCGCCGTAACTCTTGTTGATCAGCGTCAAATAAATGGACCCGTCCTTGTCCCGATAGGCGTAGGCGTTGAAATCGAATGCGGGCGCGGTTTGTATCTGCACCGGGAGCGGCCGTCCCTGTGCGCCCTGACTGAAGGCCAGATAAGCATAGGCTTGAGGCCGCATGTTGAACCCTTTGCCTTTGGGCTGATGCACAAACGCGGCATAATTCGCCGCACCGAAGGTTTCGTCCCGCCCCACCGATTCCCCCGTGTGATAATTCATGCCCTGAATATGATGCGCCGCCCACCAATGCGTGCAATCCAGCGCCCAAAGAGTCGAGGCGTAGGTGTCGCTCGAATTCTTTGCCCCGCCGTTGTAGCAGCTATTCAGTTCGTCGATCCGGTAAGGGACACCTTGCGCGGCCAGCACGGCGCCCAAGGCGGCCCAGGCCTTTTCGTAATCCTTGTGCAGGCTGTTGGAAAGAAAGCGCGCCCGGGTCTCGGGCGGATTCTTTTCGCCCAGCCGGCCCGAACCCAGAAAGTAATAATGATCGCTCACCATCTTCAAATGTCCTTCGGCGAACAAGTCCCGGGCCAGCCGCACCGCGTAAGGCGCGTTGGCGCTCGGCCCGTCGATCATCCCCAGGGGCACGGCCTTCAAAATGGCGTCGTAATGCGGTTTCCATTCCGCGAAAAATGCCTCGTAAGTTTTGAGGAAGAAATTCGGCTCGTTCCCGATGGAGTAACAATCCAGCGCGTCCGCGTCGTGGGCCGCGATATAGCCGGCCAGGCGCGCCGAGTCGGCCGGGTCGCCGTTTTTCAAGCGGAACGAATAGATCACCTGCACGCCGGCGGCCCGGGCGAAATTGAAAAGCTCGTCAATATCCTTTTCCTGCGGCACCGGGATGCGCGGGTCATCCACGGCGTTGGCGCCGACGCGCAGACTTTTGATGCCAAGGGTCTTGAAACTGTTGACCAGCGCATGGTCGTTCGGATCGAAATAATATCGCCCGTCCTTGGGCAGAAGCATGGACATCTCGTAGCTCAGGCCCAAAAAGCGGGGCGCAAGCTCGGGGCCAAGGGCGCCGTCGGCCACGCTGACGGCCACCGGTTGTGCGCCGCCGACACGGTCGTCGAAGGAGATGTCGTCAATAAAGAAACTGCCGTCCGCCTCCTGGCCGGCTTTGAAACCAAGATGAATCTCGCTGATGATTTTGGGGTTGAAACCCTTGATTTGATTGAGGTCCGCCAGCGGAATCACCACTTCATGCCACTGGCCGTCGAGGAAATGCGGGCAATAGCCGGCCACCGGCACTTTGACGGTGTGTTCTTCGGGCGTGTCCAGCACAGCGCCGTTGCAGAGCAAGTTAACCTGCAAATCGCCAGCCTTGCCCTTGGTCTTGATCCAAAAGGTCAGGTTCCGCATGGCGCTGGCGTCCGTGCCGACGTTGGTGCCGGTTTTGAAATGACACCAGTTCCAGCCCGCGCCCAGCCATTGATTGCCGCCCTTGAACTTGAACTCCAGCGCGGTGTTGCCGCTGTGGGCCTCGGCGCTCTGCGGTCCGATCGAGCAGGTCTTTGGATTGACCCAGCCAGCGCCGATGTTTGCTTCCTCACCGTTCCACACCACCACCCGTTTGACAGAAACGGGCGCGCCGCCCGCGCCTTCAGTCGAGCCGGCGTTGAACGCAACCATGGAGAGCGCCATGAGTGAGGATTGCATGAGGTTGGATTTTCGCCAGAACATAATTGTACGATACAGTTTGAAACCAATTTCCGCCCATTGGCGGGCACTTTCGGGCTTTTGTCAAGCAGGATGGATTCGGGTGGGGTTGTGGGTGTGATTAGAAGTGGGTGAGATGAAAGAGGATTCAACCCGTTCCGGGTAGGGCATTACGGACGCTGACCTGGGGTAGCCCCTCTGGGAATCGGGTCAACCCCAGGCTGAATGATTTTCTCCCTTTGGGAGAATGATTGATGAATCTACCCACTTTTAATCACACCCGCCTCTTGTGCAGCGTCGAGGCTCCGGCTCGAATTGGGCGTGAAAATAACGCTTGCATTGTCAAGGGCAATAGGCGAGTGTTGGCCCAGCTTTAGATTGCGTTGTCGAATTCCCACATGGTGAATCTATCAGGTGAACGCTGTTCAATGATGATTTGAAACCCGATGGCCGGGAACAGTTCCGGGAAGCAGCAAGCGAGTCTAAAACCTTGATCAGAATGAATACAAAACTGTATGTCGGGAACCTCTCCTTCGACACAACTGAAAATGATCTGCAGGATCTTTTCGCGGCTCACGGACCGGTTTCCGAAGTCAACCTCATCACCGATCGCATGAGCGGCCGTTCGCGCGGCTTCGCTTTTGTGACGATGGGCTCGCCGGAAGGCGCCCAGGCCGCCATCGCGGCCCTGGCCGGCAAGGAAATCGGCGGTCGCGCCCTGACGGTCAATGAAGCCCGTCCCCGCGAAGAGCGCGGTCCTTCCGAAGGCGGCGGACGCGGTCACGGCGGCGGCGGCGGTCAGCGTCGTCAATACTCCCGCCGTTAATCCCCTGGCGCGCAATCGCGCCTTTGGAATTCCATCTTTCACTGGATGGCGCGGCAACGCGTCATCCAGTTTCCATAACCTGTCCCGGCTTGTCACTTTGTCCAAGGCGGGGCATCAGGCAAACTTGCCTCAAATTCCCTGCACAGCCGGTTCTCAAATTCTCCCGCAAACCGGCCCGCAAAGAAACGCGGCAGGCCCTCTTCCAAAAGGCGTTGCCAAGACTGTTCTTCGTGATGGGGAACAATGGGATGGAACAGCGCTCCGTTGGCTCGGGCCGCTTTGAGATCGCCCGGCGCGTCGCCCACCATCAAAATGTGGTCCGGCGGATATTTGCCCGCGGCGGCAAACTTAAGATGCTCGGTTTTTGTTCCCATTTCCTGGCCGGCGATCAGCCTGGCGCAGGCATCGATTTTGTGTTCGGCCCATTCGCGGCGCAGGGCTTCGCCGGGGGTTTGCGAAACGACGATGATGTCGGCCTGCGGCGCCATTTTCTCCAGGCATTCGCGCACCAGCGGGAAAGGAGGCAAGCCATGCACAATGTCCTCGATGGCCGCGTTGACAGCTCGGGACCATTCCAAGACCGGCTGCAGCGCCTTGTTGCCTCCTTTGATTTCGGCGGCCAGGGTATCGTTGCTGGGCCGGGTCTGCCGCGCCGTCCATTCCGCCACGGGCGCGCTGTCCGGCACGGCCACGCCGCGCGCCCGGACCTCCTGGCGCTCGCGCAGCAAGTCCCAACAAAGCGTCAGGGCATGAAAGCGGTTGCATCCGCGGCTCTTGGAATAGAGGTTGACGAATTCCCACACCTCCCGCGCGTAACGGCCCGCCGCCTGCAAGTGGAAATGTTTGATGAACATCGGCGTGAAACATTCCTTGTGTTTGACTTCCATTGAGTCAAACACGCAGCCGTCGGAATCCAGCCCGACAAAGAACGGCCGGGCCGGCTTGAAATCGCGCAAAGGCTGGCTGGGATCCATCGTCTCAACGGCGGTTCAAACCGTATAACTGCCGGAAGCCGCGCTGCCGCCGTGACCGGTCCAATTGGCGTGGAAGAAATGCCCGCGCGGCTGGTCGGTGCGCTCGAACGTGTGCGCGCCGAAATAATCGCGCTGCGCCTGCAGGAGGTTGGCGGGCAGCCAGGCGCTGCGATAGCCGTCGAAAAAGCTCAGCGCCGTGGAGAAGGCCGGGGACGGGATGCCTTTGCGCGCGGCGAGGGCCACCACCTTGCGCCAGGAACGCTGGCACTTTTTGATTTCCCCGCGGAAAAACTTGTCAAGCAATAAATTAGGCAGATCGGGATTCCGGTCGAACGCTTCTTTGATTTTGCCCAGAAACCGGCTGCGGATGATGCAGCCGCCGCGCCACATCAACGCCACTCCGCCGTAATTCAAGTTCCATTGGTTTTCCCTGGCCGCGGCGCGCATCAGCATGTAACCCTGGGCGTAGGAGACGATTTTTGAGGCATACAACGCCAGCCGGATGTCCTCGATCAGCGCCGCCCGGTCCCCGGCGATGGCGCGTTTCGGCCCCTTCAATTTTTGCGCCGCCGCCACCCGCTCCTCTTTCAGCGCCGAAATGCAGCGGGCATAAACCGCCTCCGTGATGAGCGTGATGGGGATGCCCAGTTCGCTCGAACTGATGACCGTCCATTTGCCCGTGCCCTTTTGCCCCGCCGCGTCAAGGATCTTGTCCAGCAACGGCTGCCCGTCGGCATCGTTGAAGGCCAGGATGTTGGCCGTGATCTCGATCAAATAAGAATCCAGCTCCGTTTTGTTCCAGGCGGCAAAGACCGGCTGCATTTCTGCCGCCGTCATCCCCAAGCCTTCCTTCATCAACTGGTAGGCCTCGGCCACCAACTGCATGTCGCCATATTCGATGCCGTTATGCACCATCTTGACGTAATGACCAGCGCCGTTCTCGCCCACCCAGTCGCAACACGGCACATTCCCCTCCACCTTGGCCGCGATGGCCTGGAAAATATCTTTCACATGCGGCCACGCAGCCCTCGAGCCGCCCGGCATGATGGACGGACCGCGCCGCGCCCCCTCCTCGCCGCCCGACACCCCCGTGCCGATGAACCAAAAGCCCTTCGCTTCCAGTTCCTTGGTGCGGCGGATCGTGTCCTGGAAAAGTGAATTGCCGCCGTCGATGATGATGTCGCCCTGTTCGAGGAGTGGCAAAATCTCCGCAATGAGTTCATCCACTGCGGCGCCAGCCTTGACCATGAGCATGACCCGGCGCGGCCGCTTGAGCAGCGCGACGAATTCCGCGATGGAATGCGCGCCGAGGACTTTGGTCCCCCTGGCTTCGTTTTGGAGAAAGGCGTTGACCTTTTCCACCGTGCGATTAAAGACGGCCACGGTAAAACCGTGATCGTTCATATTGAGGACGAGATTTTGGCCCATGACAGCCAAACCGATCAAACCGATGTCCGCCTGTGCTTCCATAATAAAGGATGTATTGTGTGTTCAGTTTCAAAGTTCAAAAGTACGATTAAGAACCGGAATCCGCCAACCAAAAATTGAACTGCGCCGGCGTAGGCGTTCCCGCCTGCGGATTCTGGCAGCAACCCGCCGCCAAACCGGTGTCAGAGTCAAGTGGCGCCCTCCGCGCGGTGAGGCCAATTAACTTTTGCAAAAAGGCGCTCAACTTCGTTTACGTTGAGTCGTTGTGCCGTGTTAAGCGGCTGCGACTAATGAGGCACTGAATGGGATAAACAATTGATAATCACAATGCCAACAACGATCAGAACCATGCCGAGGATTGCGGCGAGATCCAATTTTTGGCCATACACGATCCAGCCGACGATCGCGATCAGCACTATCCCAACTCCCGACCAAATGGCATATGCAACACCGACAGGAATGGTGCGAAGCGTCAAAGATAGGAAATAGAAGGCGGAAGTGTAGCCTGCTACCACGATGGCCGAGGGCCACAGCTTGGTAAAACCAGATGAAGATTTCAAGACGGAAGTCGAAATGACCTCCGAAACAATCGCAACCGCAAGATAGAGCCAGTTCATAGATTCTCCAAAGTCATGGTTTGGAAGTATGCTGGTTCAATGTTCCAACGTCAGCCAGAAATCGATTAAAGCCTGTCCAGCCACCTGATTAGATTCCCGTCAGTCCGCCACCGCCCCCGAGGTGATTTCGCGCAGATGGCGGCTTGGCTTTGGCTAGTGCGTCGCATTTGGTTTCGAGATCAAATGTCAGATACTTATTTGTAAAGGGACAAGCCCGGATAACCACACACCACGTATTCTTTGTTTCTAGGGCGCGCACGCGTTGGCCACCGAGCCGCCGGGCCCATCCACCCAAATTGCCGCGCTTTGTCCAAATCGGCAGGCGTCAAGAAACTGGGCTGCTCGAGTGTTGACCGCTTTTCCGCCGGGGAATATCCTGCCGTCATGAAGTGTTTTTGTTTTCCATTTTCTCCCATGCGATTGATCGTCGCCACGGCTGTGGTTCTTTTGGCGGGTTGCCCCTGGATGGCATCCCTGGCCGCGCCGATTGACAAGGTTTCTCCGGTCATTGAGTTGAAGGCGGACCCTTTCCCGTTGGAAGACGTGCGGTTGCTCGACGGGCCGTTCCGCAACGCCATGCTGCGCGACAAGGCTTATTTGTTGAGCCTGGACGCGGACCGGTTGCTGCACAATTTTCGCGTGACGGCTGGTTTGCCCTCGTCGGCGGAACCGCTCGGCGGCTGGGAGGGCACGAATTGTGAAGTGCGCGGGCATTGCGTGGGCCATTATCTTTCGGCCTGCTCGCTGATGTACGCCAGCACGGGCGACACGGCCTTGAAACAGCGGACGGATTATCTGGTGGCTGAACTGGCCAAATGCCAGGAGGCGATGCCCGGGCGGGGATTTAACAAAGGGTTCCTGTCCGCTTATCCGGAATCATTCTTTGACCGGGTGGACCGGGCGCAAAATGTCTGGGCGCCATACTATACGTTACACAAGATTATGGCGGGACTGTTGGACACGTACAAGTGCTGCGACAATCCGCAGGCGCTCGAGGTGATCACGCGCATGGCGGACTGGCTGAAGTTCCGCGTCGGCCGGCTCTCCGCCGAACAGATGCAGCGCGCCTTGTGGGTCGAACACGGCGGCATGAACGAAGTGCTGGCCAACCTTTACGCCGTCACCGGCAATCCCGATCATCTCAAGCTCGCCCAGGCCTTTAACCATCAGGCGGTGTTTGCGCCCCTGGCGGCGGGCGAGGACAAACTGAACGGCTTGCACGCCAACACGCAGATTCCAAAAATCACCGGCGCGGCGCGCCAATATGAGTTGACGGGCGACAGGCGCATGCATGACATCGCCGAATTCTTCTGGCAACGCGTGGCCTTGAACCGCTCCTATGTTATCGGCGGCGACAGCGACGGGGAGCATTTCTTCCCCACCAACGATTTCGCCAAACACCTTTCCCCGGAGACGGCGGAAACGTGCAACACCTACAATATGCTCAAATTGACGCGGCATTTGTTTGAATGGGAACCGTCAGCCAGGCTGATGGATTTCTACGAACGCGGGCTTTACAACCAGATCCTCGCCTCGCAAGACCCCGACAGCGGCATGATGACTTATTTCGTTCCGCTGCAGGCGGGGCGTTTCAAAACTTACTCCACGCCGCTGGATTCGTTCTGGTGCTGTGTCGGCACCGGAATGGAAAATCACGCCAAGTACGGCGACACCATTTATTTTCACGGCACGAATGCGCTTTACGTGAATCTGTTCATCCCGTCGGAACTGCGCTGGGCGGAAAAAGGGGTGACGGTGCGGCAGGAAACGAAATTCCCCGAAGCAGACACCACAACGCTGACCCTAGGATGCGCTTCGCCCGCGACATTTGCGCTACGGATCCGCCACCCGGCTTGGGCCGGAAAAGTGACGGTGCGGGTCAATGGGCGGAAACAAAAAGTGACGGACGGCCCGGGCTCGTATCTCACCATCGAGCGCGCCTGGCGCAATCAAGACAAGGTCGAAGTGCTCCTGCCCATGCGTTTGCATCTGGAAACGTTGCCCGGCGACGCGGGGCACATCGCCTTTCTCTACGGGCCGGTGACGCTGGCGGGAAGGTTGGGCGTGGAGGGTCTGCCGCCGAATGGACAACTGGCGCCAAATCAATTGGACTTTGCTAAAACACCGTTGCCCGAGGTCCCGACGCTGCCTTGTAAACCGGCACGGGCGCTGGCCCGGGCGAAGGCGGTGAAAGGCGAGCCTCTCACGTTTCAATTGAAAATTACGGAGGACGCCGAGATTCCGCTTGTTCCATTCTACGAATTGCACCATGAGCGTTATGCGGTCTATTGGAAAACTGATTTGAATTGATTTCCGGCGTTGATCCGTTCTAGTGTCGCGGACGTTTCATTATAAACATATATAATCATTTATGGCCCAAACATGTTTTCATTCCAGCATCGAAGGCGCCCAGCACGGCGCGAAATCTCTCACCGATTTTTTGGACTACGCCAAAACCTCCGGCGCCTCGGGCGCACAGCCGTCCAATTACATGCTCCAGGATGGCGCGAAATTTAAATCCGCCGCCGAAATTAAACAGGCCTTCGCCTCGCGCGACATGAATTTCGACGGCATTTCGGCCCATTGCCCGTTCTGGGTCCACACCACCGCCTGGACGGAAAGCCCGACCGTCCGGCCGTTTTTGCCGCCCGACGTCGCCAAAAAATCCGCGGCTGAAATCGAGAAATGGAGCGAGAGTTACGTGCTGCGCCTGCTGGATCTGGCGGCCGCCCTCGACATCAGGATCGTGCCCATGTTCTGGGGCGTCGCCTTCGGCTGGGAAGTGGCCACCGGCTACCCGTGGGGGTTTTGGAAGGGGGCGGATTATGACCTGGTGAAAAGCGGCCAGGAACGATTTGTCAAGAAGACGGCCAAAATTCGCGCGCACGCCAAAAAGCTCGGCATCATCCTGGCGCACGAGATCCATCCCGGCACGGCCGCCATGTGCGCGGACGATTTCAACGGTTTGGTGGAGATCTGCGACAGTGACAAATGCCTGGGCGTCAATGCCGATCCGTCGCACTGCTGGGAGGGGGAAAGCTGGGAAACCCGTTTCCTGAAAGTGGCCCCGCGCATTTACGCCTGCCACGTCAAGAATTTTGTCGTCCGGGCCAATATCCCGCTGCGCATGATGGAAAGCGGCTGGCAAAAGAGGGCCATGCAATTTGTCGATATCGGCACCGGTGATTTGAATATGACGCGCTACGCGGAACTCATGATGCACAGCGGCTACCCGCAGCGTTACTGCAAGGTCATGGGCACGCGGACGGCGCCCCTGGTCGTCGAGGCCGAAAGCGCCTACCGGGACCTGGACACGACCAGCGCCAACGGCATCGCCTACGTGCGCGACAACCTGTGCTTCAAAATAGCCGCGGGTTCATTCGAAGAGGGCATGGGGGCGTAATCGGAAACTATTTGCGCAGAAAATGGCCGATGACGCTGGCCACGGCGGAGATGGCAAAATCCCGATGGTCGTCGCTCCATCCCGGCTGAAGGTCTTTTGCGGACCAGGCATCAGCGACGGCGGCGGCCCGCACTTGCCTCTCGCGCTCTTGCAAATCCTCGATTTCCCGGGCGCGTTCCTTCTCGATGCCGCCCGCGCGGATGAACTCAACCACGCGCTGAAGCTGGTCCTTGTCAAACCACGTCCCGTGCCGGCCGCAAACGTTGACGATGACGTTCGAGCAGAGCGCGAAATTCACCCGGTTCATCAGGCCCTTGCAGATCGGACACGGGATGTAGTGGATATGTTCCTCAATACTCACCGACTGCGCCGCCTGTGACGTAGCCATGCCGAGCACGGCGGCCTGTTGTTCCTGGTCCTGGCAGATCTGCCGAACGGATTCGGCGTCAGCCCACACGCCTTCGCATTTTGGGCATTCCTCCAGAGGCGTTTTGCCGATGAGGACGGCTTCCATCTCGACGCGGCAGCGCGGGCAGAGTTCGTGCGATCCGCCAGGGACTTCGGTCCGGTTGGCCCTGGCGCCGCAGTGGGAGCAGAATTTTGCGCCGACGAACATCATGCCGAAACAGGAGGGACACGCCACCGTGGCCAGCCGCGCCCCGCAATGCTCGCACTGCGGCGAATCCGAGGAAACCGCCGCGCCGCACATCGGGCAATTGAGTGTCTCTGCTTCCATAGTCGCAGTTATTGTCTCAATCCGGCTCAAACTGCAAGCCGGGATTCGGATTAGGAGGGAACTGCATCATGAGGGCGGCAGACGTAACGCGGTTTCCAGCGGCGCAATCTCCGGCAGATTTTTCGCTGCCACGCTGCCGCTGAGCTTGAGCAACTTCTCGCCGCTCGGGCGGACCATGCGGTCATAACTGCCGACGGCTTCGTTGAAAGAACTGGTCGCCCTTTCCAAGCCGGCGCGGATTCTTTCGAAGTGTTCGAAGAATTTGGCCACGCGATTGAACAGTTCCTGGGCTGATACCGCGATCTCGCGCGCATTCTCCGTCTGCGCGTGTTGCTGCCAACTAACGCTGACCGCGCGCAGCAACGCGATGAGCGAGGTCGGCGTGGCCAGCATGATCTTCCGATTGGAGGCCCAGACAATCAGTTCGTGGTCGGCCTCCAGCGCGGCGCTGAAAAGGGATTCGGCCGGAACAAACAGCACGACGTAATCCAGGGCATTGGGATATTGAGCCGGATAATCCTTCTTGGCCAGGTCGCGGATGGTGTCCTTTAACTTCGCCGCGTGCTGATCCAAGGCCTGGGCGCGCTGGATGGTGTCGGCGGAGTCGATGGCTTGCAGGAAATCCAAGTCCGGCACCTTTGAATCAACTATAATTATTCGGTCGCCGGGCAGGCGCACGATGAGGTCCGGCTTTTTGTCATCGACCTGGTTCTGTTCCGTGAAATCGCAATGGGGGCTCATGCCGGCGGCTTCGACGACACGGCGCAGGGTCTCTTCGCCCCAGCGGCCGCGGGCCTGGTTGGAGCTGAGGACGCGGCGCAGTTGCAGGGTCTCGCTGGAAAGGTTCTGGCTGTTCTGGGCGAGGCTTTCCAGTTGCTTCTTCACTTCGCCGAGAGTGGTGGACTGGTTGGATTCACTTTGCTGAAGCCGCTTTTGATAGGTGTCCAATTGCTCCCTCAGGGGTTGGACGAGTGTGGACAGATCGCCCTTGGCCGTTTCCTGGAATTTGGCAAAAGTTTCGTTGGCCAGTTGGAGAAACTGTGGCGCGTTCTGCCGCAAGGCATCGGCGCTGAGGGCTTGAAAGGTTTGACGCAAGTCGGCCAGGGCTTTTTCCTGGGTTTCCTTGGCGTCGCGCAAATGGGCGGCGTGCAGTTCGCGGGATTCGGCCAGCGACTGGCGGGCGGCGGCGCAATTGGCTTCGGCAGTGGCCAGATCGGCGGCTGATTTGCTCAGTTGAGCGCGGGTGGAATCGAGTTCCTTCTCACGTTGCTGAAGTTGCTGACGCAATTCGTTTTCCAACCGCGCGTCCGGGGGGAGATTCGTTCGGCGGCCCGTCAACAGGCCGAACAACCCGCCGAGAATCGCGCCGGCGACAAAAGCGAGGGCAAGCTGGAAAAAGAGGGACATCAGTAGTGGGCAATGACTTCAATTTCGACGTTCGCGCCGCGCGGCAGGGCGGCCACTTGCACGGTGGAACGGGCGGGCGGGTCCGTGCGGAAATGCCGGCCATAAACTTCGTTCATCGCGGCAAACTCGGCCAGATTCGTCATGAAAACCGTAGTCTTGACGACATGGCCCAGAGTCAGGCCCTGGTCCTGCAAAATGATGTTGACGTTTCGCAGGACGCATTCCGTCTGGGCGCGGATGTCGCCGCCGACAAGCTGGCCCGTCGCCGGGTCAGCCGGGATCTGGCCGGCGCAAAAAAGGAGTTCCCCCACGCGCACGGCATGGCTGTAAGGGCCGGCTGCGGGAGCGGCGCCGCCCGGTTTGATGATGGTCTTGGTCATAGAGCGATTCGATTGGCGGCAGCTTAAAGTTTGAGGTTTAAGGTTTAAAGCCTTTTCGGCATGATCCGGCTGTGAAGTTGAACCTGGATGCCGGGCCGCTGGTGGTAGGCGTGTTGTCGTCGCTGGACGGAGATTTTCTGCTGGCGGGGGACGTTGTGGAGGTGCGCCTGGACAAAACCGGGTGCCCGCCGGACTGGCTGGAGCAGTGCAAAGCCATCGAGGCGCGGGGCAAGCCGGTGTTATTGACTGTCCGCCTGCGTAGCGAAGGCGGGGAATGGCCGAACGACGACGAAGGGCGGCTCCAAATTTACGAGCAAGGGTTGCCGGCCCTATCGGCGGTTGATGTGGAACTGAGCAGCGTGATATGCGCCGCAGTGACGAAGCAGGCGGAGAGGCTGGGCAAGGTCTGTCTCGTTTCCCATCACGATTTCGCGAAGACGCCGCCCCTTGCCGAACTGGAGTCCATCGTGGAACGGGCGCAGCAGAACGGCGCGGTGGCCAAGATTGCGACGATGATTCGGAGCGAGGCCGACGTGGATACATTGCGGTCGTTATTGAGCAGGAGAGGAAAACAGCCCTTATGCGTGATCGGCATGGGGAATGCCTGGAAGCAAACGCGCGTGTCCTTCCCAAAACTCGGCTCGTGCCTGACCTACGGGTATCTGGACCAGCCGACCGCGCCCGGCCAGGTCTCGGCCGCGGAACTGGTCCGCCAGTTAAGGGAACATTTGAAGGCTTAGGATTGATGTAATCAGGAATTGTCGCGGATAAAACGCGCCACGGCGTCGTGATCACTGACCGTGACGAGAACAAAATCGCCCCTATCAAATACAAACAGGACGCGCAAATCCCGTCCGATGCGACACTCGTAGAATCCGCCAAATGGACGAATGCCGATGCCGGCATGCATGTGCGGACGCCCAAAAACTTCCGGCAACCGTGCCAGTGCGGCGTTGATGGCGGATTGTTGGGTTGAGGACAGCCGCTTGAAAACGCGCAGATAGGAGGGGCGGGTGAGAATCACGGACGCCAGGGTTTGAGCATTCCTTTGCGACGCTCGCGTTTTATTCCGGCCAGGACTCTGGCATGGGTACGCTCCACTTCCGCCGGCGTCACCCCGTACTCCTCAAATGGGGAGTCAGGCCCGACAAAGTAATTCCAGGCGGCGTCCTGGATGGCTGCCGAGAAATCCTTGTAGCGTCCCAGTTTCACCTGGGACTCGATGGTGCGGTCAATGACATTCGATAAAGAAACATGTCGGCGTCGCATGGGTCAATTGTGCCACAATCAGCACACGGAGTCAAGTGTCCACCCGCATTGTCCTCTTCCGGGCATCGCAAATAATCTGAGATTGGAGGCATTGACGGCAACCCACATGCATGGAATTGTTCAAATTATGGCAGAGTTAGCGCAAAAACGATGTGTGCCGTGCAAGGGTGGCGCGCCGCCCCTCAATGGAAATGATCTGGCGCGCCTGGCGCGGGAATTGGGGGAAGGCTGGCGCGTGGTCAACGAACATCATTTGGAACGGGAATATAAATTCGAGAATTTCCGCAAGGCGCTCGAATTTACCAATCAGGTGGGGGAACTGGCCGAGCAACAAAATCATCATCCCGATATTTATCTGGCCTGGGGCAAGGTCAAGCTGACCCTCTGGACGCATAAGATCGATGGATTGACAGAGAGCGACTTCATCTTCGCCGCCAAAGTCGATCAGGCGGCAAAGCCCGCTTAAATCTAAAGTGCATTTTCACACGGCGGCTTGCTGCACAAAGGAGTTTTTCCTTTAGCCTTCAGCCTTCAGCCTTTAGCCTTTCCCCTGCGATGAATCCTTACACTGATTTTGTCTCGGGTTTTGCGCGGCTGGTCGTGGATGGACGATCCCTCCCACTGGGCGGATTCCCTCCGGTTTCCCGGCCGAAAATCGGTCCCGCCGCCCCCAAAGCGCTTTTCTTCGCCCCGCATCCCGACGACGAGACAGTCGGCGGCGGGCTGGCCCTGCGCCTGTTGCGCGAGGCGCGCTGGAATGTGATCGATGCCTCCGTCACCTTGGGAAGGTTGCCGGAACGCAAAGCCGCCCGCCTCCAGGAATTGAAGGGCGCCTGCGGCTATCTCGGCTTTGGCCTGGCGCAATTGGCCCCGAATGGATTGGATAACGTGAATCCCGTGACTCGCGCCAAGGACCCGTCCGCGTGGTCCAGGAAGATCGAGGCGGCGGTTAAAATCCTGGCCGAACACCAGCCGAGGGTTGTTTTCCTGCCGCACGAATTGGATTGGAACAGCACGCACATCGGCGTCCATTACCTGGTCATGGACGCGTTGAAGGCGGTGAAGGATTTGAAGTGTTACCTGGTGGAAATGGAGTTTTGGGGGCAAATGCAATCGCCCAATCTGCTGGTGGAATTCAGCGCGGAGGAGGTGTCGGAATTGGCGGCGGCGACCTCCTTTCACGCCGGCGAAGTGCGGCGCAATCCGTATCATCTGTTGCTACCGGCCTGGATGCAGGACAACGTGCGCCGGGGCAGCGAACTGGTGGGAGGGCAGGGGCAGGCGGCGGCGCATTTCATGTTTGCCCAAGTCTACCGGCTGCGGCGGTGGAATATCAGTCAAGTAGAAGAAATGTATTCAGGCGGCCGTTTCCTTCCCTCCTCGGCCAACGCGGCCAGCCTATTCGTCTGACACGCTCAACGGTCCTTCAAACTGTGGACCCACTGGATGGCTTGCTGCAATAATTGCGTGCCGTCTTCCAATTTCAGTTTTTCCTTGATGCGCGCGCGGTAGGACTCGACGGTCTTGATCCCCAAATGCAGTTCGGCGGCGATGCGCCGCGTGCCCTGCCCGCTGCCAATCAATTGAAAGACTTCCAATTCGCGGTCGGTCAGGCGTTCGATCGGGGATTTTTGCTCCTGGGCCCGGCCCAGGACCATTTTATGCACCATGCGGGAGGCCATTTTTTCGCTGATGTAAATCTGGCCGGAGAGCACCTGGCGGATGGCCGGAAGGATTTTTTTCGTGGCTTCCTGTTTGGTAATGTAGCCCTTGGCCCCGGCGCGCAAGACCCGTTCGGCGTAGAGAGACTCGTCATGCATGGAGAGGATGAGCACGGGCAGCGACGGAAACCGGACTTGGAGGTCCTTGACCAATTCCAAGCCGTGGGTGGTCTTGAGCGAGATGTCGGCGATGACGATGTCCGGCTTTGTTTCGGCGATCTTGGCCAGCGCCTCGTGGGTGTCTTCGGCCTCGCCGCTCACCGTCAGATCGCTCTCGCGCTGGATCAATTGCGTCAGCCATTCGCGCACCAGCGGATGATCGTCAACCAGAAAGACCTTCGTTCCGGAGGCGGATTCATTTTTCTCAAGTTTAGTTCGCGAGGATGCGCTCATTTTTTGGAACGGATTGATTGTGGAAGGAACAAATGACAATGGTGCCGCCGGTCGCGCCGCGGCGGATATCGAGCAAAGCCCCGATCATGTTGGCCCGGTAATTCATGATGTGCAGGCCCATGCCGCCGCCGGCGTGCAGGGTTTCCGGGAAGCCTATGCCGTCATCCTTGACGGTCAGCGTCACCTCGTCCTCGACCGCGCCCAAGCCGATGGAAATGTTTTTGCAGCGGCTATGTTTGACGGCATTGTTGACGGCCTCCTGGGCAATGCGATAGAGGTTGCTCCCGGCCACCTCGTCATGGATCAGGACCTCTTCGTCGCTGGTGAAATGGCAGGCGATGTTGTTGCGCGCCTGCGAGCTGGCGGCCAGTTCCTCCAAAGCGGAGGTAAGACCATCGACTTCCAGGCGGACGGGGTAAAGGCCGCGCGCCAGGATTCGAGCCTGCGAAATGCCTTCACTGACCATTTCGGCGATGGTCTCAGCCTGGGCGGCTTCAGGGAGTTCCTTGCGCGCCAGCTTGTCGCGCAGCAGCTCGGCGGCAAAAGCAATGCTGACCATGTGCTGGCACAAATTATCGTGCAAATCCTGTCCAATGCGGCGTTGCTCGCGCTCGCTGATTTCAGCGATTTGTTTCTCCATGAGCTTGCGCGGGCTGATGTCTGTATAGACAACCACGCCGCCTTGCGCCCGCCCCTGTTCATCGACCAGCGGGCGGCCCGTGACGGTCAGCCAGAGTCCGTCCGAGGCGCCTGAAGGGTGCAAAAAAACTTCCGCTCCGTCGATGGTCTCGCCGCGAATGGCGCGCAACAGGGGATGCTCTTTGCTGGCGCGAGCGGTGAGCGCCTGCGGGCGATAAGTTTGATGCCGCCCGGTCTGCTCGGCCTGATTGCCCGGCTCGCCCGTGCCCAGCCCGGCACGAATGAGCCGCTCGGCGGCGGGATTGAGGAGCAGAATATTGGCCGCGGCGTCGGCCACAATGACGCCGTCACCCATGCTGTTCAAAATGGATTGCAGGATGCTGGTTTGCTGGCGCAGGGCGCTTTCGGAACCCGCCAGTTCCCGCGCGCGAATCTCCAGGCCTTCCTGGGCCTGGCGCAAGGCTTGCTCCACCCGCTTGCGTTCCGCCACTTCCGAGGTCAACAGCCCCACGCTGGCATAAAGGCCCAGACGCTGCAATGTGTTCCACACCAGCAGCCAGGGTTTGACGATGTAACCGGGGTCGATGATTTTGGCGCCGCACCAAATCAGGACCGAAACCATCGCAAGGAACACCCCAGCCCACCGTCCGACAAACCAGGCGACAAAAATGATCGGAATGAGATAGAAGTCCATCAGCGCGACCATTGGACCGGTGACATAATCCAGCTCCCCGATGTAAATCACCAGGACAAGCCCCATCACGACCAGCGTCATGTGCGACTTGCGGTTAAGATACTCAAATATCTTCATCAGAACCGTCCGCGCTGTCCGCTCTCAGTAAACACCGAGGACGCCGCGGATGCAAGGCAAAGTCACGGCGAAGAGGCCGCGGTGGGGCAAATCACTTTTGCAGGCAAGTTTAACCATCGATGCGTCAGGCATCTGGCTGTTTTCAGTGGAATACACATATTCATAAAAAAGCGCGCACCCGTCAAAAACGCCAATTAATACATAGCGCTGAAAAAGGGGGAGCAATTTGCGTGGAATGGATTGGCTGGCAGCAGGTTCCAACCGAAAAACGGCAAAAATCGATTCGACGGCTTTTACGGTTATTTCACAGATTGATTTCATAATTATGACTTCAGCCTTCATTCATTTTTGTCCCCCATCTCAGTTTGGAGCAACCACGAAGTTGTTCACGAAGGAGCAACCAAAGCGAAGATGAAGGATGGATTGACAAGCAAGACAGCCAGAATGAAGATGCCGTTATGGAGCGGGGTGAGGTATGGCCAAAATGAAATGCACGGGAGGCAAGCAGACTCTAATGAATCGTGACGGATTCACGCTCGTAGAATTGCTGGTGACCATTTGCATCATCGGCATACTGGCAGCGTTGCTTTTGACGCCACTCGGCGCGGCCAAAGGTCATGCCCGGCGAACGGGCTGCATCAACAACCTGCGGCAAATCAATCTGGCCGTGCGCATGTATTCGGATGATTCAAACGACAAGTCCCCCAAGCCTGCATGGCACCCCAATCCCTATGACGCTTACAAGCAGCTTGTGAAGAGCTACGTTGGCTTGAAAGGCGCGTCCTCGGGGCGGGACAGGTTGTTCGCCTGTCCGGCGGACGTTTTCTATTACGATTACATGTTTGGGAAACGTTTCGGCCACACTGCCTGGGAGGGATACGTTCCGGAAAGTTGGTGCGCCCAATCCAACAGCGACTATTCGAGCTACGCATTTAATGCGGGCAATTTGTTTGATCCGACCAACAGCGCCTTCCGGCCAGGCATCGCCGGCCTGGGCCTGAGTTCCATCAGGCATCCCTCCCGAACGGTTCTTGTGACTGAAACACCGGCGCTCATACCGTTTTCCTGGCATCAACCTAAAAGGCCCCTTTATACTATTTCGCCGACGTATTGCCAAAACATGTTCTTCAACGATGCAATGAACGTCGTCAGTTTCGTGGATGGCCATGTCAGCTATGTGAAAATATTTTTGAAGGCCCAATCGCCGCCCCCGTTTGTGCCCGCCTGCGCCTACGACCCGCCTGCCGGATACGAGTATCAATGGAGTGGAAATTGATGACTCCAGCGCAGACCTACTCGTGCGCGTACGAATGGATCTTGTTGATCAAG